>DASXPH010000015.1:0-10697 GCA_036493735.1 Gemmatimonadaceae bacterium
TGTAGCGATGGTAGTGGTCGTCGGCGACGTCACCGGTAGCGTTGTTGGCGACCTTGCCGGGCGTATGCGAGAAGGTGTCCCAGATCGACGGCCCGCGTCCGTCTTCGGCGACGGCGCCCTCGACCTGATAGGACGCGGTCGCGGTCCCCCAGAGAAAGCCGGTCGGGAACGAGCGCTCCGATGGCGGCGGAAGCGTCGTTGCCTCGGCGGCGTGTGCCGCCTGCGCGACGAGAGGAACGTTCGCGGCGCCGAGTGCGGCGACACCCGCGAGTTTGGCGAAGGTTCGGCGGGAGAGATGGTCGGACATTGGCGTGTCTGTCAGAGGGAGGACGCGGCCGAGTGAAGTCGACGCCAGCGGCCGCGAAGCGCGAATGTGGAACGCACCGAATCGAAATCTGCGATCATGTCTGTGGCGCGCCGATCATCATGTGACGCAATGCGGGGCCTAGCTAGAGTCCAGCAAACACTTCTGTCAGAAGAATCGCGACTTCGACGCCGTGTGTCGGAGTGTGCCAGTGCAGCACATCATCGGTGGTCGTCCCGGGTCCACGGCTGCGCGAAACTTCTACCTGTTTGCTCCAGCGATCCACGAGCCACACCTCCTGCACGCCGAGGGCGAAGTAGGCGTCGCGCTTGATCTCGCGATCGTACACGCGCGACGATCGGCTCAACACCTCCACCGCGAGCCAGTGCTCCTCGATCTCTTGCCACTTCGCGTCGATGGCGTAACGCGCAGGGTAAACGAGAATGTCGGGCTGCAGTTGTGTGTTCGGGGGAAGCGTGATGGCTCCCGGCCCTACGACCTGACCGCGGCCCGGCACCATCACCGCCTGCATCAGGGGTAACTGCAGTCGACTCACGATGACCTGATGCGCGTTCGACGGAGCCGGGGTCACGATCAGGACCCCGTCCAGCAACTCGTACCGATTCCCGTCGTCGGGGAACCGTTCGAGGTCGGCGAGCGTGTACCGTGGAACGCTGATGGCCATAGCCATACACTACCTCCTCGGCGACGGCTAAACGAGTCTCCGCTTCGCGTTCCACCACATCAACACGCCCGTGACCGCCTGCGCGGCGAGAACAAGCGCGCCAAGCATCCAGAGAATCTGCGTCGGCAGGCCGTAGATATCACCCGTGTGCAAGGATCGCTTGATGTCGATCATGTGCTGCCCGGCCTGCGCGGTCCGTGTACTCATCGCCAGCAGCACCGTCCCGCGGTACTTGTCGACGAACACTCGGCTGCGTCCCGCGGGCGTGTGGTCCTCCGGGTACTTGAGCTGCACCATCGCCGGACGCTTCGGCCCGGGCGGCAGCTGAATGTTCATGATCGAGGCACCGGGAACCGCTGCTCGTGCCGCGGTCGCGATGGAATCCAGAGACAGCACTGGTGTCCCAGGTGCGGCAGCCGGCTGCGACGGAATGGGACGCGTCGCCGAGCTGTTCAACTTTCGCATCCACTCATCGACGGTCCCATAATGAACCCAGAGGCCGGTGGACGTGATGATGAGCAAGACCACCGCCGAAAAGATGCCTAGCGAGTGGTGGAGATCGAAGTTGGTGCGTTTCCACGAAGCGGCCCTGTTCACGCGCCAGATCTTGTCCCGCCACCAGATGATCACGCCGCTGAGCACGAGGAAGAGAGCAACGAAGGTCACCGCAACGACAATCGCATTGCCAACTCGGCCGCCGAGGAGTCGTGTGTGGAGGAGGTGCACCTTCCGCATGAACGCCACCAGCGGATCGGGTCCTGGCGGACTCGTTAGGATCGCACCGGTGTATGGATCGACCAGGACATCGGTCTCAGAAAAGCCGACGTCCCACGCGACATCGGGCGAATCGCCCAGGACCATCGCCTCCACATCGCCGCGGCCCGCCTTGGCACGGGCGCGCTGCACGAGCGTGTCGAGCGGCAACCGAGAGCCCGCCGGCACCACGTGTGGCTGTCGCGCGCGGCTGACGGGCCCTTCGAAGACAAGCAGTCCGCCGCTCACCGCGACGACCGCGAGAAAGAGCGCGACGACGAGTGCGAGCCAGCGATGAGCGATCAGGAAAGCGCGATGCATGATGCGCAGCGCGCTACTCGAGTCCCTTCACGCGCTTGTAGTACGCGAGGTACTGGGTCGGCGTCGACATCGCGATCACCTTCGCCACGGACGTGAGCTCGAGATCATCGAGCGACTTGAAATGGAGACAGCACTTCCCCATGTCGAGCCGCTTCCCGGCCTTCTTGAATGCGTCGACGAGCAGCTTCTGGGAGAACGGCGTTGTGTACTTGCCGTTCGAGCCGTCGTACGCGCCCATGAGGTAGAGCGAGTTGTAGTTCTTCTGTGCGCCGAGGGCCACGTAGCAGAGCGGCTGACCGTTGTACGTGTTCGCGAACTCTTCGAGCGGGATCCCCCAATTGATCACGCCCCAGTTCATGAATTCTGCGTATCCCTTGGGGATGTGCTTGTGGACGAAGACGCGGGCCTCTTCGATCACCGCCCGTTTTTCCGGAGTGAGCGAGGCCAGGTAGGCGGGCACCGTGGTTGGGCGAGCGTTCTTCGCCTTCGAGCGTGATTTCCTGGCAACCATCGACGGGTTCCTCGTGTTCGAGTGATCCGATTTAACACATCGAACGAGGCTGGTCAAAATCGACAGGAGCCTCGATGACGTCTCATCAGACTCGAACGAACGCTATTGGCGGCTGAGGAATGAGGGGCAGGGAGGTGGCGAGAATCAAGTCTGAAATCGCTTCTTATCTCACGCCTGCCGCGGCGACCCTGACCTCTCGGGCCTGGACTGGCTTTCGACGTCGCGATCTTTCGCCGGTGCGATGACGCTCAGGAGCCATCTCCATCCTCGCCTCTGTCTTGCCGTTCAGAATAGCTCACGCTGTTCGAACCATCGGCGCTCGTAACTGTGCCCACACCCCGAGCATTTCATCGTCCCTTCGAGAAATCTCTGATCCGCCGACATTGGTGGCCGGGGCCAGCCGGAAGCATTATCACAACCAACTGTCAATCACCGATAAATGCCCGGCCGAATGTCAAGGGAGGCCTTCGATTGGCGAATCCATCGCGAGGGACGCGCCTCCGCTCCCGATAAGAGACCGAATCACATGGCCGTGCCGCGCCTAACGGGCGCCACGCAAGGCTGCGACCCTCTCCGCCATTCGCGCTCTCACGGCGTCCGGACGCACCTTCGCGTCTCCGCGGCGAAAGGCTTCCACGAATGCGCTGGCGCGAAAGACGCCAACGCCATCGACCACCACCACGTCGCGGCCACGCGCATCGCGCCCAGCGGCCGCCCACGCCAGATCCGCGCGCGAACCAGCCCAGTCCATGGGGTGCGACAGCCAGAGATGTTCGACCTGCCTGGCCTCGAGCGAGCGGTCGATCGCTCGTACAACATCGTCCTCGACCGCCGCGATGAGGACAACGAGCGCGCGCGGCGGTTGCCCGGCAACCTCGCACTCGACTACCGCCGCAATGGGACCGTTAGGCGGCGTAGAGTGGGACGCGTCGAAAGCCGCTGGCGACGGCCGGCGCGCGAATTTGACACCCTCCCATGCATACTCCGGAACCGGACGCTCACGCACGACCGCGCGGCTAGCGGCCCACGCTGGATGCGCGGCGAATGCATCCTGCTCCGGCCGATCCCAGCGCACGCCGCGCATGTCCGCCGGCAGGAACCAGCGGCCGCGGTCGCGCGTGAAGTACCAGCGCCGCGGATAGCGCGTCGCGAGAGGAGTCCCGTCGCCGGGCTGCACGTCATAGAGTGATTCCTCGATGAGATTCGTCGCGGCGTCGCCGGAAGCCCAGCGCATCGGACTATCCGCGAACGCCTCGCCGTCGCCGAGCATGCCCCGGACGTGGTCCGTGAACGCGATGCGTAGCGCACGCCAGGCTTCTCGCTGAGCTGACGGTTTCTTGTCGCACGGACGGCTCGCGACCTCACGGCCGTCGCGACTCAGCACGAGCGCGGTCACCACACCCTCGACGACCTGCTCGTCCAGGCGATAGATCACGCGATCACGAACGCCGCCTTCGCGATAAATGTCCACGACACGTGCGGCGCGCAGGCGTCGCGATCGCCGTAGGTGCTCGTCGCACCGCCACGTTCGCGAAGTGGTGCCGCGGAGACCCAAACGTGCGATGGGTAACGCGCGATGCGCGCGCCAGGCCCTATCACCCTCGATCAACTCCGCGCCGGCATGGACCTCGATCCATGGCAGACCGGCGCTGTCGAGCGCCTCAGCCTTCTCGTCAGGCACACGATGCGAGACGAGCACTTCGATGGCGGCGATCGCCACGCCGTTCTTGCGGAGAAGAATGTCGGGTCGTAACCGCACTTCACCCTCCGCCACGACGCCGACTTCGACGACGACCTCGTCCCAACCAGTCGCCCAACGTTCCTCCCGCGCTGCGCCGCAACTCTCGAGCGGCGTGCCCTCGCAGCGTTGGCGGATCACGAGCGTGGGATCGCTCGCGAGCACCGACTGAAGCTGTGCGGCGAGATACAGCTTGGTGTCGAGGTGAAGCGCCGTCTCGGGCTGTGTGGCGCTACATCGATCGTTAGGCGCATGCGCGGCGTGATGCCGTCGAATGCGTCCGAGCTTGAGGGTGAGCCGGCGACCGCACTGCGGGCAGGAGGCGGGCGGACGCCGGCGCGGCGGCAGCGCCGCGAACTCGGAGACGCAGCGCGGTCGTCCGTCGACGAGAACCCAGGCGAGGCCCAACCGCTCCATATCCGGAATCTAGTTCGTCGGGCGCTATCGCCCTTTCGCCTCCGCGCGTGCTCGAATGAGCAAGTCAGCGATGCCAAGGCGCTCGGCCCATGTGCGCAGATGAGCGTCGTCCAGGTCATGCTGTACGCGAAGTACGGCCACCACGTCGCGCCACTGCCGCTCCGACGTCTCACCGCCACGGCGATACCACTCGAGCTTCCGCAGCACGACGTCTTCCGCTGTGTCGACGTAGATCGCGTCCTTGCCGTTCCGCGCATCAATGGCGACGCGCTGGCGCCGCTGCAATCTCGCCCGATCGAAGGGATCCGCTCCGGCGACGAAGATGTCCACTTTTACTGCCGTCTCGATGTGAACGATATTGAACGAGGTGCCCGACTGGGCCGCCTCGATTGCCGCTGAGGCGTCGGCGTAGAAAGCCTGCCCGAGGGAATCGACGAATGAACCGGCCGTTGCCGGATCGAGGTCCGCCACGATGTCCACGTCATTGGTCGACCGCGGCTCTCCATGAAGCGAGCTTGCAAACGATCCGCCCACGAGATACGTCGCGCGAAGCTTCTCGAGCAGCCGCCCGACGAACAGCGCAACGGCAAGTGGATCTGGAAGCGCTCCTGGTGTCATTCGTCCGAGCCGTCACCGTACACGCGCTTCACGAGATCATCACCGAGCCGGAGTCTCGCAAGGCGGAGCAGAAGCTCGCCCTCCCCGGCGGCGGGATGACGCAAGCGCAGTCCGGCCAAGGCCATCTGATTCGCCGCGCGTGTCACCGCACGCAGCCGCTCGGCCTTTTCGGCGAACGACATTGAGGCGTAGCGTCGGTCGACAGCCTGTTGCGCCGCAGTGGACGTGTCGTTGTCAGTCATCGAGGGAATATGTGGATGCGCTCGCGTCCCGACCAACCACCAGCTTCGAAGCTCCTCGATGCGCTCGTACTTCGCACGCATGCGCGCGAAGTCGCGCCGGAAGAGCCAGGCGTCCCCGAAGCGTGCGATCGGCGCCGCCGCGAACCAGAAGCCCACGCTCGCGAGAACAATGATGGTGATCGCTATCCGCGCGGCACGACTTCTTCCTCTCCTCCTCGCTCCGGCCCTGAGACTAAAGTACTTTGCAAGAGAAAGCAACTGCCGACGAGACGAAGGGGACCTGGTATCGAGGGATTGTTTGCGACGACTTGACCGCGCGGCGACTGAGCACGGACTGTCCTTTGACGAGCGCCGGCACGTCCGTTAGTAGCAAATACTCTAATCTCGCCAGCGCTTCGCGCCCCGCGCGTGACACATGCCGCCCGGAAGCCGTCTCTTGTGAGGCATAACGCCTCCCCTACCGCGCTGCCCTCCCCTTCTCCGCTCCGCCAGCCGGCGCCCACATGGCGATCAGCTTTCCGGTCGGCCCCGCCTCCGTTCCTTCAGACCTCACTCAGCCACCCGCCACCTACCGGCGGCGCGTCGCGCTCGCACTGGCTGGGCTGGTCCTCTTCCTCCTTCTCTACCTGCTGCTCACCGGCTGGCTCGGCTTCACCGCCTACCGGCTGATGGCCGCATCCATTCAAGGGGGAACGACTCCTTCTGGGGCTTCGTCGTCGGCGCCTGCGCGGCGTTCCTCACCATCTTCATGGTGAAGGGCATCTTCTTCGTGAAGCACGGCCGCACGAACGAATTCGAGGTCGAGGTAACAGCCGCCGACCAGCCGGCGCTGTTCGAGTTTCTTCACCGGCTCGCCGACCAAACCGGGGCGCCGCGTCCGCACCGCGTCTTCCTCTCGTCGCGCGTGAACGCATCGGTCTCCTACGATCTGTCGCTGCTCAACCTTCTCTTTCCATCGAAGAAGAATCTCGAGATCGGGCTCGGTCTCGTGAACACGCTCACGTTGGGCGAGCTCAAGGCGGTCCTCGCCCACGAGTTCGGCCACTTCACCCAGCGCTCGATGGCGGTGGGGCGATGGGTGGCGACAGCGCAGCAGATCGCGGCGCGGCCGCGGCATCGCCTACGAGGTGGGAACGATCATCCTCGGCCCGGCGGCGCCGGCGGCATGGCGCGAAGGCGCCAAACGGCTGCTATTCGCTTCGGAACGGCCGTACTTCAAGTAGCCCACGACGGCTCCAACTCGACGCCGAGTGGAGCGATCTTGTCGAACGGAATGCCGCTGACGCGCGAATGCTCGCGAATGGCTTGCTCATCGGGCGCGTCGTACTCGCAGAAGGAGTGCTTGCCGTCGGCGGTGAGATGACTGCGAAGCCAGGTAATCCCGAGGTCGAGACAGACTCGCGTGCTGACGACGCGTACCTGCTCGAGCTGCTCGGGAGACATCGGTGGCAGCGAGCGCGTGATCATGTATCGTGGCATCGATCGCGTTTCAGCTGAGGTGAACGGGTCCGATCTCGGCACCGAGCGGAACCACGTCGTCGACCGGAAGCCCCGCCACCCGCGCGTGCGCCCGGCACGCGTCGGCGTTAGGCGCCTCGAGCTCGCAGAAAGAATGCTCGCCATCGGCGGTGAGATTGCTTCGGATCCACTGCACGCCGATCTCGTCCCCTGCTCTGACGGCGTTCCGCGCAACCTCGTGAAGCTGCTCGGGGCTCAGGGGTGGAAGTGTCCGCGTCACCATGAAACGAGGCATTTACGGCTCATGCTAAGGATGCACGACGATGCAGGTGGGCCATATGTTTGTCAATGCCACCGGCGATTGCGCGCAGCATAACTAGTGTCGCGAGCTCGTCGCGTGCTGGCTGCCTCGTGGGCTGAGCGTTAGGCGCTGTACACGCCAGTTCAGCAGCTCGGCGACGTACAGCTCATTCTCGCTCGGGCAAGCGATCTCGTGAATCCAGCCGAATTGTTTCGGCTCCTTTCCCGCTTCGCCGAGCACGCCGAGAACCTTGCCATCGAGGGTGAGCTTGTAGATGCGCCCCGGCACCGCGTCGGCACTATAGAGCACCTGATTGGGCCCAGGCGTGATGCAGATCGCCCACGGCGCACCCGATGCTGCCAGCGGATCGCCCGACCCGGGCATCGCTCCGACCATCACGTTAGGCGCTTTGTCGTAAGGCACGTCGATCGTGAATTGGCGCAGGAAGGTTCCGTCGTGATCGAACACCTGGATGCGTCGATTGGAACGGTCGGCGACGTAGATGTTGCCGGCATCGTCATTCGCGATCGAGTGGAGGGTGTTGAATTGTCCCGGATTGCTGCCGCGCTCTCCCCAGGTGCTGAGCCAGCGTCCATGCTTGTCGATCTTCACGACGCGCGAGTTGTTGTAGCCGTCGGCGACGAAGATGTTGCCATCACGATCCCACGCGACGTCCGTCGGTCGGTTGAAGGTGCCCCATCCTGGTCGCGGCAGCGTACCTGCCGCCGGCGCGGGAGCGGGCGCCTCCACGGCCTCGGCGCGACGCCCGAGTACCATGACCACTTGTCCCGCGGCGTTGAACTTCATGATCATGTTCGTCCCTTCGTCCGTCGCCCAGAGCGCTCCCTGCGAGTCGATGCGCACGGTGTGAGCAAACGCAAAACCGTAGAGATCCTTGCCGATCTCGCGAATGAACGAGCCGTCAGGGCCGAACTCGAAGAGTTGAGACGCCGCCGCGCCATGCACCGTGCTCCGCGCGCCCGTGCGGCTGAAGACGTAGAGGTGACGCCGCGCATCGACGGTGACGCCGGCGACCTCGCCGAAGTTCATCCCCGCCGGCAGTTTGAGAAAGTCGACGCTGGCCTCGAAGGGGATCTCGGGAACTGTCTGCTGAGCCCCGGCGGTCGCCGCGGTGAGCGCGACGATAGCGAGAGAGATGCGGATGCTATTCATGACGCCCCTCGAGATGAGGTACGCGGTAGCTCGAACGCGATCGGTGGCCAGAGCGTGACCGGCCCTGGTCTCTCCACCAAGCTGCTGGGAGCTTTCGTAGAAAGCCAGATCGTAAACCTCGATTCCGCACCCGATACGCCTTGCGTCAATGTTCCTCCCATCCGGCGCGTCAGTTCGGCTGCGTCGAGCGAGCTCAGGGCCGCCATATCCACAGCATCGCGTTCCCGTTCGGCGGGTAACTCCTGGCTACCGTTGTTCATCGTTAGGCTGCCGTTACTCATCCGGCGGCACTCGAGAGCAGCGCCACCATCCCTTTCCTCCGCATTGAGGCGGAGTGTGCATGGCGAGGTGCTCGCTGCTTCCTCCCACACCAGCCGAGCCAGCACTTGTGTGAGGATCGCCGCATCGGCACGCACGTGAGGAACATCGAGGCTGCCCTGTTCCAGATGGCTTCCGCGCGCGGCGAGGTATGGCTCGACGAGCGCTGCAGCTCGGGCGATAACCTCGGACAGCGAGACGCTGGCAACGTTGGGGAGGAACAGCCCTGACTCCACAGCTGTCGGCACGAGCAGCGTATCGACGAGTGAGGTGATGTGCTGCTGACACAGCTCGACACCTTCCAGATCCCGACGCTGCACGGGAGTGAGCGCGTCACCGGCGGAAGAGCGGAGGCGATCGGCGTATCGGTCGAGGACGTGTAACGGGAGCCTAACGATTTGCCGCGTCGTCGCGAGATACCCGGCGCGAGTGGCAGCGGCGGTCGTGGCTGCGGCGCTCCGCTGACGGAGCGTCGCCTGCATGTCGGCGACTTCGGCTGCCGCCTCGGCTGACTTGCGAGACTCCTCCTCGATCCGGCGGCGCGCAGCGTCATTGGCGCGATCACGGGAGCGTCGCTCGATCTCGGGCAGTCCGCGCGTGAGCGCGGCGTGGGCGGCGTCGAATCGGGCAACCGCGAACGTGATGGCGGCAGATAAAGCGGTCGACGCGATAAGGGTGGCTGTGTCGCGAGGCGACAACGTCGCGAACAGGTGTCCAGGGCCACTCGAGAGCAGTGCGAGGGTAAGTGCACCGAGGAGCGTCGCCGCGATGCCAGGGCGAGTGCCGCCGAGTGAAGCCGCTACCAATACGGCGCCACTGAAGACCGCGACGCTGACCGCGCTCGAGACCTCGGGAATCAAAAGCGTGTGCGCGCCCCACCAGCCGAGCGCCGCGGCCGCCGTCGCCACAAGGGCGATCGCGTAGCCGATCAGGGTGGTCCGTCGGTTTTCTTCGAGTGTCGGTCCGTCGATTGCTGTTGTCACGGGGTTGTATGGTCAGAGGAGATAATCACACTAGTCCATTCTGCCGAGTTGACCAGATGACCCAGACTAGGCGTATGACGTCAATCCGACACAACCTGTTTGTCGCTGTCCTTGCCGTCGTGGCGGCCAGTTGCTCGAGCAATGACTCCACCTCGCCAGTGTCCGCAGAAGCCGGGACCTACACGCTCACGACGGTGAATGGCCAGGCGCCTCCCTTCAGCCTAACGAGCACCACGCTGAATCAGGTCGTCATCCAGAGCGCCACGATCACGCTGACGCCCGGGAACCCGTCATCCACCTACACGGCGACGGTGTCTGGTACCATCAACGGTTCCCCCACGACGACGCTGATCAGCGACACGGGAACCTACAGGGTCTCGGGGGCCACGTTGAGCTTCTCTTCGACAACTTTTCTGCTCCTCACGTACGGAGGCAGCTTCACCAACAACACGTTGACCGTGAGCCTCCCTGGCCAGGCCTTCGGTGGGACTGGTACGCTCGTACTGGGCTTATCGAAGTCCTGAACCTAACGGCGACCGGGCGAGGGCAAGAGATCTATCGTCCGACACTGTCCGCGCGCGGATGGAGAATCATCGCATGCCCTGCCCCGCCTGAATCACCGATCGGTCCGCGCGATGCCAGTTCGCGCGCAGCTGCGCCGCGGCGCGATTCGACGTGGTCGTGTCCCCGGCGGCGCGACTCGCTCGCGTGAGACCCAACAACGTCATCGACCGACCCGGTGTCCGCTCCAGCGCTGACGCGAACTCCTTCTGAGCCTCGGCCGCTCGCCCCTGCGAGAGGAGCATCTCGCCGAGCAGCTCGTGTGTCGGCTTGGCGACGTCCGGCGGCCCGAATTCGAATGGCAGGACGTCATC
>DASXPH010000016.1:0-3895 GCA_036493735.1 Gemmatimonadaceae bacterium
ATGCCGAGCAGCATGCCAGCGCCCGCGAGCATGATACCGCGGCGAAGCACCGTGCGGGAGACCACGGCCGAGGTCGCGCCTAACGCGATGCGGATTCCGAACTCGCGCGTTCGCTGGCTCACGGCGTACGCGATCACGCCATAGACGCCAAGCGTCGCGAGCAGCAGCGCCACCGCGGCGAAGGCGCCGAGGAGGAGCGTATAGAAGCGCGGCTGGGCGACGGACTCCGACATCGCGTCGTCCATTGTCCCGAGCTCGTAGATCGGCACGTTCGGATCGACGCTGTGCACCTCGGCGCGGATCGCGCGGACGAGCGCCGGCAGTGGACTCGTCGTGCGTATACCGAAGCTCGTGCCTAACGGGAGCAGATCATATGGTATGAAGGTCTGTGCTTCTGGCTTGTCGGTCAGTGAATTGATCTTGAGATTCTTGACGATGCCGACGACCTCGCCGCGCGTGCGCAGGGAGTCCGCGTCCGACGCCGTGGTCGTGTGCATGATGCCGTACGTGAGGTGCTTGCCGATCGGATCCTGACCGGGGAAGTAGCGATGCGCCAGCTCTTCACTGATGACGATGACCGGCGCCGCGTCGCGACGATTGTCCTGGTCGTCGAAGACGCGTCCGCGAACGAGCTGCACGCCGAATGTTCGGAAGAAGCTCGGCGACACCGGAAGCAGCGACGAGATCGGCTCGTTTCCCTTCTCCGGCTTCGGCTCTCCGTCGATAGAGAACGATGTCGTCGCGCCGAAGGTGGGATCGGGATCGATTGGCCGGTGAGCGGCGATGGCAACGCCCTGGACGTCCGGCAGCGCCGCAAGCCGGCGCCGCACGTCGTCGGCAAAGCGAATGACCTGCGCGTCGTGTTCATACCGCGGACCGGAGAGCGCGGCGTCGAACACCACGAGCTGCTCGGGGCGGAAGCCGGTGTCGACGTGGACGAGTCGTTCGAAGCTCCGGATGAGCAGTCCGGCGCCGACGAGCAGCATGACGGCGAGCGCCATCTCGGTAATGATGAGCGAGTTTCTAACACGCGCGCCGGCGCGCGTGCCACCGCGATTCCGCTCGCGGAGCATCTGCGCAATGTCGGCACCGCCACCGTGCAGCGCCGGGATCAGGCCGAAGAAGAGGCCACTCCCGATCGCGACTGCCGCCGTGAACAGGAGCGCGCGACCGTCCATCGTCAACTCGGACAATCGCGGCAGCGTGCTCGGCGCAAGCGCGCCGACGGCATCCACGACCCACGCGGCGAGCAGTACGCCGAGGCCCGCGCCGCAGGCGGCGAGGAGCAGGCTCTCGGTGACGAGCTGCCTGACGAGTCGACGCCGGCTCGCGCCCAACGCCGTGCGGACGGCGATCTCCGTGTCGCGCGCTTCGGCGCGGACGAGGAAGAGGTTGGCGATGTTGGCGATGGCGATGAGGAGCACGAACCCGACGGCGCCGAACATCGCCCACAATGCGTGCTTCACGTCGCCGACGAGATACTCGTGGAAGGGCTGGACGTACGCGCCGATCTTCGCATCGTGCTTTGGAAAATCGCGCGCGATCTGCGCCGCGACAGCCTGCACGTCCCTCCGCGCCGACTCGACGGTCGCGCCATCTCGAAGTCGCGCGAGCCCCGTGATCGAATGAAAGCCGCGCCTGTCGTCGCCGATCTCGTAGTCCTTCCACACGGCCGGAATCCAGACGTCGGGATTCTGCGGATAGGTGAAGCTCGGCGCGGCGATGCCGACCACCTGATAGCCCGAGCCGTCGAGCGTGATGGTGCGTCCGACGACAGCTGGATCGCCGCCGAAATAGCGCTGCCAGGCGAGACTCGACAGCACGACGACCTTCGTCGCCGACTGCGCATCGTCGCCGACAACGAAGCCTCGTCCGCGCGCGATGGGATCACCGAGTATGGAGAAGAAGCTCGCGCCGACACGCGCTTCGTTGACCCTCACCGCTGGGAGCGCCGGGCGCGCGAGCGCCATGCTCTCGCCGGCGTCAACGGCCGCAGTCGCCGAGAACACGTTCGTGCGCTTGTCGTAATCGATGAAGTCCGTCGGCGACGCCGGCATCGGGTGGCCATCGCGGTCGGTCGACTCGACGAAGACGAGACGGTCCGGACGCGGGTACGGCAGCGGCTGCAACAGCACACGGTCGACGATGCTGAACATGGCCGTCGTCGCGCCGACCGCGACAGCGAGCGTGAGCACGGCCGTGATCGTGAAGCCGGAGGTGCCGGCGAGCTTGCGCGCGGCATACCGCAGATCTCGAAGCAGCGTATCCATGTTCTCGAGCGGTGAAGATGGCTTCGCTCAGAGGAATATCCATGCCGAAGGCTGACGCGCAGAAACTCGCGCGGCGTCAGTGTTTAGCATTTGTGGTCGAAGCGTCGTGCTGTTCGCGATTGGGATCTGATGTTCGAATCCGGACGACGCTGAGCGCACACCGGATGGTCTTTGATCCAACTTCAGGATGCCTCGAGTCGGCGCTAATTCGAGAGTTGGTGATTTCGGAGCAATCGGTGCGGCTCGTGATTTTGCTCACGACGTGCCTTGCCGCGACTGCGGGTGCACAGGGGCACTACATCAGGCAGCCAGCAAAGAGCGTCGTAGCGGACAGCACAGCCGAGGCGGTCGTGACGTACTTCGATGAGCGCGTCCTCGCCTCGCTCAACGTATCTCTCATCCGGCTGCGCGAGGATTTCGTGGAGTCGGGCGCGTGTCTCCGGATCGCCCAGCGCTTCGGTCAGGACGCGTTCACCGTCGATAGCGTGATCGAACCGACGCTCGACGAGAACGATCCTCCGCCAACCTGGAGGAGCGCCCGTTTCACCTGTCCGGACAGCTTTGCGCCAATCCACTGGCACGTCATCACCCCGGCCGACGCCGCGTGGCTTTACGCGAACGGCGATACGACAGGGGACACGATGAGGGGACGGTGCCGGGTGTCCGATCCCGATCGGAGCTCGTTCTGGAGCCGCTTTCCCTTCGCCGCGATGCAGTGCGGGATAGGGATCGACTCGATCACGGTCTACCGGGTGAAAGCGCGCTGAGGGTTGGGGGATGGGCGGTGGGCGATGGGCGGGCTCGGAAGATAAAAAAAAGCGCCGCATAGGCGGCGCTGGAGCATCGATCGAACGACTTTGATTTTCAGAGCCAGCGGTCGGGATTGAACCGACGACCGCTCGATTACGAATCGAGTGCTCTACCACTGAGCTACGCTGGCGGGCCTCGCTAACGCGCGGTGCGCCAGCGTGGACTTATTTGGAGTCGCTCGCGTCACGCGCTCGCTCCTCGTTCCTCTTCATGCCCTGGCGCGGACTCGAACCGCGACGCCTTGCGGCACCACCCCCTCAAGATGGCGTGTCTACCAATTTCACCACCAGGGCCAATCCATCTATTGCAAACGGAGCCGACGGGGCTCGAACCCGCGACCTCTCGAGTGACAGTCGAGTGCTCTAACCAAACTGAGCTACGGCTCCTTGCTCGCTTCGCTCGCAAGGACGATTCCGTGAGAAGTCGCTTGAAAGCCTTACGAGAACTGCAACATCACATTCCTTGAACTTCCCCCACGTAGCCCGTAGGGGAATCGAACCCCTCTCTGCACCGTGAAAGGGTGCCGTCCTAAACCGATAGACGAACGGGCCAGAGTGAATAGCGGTAACGGGATTCGAACCCGTGTTTGAGCCTTGAGAGGGCTCCGTCCTAGTCCCCTAGACGATACCGCCAGACTATTCGACCCAACCCACCCGCCTTCCTCACACAGGCCCGGAGGGAATTGAACCCCCAACCCCCGGTTTTGGAGACCGGTGCTCTACCAATTGAGCTACGGACCTAGAAACCGTTCTCTCACCGCTTGAGGGTGACCGATGGGAATTGAACCCACAACCCCCGGAGCCACAGTCCGGTGC
>DASXPH010000017.1:0-12685 GCA_036493735.1 Gemmatimonadaceae bacterium
CGCTCCACGCTCCACGCTCCACGCTCCACTCAGATGTACATCTCCGCCTGAGTCCAATTTGAGCAGTTCGGTCCATGTACCGCCGCTAACCGACAGCCGACATTGGCGGGCAATGAAAGAGCACATCGTCGTGAAACTTTCGAAGCGACTTCCGGATGATGATCTCATCCCGGATTGGCTCGATTTCATCAAAGACAAGTCGTACTCCAAGGAGAGCCTGACACCGGAGTTCGATCGATTGATGCGACAGCTCGGCGCGCGATTCTGGGTAGCGAGCGAGTACAAGCCAGCGAACGACGAGAGCTGGAAACCCGACGAGGTCGCGGCGGGGCTCGATCGCACGTATCGAGTGATCCTCCAGGACGATTACGATTTGCCGGAAGACCTGGTCAATCGCATTCAGCAGCTGCCGGGAATCGAGCAGACACGCCGCATCGACGTTCACGAGGCGCACCTGCCGCCACCGCAGTTTGCGACGGTGCAGTCACTCGGCCCGAGCCGCTCGGCGGAATTGATCTACCTCCCCTATGCGCATGCGCTCACGCGCGGGGCAGCCGAAGTCCACGTCGCCGTGCTCGATACCGGCGTGAATCGCGACCACGTCGAGCTCGAGGGAAAGCTCCTTCAGGGCGCCAATTTCGTCGATCTCGAGGGGCTCGATACCACCGGATTCATCGGTGACTTCATGGGATATGACGACGTGCCCGAGGACGAGGTCGGCCACGGGACGCACGTGTCAGGCATCATTGCCGCGCGCGGCATCGCGATGGACGAGGGAGTCGCGCCCGAGTGCCGCATCCTGCCGGTGCGCGTGCTCGCAACGATGAGGAGTGGGAACCGTCTGGTCGGCGCCGGCATCGTCGACAACATCAATACCGGGATCAAGTGGGCGGTGGACGCGGGCGCCTCGATCATCAACATGAGCCTCGGCGTCAAACACACGGGCGGTGGCCTGCCGCACGAGGACGTGATTCGCTACGCGTTAGGCAAGGACGTCACCGTCGTGGCGGCAAGCGGGAACGATGGTACGTCGGAGCGCTACTACCCCGGCGCGCTGCCAGGGGTGATCGCCGTCGGCGCCGTCGACAACGATGGCCTGGTCACACCGTTCAGCTCATACGGCGCCAACATCACCGTCGTCGCTCCCGGCACCAACATCTACAGCTCGTTCGCGCACAACACCTACGCGCATGCCTCGGGCACCTCGCAGGCATCGCCGTTCGTCGCCGGCGCCGTCGCCCTGATGAAGTCGTTCGCGTTGCAGGCGGGGCACAAGCTCGGCACGCAGAAGATCGTCGAGGTCCTCCGCAACACCTCGGACAAAGTCGATGCAAGGCTGCGCAATGAGCGCGCCGGTTACGGTCTGCTCAATCTGGCTGACGTCTTCAAGCTGTTGGCTTATCAGTTCACCTAACGTGAGACGGTGGGTACCAACATGGCAATCAACCCGATCAAATCTGGGATCGACCTCAACGCGGTTCAACTGCGGCGGCCCCCCTTCCTGGACCGTAGCTTCGGATTCGTACCAGATTCGGACGCAACGATCAAAGGGCATCTCGATCAGCTGAACGCTCTCCTCGGAAAGAGAGTCTTTGGAAAGCGCGAGAACGGCGAGGGGAATGCCACCATCACGAAGATGGTGAATGCGGATCTCGATGGCGCACAGGTGACCGCCGATCAGCTGAACGGCGATCACTGGACGAAGGACAGCTTGCTCGATCTGATCTCCAACGCCGTGGCCTCCCCGGACCAGCTGACCCTCGCCGAATACATCGACCTCGTACCGGACCTCTCTCAACTCAAATATCCGTACGAGCAAACGCTCACGGGCAGCGCGGCCAGTCTCGATTACAACACGCGCACCGTCGTCAACGCATACCCGTCGATTCGGGACTTCCTCCTGATCTATGCCTACCAGGTGGGGAAGGTGACCGAAATTAATGGGTTGCAGAATTTCGTACTGAATAATGAGAACGGCGCGAAGAGAATCGTGCGGTACGCCGTGATCAGTGCCGCGCGCAGCTACATCCTGTCGCAGCAGCTCGCCGTTCCCGACTACACGAAGGACGACTCGCCCGTCATTCAGGCGATCGTGAGTGCCAACCTCACGCTCCAGTCATCCGGATTCATTCCCGCGCTCGACAAGATCATCAAGGACTTTCTTGCCAACGGCCCCGATGCAGCCACGGAGAAGCTGATCGACGACAACAAGGCGATCATCGGCACGGTTGTCGATCCGCTGAGGTCTCAGCTCATCGCGAAGATCAAAGCGTCCCGCGTGAAGATCACAGCGGCCAACGCTCAATACTTCTTACCACTGTTCATCACTCAGCTCTCCGCCGCCGCGCCCGTTGCCCCCACGACGGACACCGATACGGCTACCGCCGACGAGGACTTCGACGTCGAATTCCTCCAGGACGACGACGCGATCGTGCAGATCAGTCGCTCGGCGGTGAAGTGTGCCGCGCAATTGTTCTACGGCATGGTGCTCGGCGACGAGCTCGAGGTGTTCGATACCGTCAACTTCTTCACGCACAATTATCTGCTGCGCGGCGGCATCGAGATCCAGGACGCCACCCTGCGCGACGATCTGCAGTCGTACGTGTTCTCCAATCGTTTCTTCAACGTCAAGGCGAACAAGCTGGCTGACCGCACGCGGCCCGGCGAGCGGCAGATGTTCTACCGCCAGGTCTTCAACACCGGCGGCGATCTCGGCGACGCGCAGCTGAACAACGTTATCGTGCCGAATCCGGAGTTCCCGGGGATGTGGAAGGTGCTGATGCTCGAGACAGCCAAGTTCATCGAGCGCGCGCAGACGTCGCCGAACCCCGACAACTACGTCTCGAAGCAGAACGTCATGCAGGCCGTCGAAGACCTGCAGTACAACCTCTCGACCCACTGCATCGGCATGGTCAACGTCGTGACGCCGCTGATCTACGCGGAGCTCGACTTCGTCATCCGCCGCATCTTCATGCACGACGAGGTCAAGCGGCAGATCGCGCCGGCGGGCGCCACATGGTGGCGCGTCGTCGAGACGCTGTACATGGCCATGCGCAACCAGCGGCCGAAGGCGACCGTGCTGTACCAGAAGGCTAAACTCGGCAACGACATCCTGCGCAAGATCGCGGATTACAATCCGGCGACCTTCCAGGACCCTGACGCGTTCTCCGCATTCATCAGTGACGTCGAAGCGTTCATCACCACGCAGAGCATACTCCAGGGTGGAACCGACGCTGACAGCGACACGGCCGATCAGAGTCAACCGGCGTTGATGACGCCGTCGCCGCTGAACCGGCTGCCGTTCTCGGCACCGCCTATGGGAATTCCCGGTATGCCCGGCATGCCCGGTATGCCAGCGCCGGCGGGCGCGAGCGCGAGTAATGGAAGCGGCAGCGGCAGCGAGTGGGACTTCTGAGCTGAGAGAGGAGACTCATTCCAATGCCCGATACCATGACGGCACCATCAAGCACGGGGCTCGTGGATGCGCGAGCCCGAGCGGTTGATCTCCTGCGCGACAACGATGCCTATCTGTCCCTCTCGCTCAGCGATCAGCGCGACGTCTACAATGCGCTCGTCGCAGAGTATGTCGACAAGGGTCGCCCGCCGGCGACCAACGGCAACGGCAGCATCGCGCGGTCGATGGCCACCGACTCCGGCAAGGACATGGGGTACAAGGGGTACGACCCTTCCTTCAAGGGGGATACCCAGGCGTTCACGGAGCTGGTCCAGTCGGTCGATTTTCCAAAGTTCGTAGCCGATCTGCTCAAAGCGGTGTTCGATGCGAATTTGACGGTCATGAAACAGCAGACCGACTCTTACATCAAGTTGATGAAGGAGTGCACGAAGTCGGTCGGTGACTTCATCAAGACGGTGAAGGACGACGATACCTTCGGCGCACTCGTCGAGAAGCACAGCGACAAGTACAACCTCTCGAACGACCGCCAGCCCGACGGCACGTCGAAGCTCTCGCTCACCGCGCCCGATGGCTCGAAGGCCGATTTAGAGGACGCTGAAGTCAAGAAGGACATCGTGGCGGCGAAGATCGACATGGCCAAGGAGCATCGCGCCGCGCTTCGCGAAGTGCTGCTCATGGGCGTGACGCGTCTGGTGGTCGAGAGGGGTGAAGTCGAGGCCGCCGTCGACTTCAGCGTCAAGGCCACCCGTGACAGCAAGTCGCATCACGAGGATCAGAACGTCAACGTCACGAACGTGTCGACGGGGTTCGGAGGGGGCCTGGTGGGCCTGTTTGGCGGCGCGAGCTCGAACATCGAGTCGACGAACACCAACATCCAGGTGAACACCGCGGACAAGAAGGCCGGAGACGATCTCTCCGCCGCACTGCACGGAAAGGTCAACATCAAGTTCAAGACAGATTACTTCCAGCTCGATCATTTCGCCGACATGTACGCGCAGGGCGGCGTGGCCGGGAAACCCGCGGAAGGAGCGGGTGGCGCAGGAAAAGCTGGCGGTGGTGGAGCAATGGCCGGAGCCGGTGGTGGCCGTTAGGCGCCGGCCATGGCGCTCGCGTTCCTCGATCTTGCCGGCTGGGATCGTGGCCGTCTGCGGTTCACGATCGATACCGGCACGAACCGCTACTACCAGCTCAAGGTTGGCCGCCGAGCGGGTCAGCGGGACGGCTTCGCGTGGCTGGACGACGTCTATCTCACGACGCCGATCAGAAAGAACGATGCCGGTGGCAGTCTGCTCAAGACGACGAAGGACGTCGCCATCCCCGCTACCCGCTTCGATCACGATGACATCTATGTGCAGCTCGTCAGCTACAAGACTCCGGACGGTAAGGCCGCCGCGTATTCGCGCGTCGTCAGGGTTCCATCCGCGCCGAACGCGGTGGGGCTGCCGGGTATGCCGCTGACACCCACTCTTTCGCTGTCCACGTCCATGAGCACCACCGACACTTTCCAGACGCCACGACGGATCCCCTGCCCGCACTCGCCTGACGAGTACGCGGAGCAGGCGTCGATCGAGGACGTGCTCGGTCAGATCATCAAGGCCGCCGGGCCCGTCGTTCTCGACCTCCTCGGAAACAAGGACAAGGCGGGTGCCGCTGGCGCGGGCAAGCCAGGCGAGTCCGGGGACTCGGCCTCGCCCGCCGGCGTACTTTCGTTTCTTCTCAAGACGTTGTTAGGCGGCCTGGGTGCCGCCTCGCCCGCCGGGGGAACACCCGGCAAGGTGGTCGGCCAGTCGCTCTCGATCGACACGACGCTCGCCGAGAACCGCTTCGCCGGGGCGCGGAACACGCAATTGGCGAAGCCGTTCATCTTCGGCATCGATGACGCGCTCATCGGCACTGTCCTCGGCCCGTTCATAAAGATCTTGCCAGAGCTCGCGAACGCCGCCAATCAGGGCCGCATTCAGGAGAAGCAGGCCGACAACAAGCTGGTGACTGACGCATTGTCCGAAGTGAACCGGCGAATGCTGATGGAGCAGCTGCTCCAGGCGAAGCAGAACCAGCCCGATCTCAATCAGTTGCTGCAGATGCTCCAGCAGGCGCAGGCGAGTGCGGCCGCGCCGTCCAAGGGGCAGAGTCTGTCGTTAAGTGCGTCCCTCACGGCGACGCCGAGCAACCGCGCGGCGCTGGCGTTCGTCGCCGCCGATCCGCTGCCGTTCAATGGCACGCCGCGACTGCTCTTCGTGAAGGGCCACGACCTCGAGTTCAAGCTGCGATTCACGGTTGCGGCGCCCGTGCCGAAAGCGCCACTTCCGCGCGCGATCGTCACGCTCACCTTCAAGTGTGGAAAGGGCGAGCAGCACTGGGTCACCGTCACGCTCAAGCAGCGCAACGTCGCCGCGAATAGCGTGCTCACCCTTTCCGTTCCGAAGAGCGACGCCGATCGGTTGCCGGCGCACAAGGTCATACCCGTCATCGCCGAGATTCGTTGGCCTTCTTCGGGCGGACACCCCGTGTCGGCAACCGGAAGCACCGAGATCGTGCTCGTCGACAAATACTTCATGCGCGAACGTGGCCAGGCCATACCCGGGGAGCGCGAGCTCACCGACATGGGCCGCTTCCGCGCCTTCTGGAACAAGATCTGGGAAGCACCGTCGTTAGGTAGCGCCGGCGGCGATCAGAAGCGCCTCTGGGCGCTGGACGCGGACGCGCGATATCTCGTGCTCGTCTCGCCCGAGCGCAGCTCCAACGGATTGATGGAGACGAAGCTCAAAGCGACTCCCGACGATACCGACAGCCTGACGAGCAAGACCCAAGGAAAAATGAAAGCCGGCATCGAGCTGAGTGTGGCCGAGGTGAACAAGCTGTGTAGCCTCTGGGACGGTCAGTCGCCGCTCGATGCCGATCATCTCGCCGCGTTCAAGAGTCATTCGGTGGCGCGAGCCGCCAACGGTGAGTTTCTCACCAACATCAAGCTCCGGGGACGCGCTGCCGAGCGAGCAATGGTGTACGTCGTTCCGGTCTTCCAGTTGATCGAGTTCACCCTCGGCAAAGTCGAGAAGATCGACGATTGCGGCCAGGTCATCGCCGCGAGCGACGAGAAGGTCCGCTTCCCGATGGCTGTCGCGGCGCGCGTACTCGGTCTCAAGTCGTCGACGGGAGGATACTGATCATGCCCACGCAGACCAGCAGCGGCGCGTTCGTCAGGCGCGACATGCAATTCGACACCGATGAGGGCACGACGGCCGCTCCGGAATACTCCTTCGATGGCTACAAGGTGGAGCTCTCGCAAAAGATCGCGCTCACCCCGATCACGCCGCGGCATCACGACCACGAGCATGGCAAGCAGAGAGAACACGATGATCGATGAGGCATTCTCGCCCTTTCACGAGATCGTCAGCCGCATCATGTCGATTCCCGGCGAGATAGTGGACAGGACGGCGGGAGTGAGCTCCCACGTCTACGAGATGACGATCGAGACGCCGGTGGAGCTCGATATCGTCACCGAGGGCGAGGGAGCTCTGGCCATTGGTTTGATCCCACCGCTGTATCGCGTCGACACCACCTTCCAGCAATCGTATCACCAGATTCGATTCACCGCCCGCAGCGACGAGAACACCAATGGCTGGTGAGAACACAGCGTGGCAGCTCGAGGATTTCGTGGACTCGCTCGTCGTCGAGCTCGACAAGACGCGCGAGACGCTGGCCGTGAAGGCGATCAACAAGCCGCTCAGCTACACCGTGAAGGAGCTCGCGCTGGATCTCAACATCTTTCCGTCGTACGACGGCGATCAGGTTCGCTTCGTCACCGCGCAGCCGGGGCAGCAGGGCGCTTCGAAAGTGAGCATCCAACTCGGCTCCATCACCGACCAGCAGGTGCGCGCGACGACGAAGGCGCCCGCCGCCAAGGGTGCCATCACGCTCGACGACATCGATGTCGACAAGACGACGAAGAAGCAGCTCCGCCGGCTCGGCGTGCAATCGGTAGACGACATTCAACAGATCGAGAAGAAGAACGTGGATCTCAAGAAGGTCACGGACTCGGACATCGATTACACGAAGCTCTCGAATCAGATACAGAAGGCGCGGCGCAACGTGAACCCTCCGCGCGTGCAATCGGTGAGTCTCTCGGTCGAACCGGATGATGAGCGTCAGCTCGTCATCACCGGCCGCGATCTGGCGATCAATCCGAATTTTCCGCCGGTGGCCGTTGTCGACAACGAGCTCGCCGAGATCGTCTCCGCGGATCCACACGAGGTGCGCATCGCGCTTCGCCCCGAGCACGACTTCACGAGCGACACGGAAGTCGTCCTCACCTGCGACCCGTTTGCCGTTCTCAAAGTCAACGTCACATCATGACTGGTGGTAGCAATGGGAAACAAACCGCAGTCGCCATTCGACCGGTTCATCGGTAGCTATTATGGCGGCGCTCCGCTCGACCTCGATCCATCTCGCCGCGCCCGGGATCTTCTCAGCGACTATTACGGAACGCCGAGCGCCGCCGCCGACTCGCCCCGCGCGCAATCGTTCTCGTTAGGTCACGACGACGGCGAGGTTCTGCCGCAGCGCTGTCAGAAGGCGCGGGCTGACGCCGGTCAGTCCGTGGCGCAATCTCAATCCACCGACGCCGAGGACATCGAGTACGTTGTTGGTTCGTGTGCTCCGGCGAAGGGACCTGGTGACGGTAGCGCGACGGTCGGAGCGTCCCCTGCGCCAACCGCGTCGCAGCCTAACGGCGGCGGGAGCAGCAACCCACCGGCGCCCGTCGCTTCGCAATCATCGCTTTCGACCCAAGCGTCCGAAGATGACTTCATGGGCGACCTCAAGTCGATCATGCGCGGCGAGAAGGCGTACGACAAGCAGAAAGGAATGGTGGATCGCGCATCCTTCAACGGCGGTGACAATGGCGGTGCCGCCAAGGCATCCGCGCCGGTGTCGACGGGTCAGGGCGCGCACAAGATTTTCGACCGAATCGCACAGAGCATGCAGTACGCGAACGCTTACGACCTGGGCAGCGTCGAGCTGGAGAACCGATTCGCGGAGTTCGATCGGCAGGAGGATGCGAAAAAGAGGGGCACCAACGCGCGCAAGCAAGCGAAGGAGCGCGCGGAAGTGCCAGAGAAACGGACAAGCGTTGACCGCCCCGGCGAGGCCGACTTCATCTCCGACCTCGACGCGATGCGCCCGCGGTCGCCGGCAAAAGAACAGTCCGCGTTCGCATCCTCGCTTTCACTCGAGCTGGCGGCTCGCAGCGAGAAGGACCTCCCGTTCTATGATACCGGAGAGCACGTGTTGTTAGGCGGCGACGAGTACGCCGGACGGCTTCACATTGGCGCCGCACCGGGCGTGGGCTTCTCGTATGGCCAGCTGGTCGCGATGGGCGATCTGTACGCCACGCCCAAGGAGATGTTCGAGGCGAGCGTCGCCGAGCTCACGCGTCTCAAGGCGTTGATCGTCAGCGACACGAACTACTACTCCGGCAAGAAGGCGAACAAGGATCTCGGCGTGAAGGACAAGACCTGGGACGAGGAGACGGGCGGTCGATTCCTCAAGCTCGCCGAGGACAACTACGAGCACTTCTCGCCCGCGCACGTCGCCATGGGCGCGGCGTCGCGGACCGCGCACGGCGACAACAAGTCGCAATGGGAGCGCTATCACCAGAAAGCGATCGAGGAAGCGCAGAAAGCGTATCTCGCGTCTTCTGGGAACACTTCACTCTTTCTCGAGCGGCCGCTCGTCATCAACGCCTTCGCCGATCACTTCCTCACCGACGCCTTTGCCGCCGGGCACACCATCAACAAGGACGTGATGCTCGACCGCTTTACGACGAACTTCTTCAAGAAGCCGAAATCGCTGAACGACGCCGGCGAGGAGTTCTTCAAGCGGGTCGCCAAGGAAGCCTGGTGGGGCATGGTGTCGTACAAGTTTAGTAAGCTGGAAACAGCCGAAGGCCAGATCCATATTCCATTTATTGGGAATGTGTATCACCCGGACATCGACAGCGCCGAGATGTTCGCCAAGGTGTTGATGAAGGCCGCCGAGGAGGAGCCCACGCGCGTCGGCAATCTGCTCGTCAAGGCATTGCACGATCGCCTCAACGACGACGGCGTCGAGGTGACCAATCAGGCCGGAGACGGCACCTGGTACATACCAGGTGACGGCTCGCTGATGGTCGGCAAGGGACGCCTCACCCCAGCCAACCTGACGAAGAACTTCGGCATCATCCGCAAAGCCGTTCAGCAGTCGGTCAACGACATCAACAACCCAGAAATCCGAGCCAGTAACCTTGACGTCAACAAGTTCTTCAATGGCGTCTGGCGCTACGTGCCGCAGCTCACGGCCGTCGGACAGTCGCAAGTGTCGGCGATGATCAAGGAGTACTCCGATCCACATTCGGCGATACTCACCAAAGCGGCGGCCGACCTGATCCACGACCAGCTGGACACGATGCTCAATATCATGGTGAAGAAGGAGCACAAGCTTCAGCCCAACTGAGAAGCTCATGGACAACCGATTCGCCATGACGACACGCCCGCGTGGCGCGAGCACCGCCAGGCCGGCGGTGCTCGATGCGCTCGTCGGTATGTCGTCGACCCAATCATGGGCCGTTCCCTTCTCCGTCGCGGATCGCACCCTCGTCATCCTCATCGAGAATGGCGGCGTGGACCTCGGCATTCCGACGCTCGTGGAGAAGCTGATCGATCTGATCCCGGGCTCGTCGGCGCTGGGAGAGAGCGCGAAGCGCGAGCTCGTGGAGCTCATTCGCAAGCGCATCAAGGACGCGACTGATGCGTTGCTCGAGGACTTCGAGCTCAGCCTCAATCGGTATCGCGCGGCGAAAGGCACGCTATTCAACGACGTCATCGTGCTGCGCGACGGCACGGCTTCGTACGACGCGCTGAGAAAGACGCTACTGGATCTGACGAAGGCGCGGAAGCTCATAGACTTGCTCATCCTCACGCATGGTAGGCAAGATCTGATCGCCGTCGCCGGCGGTATCGACAGCCAGAAGATTCGCGATCTCAAAACCGCGAACAACGGGCCGCTCTCGATCCGCACCGTCTACATGATGAACTGCGTCGGATCGTCGTTGAATCAGGCCTGGCTCGACATCGGCGCCCGTGCGTCCGCCGGCTCGATCAAGAACAATTACCTCCCCGAGCCCACCACCTTCTTCTTCTGGCAGAGCTGGAAGGAGGGCCAGAGCTTCGAGGCCGCGGCGACGGGCGCGTATCGCAAAGCCGTGAACTTCCTGAACGAGATCGTGCGCTCCTTCGTTCGCAAGCTCCCCATTGCCGGCGACTTCGCGGACCGGCTCTCGTTGGGCGACCTGGATTTCATCCGCGGCAGCGCGCCGCTGGTGCAGGGACAGGGAAGCGTCACGATCGCCACCGACGATCTGAGCTTCGCCAAGAGCATCTCCAGCTCACTCGCGACGACTGTCGTGCCCACGTCACTCGTGCAATCGCTCGCCGACAGCGCGGCCGCGTTACCGGCGCGACGACGCGTATCGCCCGCGGGGATCGAGTTCATAAAGAGCTGGGACACCTTTCGCGCCAGGTTGCATAACGACGAGAACCGCAACTGTGCCATCGGGTATGGTACCGTGCTCCACGCCGGACCGTGCGATGGACGCCCAATCGAGACAAAGTACAGCGAGGGGATAAGCGACAAGGACGCATGCGACCTCGTCGTCAGGCGCGCCGCGGAGGTTCAGGAGCTGGTAAACGAGCACGTCACCGTTCCGCTGACGCAGAATCAGAACGATGCCCTGGTGAGCCTTGCCTGCGACATCGGCGGGCATGCCTTCGCGCACTCCACGCTGCTGCGTCTCCTGAACCAGGGCAACACCGCAGCCGTTCCCGACGAGATCCGGCGCTGGACGCGCGCGCGGGGACGCAACGGCATCTACGAGAGCTCGGAGCTGGCGGAGCGGCGCAACGCCGAGGCGAAGCTCTTCACCACGCCGGATGCGCCACGCGGTCGCTCGGGCAGTCTCTCGATTGGAGATGGCCTTGCTGGCTCGTTCGCCGCCATCGACTACACGGTTCCTGGCGTGCTGCCCGTCTACGCGCAGCCGACGCCGAAAACCTGCTGGGCGGCCGTATTCGCGATGATGTACGTCTGGAAGCGCAACACGTCGATCTCCATCCGCGAGGCCGTCACATCGTTAGGCGGCCGATACGTCGCCCTCTTCGACGCCGACAGCGGTCTCGACTCCACGACGGCGAAGGACCTGTATCGCGACGCCGGCCTCGAGACGCTCGATTCGTTCAATCCCACCATCGACGGATGGCTCGCGCTCCTCCGCAAGTACGGACCGCTCTATGTGGATGTGGGATACAACAACGCTAATGCGGGGACGCATGCCATCATTGTACAGGCACTCAGGGGCGACGGCACCGCGGCCAACACGAAGATCACCTACGTGGACCCGTTGGTCGGGAGCGTCGTAACGATCCCATTTTCGGAGTTCATCACGAAGTACGAAGGCCAGAGCGCCGTGCGCTGGCCGTACACGATCGTGCACTGGCCCGCGGGTCAGGCGACGAGCAACGCCAACAGCCTACCGATCTCGCACGCGTATTGTTACGAGAGTCCGCGCACCGGCACGCTGCTCTCGAGGCAGGCGCAAGTCGCGCCGCTCGTCGTCGGCGGCATCGAAGTCGCCGACGCCGCCCAGATCGGCCTCGCGGGTGTCTCGATTCTGCAGCAACAGGTTGCGACGTCGCAGGGCGCGTTCACGCTCACCTATGACAAGGCGGAGCGGCTGCTGAGCAACGCAGCGCGCGAGCACATGCCGGGCGCGCGCAGCGGCAAGCAACGATATCGGCGAGTCGTACTGCATCTGCCGCTGGTCCGAGTCGGCACCGCCTACGCCGATGTCGTCGCGGAATGGGAAGGAAACGCGTATGGCGAGATCAGCACGGTCGTCATCCGGCGCGACCTCGCGAACTCTACCGAGTTCTCGCATTCGAGTGCCACGATCAACTTTACCCTGTTTCATCCCATTCAAGTCGCCGGCGCCGATCCACGAGCGTGGCCGATCACGTACGTCTATGAAGGCACCTTCGACCCGCTCGGACGCGGCTATTGGGAATTTCAGGGCGACTTCGAGATCAATGCGTTCGGCGGCATCGATTTCCATAACCACGTGGTGAAATCACGTTCCTTTGGCGACTGGGCGCTCGGTGAACACCCGGAGGTGACGGTCCAACGCGGACCCACCGTCTATGCCGCGACGCCGGAGATTCCCAAGGATCAGTTGGAGTACGT
>DASXPH010000018.1:0-31426 GCA_036493735.1 Gemmatimonadaceae bacterium
GCTTTCGCGGTCACCTCCTCGAAGGTCGCGTTGCCTTTATTTCTGAAGAGGTGCCCCGCGCCGCGCCCGTCTATCACAAAAAGATCGAGCCAGCCGTCGTTGTCGACGTCGGCGAACGTCGCGAACATCGCGCCGTTAGGCAGCGAGATGCCCGAGGCCGCGGTCACGTCGCGGACGAAGCCCCCGCGCACGCTCAGCAGATGTGGCTCGGCGCGTTGCTGCGTCGCGGACCACACCGAAAGGAAGAGATCGTCCACGCCGTCGCCGTCCACGTCACCGGTGGCGAGCGCCATCGTCGTGCCGGACGGCGGCGGCGTGCCCGCTCCGCCAGCGCGACGAGCGAGGTCCATGAGGCCCGAATTGTCTGTCGCATCGGTGAATTTCACGGAGTCGACGGCTGCCTCGCTCCGCACACCGCGGAGTCCAATCAGGTACTTCGGGTTGAAGGTCAACACGGGGCGCCCGGGCACGGGTCCCTCCGTCCACCGAACCTCGTCGAGCGACGCCTGATACGGCTTCGTGAGCTGCATCAGATGCACGAATCGATCGAGCGGCTCCGTTGCCGCCGCACCCGCTTGCAGCCGGCGCAGCGCGCTGTCGAGGTACACCCTCGCCTCGGCGGGGGGCTCGGGTGGAATGCGACGGATCTCCTCGAGCTGCCTAACGGCGCTATCCCGCTCGGCGCGCTGGAGCTGGACGCCGAGGAGCTCGAGTCGCACGGCGAGATTCGCCGATGATATCGCGAGCACGTCTCGCAACCGCTGCTCGCGGCGGGCGAGTGACGCCGTGTCACTTCCAGTCTCGAGCTCGGCGAGCGCGTACAGGACGTGGGCGTTGTTCGGTGAATCCTTGCGCGCCTGCTCGAGTAGCGCTCGCGACTCGTCGGGACGCTGCGTGAGCGAGTATACCTTCGCGAGTGCGAGGTCGATGTCGGCATTGCGGGGATCGAGCTCGTGGGCGCGGCGCAGCTGCGTCTCCGCCTCCTTGAACTTGCCCGACTGGAGATAGCTCAGGCCAAGGTCCGTGTAGCCGACGGGGTCGTTCGGCGCGAGCTCGACAAGCTTCTTGAATTGCGCTTCCGCCTCCGGCAGCTGGTTCCGCTGCAGATAGCTCAGGCCGAGCATGCGCGTCGAGAAGAGCTCCTCCACGGGGACCTGCTTGGAGCGACACGCAACCGCGAAGAGCGCGGCGATGCACCAGCGCCAGCGAGCGCGCATGTCAGCGACGGTTTGTTGCCGAGGGAAGGTCCAGCGTGAACGTCGATCCCTTGCCGATGCCGCTGTCCACGCGGAGCTCTCCCTTCATGGCGCGCGCGAGATCGCGGCTGATCGCGAGCCCGAGACCGACACCGCCCGTGGGCTCGGTGAGTGAGCGATGCGCCTGGACGAAGGGCTCGAACACTGACTGGAGCCGATCGGGTGCGATGCCGACGCCGGTATCTCGGACGTGAATCCGGACGCGACCGTCCTGCTCGTCGCATCGGACGTCGATGCGTCCCCTGGCGGGAGTGAACTTCACGGCATTGGAGAGCAAGTTGAGCAAAATCTGACGAGCCTTGTCCAGATCGGCGAGCACGACGACGCCGTCGTCCGGCCAATCGCAGTGGAATTCCAGCGTGCGATCGCTGAGCTGCGGCCGCACGAAATCCTCGAGCTCGGAAAGAAGTGCCGGCACGGGCACCGGGGCAAGGTGATACTCGACCCGCCCGGCCTCGATGCGCGCGAAGTCCAGCACGTCGTTGATGAGCCCCAGCAAATGGCGCTGGCTCTGCTCGATCCGAGCAAGATCCACCCGCTGCTCGTCGGTGACCGGTCCGCGGACGCCCATCGCGAGAAGCTGCGTGTAGCCACCGATGGCGTTGAGCGGCATGCGCAGCTCGTGGCTCATGGCCGCGAGGAACTGACTCTTCGCCTGATTCGCCGCCTCGGCCTCTTGGGAGCGGCGCTCGAGCTCCACGGCCGTCTGCTCGAGCTCTTCGGCCATCACCTGCGATTCCTCGAGCTGCGACTCGATCTCGGTGGCTTGCTCCTCGATTCGCCTTGCGAGATCAGCATTGGCGCGTGCGGCGTCGGCCGCGCGCAACTCGGCGAGGCGCCGCCGGTCGCTCAGTGTGCTGACGATCACCGAGGGGAGGAAGAAGATCGCGATGGTGACGAGGTCCGCCGGGCTCACACTCGGCATGCCGTGCGGCGGAATGAACCAGTAGTCGACGAGCACGACCGAGAGCACCGACGCGACCAGCGAGGGGCCAAGGCCCGCGAAAATCGCGGTCGCGAGCACCGCCGGCCAGAAGAGCACGAATATGGCCCGCGAGATGTAGCTCTCCAACAACATCGAGAGCAGCAGCGCCGTGCCGGTGGCAACGAATGGGAACAGATACCGGATAGCGATGCCCCAGGGGCGCCGCTCCCGCAGCACGATCGCGTGCGCCGAGGTGGCGTGCGCCTCGTTAGGCGCGACAGCGGAGTTCGAGTCGCCATCGGATGCTGGCGCCGTCGCCGATAGACTGGGACTCGTCGCCGCCGAGGCGGCTGCTCTGGCCGTGCGGGTGGCGGTGTCTGGGTCGCGGTCCACGCTGTCGTCTGCGCTGAGCCTGAAGCGTTGTTTCGCCTCGCCCAAAGGTCGCGCGGCGGAAGGATCCGCGCCACCCTCCGACTAACGCTTCAGGTACTTCCCCGGAATGGGATTGTCCGGCCGCTCGCTGTCCCAGTAGATGGTCACGACGTACCATCGCGTGCCGTCATTGAACAGTTGGATACTGTTGATACCGCGGGCGAATGGTATCGAATCGGACGCCGCGCGCTTCGATTCATAGGCGCTGAACAGGTGCGTCACCGCGCCGAACTGGTCGGTCGTGCGGCCGATCTCATGCTCGTAGAAGCCGCGGCTCAGTGCCGGACCGGCACGCTTTGCGTAATCCTCGGGAGTCAGAACGGTGATGCGTGCCGGCGTGTTCGGCGGGTGGCCAGTTGGGATGAGACGGGCGCCCGGGATGAACAGAGATCGAAAACGATTCCAATCGCGAGCCTGACCCGCGGGACCGGAAATCACGTCGTACAACGCCGTGATGATGGCATCGACGGACGCGACGTCGGCGGGATTGGCGCGTGGAGGTGCGCTGTCGGTGGCAGCGGCTTGTGCGCGGATGACGGCAGGCAGCGCGGTGAGCGCGACGATGGCGAGAAGGGAGACGCGAAGGCGCATGGGAGCTGGTTAGGAGTTACGCAATGATGCCTCTCGTTTGGCACCTCCGCAAACTCGCATTGTGTGCCGGGTTGCACGGCGGATACCTTTCGCGCGTGGCTTCACGCGCGCTTTCCTCGCTTCTGCTGGCATTACTCGCCTGGATTCCGCTCGGCCGCGGACAGGCGTGGACGTCGCGCGGCGACCTTCGCGATCGCGCGCTGTTCGCGGTCACGGCGCTTGATCTGGCGTCATCACCGGCGCGCGCGGCGCATGGAACGAGCGCACGCGACCTCACGCCCGCGCGCAAGCCTTCGACGCCACCGGCCACGACCCCAGTCGCCGATGCAGAGCACGTCCGGGCGCACATGCGGCGGGCCTGGTGGCCAACGGTCGCCGAACGCCCGGCAAACTGGCGCGGCTTCCTCGACGCGCGGCTGAGCGCGCCCCACGACGCCATCGCACCTCCACGAGGCTGACCGAGCGCGAAGCCCTGCGCTCGTTCGTCCCTGGATCCATCACATCGAACCTAACGATTGATGCGCGTCGGCTGACGCGTGTCGTGGAGGCATCATGTCCAACAATTTCAGAGACCAGGATACCAGCTCCAGCGTCGATACTCCCCGCCTGGAGCGCTGGCTCGCGGTCATGTTACTCGCCATCGTGCCAATGGTGGCGGCGCTTCTCTTGCCGCGAGGTCTCGTGCTGCATCTGGCCGGGATCGCCGCGCTGCTCTTCGCTTCGGGCCTGGTGATGCTAGTGGTGCAGGAACGTCGCCGCTGACGTTCTCAACCAAGGATGCGAGCCGGACTCACCGGCTCGCCTCCTGATCACAGCTGACGACCGACGACCATGGCCCACGAAACGACGCTCATCGCGATGCTCGCGGCTGCGTTCGGTCTTGCGCTCGTCTTCGGCTATGCAGCCGTGCGACTCAAATTGCCGCCGCTCGTTGGCTACCTGCTGGCGGGAATCGTCGTGGGTCCGTTCACACCAGGGTACGTGGCCGACGTGCCACTTGCCGCGCAGCTCGCGGAGATCGGCGTCATCCTTCTGATGTTCGGTGTCGGCCTCCACTTCTCGCTCAGCGACTTGCTGGCGGTGCGGAGAATCGCGATACCGGGAGCACTGGGGCGGATCGCCGCGGCCACGATCCTCGCTGACGTGGTAATGCATCTGCGCGGCTGGTCCTGGAGCGCCGGGGCCGTCCTCGGCCTCTCACTAGCCGTCGCGAGTACCGTCGTGTTACTGCGGGCACTCGAGCAGCGACAGGAGCTCGATGCGCCGGACGGTCGCATCGCCGTGGGCTGGCTCATCGTCGAGGATCTCGTCACGGTGTTCATCCTCGTGCTCCTGCCAGCATTCGCCGTTGGCCCCACGTCGGCTACCGATGCGTCGGCAGCCGGCCGCAGTCCTCTCGTTGGGGTGGGCATTGCGGTACTCAAGGCGCTGGTGTTCCTCGCGCTGATGCTCATCGCCGGTCGACGCATCATTCCTCGACTGCTCGAGAGTGTCGTGCGAACGAAGACGCGCGAGCTGTTCACGCTCGCGGTGATTGCGCTCGCGCTCTGCATCGCCGTGGGCGCGTCGCTGCTGTTCGGCGTCTCATTCGCGTTAGGCGCGTTCTTCGCCGGTATCGTCATTGGTGAATCGGATCAGAGTCACCGCGCCACGGCCAGCTCGTTGCCGCTCCAGGACATGTTCGCGGTGCTCTTCTTCGTGGCCGTGGGCATGTTGTTCGACCCGCGCATTCTGCTACGCCGGCCTGTCGACGTTCTCATCGTCGTCTCGATCATCGTCGTCGGAAAGTCGCTGGTTGCCTTCGCGATCATCCGCGCGCTCGGCTATTCGCTGCGAACCGCACTGATCGTCTCCGCGGGCCTGAGCCAGATCGGTGAGCTCTCCTTCCTCGTTGCCGGGCTCGGCACGTCCCTCGGCATCCTCCCCGCCGAAGGCCGCGACCTCATCCTCGCCGGCGCTCTTGTTTCAATAACACTCAACGCCGCGATGTTTGCCGGGGTGGACCGGATCCTTCGGTGGAAGGTGAACGGTGAACGGCCGGCGGTGAACGGTGAACTGGCCACCGAACGCCGACCACCGATCACCGATCACCGTTAAGTTTACCGTCATGACTCGAATCGCATTTCTCGGAACGGGACTGCTCGGCAGCGCGCTCGCGGAAGCCGCGGCAAAGCGCGGAGAGCAAGTCGTCGTATGGAATCGCACGCTGGACAAGGCGCTGGCGCTCGAGCAGTTCGGAATTCGTGTCGCGCCAAACCCCGCGGACGCCGTTCGCGACGCCGTGAGCGTGCATCTCGTACTGAAGGACGACGCGGTCGTCGAATCCGTGATCGAGCAGCTCCGTCCGGGGCTCGGTCACGACGCGATCATCCTCGACCACACGACCACGCAGCCGGCACTCACGGCTGAGCGCTCGACGCGTCTGAATGCCGACGGCGTGAATTATCTGCACTGCCCGGTGTTCATCGGACCGGCCGCCGCGCGCGCGGGGAAGGGAACCATACTCGCCGCCGGAGTGAAGCGTCACTTCGACGCTCGACGAGACGAGCTCGCGAGGATGGCCAGTCGCGTCGAATTCGTCGGTGAGCGACCGGACCTCGCCGCGGTGTACAAGCTGTGCGGCAACGCGTTCATCATTGGCATCAGCGCGCTCGTCGCCGATGTCTTCGCGATCGCCGGCGGCGGCGGCGTAGCGCCGACTGACGCGATGCGAGTACTCGAGCTGTTCGATCCAGCCGCGATCATCGCCGGTCGGGGGCGGAGTATGGCGGCGGGTGACTTCTCACCGAGCTTCGAGCTGGCGATGGCGCGCAAGGATGTGCGGCTGATGCTGGAAACGGCGGGCTCGCTGCCACTCGCCGCGCTTCCGGGAATTGCCGAGCGGATGGACTCGCTGATTGCCGAAGGCCACGGAGCCGATGACCTCGGTGTCATCGGCGCCTTCGCGTCGGCGGCGACGGTGAGCGAGGGAGTAGGGGCTAGGGGCTAGGGCCGGCGGCCACGATCTTGCCGCGTGGCCCTTGCGTGGCGCGTGGCGTCATGCCATCTCGTTAGGCATCGCCCATCGCCCATCGCCCATCGCCCATCGCCCATCGCCCATCGCCCATCGCCCATCGCCCAACGATCAGGCGTCAGCCGGCGAATCAACGTCGCTCGAGGGCGGCAGGATCGCGCCCAACACCTGCGCCATCTGATCCCATCCGGCCGCGAGCTCGCGGCGTAGTGGCGCGAGAGTCGGATCGCCGGAATCGGCGAGATCGCGGATCATGTCGCGCACCGTTTCGATGCGCGCGAGCCAGCCATGCGAAATCTTTCGCGGATCGTCAGGCGGCAACGCGTCGTTGGCGAGACTGATGAGCGCGAAGATCTCGTCGGCGCCCGTGACCTTCACGGTTTCGCCGCCCGGTCCCTCGATCACGATGTAGTCGATACGATTGACGACATCGAGCGAGATGGGTCCCGAGCGACGCGCCTTCCATTCTGAAGGCTCGAGCGCGGGCCGAATCGCGTCGGACATAATGGGGAAAGCTAAATCGGACGTCATGGCGGTGCACGAGAGGTGTGTTACCGCTGGGCGTCGTCGCCGGTCCCTCGACCAGGAATCTACGCGAGTGCAGTGCAAAGCGCTGGCCAGACCCCTTCGTTCAGTTTATACTGAATGAACGAAACTGTCCACTCCAGTTTTTGAAACACCTGTCCCACCGCTGTGAACGAACGCAACACCTTCATCGAGCGCATGGGGCTCGCCGCCGAAAGTGACGGCCTGTCCCGCATCGCTGGACGAGTCTTCGCCGCCCTCCTCCTCGAGAGCGATCCGCTCTCCCTCGACGCGCTCGCTGAGCAACTCGGCGTCAGCAAAGCCAGCATCAGCACGGAGGCGCGTCGCCTTCTGGATCGCGGCGTCGCCGAACGCGTCACTAAACCCGGCGATCGACGCGATTACTACGTCCTCGCCACCGATTTCTTCGCGCAAATTGTTCGCTTCCGTCTCGGCCGGTGGTCGGCATTTCATCGGCTCGTGACCGAGATGCAGGACTCCGCCGCCGATGAGCCGCACGCCGTACGCGAACGTTTCGCGTACCTCGACGAAGTCCACGGGTTCATCCTCGCGCGCGTCGAAGAGGCCCTCGACGAGTGGCGCGATCGGGCAGAACGACCGGCTGCACAAGTTCGTGAACGCAGTCGGAGCGGTCGCCCACGTTCCACGCCCAAGCACGGCGGCAAACGTCAGCTGAGTCGAGAGCGCCTTGGCTAATCCGCTTCGTGAGCGGGTCGCCGAGACAGAAGAAGCGTCACCCCTCCAGGTCGTTCCGGCCGCTGCGTCAGCGCACGGCGAGCCGCACAAGTATCTGATCGCGTTCGCGGTCGTGCTCGCCGCACTCATGCAGGTCATCGACAGCTCGATCGTCAACGTTGCGCTACCCGACATGATGGGCAACCTCGGCGCGAGCCTCGACGAAATTGCATGGGTGTCCACAGGCTACATCCTCGCGAGCGTCATCGTCATTCCGCTCACGGGGTGGCTCGGCGCGATGTTCGGACGCAAGCGGTATTTCGTGTCGTCGATCATCCTGTTCACACTCTCGAGCTTCTTCTGCGGCGCGTCGCATACCCTCGGTGCACTCATCTTCTGGCGCATCGTCCAGGGTATCGGCGGTGGGGCGTTGATGACCGTGTCGCAAGCCGTGCTCTTCGAGGCATTCCCGCGCGAGGAAGCGGGAATGGCGATGGCCCTCTTCGGTCTCGGCGTCATGGTCGGACCAACCATCGGTCCAACGCTTGGCGGCTGGCTGACGGACAACTATGGCTGGCCGTGGATCTTCTACATCAATCTGCCAGTCGGCATTCTCGCCGCCGTGATGATCGGGACGTACGTGCACGACTCCATCCATCAGCAGAAGCCGCCGAGTGTGGACTACATTGGCATTGCACTGCTCGCGGTGAGCGTCGGCGCGCTCCAGTACGTCCTCGAGCACGGCCAGCGTGAGGACTGGTTCGACTCGTCGCTGATCACCGGCCTAACGGTGACCGGAATCGTTGGCGGGGGCCTGTTGCTCTGGCGCGAACTGACGACGGAGCACCCGGTCATCGACTTCCGCGTCCTGCGGCATCGTCAGATGTCCGTCGGGACATTGCTGGGTGTCGTGATGGGTGTGGGCCTCTACGCGATGTCGTTCACACTGCCCGTCTTCCTGCAGAGCAATCTGCGAATGACGGCGGAGCAGACGGGAATCGTCATGCTTCCCGGCGCGATCGCGACGGCGCTCTCGATGTTCTTCGTCGGGCGGCTGTCGAAGCGCTTCGATGCGCGTCTGCTCATCACGATGGGCGCGCTGGTCTTCGCGCTCGCCGCATGGCAGCTATCGCGGGTCACTGGCGAGAGCGGTGGAACCGATTTCTTCTGGCCGCTCATCTGGCGCGGCGTCGGACTCGGCTTGATGTTCGTGCCGCTGACGACGATCACGCTCGCCGAGCTGTCGCCGCAGGAGCTGCCGCAGGGCACGGGACTCTACAACTTCTTCCGGCAGCTCGGTGGCTCGTTCGGCATCGCGGCGATCGCGACACTCCTCTCCCGCTACACGACGCAGATCCGTTCGACACTGGCCGAGCACGTGAGCTCGACGGATGTATTGAGTCTCTCGCGGCTCGAGGGTCTCACCCGAGCCATGATGGCGCGTGGTGCCGATATGTGGCTGGCGCGTCGTCAGGCACTGACGATTCTCGACCGGCAGGTCACGGCGCAGGCGAGCGTGATCGCGTATTCACGCATCTATATGTTGAGTGCCATCCTGATCCTCAGCCTCATCCCGCTGCTGGTGCTCGTAAGGCAGACGAAAGGTGCAGGTGGGGACCATGCGGTGATGGAATGAAATGGGTAGAGCGTAGAGGCCTGCGGGTAGAGGGTGAAAATGGAAAGGGCCGACGGAAACCGTCGGCCCTTCCGAACAACGCACAACGCTCAACGCCACAACTCAGAACGTTATGCCGAAGGTCAGCGGCATGTACGTGATCGCGCTGTTATCGGTGTTCATGTGATGATAACGGACTTCCGCGAAGAAGCGCGTGAACGAGACACCGACGCCGGCGTTGTAGCCGAGCTTCTTCTCGCTGCTGCTGCCAGGCACGTTGTCAACGGTCATGATGGCGCCGTAGTAGCCGAGGCCCGCAATCGCGTAGGGCTTCACGGGCAGCGGGAGGGGCAAGCCGTACGTCGCGTTCACCGTGCCGTTCCAGATATTCATCGACTGCGTGAACGTCGAGCCACCGACGTTGACGTCCTTACCAGGGAAGTGGCTCACGCCAGCATCGAGACGAAGGCCGATCGGGATCAGCGGGGCGCTGAACGAGAGGCCGACGCCACCGTTGTAGCCCATGTCCTCTGCCTGCGATGCATCACCTTTCGGGAAGGTCACGCCGCCCATCACGCTCAAGTGCGGGAATTGCGCTGCTGCCGGCATCGCGCCAAAGGTGAGCGCGGCCAGAGCAATCATACCAAGTCTGCCGTATTTCATGTTGATTTCTCGCTGTGGTGAAGAAAGGGAGGGGGAGTCAGACGCAGTTTCTCGTAAACTGACGAACTGAGCTTTCACCAGTAACGCGGCCATGTTCATATCAGACTTTGCTATCAAGCGTCCGATCATCACGGTGGTAACGATGATCGCGCTCGTCGTCTTTGGATTCGCCTCGTTTTCGCGACTCGATACGGACGAGTTTCCGGACATCGACGCGCCGATCGTGTTCGTCGCGATCCCGTACCCGGGCGCTTCGCCCGATGTCGTCGAGCGGGAAGTCGTGACGCGACTCGAGGACAAGATCTCGGGCATCAGCGGCATCGATAAGATCAACTCCACGTCGACGGACGGATTCGCGCAGATCATCGTCCAATTCGTATTCAGTAAACCCGTCGACCAGGCGACGCAGGACATTCGCGACGCGATCTCGGCGGTCCGCTCGCAGCTGCCGCAAGAGATTCTCGAGCCGATCATCCAGCGCTTCGATCCGAATCAGCTACCGATCGTGTCGCTGGCGTTGACGTCGACCGTACTCTCGCCGCCGCAGCTCACCGCGCTCGCGGATCCGGGAATCGCCGGAGATCTTCGCGCCATCGCTGGTGTGGCGCAGGTGAATGTCGTCGGCGGCGACAGCGCCCAGTTGAACATCAACGTGCGCCCGACGAACCTCGCCGCCTTCGGCGTTGGCATCGACCAGGTCGTGAACGCGGTGCGCGCCCAGAATCTCGCCGCGCCCGTGGGACAGGTGAACACCGCGATGGAGCAGCGGTCGATTCGTCTCGAGGGACGCTTCGAACACCCAGAGGAATTCAACCAGCTCGTGGTGTCGCAACGCGCGGGTCAATTGATCACGCTCGGTCAGGTGGCGTCGGTGGAAGCGGGCGCCGCCGAGCCGACGTCCTCGGCATTGTTCAACGGGAAGCAGGCGATCGGGTTGGATATCGTGAAGTCGCGCGAGTACAGCACGACGGCCGTCGCCGATCTCGTGAAGGCGCGCCTCACCCAGATTCAGAAGACGCTGCCGGCGGGTACAAGTCTGGAGGTTGTGCGCGACGCCGGTGACCGGGTGCGGCATTCGGTGCGGAACGTCGAGGAAGCACTGATCGAAGGCGCCGTCCTCACGGTGCTCGTCGTCTTTCTCTTTCTCAACTCGTGGCGCTCGACCGTGATCACGGGACTGGCCCTTCCCGTCTCAGTACTCACGTCCTTCGTACCCCTCGCAATCTTCGGGTTCACGTTGAACACGATGTCGCTGCTCGGACTCTCGCTCGCGATCGGTATCCTCATCGACGACGCCATCGTCGTCCGCGAGAATATCGTCAGGCACGTCGAGTTGGGCAGCGATCACATGACGGCCGCGCACGAGGGGACGGATGAGATCGGCCTTGCCGTCGCCGCCACGACGTTCTCGATTGTCGCCGTATTCGTCCCAGTCGGCTTCATGCCCGGTGTCGCGGGACAGTGGTTCAAGCCCTTCGCGCTGACGATTGCGTGCGCGGTGCTGGTGTCGCTCTTCGTGTCATTCTCGCTCGACCCGATGCTGTCGGCGTACTGGCCGGATCCACAGTTGGAATTGCACGAACGGCGCAATCCAATCGCGAACGCGCTGGCCCGGTTCAATATCTGGTTCGATCGCCAGGCCGATCGATACAAAGGACTGATTGCGTGGGCCCTCGATCATCGCTGGACGATGGTCACGCTGGCGATCGTTTCGTTCTTCGCCGCCATCGCGTTGCAGGTCGTCGTCGGCGGCTTCGCGTTCGTACCGGTGAGCGATCAGAGTGAGCTCAACATCGCCATCGAAACGCCCCCGGGCTCGAGTCTCGACTACACGACGCTGAAGGCCGAGGAGGTCGCGCGCATCGCTCGCGAAAGAAGGGAAGTTCTCTACACGTACACGACCGTTGGCAGCAGCTCGGGCTCGGGCCAGGTGGACAACGCCAGCGTGTACGTGCGCCTCAAGCCGAAGAAGGACCGGAGTATCAGCCAGGACGCGCTGGGCCAGCAGCTGCGCACGCGGTTGCGCATGCTGGGCGGCGCGACGGCGTTCATCTACGCGTCGGGATTCGGCGGCGCCCAGAAGCAGCTGCAGCTTCAACTGCAGGGCCCCGATGCAAACATCCTGCAGCAGCTCGCCGATCGGATCGCGACTGTCGTCAAGCAGACGCCGGGCGCGGTGGACGTCGGGCTGTCGACACGCGGGCAGAAACCGGAGCTCAACGTGCGCGTCAATCGCGGCCTCGCCGGCACGTTAGGCGTGAACTTGAGTGCGCTCGCGAGCTCGATACGGTTCGCGTTCGCCGGCGTGGATGCGGGCACGTGGGTCGATCCCGAGGGCATCTCGCGCTATGTGCACGTGCGGCTCATTCCGGAGGCTCGCGAGAACGCCAGCGATCTCGGCCAGCTTCCCGTGGTCGTGACGCCGAGCCTCTCGGCCGCGGTGGCCGCCGCCGCGCCGACGTCACAATCGCCGCCGGTGATTCCATTGAGCCAGGTGGCGACGATCACGCCGAGCTTCGGGCCGGCGCAGATCGACCACTACCAGCGGCAGCGCGTGATCACGATCGGCGCGAACGTGGAAGGAGCGTCGTTCGGCAATGTGTCGTCGCAGGTGATGCGCAATATTGCGAAGATTCAGATGCCGGCGGGCTATCACATTTCCGCGGGTGGTCAGGCGGAGAGTCAGAGTCAGGTGTTCGGGAGCATCTTCGCGGCGTTAGGCATCGCTGTGATGCTGATGTACCTCATTCTCGTCATCCAGTTCGGTTCGTTCCTCGACCCACTGGCGATCCTGATCTCGCTGCCGCTGTCGCTCATTGGCGTGGTGCTGGCTCTCATCATCACGCGCGACACGCTGAACCTGATGAGTCTCATCGGAGTCATCCTGTTGATGGGCATCGTGGCGAAGAACGCGATTCTGCTCATCGATTTCGCGAAATGGGCGCACAAGGACCGAGGTGTGGAGCTGCGTGAGGCGCTCATCGAGGCCGGTCGTATCCGACTGCGGCCGATTCTGATGACGACGCTCGCGCTCATCGCTGGCATGGTGCCGGTGGCGTTGGGCCTCGGCGAGGGCGCCGACTTCCGCGCCCCGTTAGGCCGCGCCGTGATCGGCGGCGTGATCACGTCCACGGTCCTGACGCTCGTCGTGATTCCGACGATCTACGAGATTCTCGACGAGTGGCGTGAGTGGTTGTTCGCGCGCTTCCGGGGCCCCGCGGTGGCGCACCGGGCGCCAGTGCCCGCGGAGAGTCCTGGAGACTAACCGGGTAGAGAGTTGCGGTGGGCCGCTCAGACCGACGACAAGCGGCCACAGATTGCACAGAAAATCCACAGAGCACACGGTACTGCATCCGCAATTAGAACCATACAAAAGACTTTGACGCAGATGACGCAGAACGCACTGAAGACGCTGCAACTGCTTTTGGCAGTACAGCGTCATCTGCGTCGTCAGCGTTCAAGCAGAGTTTTTTGGGGCAAGCGGGGAGAGATAATGTCTCCTCTAAAGCCCCAAAGCAATTTGCAGTTCCGTGTATTCTGTGTTCATCTGTGCATTCCGTGACCGCTTGTCATCGGTCTGAGCGGCACTCACAACGCGCAATGCTCAACCCACGACCCCTCTACCCTCTACCGAGCCGGCGCTTCGGCGCTCCATCTCCTCCGCCGTTCAACCCGTCTTCGAAAAACATTCCCGCCGGCTCGTCGGATACGCCGAGCGCGTCCACGACACCTTGGAGGCAGCCGCCGATGACGCGCAGGCGGGACGCGGGCATCTCGTCGAGTGCGTCGAAGAGCTTCATCAGGGCGCTCGACATCGCCCGCTCCAGCAGCAGCCGGCCCGCCGGCGTGAGCCCCAGTTCGGCGCGGCGCGCGTCCTCGGTAGCGCGGCTGCGCCTAACGAGGCCACGGGCCACCAGACGCGTCACGACGACCGACACCGTGCTCTGATGCGTGAAGGTGCGGTCGGCGAGCTGGTTCACCGACAGCGTCTGCTCCTCCGCCAAACGCTGGAGCACGAGCAGCTGCGCGGCGCTGAGCTGCCACTCCTGTTCCGCCAATCGGTGCGACCGGTGCAGCGCGCGCACGATCCGACGCAGGGAATCCACGACCGACGTGACTTCCCGACGGTGACTCTCGCCGCGTGCGCGAGTGGATCTCGCGCCGGTCCGCGTTTCCGCGGACCGGCGCGTTGCTACCGCCGACCGCGACGAAGAGCTCTTGCGCGATTTTGCACGCACCTGCCGACGGGACACCGGCACCTCCAAGTAACCGATTCTAGTTAGGCGCTGGGCTATCAGGACAATACGAGAGTGTCGTCGACATCGTTGGCGCAGCGGCAGCCGGCGAGTGCCAACGCCAGATCGAACTCCCCCTTCAAGTGCTCGAGGACCGCGGCCACGCCGGCCTCGCCATCGAGTGTGAGCCCCCAAAGCACTGGACGACCAACGAGGACAGCGCGCGCCCCGCACGCGAGCGCCTTGACCACATCCGTTCCGCGTCGGACGCCACCATCGAGCAACACCTCCACACGTCCAGCGACGGCGTCCACGACGGAGCGTAGCATCGTGATCGGCGCGGGCACACCGTCGAGCTGACGGCCGCCATGGTTCGACACGATGACAGCCGCTGCTCCGTGCTCCACGCTGAGGGCCGCATCGTCAGGCGAGAGAATGCCCTTGATGATGACCGGGAGCGGCGAGATCGACCGGAGCCAGTCCACGTCGTCCCAGGTGAGATTCGCGTCCCACATGTCCGCGATATACCGCGCAAGCGAAGATTCGTTCGCGTTGCCGGATTTGTGCCGATCCGCGTGCGTGGCGGGAAAATTCTCGAGACCGAGATGTGCCGGCATGCGCAGCCGATTGCGCCGATCGCGCTCGCGTGGACCGGCGAGTGGCGTGTCGACCGTTAGGCAGAGCGCCGAATACCCGGCCGCGGCCGCGCGCTGGACGAGATCGCGCGTGATCTCCTTGTCGCGGTAAACGTACAGCTGGAACCAGCGCGGCCCGGTACACGATTGGGCGATCGCTTCGAGGCTCCGATTCGACACCGTGCTCGCGACGAAAATCGTGCCGGCGCTCGCCGTGGCGCGGGCGGTGGCGACTTCCGCATCGGGGTGACAGAGCCCATGAAAACCCATCGGCGGTACGAGCACTGGGTACGAGACGGGCGTGCCGAGTACAGTCGTGCGCAGATCCCGCTGGCCCACGCCCCGCAGCATCCGCGGCAGCAGCTGCAGCCGCGACCACGCGAGACGGTTCTCGCGCAGTGTCCACTCGTCGCCGGCGCCCCCGGCGATGTAGTCGAACAGCATCGGATCGAGCCGCTCCTGCGCGCGCGCTTCGAGGCTGTCCAGGTTGAGGATCTCGAGCATGACGAGCTGTCAGTCCCCGTGCGGCGTCGTACCCGTTCGCTCCCGGCGGTGCGTCGCGGCGCGGCGCGACCAGGGCGCGGAAAGGGGAAGGCTCTGCTCCGGCATGTGCGCGGCGTCGAGACGATCCTCATGCGCGGACAGCAGATCGCTTCGGGAAACGATACCCACGAGCGTACGCGGCGCCTCTCGAGAAACGACGGGCAGGCGCCCGACGCCCGCCCGAACCATATGGTCCGCCGCCTCGCGCAAGGTGTTGTCGTCGTACACGACGACGGGGGATCGCCTCACGAGTGAGCCGATCGTCGCCCGCTCGTCGTGCGATGGATCCAGCAGGTCGCGACGCGTCACCACGCCGCACAGCTCGTCCTTCTCGTCGAGCACGGGGAAGCCTTGATGTCGCGCGCCGTCCCCGCTCGTCGTGAGCCAGCTTCGCACATCAGCCAATCGATCGGCCGCACGCAACGAGATCACCTCGGTGCTCGCGGCGTCCTTCACGAGCACCTGGCTGAGATAATCTGCCGCGTATTCGGTGCGCACGCGCGTACCCCGGCGGAAGAGCTTCTCGGTCATGATCGAGCTCCGCATCATGAGCAGCGAGACGAGGTACGCCGCGCTGCATCCGGAAAGCAACGGCAGCAGTCCAAGCGGCTGACGCGTCGTCTCGAACGCGAACACGACCGACGCGAGCAGCGCGTGCGACGCACCGGCGAAGATCGCGGCCATGCCCACCAGCGCCGCAACGTGGGCGTCGAGACCGAGATTCGGACCGAGCCGGATGCCTAACGCACCGAGCGCCGCCCCGAGGCCGCCGCCGATCGTGAACAGTGGGGCCAGAGTACCACCGGAGGTGCCGCTCCCGAGATAGATCGCCCACGAAAGAAACTTCAGCACGATCAACACGATCAACGCGCGCCCAACGATGTCGCCGGAGAGCACGGCGTCGATGTTCGTATAGCCGACGCCGAGCGTACGTGGCTCGAAGTAGCCGATCACACCGACGAAGACCGCGCCGACGAGCGGCCACCACATCCAGTGGATCGGCAACTCCTCATAAAGGTCCTCGATCCAGTAGACAAAACGCGTCACACCTACCGCGAAGACACCGACGAGCGCACCGATGATCGTGTAGACAAGCAACGGGGCGAGGTTCGGCTGGGTGAGTGTCGGGACCGAGAAAACAGGGGCGGTGCCGACGAACGCCGCGCGAACGCCGCTTGCCACCGCCGACGCGAGCGCGACCGGGATCACGGATCGCGGCCGGTACTCGAAGAGCAGCAGCTCGACGGCAAGGAGCACCGCCGAGACCGGGCTTCCGAAGGTGGCCGCCATGCCCGCGGCTGCGCCAGCGGCCAGGAGCGTCTTCCTCTCGTCCGCGGTGACACGCACGTACTGCCCGACGATGGAGCCGAGGGCACCGCCGGTCGCGATGATTGGTCCCTCGGCGCCGAACGGTCCGCCCGTGCCGATGGCGACCGCGGCGGACAGCGGCTTGAGGAACATGATGCGCGGTGCGATGCGGCTGCGCGCATACAGCACGCGCTCCATCACCTCGGGAATGCCGTGGCCACGGATAGCCGCCGCGCCGTACCGCGCCATGATGCCGACCACGAACGCGCCGACGAGTGGAACGAGGATCGACCAGACACCCAGCCGCTCGATGCTCGGCGCGACGAAGGCCGTCGAGACGCGGCCGAAGTAGGCGAGGTTGGTGATCAGTCCGATAAGTCGAACGAGGACATTCGCCAGCAGTGCCGCGCCGATACCGACGCCGACCGCAATCGCCGAAATGAAGACGACGCGCTGGTCGACCGGCCTGTATTCCGGAGGTGCTTCGACGGTTGCGAGCGCCGGCGCCAGAGATGGCGCAACTGGCAGCCCGCTTGCCGCATTCAGAGCTGTCGGGGAATCCTCAGCCACTCCCGACTCGAGCGGGAGGCTCGTCCTCGAACATCATCGGCGCGGCGGCGAGATCGATGCCACTCGCGAGGACCCAGAGCTCCAGCAGCTCGGCAAGCGTCGCTTGCTGCTGGGGGGTCATGCGTGACATGCCGTTCATCAAATCGCTTTGCACTGTTGGTGGTGCCCCGCGCAGCAGCGTCTCTCCGTCAGGCGTCAGAGTGATCTGCACCCGGCGTCGGTCCGATCGTGACGCCACGCGCGTTACAAACCCGCGATCGACGAGTCGCCGGACGACGACGGAGACGGAGCTCTGATGGGTTGCCGTCCGCTCGGCGAGCTCATTCAACGAGTCCGCGGGCTTTTCGGCCAACTGCTGGAGGACGAACAATTGCGCGAGGCTGATGCCGAGCTTTCCCTCGATACTGCGCGTGTTGAGCCGCAGCGCCCGCACCACACTGCGAATCGCATTCATGGCGCGGGACGTATCGTCGGAGGAGCTCACGATTGTTGTATTGGAAGCCAATGTATCGAACATAGTGCACCGGTCGAGGCCGAAGCAAGGCCAACGGTGTGAAGGTTCAGGGCGCTGCCGATGCGACCTTCGACGACGGCCGCTTCAGCTTCGCGTCATACCAGGCCAGCATGCGTCGTTGCATGTCGAGCACATCGTCCGCGGTAGCATTACCGCCGCCGTGGCCGCCGTTCATATAATTGACCCACACCACTTCTTTCCCGAGTCGTCTCAAGGCGTAATACATCTCTCGGGTGTTGTCGGCGGGGACGTTCGAGTCCTGCGCGCCAGTGATGAGCATCAGCGGCGTCTGAATGCGATCGGCGAACATGATCGCCGACTGCTGCACGTACTTCTGTGGCTGCTGCCAGAGCGTCGCGCCGAGCCGGTCCTGACTCTTCTCGGCCGCGTGAATGTTGCGCACGCCGAGTCGCGGGCTGTCGGTGTAGAAGCTGATGACGTCCACCTTGCCCGAGATGTTGATCGCCGCCTTGAAGCGGTTCGTCTGTGTGACGAGCAGATTGGTCGCGTAGCCGCCATAGCTGGTACCGTGCACGCCTAGCCGAGCGGAATCGGCCACGCCCATCTCGATGAGCTTGTTCGCGGCGGCGGTGACTCCCTTGACCCACGCTTCGCCCGGATAACCGATATCGAAGTCGACTGACGGTTTGACGACGACGTAGCCATTCGCGGTAAGCACATTCGCAACCGGATCAAAGGAGTCGTCGAAGAAGTCCTCGTAAATGATGAAGATGGTGGGGTACGCGTGGCCTCGCTCGTAGCCAATGGGGTAATACACAACTGCGTATTTCGAGTGGCCGTCGGCGTCGAGATAGCTCACGAGGCCTGTCGGCCCGAACCGTTTGGCGCCGAGCTGGGGATTGGCGTCGACGAGCGGGCGGAGCGATGTAAAGTCCGCGTCGGCCACGTAGAGCGCGGGCGGACGGTTCCCCTCGGTGACGTTCAGCGTCGCGACCCGACCGTCCTTCGAGAGCCGAAGATTGGAGTAGCTGCGTCCGTCGTTGATGAGCGTTTGCTTATTGCCGGTGGCGCGGTCGTAGCGGCAGATACCGCGTTCCCATTTCGTTCGTGAGGCGACGGTGAAATAGAGCTTCTTGCCGTCCGCGCTCCACGCGGCGAGCGCGGCGCGTGGGAGGGTGCTCGCGCCGGAATCGCTGTTCTGTACGATGAGCTGCTTCGCGGCGGTCGGCAGCTCGAGCAGCCAGAATCCTTCGGGATTGGCGATCACCAGCGCGTCGTTCGCCGGGCTGTAGCGAACGACGCGAAAGCGTTCGCGATCGCGTCGCTCACGCGCTTCGCGCGAGGTGTCCGCCGTCGCCTCTCGCTTCTGGTCGGCTGCCGGCCCGGCGACCTGACGGGACGTCGTATCGCCAACCGAGCCGATATAGACGCGACCCTCCTTCGAGTACGCGTAGTGCGCCCCATCCTCCGACCAGACGATCGTCGATCCCTTGAGTGTGGGCAGAAGCACTCGTGGCCGGCTGCAACTCTCGTTGCCGCTCTGGCAAGCGAAGTTGCGCGCCATGAGCTTGTTCTCACTACCGAAGATCACGTCGTAGTCGGTTTTCCTGGTGATGTCCTCACTGTACGCGATAATGGAACCGTCGTCGTTCACGTCCCAGCTCGGCACCATCGTCTCCGGCAGCAGCTCCATTGTCTTGCCCGACGACACGTCGTAGGCGACGACGCTCCGCACACTCCCCATCCGCCGCAGTGCATCCCAGGTGAGGAATGGGCTCTCGCTCGACTGCACGAATACAGGACCGCCCGTCATCACCGTGAATGAATCCTGCGCCGCCTTTCGCCAGGCGAGGGAGTGCAGGGCGAACAGGACACGCTTGCCGTCGGCGCTCCATCGGAGCTCGCTGTTCTCGGCGACGTACTTGCCCGCCGGCGCGGCGATCGTCGTTAGGCGCCCGCTCTCACGATCCCACAGCATCGGTTGAAACGCGCCCGACTTCGCGTCGAGCACGAGCAACGCCAGCCGTTGGCCATCCGGCGACCATTTCGCGGCGCGCACGTTGTGCTTGTCCGGAAAGAGCGCGCGTGCCGCGCCGGATCGGGTGTCGATCACCCAGAGGCGCGATGCCGACGGGCGTATATAGGTCGGATCGCCGTCGCGGCGATAGTCCACACCGAGCAAGTCGCGTCGCGACGCCGACGTCGCGGCGAGCCAGCGGCCGTCACTCGTTAGGTCGAGGGCGGTGTAGGATACCACTTCGAGCCCGTCTTCGGCCGTGAAGAGCGAGTCCTTCGCCGCGGCGATGACCCGCGGTCGCTCCGATGTGAGAGCAGTCTGCGCCGCGAGTTGGCGAGGAACGACGAGCGTGAGCGCAGCCAGCGCGCCAATGACGAGCACGCGCGACGTGAATCGAGCGGAGCTGAGCATGTTTCACCGAGTGGAGGCGGGAGCGAGCCTAATCTGAATCTCATCTGGCCCCATCGGAAGGTGAGGCAAGCGAGGCTGCCGCGCGGAGTGTAACGTTATGCGAACAGCCATTATCGCTGGAGCAAGTTCAGCACATCCATCACCCCCATGCGCCGCAACATCATCCTTACAACTCTTGCGCTACTTCTCGGCTGCGCGCCGCCGCCCTCGACCCGATCCGTGCCCGCGAGCTCGGTGTCCGTCGGCTCGCCGCGGGGCAGCCTCGTAATCGTCGGCGGCGGGCCGAGGGGCGAGGCGATCACCGAGAAGTTCATCGCGCTTGCCGGCGGTGTGGGGCGGGCGCGGATTCTCGTGCTGCCGATGGCCTCGTCGCTGCCGGAGACTGGGCCCGAGAGCGTGGAGGAGTTCCGAAAGCACGGCGTACAGGCGTGGAGTGAGAACCTCACCCACGACGAGGCAATGCGCCCGGAGACCGCGCGAGGGCTGGACAGCGCGACGGGTATCTGGTTCCCGGGTGGCGATCAGGTGCGCATCATGGCGGCGCTTGCCGGCACTCCTACCGCGGCGGCAATCCGAGCTCGTTATGCGGCGGGCGCCGTGGTCGGCGGCACGTCAGCGGGCGCGGCGGTGATGTCGACTCCGATGCTCACCGGCGACGAGCGCGCGCCGGGCGGCGCGCGGCGCGACACTACCCAGAGCTTCATCACCATCGCGCGCAACGACGTCGTCCTGATGGACGGACTCGGGCTGATCAACGGCGCGATCGTCGATCAGCACTTTCTCAGGCGGAAGCGCAGCAATCGGCTCATCAGCGTCGTGCTGGAGCACTCCAATATGGTCGCGGTTGGTATCGACGAGTCGACAGCGCTGATCGTCGAGCCGGGCAAGCCGTGGAGCATCATCGGCGAGAGCGCGGCGGTGATTTACGACGCGCGCCAGGCGGCCGTGACTCCTTCGACCGCGCCGATTCTCGGTGCGGCCGACGTGCGTATGCACGTGCTTCCCGCGGGAAGCACTTTCGAGCCGAGCACGGGGAAGGTGGAGCTGGGACAAATGCGCGCCCTAGCCCCTAGCCCCTAGCCCCTATCTCTCGATTACGATCTCGCGTTTCGCGACGACCGCCGGTTCCCCGCGCGGGCTCAGCGTTAGGCTGATCTCGTAACGTCCCGGATCGAGCTTCGAGAGGTCGAGGGTCATCGAGCGCGATGCGACGTGGTCGGCCTGATTGGGGATTTCCTGCCACCGGACGTGCATCGGCGAAAAGGGGGTGGCGAGATGCAGCCGCTCGGCGGCGCGGCGCGCCCAGCCTTCCTTGATCCGCTCGATCGACAACGCCACGGCGATGCTTTCTCCTTCGGCACGCACGCCGTACGTCTCCCAGAAGGCTCCCAGGGGCTCCTTCGCGGAAACGTGCAGGTCGTGGAGCATGAGTGGCAGTACGTCGGTGAGCGTGCCCGTCGTCGCATCGCCCGACGGTGGCCTGAACATGAGTAAATCCGAAATACTGACACGCCCTACGGCCAGTGGCGGCGTGAGGCCATAGCGCAAGCGCGCCGCGCTGCGCGCGGAATCGTCGAGGAGCTCGAGGCTCACGAGCATCGGGCTCCAGGCGGCGGTGGCGGTCAACACCTCCCGTGGCGACGCGAGCACCTTCACGACGCCACGCGCCTCGCCGATGTGCGTGCCGTTTACGGCAAGAGTGAACAGCCCCGCCTCGAGAGTGTCGTGGAGGAAGAGCGTGTCCGCACTTGCGTCGTACGCCGCGACGACGAGCGCGGAATCCCCACGTCGAAAGAGCGCAATCTGTCGCCGCTCGAGCGGACGGAAATGTTGCGCGTACTTGGGCGCGTAATTCGTCCTCGCGCTGCGCAGCTGCAGATCCCAATCGTCAGCGCTAAGCGACGCCGGTGAAGTGAAGACACCGTACCGCGGGACGAAATTGAATCCGTCACCATTTTCGCTGTGCCCGGAAACCACTGGCTCAGCCATCGAGCCTGGAGGTGCGTCTTCGCGCGAGAACCACGTGTCGTCGCCGTAGCGGAGCGCCATCTCGCGAAAGGCGTCTTCCTTCGGAGAGCCCAACGGCGTCCGTGAATTCTCCTCCATCACAGTCCGTACCACCCGCGAGAGGAACTCATCATGGAAATCAGACTCGCGGAGGTAGAGCGGAGTCGTTATGCTCCAAAACTCTGCCTCGATCGCGCGCCTGAGCGCGCAGTCTGCGTGGTCGTAGCGATCGGCGAGGTCGTCATCGATGAGCGGGGAGATATCGGTCCAGCGGCAGCGGATTGAATCGGGCATTGCCGCGAGTGCCCTGCTGAACGCGGAGTCGGCGGCGTAGACCGCACCCGAATCGTGGAAAGCGACGCCGGCGAATGCCCGACAGCGATAGGGCGATCCGCTCTCGGTACATCGATCGGCGACGCGAATGGCATCGGCAAAGCGTTTCGCCTCGATCATGTAACGGATCTGCTGCGCCGCGATCCACTCGTCTCCTGGAAATTGAGAGCCGACGCTGTCTAGCAAGACGAGCAGCCTAGCGCGAGCTTCGATGATGCGGGGTGCTTCAGGAGGTGCCTTGCGAGCGCCGCTCCCCTCATTCCAGATGCACCAGCGGCCTATGCGTACGTCGCACGCATGGCTGCCGATTCCATACTCGTGGGGCAGGTACTGACGCCGGATGAACTCGAAGTTGTCCTGCGCGCGTCGCGCGGTGCGCAGTGCTCGCAGCGAGTCGGGCGCCAATTGCTGCACGCGCGTCGATACGCCACCTGGCGCGACCGCGACGGTCTGGCTCGGCGCGGCCTGGAAGAGCGCGGCAAACGCAGCGGTGAGGAGCGGAATGAGCATGCGAGCGTGATGCGCGTGCGGGACGCGGTGTGCCTACACTATGGGAGCGGCACGGTGCGTGCCAGATTGCCTTCCGTGATCGGCGCGACAGAACGCCAACCAACAAGGACCGCACATGACCACGCCAGGATGGAACGATCCCGCGGAAGAGGAGCGCAACCCGCATCGCGCCGACGAGCGCCGCCGGACGCGCGAGGAGCTGGAGTCGCGCTTGCGCGAGCGCCGGATCCCACTCACGGGCGACGAGTCGGACGAGGACGTGGTCCTCATCCTCAACGCGGTAGAGATGTTCGAAGGGCGCCTCGCGCAATTGGGCGAAGACAGCTTCGTGAACACACCCGAATCGTCGCAGCCTGACGACGCCGACCTGGTGCTGCCCAAACGAAACGATGACGAGGGGGCGGAGGGCTACGCCGCGCGAATCGTCGCCGCAGCAGAAAGACTCCTCTAGGCGTGGAGCGTTGGGCGTGGCGCGTGATGCGCGACGACCAACGCCCAACGCGCTATGGCCTCGCCTGCGCGAGGAACGCCGGATCGATTGCCGACACGCCGACGTCGTCGAGAATGATCGTTCCCGCCGGAGTGCGATCGAATACGAGGCGTATCGCCTTTAACCGGTCTGGTTGAAACTGCGGCGACGCGACCACGAAGTCCGACAGCGGCATCACATACGTCTGGAGCACGATCTCGTACGTGTTCGCGAACTGCGTCCGTTCTCGATCCGCGCGTCGCAGGACGTGCGTCTCGAGCGGGCGGCGCGGCATGCCATAACGAGTGAGGGGCAAGCGCGCCGTCACGTTGTTGGCGTCGACGAGTTCGACCGTGAAGTCGATTGTCGTCGTGTCCTTCTCGTCTTTCGACTCCGGCTTCTTGCCTGACGAGCGCGACTTTGCTTTCGCCGAATCCTTTTTCGTCGAGTCCCGCGCCGGTTGGCGCGGGCCGGGCTTGGCGTCGGTAGGAGCGATCGAGAGATAGACCGACGACCGCGAATCGACGTGCGTCGATCGCGACAACGTGTCGGAGAACGCGATGGTGTACGACGCCGGCTTGCCGAGCTTCGTGGTGTCATCGCCGGCGATGTGCCGATTCCAGCCGAGCCAGACGCCGTTGTCGTTCATCGGCGTGTTCTGCCAGCGCAAGTTGAGCGCATCCTCCTTCCACGTCGCGAGGCTGTCACCCATCAGGGTCACGCCTGGGGCGCTGCCGGTCGTGACGTCAACATCCTCCTCGTAGTTGGCGAGCGACTTGTAACCGCTTTCCTGGAAGCGGGTGATGTACATCGTCTTCGGGAGCCACGCGCCCGCGACGCGATGGTCGCGGAAGAGCGGCAGATACTCGCGCTTGTTATGCAACGTTGCCTCGAGGAACGCGCCGATGACGACTTTCCCGAACTGGCGCTGCTCCTCCGGCGAGATGAGGCCGCGGAGATCGAGAAAGCGCGCGCTGCGCGGTCCGCCGTCGTGGTTCCCCCAGACGGTGTTCCACTGCCCGTGGTTCGCGCGATAGACGTACCACGCCGATTTGAACCACGGCTTTCCGTCGGTGAACTTGACGCGCTGCCACTGTCGCAGTCCGGTGAACGACGACACGTCGCCGTCGTGCGAGCCGTGGATCACGAGATAATTCACGTTCTCCACCGGCGTGAACTGGCCGGCCGGCTTGTACTGCGCGTCCACCGGCGCGATGGCGACGACGGACTTGATGTCGAAGTTGAAATCGAACTTCACCTTTGCGTCATCCGGGTAGCGTGGCAGGCGATTGAAAGCCGCCGCGTGACCGACCGCCTCGCCGCCGCGCGAATGGCCCATGATGGCGATGTTGTGCATGTCCACCTTGCCGTGCAGCGGGCTCGAGGTGCTGTCGTTGAAGCCGCGCCAGGCCTCGAGATGCTTGAGCATCATCCAGGCTCGGCCATCGTTTTCGTTCCGCATCGCGCCATTGAGAAAGTTCTCATCGAGCGACGCGAGGATGAAGCCGCGTGAGGCCAGGTGCTCGCCCAGGTACTGGTAGCCCGGGTCGGAGTAGTCCTTCATGTCGTGATTGCCGTGAACGACGAGGACGAGGGGGAAGGGCCCCGGGCCGTCCGGATACCAGACGCGGCCGTTGATCGGAAAGGCCTTTGCGTCGAACCCCCAGTATTTCTTGCGGTCCGCGGCCTGATCGGGCTGCATCGACACGAAGGGCGACGCATCCACCGACTTGGTCTTGATCGCCACCGAGTCGCGGTAGTAGGCGCGCTGCTTGTCCTTCCCGCTTCCATAGTAGAGCGTCTTGACCACATAGGGACCTCGATCCGCGGGATTGGGCGCGTCGAGCAGTTGATGCGCGAGGACGATCCTCGAATCGTCGGGCGAGAGCTTGAGCGGTTGGGCACAGGCGCCGACCAGCAGCGCGGTGGCGAGAATCGTTGACGAGTTCTTCATGGCGATGCTCCGTCAGCGCAGGCGCACACCGATCCGGTGCGCGAAGCGGAAGCCGACGAGGTCCTCGCCGGCGTAGTCGATGGAAACACGGTCGAGCACGAGGCCCGCGCCGAAGGTGAAATGCCGTTGATCGGTACGCGTTGGCGGCACGCGCTCGCCGGCACGGAAGGAAAAGCTGTAGCCGTCGAGCCAGGAGTAGCCCAACTCGACACCGAGTCCCGCGATGAACCGACCGTGCTTGACGAGTGACAGCGTATCATTGCGTTCGACGGCGATGTCGCTCGCCACCGCGAGATCCAACGGACCCAGGGGGCCGCCTGTCGACGCGCCTAACGCGACGCGCAGTGGCGTCACGAGCTGGACGGTGTCAACGGCGCTCGTTCCGATATTCTGAACGGCGAGCGCCAATGTCAGCGGCAGAAAATCGGCGACGGAGAAGTCGCGCGACACGCCAGCGTCCAGCATGAAGCGAGAAGTCTGGGCCGTGTCGGCCTGCTCGGCGGCGTACTTGCCCGCCACTCCGAAGCGAAAGCGCTTGAAGGTTTGTGCCACGCCAACGACGGCGAGTACCCGCGACAACTGTCGAAACTCGCAACGACTCTCGTTGGTGCCGTCGGCGAACTGCACGCCGATGCCGACGCCTCCCGTTGCGATCCGTGCGGTGCTGGCGAACGTCCCATTCACGAGCCGTGGCGCGACGCGCTCGGCGGCCGCGCTGGTGCCGCGCGCAACGGCAAGTTGAGCGGGACCGTAGAAGATCACGTCGTCGTCGCGGCTCGCCGTGTTCGAGTTGCCCATCGCCAGCCCGCGCGTGCTCGCGCTCGTGACCAGACGCTGATTTACGCATTGGGCCAGACTGCCGCGCGCAACCATGGCGACAAGCAACGCGGTTCCAGACAGCCGGAGTGCAGTAGTTCGCATGAGAGTTGGTTCAGGGCAGCTGCTGTAGGAACTGCGCGAGATAGCTCTTCCACACCGCGGGCATGGAGTGCGTGCCGTGGCCGCGAGTCTGATCGCTCGTCGGAATCAGCACATAACGAGCGTGCTTGACGCGAGGAATCAGCTTCTCCATGAGCCCCAACTCCGGCGGATTCACGACATCGTCGGCGGAGTTGATGGCGAGTACCGAGGCTGTGATCGACTCGAGCTTGCCAGATGGGTCGTAGTCCCGCGACGCATCGAAGGCGTAGAGCATGTCGTTGGCGTCGGTGCTGTGCAGCCGGTCGCCGACGTACTTGGTGATGTACGCATCCGCCGCGTCGCGCGTCGGCGCCGCCTTCTGCTGCTGCAAGGGGCTCGACGTCATCATGAACAACACCGCGAGCGCCGTGCGCAGGCCGCGCTCGGGGGGCGCGGCGTACTCGCCGTTGTGCCAATCCGGATCGGTGCGAATCGCGTCGATGAGCATCTTGCGGAGCATGCGATTCCGTCCCGCGATCTGCGTCGGCACGCAGGCGAGGGGCACGAGGCCATCGACGAAATCCGGATACCGCTCGCCCCACACCCACGCGTGCATGCATCCCATCGACGTCCCCATCACGAGGCGAAGGTGGTTGACCTTCAGTCCCTCGGTGAGCAGGCGATGCTGCGCGTCCACCATGTCGTCGTAGCTGTAGTGCGGGAACTTGGCATGCATGCCGTCGCTCGGCTTGCTCGATTGGCCATGGCCGATGCCGTCGGGGAGGATCACGTAGTAGCGCGCCGTGTCGAGCAACTCGCCGGCGCCAAATAGCTCGCCGGCGAAGTTCCGCGACATGAATCCGCCGCCTGATCCGGTCGTGCCGTGCAGAATGAGGACCGCATTCCGTGTCACACCGTTCGCATCGCGCTTCGGGGAGCCCAGCGCGATGTAATGCATCCGAAGCTCAGGAAACGAGGAGCCGTCGGCGAAGTGGAAATTGTGGACTGTGTAGTCGGCCCCCAGAGGCCGGGCTTGAGCGACGACAGGGGCTGCCGACAGGAACGAGGCCACCAGGCCGCCGGTAAGCTTGCGCGCATAGCGTTCAAGTCGCCGCACTGACACTCTTTTGAGGATGGTTTCGTCTTTTTTAAACGCAGAGGACGCAGAGAAACGCAGAGAACGCAGAATGTCATCGAGTGGTGACATTCTGCGCGCTCTGCGTTTCTCTGCGTCCTCTGCGTTCAACATCAGAGACTCTCCAAGCGGTCGAAATGCCTTCGTTGCGCGCGGAGCATACATCGGGACCACGCCATTGGACACCCCCAGCAACCGTCCGGTTGGCAAGTTTGCGTTGCCCCGTGGCGCGGCATACAATCCCGCGCGATCGCAGTGCGACCCAAAACATCCTTTAATGATGCGCAGACACCTCATAGCCGTACTCGTGACGCTGCCGTTTGCCGCGGCCATCGCCCAAACGCCGACTCCAGTCGACTCGCAGCTCTTCCGCGGGATGGAATGGCGCACCATCGGCCCGAATCGCGGTGGACGTTCCATTACCGCCGCCGGGAGCGCGAACCGGCCACTCGAGTACTACTTCGGCGCCACCGGCGGCGGTCTCTGGAAGACCACCGATGGCGGTGTGAGTTGGCGGCCGGTGACTGACGGTCAGATTCACTCGAGCTCCGTGGGCGCGGTCGCGGTGGCGGAGTCCAACCCCGACGTGGTGTACATCGGGATGGGTGAGACCGAATTCCGCGGCAACATCATGCAAGGCGACGGCGTCTACAAATCAGTCGATGCCGGGAAGACATGGACGCACGTGGGCCTCGAGGCGACCCAAGCCATCTCGAAGATCCGCGTCGATCCGCACAACGCCGACATCGTCTATGTCGCCGCGTTCGGCCACCCGTACGGGCGCAACGCCGAGCGGGGCGTCTACAAGTCCACCGATGGAGGAAAGAGCTGGCGCAAGGTGTTGTATCGTGATGACAAGACAGCCGCAATCGACCTCGCGCTGGACCCAGCGAACCCCAACGTCATCTACGCCGCGCTCTGGGAGGCGTATCGCACGCCCTGGTCGATGTCGAGCGGTGGACCGGGGAGTGGCCTCTTCAAGTCGATCGATGGCGGTGAGACATGGACGGAGATCACGCGCAACCCAGGATTGCCGCAAGGAGTGATCGGCAAGATCGGCGTGTCGGTCTCACCCGTGGATCCGAGTCGCGTCTTCGCCATTGTCGAAAATGAGAATGGCGGTGTGTTTAGATCGGACAATGCCGGTGCCACCTGGAGTCTGGTGAACAATGAGCGCAAGCTCCGGCAGCGTGCTTTTTACTACACTCACGTCGTCGCCGATCCAAAGCTCAAGGATCGCGTCTACGTACTGAACGTGAGCTTCTTTCGATCCGACGACGGCGGCGCTCACTTTGATTCCACCATCGCTGTACCACACGGTGATAATCACGATCTCTGGATAGCGCCTAACGATAACCAGCGGATGATCGAGGCCAACGACGGCGGGGGCACGATCTCCGTCAACGCCGGCCGCAGCTGGAGCGAGCAGGATTTCCCAACGGCGCAATTGTATCACGTCGCCGTCACCACCGACTTCCCGTATCACGTCTGCGGCGCCCAGCAGGATAACTCGACGCTCTGCCTGCCTTCGAACGACTGGTCCAACCTGCGTGGCGCGCGCACGCGCAAGCTCGGCGACTGGATGTACGACGTCGGCGGCGGAGAGTCGGGCTACATCGCCCCCGACCCGAAGAATCCCAACATCATCTATGCCGGAAGCCAGGGCGCGCTGCTCACACGCTACGACCGCAGTAATGGCCAGATTCGCGACGTGCAGGTCTATCCACGCTTCTTTTCCGGTGAGCCGTCGAGCGCGCTCCCCGAGCGCTGGCAGTGGACGTATCCGATCGTCTTCTCGCCGAAGGACCCGCGCAGTCTCTACACGTCGTCGCAGCACCTCTGGCACACGACCGACGAAGGGCAAAGCTGGCAGCGCATCAGCCCCGATCTCACGCGCGCCGATCCGGCCACGTTAGGCGAGTCGGGTGGACCGATCACCCACGACATGAACGGTCCGGAGATTTACGCTACGATCTTCACGATCGCTCCGTCCCCTCTGGACGCGAACATCATATGGACCGGCAGCGACGACGGGCTCGCCTACGTCACGCGTGACGGCGGCAAGTCGTGGACGAACGTCACGCCTTCGGGCTTGCCGAAGTTCGCGCGCATCAGCCTCATCGATGCCTCGCCTAACGATCAAGGAACTGCGTACCTCGCCGCGAAGAATTATCAGAACGACGATCGCGCGCCGTACATTTATCGTACACATGATTTCGGAAAGTCATGGACGAAGATCGTCGGCGGCATTCGCGGCGACGATTTCGTGCACGCCGTGCGCGAGGACCCCAAGCGGCGCGGCCTTCTCTACGCTGGCACAGAGCACGGCATTTACGTGTCGTGGGATGACGGGGCCAGCTGGCAGTCGCTGTCGCTCAACCTGCCCGACATGCAGGTCTCCGATCTCCTCGTCCTCGAGAACGATCTCGTCATCGCGACGCACGGCCGATCGATGTACACCCTCGACGACATCGCGCCGATTCGGGAGTTGGGACCAACGCTCGCCGCTTCGTTCAAGGTCGCGAAGCCGCGCGTCGCGACCCGCGACGTCGATGAAGCAGTCATTCAATACGCTCTTGCTAGACCGGCCGATTCCGTGCGCGTCGAGATCCTTGACGGTGCAGGGAAGGTCGTCCGCACCTTCAATGGCGGCGGCGCTCAACGTCCCGACAGCGCCAGCGGCCGCGCCGAGGTGCCGCGCGACAGCGCTCAGCGGGCGACGGCGGATACGATCCTCAATCCCACGGGTTGCGAAACCCAGCGCGGCGGCCGGCGCGGTGGTGCTGGCAGCGCGCGGCCGAGTGGCCGCGCGGGGCTCAATCGATTCGTCTGGGATCTGCGCTATCCGGGAGCGACGACATTCACCTGTCTGATTCTCTGGAGCGCGAGCGCTGAACAGGGGCCCCTCGCGGTGCCTGGCCAGTATCGCGTTCGCGTGACCGCCGCCGGCCAGACGCAAACGCAACCGTTGACGGTACGCATGGACCCACGGCTCAAGGGAGTGACCCTCGCCGACCTGCGCGAGCAGTTCGCGCTTGCCACCCAGCTGCGCGACAAGCTCTCCGCGGCCAACGACGCCGTCCTTCGCATTCGCCGTCTCAAGAGCGCCATCGCTCAGCGCGTTGCGCACGCCGAGGCACCGGACGTCGTGTCCTCGGCGACGGACGTCACGCACAAGCTCACTGCCGTCGAGGAGAACCTGTACCAGGTGCGGAACCGGAGCGGCCAGGATCCCCTGAATTTCCCCATCAAGTTGAACAACCGGATCGGGGCGCTAGGGCGAAGTGTCATGACGGGTGACGCGCGTCCCACGGCAGCCTCGTACACGGTCTACCGAGAGCTGTCGGCGGAGCTCGATACCCAGCTGAAGCAGCTGGAGCACGTGATCGGCACCGATGTGGAGGCGCTCAATCGGGTGTTGGCGGGTCGAAATCTCGACCGAATTCGCGCGGAATAGTGGCCGGTAACTGAAGGGCGGCACGCGCGTCCTTCTGGTGTGGTGGCTGGTGACTGGTGATTGGTGACTCGTTTCTTGGCAGTCACCAGCCACCAGCCACCAACCACCAGCCACCGCTATTCCCCCTCCCGTGTCCACCTTCCGCGTCTGTCTCCAGTGCGGTTCGCAATACGGCGTCGAGCAGCGCCACTGCCCTAACGACGGCAGCGCGCTGCAGCTGAAGGCTACCGACGATCCACTCATCGGTCGCACGATCGCCGATCGCTACCACATCCAGGAGCTCCTCGGCGTCGGCGGGATGGGCCGCGTGTACATCGCCGAGCACGTCGCGTTAGGCAGAAAGAGTGCGGTGAAGGTCATCAACCCGACGCTCGCGAACTCGGCGGAAGCCATCAGCCGCTTCAATCGCGAAGCAGCGAACGCAAGTCGCATCAATCATCCGAACGTCGCCCAGATCTACGACTTCGGTGAGAGCAACGGCGTGCTCTATCTCGCGATGGAGTACATCGAGGGCGAGACACTCTCGACGACCATCGAGCGCCTCGGTCCGATCTCGCCCGTGCGCGCGGCGAACATCACGATGCAGGTCGCCGACTCGCTCGCCGCCGCGCACCAGCTCGGGATCGTCCACCGCGACCTCAAGCCCGAGAACATCATGATCGGGCGGAAGCACGACGGCACCGATTGGGTGAAAGTCGTGGACTTCGGCATCGCGAAGACGATCGAGTCGGAGATGGGCCAGAACGTCACG
>DASXPH010000019.1:0-134769 GCA_036493735.1 Gemmatimonadaceae bacterium
CGCGTCCCGGAGAGATGTCTTCGCGTCCCGCGGAAACGTCGAGGCGTACCGCACGCATGCATCGGGATCCCGGAGGATCAGTGGCGCGTCCCGACCGCATGTACGGCAATATCGCGCGCTTCGCACTCGCTCACGATCGCAGGTTCGCGAGTACCGCTCACTGCTCACGCCGTACTGCCCACTGGTCAACTAGTTCCGGGCACCTCGAACGCGATTTCGACGACTCCTCACCCCGTACCGCCGACCTCTCACCTCTTACCGCCGACCGCTCACCTCATACCGCCGACCTCTCACCTCATACCGGCCATGTCGATCATTCTACCGCTCGAAGCACGACCGCCCCCGCCCAATCGAAGCATGCTCACGGCGACGTGAACGCGTCGCCGCATTCCAGCTTCATCCCACTCGGCCACCGCGCAGACGCGCACGGTGGCCGCTCTCATTCCGCGCGTCACACAACCAGATCGAACGGACATATGAAATTTCTACAGAACGCCGTACTGGCTGCGCTGAAGCGGGTGCAGCGCTTTCTCGACGACAACGTCGCGGTGCTCGCCGCCATTGTTGATCTCAGCGCGGCTCGGAAACGGCGCAGCGCCCGTTCCGGCGAACACATTAGCGAATCGATTGACGCGCCTCGATCCTGCTCGAGCAATTGCGGGGCATTTAATCAATGGATTCGGACTCGTAGAGTCAGAGCAGCCTGCGATACTGATCGCCAGCATCCCAGCGATGGTTACCGAGTGAAAACGCACGGCCAAAAGTCTCTGATTCATTCCCGCGGCCGGCGATTAGTGCACTCTGAACCGCAACTGCACGAAGCGCTGCGACGCACAGCGGTCCAGGCCGAGAACGTGCAGCATGAGTTTCAACGACACATTCATCGATACCACGTGGCCCGCATGCCCGCGACACCGGAGCCGTCCGTTGTGGTACCGTGACTGTGAGTGCTGGTGGTGCGAACGCGACGGCGTAGCGCTGTTTCGACTTGGCGCGCTCCCACCTTCATCCAGGGCCTGCTCGCATCACTCGCCGCGTTCGAGGATATGACTGTGCATCACATTGCTCCTCGATGCACGACACGATTTTTCGTCCGTAAACACCTGAGCACCCCCCAGCTTGCGCCCGCTAGGAGTAAAATTTGCCAACGATCGACCCCACTGAGGCGGACGCGTCCGACGCGGATACTCCATGCCGTATCGTCGAGGGCGGTTCCGCTGGTGACGTGGGAGCCGATGACCTTCAAGAGCTCGAACCAGAACGAGTACGTTGTGCGAGACGACGTCCATTCTCATTTGTCCCAACTCGAACCGTCCGACCATCTGTATCGGCTGCTCGTCGAGAGCGTGGCCGACTACGCGATCTTCGTCCTCGATACCACGGGTCACATCCGTAGTTGGAACCCGGGAGCGCAGCGACTGAAGGGCTACAGCGCAGAGGAAATCATCGGCAAGCATTTCTCGACGTTCTACCCCGGAGCGGACGTCGTCGCGCAGAAGCCGGCGAAGCTGCTCGAGATCGCGTCCCATGTCGGGCGCGTCGAGGACGAAGGTTGGCGCGTTCGCAAAGACGGAACACAATTCTGGGCGAACGTCGTCATCACGGCACTGCACGACGAGGACGGCGCTCTCATCGGCTTCGCCAAGATCACTCGCGATCTCACGGAGCGCCGCAACGCGGAGGAGCAGGCGCGTTCGTTGGCAGCGGAACGGGCGGCTCGCCAGGAGTCGGAAGCGCACAGTCAGCGACTGCTTCAACTGACCGACGAGCTTCAACAGCAGGCGGTCGAGCTGGAAGCCCAAACGGAAGAGGCCCAGTCGCTCAGCGAAGAGCTCGAACAGGCGAACGAAGAGCTTCAGCAGCAGGCGGTGGAAGCCGAAGCGGCGCGGGCCGAGGCCGACGCCGCCAACCGGGCCAAGACCGAATTCCTCGCCGTGATGAGCCACGAATTGCGCACGCCACTGAATGCGATCGCCGGCTACGCGGACCTCTTACGGATGGGGATTCGCGGACCCGTCACGCCGCAACAGCTCGATGATCTCGAGCGCATCGCACGGAGCGAGCGCACGCTGCTGGCGCTTGTTAATGATGTTCTCAACTACGCGCGCATGGAGGCGGGTCAGGTCCATTACGCCGACGAGCGCGTCGTCGTCGCCAGCCTTCTCGCCGACATCGAGGCGCTCGTCCTGCCGCAACTGGAGGCGAAGAATCTCCAGTTCACGCTTGGCGAGTGTGACGCCGATCTTGCGGTGCGCGCGGATCCTGATAAGGTCCAGCAGATTCTCGTCAACCTGATGTCGAACGCGGTCAAGTTCACGCCGCCGGGCGGATCGGTAGATGTCACGTGCGGAGGCGACGCCTCCGTTGTGAGGATCCGCGCCCGCGACACGGGCATCGGCATTCCGCCCGACAAGCTCCAGCTCATCTTCGAGCCTTTCGTACAGCTGGACCGGAGCCTGACGAGCACGAAGGAAGGGTCGGGGTTGGGGCTCGCGATCAGCCGCGATCTCGCCCGCGCGATGGGTGGTGACCTCGGCGTCGAGAGCACAGTTGGACGCGGCTCGACCTTCGTCCTCACCCTGCGCCGCGACCGAGCCTCGGCTAGTTGAGACGATTCGGGATGACAGGCCAGTCTAAGGCTTCATCGTCAGATCGAGCACCCGCACGACTTCATCCGCCGCGAGCGTGAGCGTCGTCGTCGCCATCGCCTTCTCACGCGAGGCCCTCACCAACAACAACTGCTCGCGCGGCACCCCACAGATGCGGAAGTAGCCATCATTCCGACTCGTCGCCTTGGCCGCGTCACCCGTCCACTCCACCGTCACACTCGCCTGCGCCACCGGACTCTTGCCGTCGCCTAACGTGACTCGCCCGGCGATCACACCCTTGTCACGTCCCACAGCCTTGTCGTCGCACACCTCGGCCGCGGCGAGCGGGAGCGGCTTGAACGACAGCCTCGACTCGATCGTGGTGTCAGCGCGGGCCGTCACCAATACGTGCGACGGGATCGCCTCGATGGCGTCGTGCAGCGGCGTCGTCGCCTCGAAGAGATAGCTCCCGGGCAGCAGCTGACTGAACGTCACCGTCCCGTCATTCGCGGTATAGCCCGCGTACGGCGACCCCGCGAGATGGATCGTGATGCGCGATGTCTGCACAGCGCTGCTGTCGCTGCCATCGACGGCGTGGACGCGGACGCTGCCGGTCGGCGCGCGCCACACGGGCGGCACGCTGTCACCGGCGTCCCCGCGCCTAATGGCGCGCAGCTCGCCACCGGCAACGCGGATCCAATCGGCCGTGAGCCGCCACCGGCTGGGCGTGTTGCTCAGCCGCAGCTGCCGGCGCACGGGCGTCGGCATGCTGATACTCCAGCTGGGGATGATCCACGCGCCGGTCGCGAGACGCGTGAAACCGATATGACCGCCCAGCAGCGTGTCGGGGGCGCTCACCGGCAGATTCACGAACGTGAATCGAAGGCTGCGCAGCTCGTTGCTCGCCGAGTCGAGCCAGATGGTGCCGCGAATCTCGACGTGGCGCGGACGGCCGTTCGGCTCGAAGTCGAGCCCCACCAGCCCGGGCGCCGGCGCGGGGTGGGTCGCGAGTCGGAGGCAGTGCGCCTCGGTGAAGTACGACGAGAGTAAGACATCGAGATCGGGCGCGAAGAAGGTCATCCCCGAATCGTCCTCTACCGCGTACCCGCTCTCGCGCAGCCGCTCGGCCGGGAGGCTCACCCAGGGCGCCGTGCCATGTGTCTCGACATCGCGAAGAGAGATGTCGCGTAGGACGCCCGGCTTCACCTCGTACAGACGCACATGCTGGAGCTTCTCGAATCGGTAGTCGCGCTGCTCGAGGGTGATGGCGGCGGCAAGAAAGGCGGTGTGCGCCTGCTCCCAGAGAGCGAAGGTGAGCAGACCGGCCTGCGTCGTATCGGGATGAAGGCGGCAGTCGTTGCGGTCGCGGGTGCTCACCGCCGGCAGGATGACAGGGATGTCGGTGAGCGCGACGTCGATCATGGTGTCACGCGCGAGATCGAAGACGTGGCTTTCCGTGGGGCGAAAGCCGATGCGCATCACCCTGAGATGGAATCGCCCGGGAGCGAGCGCTCCAATGGCGAAAGTGCCCGAGTCCGACGTCAGCGCGCGAGCGCGAGTCGTTAGGCTCGAGTCGAGCAGCAGGACGACGGCGCCCGGTACACGCCCGGCGCCGACGGCGGATGAAACTGTGCCGCGTATGATCTGCCCGTGAAGTGAGCCCGGCACGGCGCCAAGTATCAGGCACCAACGCGCGAGCGTCTTGGACAGACCACAACGCCCGCCACGGCGCTGGATCCTCTCGCTACGCGGATTGTGAGTGGCAGAGCTCATCAGACGCCCATGTGGCTGCAAGAGGATGTTGCCGCCACCGTGATCCGACAAGGGACGCCCTGGTGCGACGCGTGCGCGGCGCCGCAGTTGATCGGCCGCCGCGCGCGCGCTTCAGGGTCAATCGTCGCGACCGCCGCCGATGAACACGATTCTATAGATGCGGCCGCCCTTGTCGTCCGAGACGTAGAGCGATCCGTCGGGACCCACGGCGACGCCCACCGGCCGGTGCTTTGCCGTCGCGGGCAGAGGGCCAGTCGAACCCGCAAAGCCGTTGGCGAACGTCTCGGCGGGGCCGGATGGGCCGCCGTTTCTTCCAAACGGAATGAACTGCACCTGGTATCCCTCGTTTGGCTCCGGTGCTCGATTGAAGCCGCCATGGAACGCGATGAACGCCCCGCCGCGGTAACGCCGAGGGAATTGCTCGCCAGTGTAGAACATCATTCCATCCGGCGACCAGTGTGCACCGAACGTCGCGAGCGGCTGGTTATAACTCGAGCAATCGATGCCCTGAGCGCCACGCACTCGGTGCCCGTCGCCGCCATATTCCGGAGCGAGCACCTTCCGGTGCTCGGCAATCGCGTCGAAATAACAGTACGGCCAGCCGTTGTCGCTGCCACGCGTGACACGCGCCAGCTCTTCCGCGGGCAGGTTTGCTCCCTGATCCTGCGTGTAGAACTGCGGCCAATTCTCGAACAACATGTCACGACCCTGCTGCACGGTATACAGGTCGTGGTTGAGCGGGTTGATCGCCAGGGCCACCAGATTTCGGTAGCCGCTGGCGTAATGCGTACCCGATGCCTCGGTCTGATTCGTTGCGCGTGCGTCGAAGAGCCATACACCCGCACGAATGGGCAGCTCCGGGCAGGGGAAAATACCAGGTGATTCCAGCTGCCGGTTCGCGACTTGACAGGAGTTCGACGCCGAGCCGATGTTGACGAACAGCTGTCGATGGTCCTTCACGACGACGGTCTTGCTGATGTGATCTCCGGAATTGGGCAGCCCTGCGACGACCACATCGGGATTGCCCTCGGGCGTTAGGCGCCCGGCTGGAACTCGGAAGCGCAACACGCGATCGTTGGCGCCGAAGAAGAGCGTCCCGTTGTCCCAGGCGATGCCACTCCCGCCGAGTGCCGGGCTGAATTGCGATTGTTGGTCGGCGTGTCCGTCGCCGTCGCGATCGCGCAGACCGATTATGCCGAACGACGGATTCTGATTGTTCGGGCTGTTGATCGCCACGAACAGGTCGCCGTTAGGCGTGACGGCGATGTGTCTTGCCTGTGCGGGCTGGCCATCCTCGACGAGATCGGCGACGACGAGCGCGCAAAATCCCGCTGGCAACACGAGCCCGGCATTGTCCGCATCGCAGCGGACGTTCCCGCGGCGATCCTCCCCCGGCGGCGCATCCCTGTCGGCGTTCACCACGGGCGGTCCACTCGCGGGTGCCGTCGGGCGCTCCTGGCACGCGCCAGTCGCGATGAGGAGAGTGAGGGTGAGGCGAATCACCTGTGAGCGTGAATGCATGATGTCCTCCCGGCAAGCTCGTAAGCCGCGGCCGACGGGTCGGCGAGCATACCTCCCCACGGCCCTTCCGCGGCGGAGGATGGCGCAGCGGCTCAGGGAATCCTCTCATGCGCGATTTAATTCGCGGCTCAACTCGGCTGGTTCACCGTGTTGCAGGCTGGAGCGTGCATGAACACCGGACCGTTATTCGTTATGCAGCGCTGTGTTATCAGTTCACTAATCGCGAATGATCAGCGGCGCGAAGGGGCGATACTAATCGCTCACACGTCGGGAAAGTTCCCGTCACGCAGATCACCACCGGCCTACGCGACGTGTTCGTCGCTCTCCTCCATCGGAAGCGCGTGTGTGTGCTGGCCGCACACGCGCCGGAAGCCGTCGACGCCGCCGGCCATGAAGAAGTTCTCAACGCAATAGCCGCACAGCAGCGAGTAGGCATACCGATCGGCGAGATCATTCCAGAATTGCTCTAGCAGAATGGCACCCTCCCGGTTTCCGTCCTTCCAGAGAAGGTCCACCATCTCGCCGTAGCCGCGCACGATCAGATACGAGCGTTTGTTGATCATCCGCTCGAAGACGCTGCCGATCGTCGCCATGAAGAGCTCGGGATTGGGGCACCCGCCCTCCATGAAGCACGCGAGCGTGTCGCGCGCATCCAGCCAGACCGCCAGTCGGCCAGAGTACAGCTCATCGATGTCCAGGCCGCGCGCCCGCAGCCCGTCACTGAACAGCCGTTGGTGCTCTGGCGTCGCGATGACCACCAACGGTTGCCCCGCTCGCACCCCATCCGCCAGGAAATTCACGACACTGCGCACCAGCGACGCTTCGCTCCGATAAAAGTGCACGTCGTGCCCGGTCATACCCGCTCGGGTTGGACCCAGGGCACTATTGCTCTCGGCCAGCGTCTGCTCGAGCTGGTTCATCATGTCGTTCATTGCCTCACCCTTCGTCGACGAGACATGTCGTGCCAACCGATCGGCCCAGTTGGCCGATCGGTTGGTTCGATCGACGGACACTGACCGCAATTTGGGTTCCAAAACGTTTGAGGTGTCGCGGCACCCATCTGAAGGAGCATCCGCTCCATGGCCGGATCGGTGCTCACAGTGACGATTATGACGGGAATCGACTTCGTCTTGCTGCGATCAGATGAGTGAAAGTCTTATCATCGTCCGCGATCAGAACATTCATGGGCGCGAATGCCGAGTAATCGCTCATCGTCGCATAGATCCGCCATGCCGGGAACCAAATCAACAGACGGATGCAAGCCAGCCGTGACAGGGCTGTTGCTCACGGCGACTAACACTTTCGCTCGCGTGGTCGTATATCAGAGTAGGCCAGTTGACAGCGGACGAGGGGCGCGGGCGCGTGTGAAGAACATGAATCGGGCGCAGGATACGGAGTTCGCTGCATCGCACATTTTGGCCATCGGGCCGGAGCACGTATTTACTATCGATGGCTGCATCTGGACTGTGCGCGAAGCAATCGACCCGGTCACGCAGACGCCAGTACTGATCTTCACGAGTGACCGCGTCGGCCGCCGTGTGCGCCTCTATCCGGCGAACTGGCGCGAACTATCGGACAAAGAGCTGCACGGCTTGAGCTGGTCGACCTAGCTACGCCGCAGTGCCGCGACCAGCAACAATTCGCGGGAGGGCATATGGAGGCGCGCGCAAAGCTCTTGGGCCATCCGATTCATCAGATGCTGATCGTCTTTCCGCTGGGGGTTCTCGCGACCAGCGTCATCCTGGACATTGTCTATCTGATCACGAGGCACGGCGCTTGGGCGGACGCGTCGTACCACATCATTCCGGTCGGCGTACTCGGTGGCTTGGCGGCGGCGCTCTTCGGCTTCCTCGATTGGCTGTCCGTGCCTTCAGGCACTCGCGCGAAAAGAATCGGCGGCTGGCATGGCGGCGGCAACGTCGTTGTCGTCGCTCTCTTCGCGATCAGCTGGTGGCTTCGCCGCTCTGGTCCAGCGACGCCGAGCGGCGGCGCGCTCACGCTCTCGTTCATCGGCGTGCTGCTCGCCCTGGTCACGGGATGGCTCGGCGGTGAGCTCGTCACGCGACTCGGCGTCGGCATGGATGACGGCGCGAACGTCGATGCGCCCAGTTCGCTCTCCGGCGCTCCGGCTACGGTCCAGGGCGCGCCGCCGATCACCGGCATTCGCCGTTAGGTGGCGCGATCGATGGCTACTCTAGCCGCAGCGCCTCGAGCGGACCCACCTTCGCCGCTCGTCTTGCCGGCAAATAGCTCGCGACGATGGCCGTCGCCACCAGCACCATGATCGCGACGCTCAGCGACGGTACGTCGATCGTTCCCACGCCAAAGAGCTGCGCTCGAATCAGCCGCGTCGCTGCAAGCCCCGCCGGGACACCGATTAGAACTCCTATAATTGCCACGCGCACGGCCTCGCCGAGAACCATTCGCGTCACTTCGCTCGGCTGCGCGCCGAGCGCCGCGCGCAGGCCGAACTCGCTGGTCCGCTGGCTGGTCGAATACGCCGTGACCCCGTACAGACCGAGTGCCGCGAGCACGAGTGTAACGACACAGAAGAATGTTGTCACCTGCACGAGGAGCACGTCCTCCGACACGGTGTCGCGCACCAGGTCGTTCACGGGTCTGACGGCCCCCGGCAGCGTGCGATCGACGTCCTCGATCGCATGCTCAATTGCTCCCACGAAGCGCGACGGATCCCCGCGCACGTGCACCGCGAGTTTGGCCTGCCCCGCGTTTCCGTCGTTAGGATTGCTGAATACGGGGTACATCTCGCGACGCGGTTGGCCGCGGACGTCGCTGCTCTGAAAATCCCGCACCACTCCGACAATAGTGTACTGCACGCTGCCCATCGTCACCGTCGCGCCGAGCGGATTGCGAGCGGCGAAATATCGCTTCGCCATCGTCTCATTGATCACCGTGGCGGGCGGCCCGGTCTCGAGATCGCTCGGCTCGATGTCACGGCCGCGAATCAGTCGCGCGCCGATAGCATGGAAAAAGTTGGGGCCAACGCGATCGAGCGAAACCTGGCGCTCCGAATCCGCCTGCGGAATGAAACCCGAGATGTCGACGTAATAGTTCGACGTGCCCCCACTGAACAATCCGTGATCGGCAAAGGCGACGGCATCCACGCCCGGTAATCGCCCGACGCGATCCGCGAGGTCACGCCGGAATTGCGCCAGGCGCGGCCCGATGTACCGCGAGCGCGACATGCGCACGCGCACGGCGACGACATGGTCGCGATCCACGCCGAGGTCGCCATGCAGGAGTTGTTGCATGCTGCGCACGAGCAAGCCGCCGCCGATGAGCAACAGCATCGACAACGCAATCTGCGCCACGACGAGCGCACGCCCGAACGGAATGCTGCCGACGCGCGCCGCACCCATCAGATTGCGTCCCTGGGTGCGCAACGACGTCGCGAGATCGACCTGCGTCGCGCGAAATGCCGGTAGGAGGCCGAACATCACCACACACCCGAGTGCCAGTGTCGCCGTGAAGGCCAGCACCCGCGCATCGGGCGTCGTATCGATGGCGATCGGGCTCGAGGCGCTCACGGTCGCGAGCAACGCCCGACTGCCCCACGTCGCCGCGAACAGCCCGACGACGCTCGATACGATCGCGAGCAGCGTGCCCTCGACGAGTGTTTGCTGAATCAACCGCCCGCGGCTGGCGCCGAGCGTTAGGCGGACCGTCATCTCGCGCCGACGCGCGGCAATGCGCGCGAGCATCAGACTCGACACGTTGGCGCACACGACGAGAATGACAAGGCCAACCGCCGCCATCAACACCCACAGCGCCTTGCCGTATTCGGCGCGTCGTTCCGAGAACCCCCGGGCGCCCGATACGACATGGATCGGATTGCTCTTTAGATTTTGCTCAAAGCGCGCCAGACCAATGCTGGAGAGATGCTCGCGGATCGCGCTCGCTTCCACCACCGGGACCTCGTGTCGCGCCTGCTCGAGTGTCATGCCCGGCTTGAGGCGGCCCATCATCACCACCCAGGACCAGTCCCGGCCGTTGATGCGTGGCATGCGCGGCTGGACGATGGGGTACATCATCATCGGCATCCAGAAGTCCAACGGCTGTCCGACGTTGTCTCCATGGAAAGATGGCGGCGTCACTCCAACAATCGTCAGAGGGACGTCGTTCACGCGCATGATGCTGCCGATGGCGGCGCGCGACCCCGAGAAGCGCCGTTGCCAATACTCGTACGTGAGGACCGCGACGGGATCTTGCCCCGGCGCCTCGTCTTCGTCCGCGCTGAAGGTGCGGCCCGCGTATGCGGACACGCCGAGCACGGAAAAGAAATTTCCGGTCACGAATCGTGCGTGCGGCTGTTCCGCGCTGGCCTCGGTGGTGGCGTCCGCGCCCGCGCCGATCTGCACGTCGATTTCATTGGTCGCGCCACTCGCGTACATGTCGCTGAACACCGCGTTGCCTGCGCGCACGTCCCGATAGAGCGGGAAGGACACGTAGTCGGTGACCGGATCGCCGACGTTGTTCGAGCTCGAGGTCACGGCGGGATCGCTCACGATCACGAGCTGCTCCGGATGCGGCACCGCGAGAGGTCGCAACATGAGCGCATCGACCAGAGTGAAGATCGCCGTATTCGCGCCGATGCCGAGTGCGAGCGTGGCGATGACCGTCAGCGTGAAGGCCGGGCGGCTCTGGAGCGATCGAATCGCATAGCGCAGATCGCGCACGATCGACTCGAGGCGGTCGAGTCCGCGCATGTCGCGTGTTGCTTCCTTCATCTGCTCGACGCCGCCGAACGCGACAAGGGCCGCCCGCCGCGCCTCCTCGAGTGGCAGGCCGCGCCGGATATTGAGCTCGGTCTCCCGCGCGAGGTGGAACTGCATCTCCTTCGACATGTCGCGTTCGACGCGGTCACGGCGAAAGAGCGCGCGCAACCACATTCGCACCGAAGTCACGATCGACATCGGTCAGCCCTCCGCGACGAGGACGAGATCCACCGCATCGACGAAGCGGCGCCACTCGCGCTGCTCGCTAGTGAGTGCCCGGCGGCCCGCCGCGGTGAGCTGGTAGTACTTTGCTTCCCGATTGTTCTCGGTGGTGGACCACGCGCTCTTGACGAATCCCTTTCGCTCGAGCCGGTACAACGCGGGATAGAGTGAGCCCTGGCCAATCTGCAGTGCGTCCCGCGAGAGCTGCTGGATGCGCTGGCTGATGCCCCAGCCATGCATGGGCGCGAGCGCCAGCGCTTTCAATACCAGGAGGTCGAGCGTTCCCTGAAGAACGTCGGACGAGGCGGCCATGTGGGCTCTCTTGTCGAATGTACAAGGGAGACACTAACGCGCTTCTGTCGAATGATCAAGGGAGTGAGCCGATGTCCCCCTCGTCCCCAGGCTTTTCGTGCTACTTTTCGGGACCCGTCAACGCGGCGCGGCAATTCAGCTGCGGGAGATGCGAACGACAATGCATGGATGGTCTGGCCGGCTGATCGAGATCGTCGCCGTCACGGCGGCGGCATCGCTGTGGGCGTCACCGGCCGCAGCCCAGACGTCCCCTCCGCTCGCGCGCACGATCGACATCTGGGCCGCAGCCTCACTCGGCTTCGCCGACCTGGGCCAGGAGGGCGGCCTGGCGGGTCAGTTCGCGCTCTCGACGGCGGTCGATCGGATGGTGATTACCCTCCGCACCGCGGGCGCGGGGGAATTCTCCGACCGAGCCCCCGATCGCGCCTATGCTGACGTCGCCCTCCTCGTCGGCAAGCGCAGCGCCAATCCGCGAATCCCTGGGCCGGGGAACCGCGGCGGAACGACGGCGTCCATCTCGCTCGGCGTGGCGGGGCTGCACTTCAACCAGCCGTCCGGCGGGACCTCACCCACGATCAGCGGAGTGGTGCCGGCGATCGCGTTCGACGCCGACCTCATGGCCCATCTGCGGATAATCGGCGTCGGAGCTTCCGTCTTCGGCGCCATCGGGACGAGGAACCGATACCTTGGCGTAGGACTCACGCTCGGACTCGGCAAAATTCACTGAATCAGACGCTCGGTCTCGAAGACTGGCGCCGCAATAATATTTGCTCGACAGTTTCGAAGGCGTTAGGCGCGGAAGGGCTGAGATCTGCCGTTGTAGCTGTCGCGAATGATCGCGTAGCACGAGCAAGCGGCACCTTCCAAACCCAAACGATCTACGATCGTAATCCGGCCGTGCGTGTAGTCGATGAATCCGGCTTTCTGCAGGATGCCCGCCGCCACGGTCACGCCCGCGCGCCGGACGCCGAGCATGAACGACAGAAATTCGTGGGTCAGTGGGAATGCATCGGCGCCCACCCGGTCGTGCGTCATCAGAAGCCAACGCGCACAGCGCTCTTCAATCGAATGTGCCCGGTTGCACGCCGAGGACTGCGACACCTGGCTCATATAGCTCTGCGCGTAGCGAAGGAAGAGTGCGCGCAGTGCGGTGCTTTGGGCGATCGCGTTCTGAAACGCGGCCGCCGTCACACGCAGCCCGCCGTCCGCCACTTGAACGAATGCCTTGGCCGGTTCGCGGTCGACACCGAAGAGCAGCGGGAGTCCGACGAACCCCTCGTTTCCTACGGTGCCGACTTCCACGCTCGCGCCATCGCCGACCGGAGCGATGATCGACGCGACAGCGCCAAAGAGAAAGAACACGTGCGTGATTGGAGCATTGGCTTCATAGAGGACTTCGCGAAGCTTCAGCTCCACGCGCTCGGCGCCTTCGAGCAATTGCGCATATTCACCGGCTTCGAGAGCATCGAGCAGCGAATTGCCCGTTGGCTCCGTCGAAGCGGAGGACGTGGATGGCACTGCGGGTCTCCCTGACCGCCTGCGAGAACTGGAAATCCAGTCTGACGGCAGGAGGAGGGACTCACGACAACCCGAGCCTGTGTCGAAAGCTGATGAGCGCGGCGATGGCGGTGTGCGTTGGCGCGCTAATGTAAACTAACGGTGAACAAGCCGTTGCGAATGGAGAGAATCAATTCGTACGCAAGGTAGGAAGCGGTGAATTTGGTACGATTTCGTACAAAAATTGATGGCTAAACACATGTGGTGTATGTAGTTGCGCCGGTACCGCGGACCTTATATCGTCGATGTGTCTTCGTCAGTAGGGATGCCCCTCTCACTCGCATTCACCATCATCGGATCATGAGGAGCATGGAGCTGAAGAACCTCGCCGAAAGTGTGAGCCGAGTACCGCGTGGTGTCGCGCGCAGAAGTCTCTCGCGAAAGCTCTTATTACAGTTGCTCGCCCTCCAACCGGGGCTCTCGTTAGGTGCGCTGGCATTGCGTCTCGGCGTGCAGGAGAATCGTCTTCGTCATTTCGAAGACGGCCAGATGCTGATGCCACTCGACGTGCAGGGGCGACTTTCCGCGTTCGTGCTCGCACACGAACCCCGTCTCCAGCGGCATGCGCATCGCCTTCGGTTGCAGGTCGACGCCGCGCGGCGATACGAGGCAGGCGAGGTCGTGCGACACATGACAAGTCCGCCGTGAGGAAAATGCGCTTGCGGACGTCTTACGACATCACGCTCGGTGCCTAACGAGACCAACTGAGCGCAATGAGACTCGCCGTCAGGAGGTCGCGCCAGCCAGCGGGATAAACCCATACTCGACGTACCGCTTCGGCCGAGGCGAAGATGAGGCATCGGCTCCCCCGAGTACCCGGAACGCTCTCCGCGTTGCGCTCCGTTACGGTCCAGCGCACGCCTGTTTCGTCGAGAAACGTCAGGCCCGCACCCACCGTGCGAAGCGGTTGTGATCCACTGGCGCTCACGCGGCGAATCCCTCCAGGCGACGAACTTCCCGGATGAGCACCGCGGCCGACGTTCCCTTCGGCACGAGCGCATCGCATCCGGCCTCGAGTGCCCAGTCGGCATCCGCCGCTGTCGTGTGTCGGGTGTGGACAAGGACCTGAAGGCGAGGCAATCGATGGCGATCGCCTTTCAGAACAGTGACCACGCATGCGCCTTCAGCACACGGTACGTAGAGCTCGGATACCACCAGCCGCGTGAGACTGGTACGAGCATGCTTCAGAGCCGCATCGCCCTCTGATTGGGCAACGGCGACAAACCCGGCGTCGTCGAGTGTCGCGATGGTAACGTCCGAGTCGCCGGTGATGTCATCAATGACAAGAACCGGTGGACGCTCGGAAGCCGACTTGATGGCTCCGGGGGAACTCACTGGAGCGCTCCTGCGTACGAGACGCGTGCCGAGGGCCGCCGAGGTGACGACCCTGACGAGCACCAACGGGAGGCGCTGTCTTCCAGGCGCCGAGGATCCTTGGGAGGGCCTCAGCGGGGACGGGGAGAAGGCGGATCGGCGTCAGCCTTGCCACTGTTCGCCATTCATCAATTGCGAACAGACTCTTGAAAGGAACCTTCATCGGTATGCGAGCGCAAGAGCGACGTAATCGACACGCCTCGTCGTCGCGCGGCGGGACGCTGATCCGCCAACGTTAGGCGCGGTCTATGTTCGGCGCCTGTGCTTGTGCCGCCGCGAAATCGGCCTGCAGGTCCGACCTGGCGCCGTTGAGGTTCACGGGCGCGAACTGCTGCCCTCGAAGCCAGGCGCGATTCGCCTGCTCGGCGATCCTCGTGAATCCTTGCTCGCGCAGCCGTTTCAGAACGCTCCGCTGGAGGAGAGTGAGTCCCTGGTTCACGCTGAACGGTAGCCCACAGCGAATCGTTAGGGGTGCTTCCCTTGCAGCCATTGCGCAAGGGCACGGCGCCGGTCTTTCACAGGCAGCTTCGAGAGCCGACGGTGAACCCCAATCTCCGCGCGAGCAATGCTGCGGAGTGCCTGCGCACGCGCAAGCGCAATTGGGGAATCCTCGAGTGTCACCGAGCGCTGCTGCGCTCGATGACGAGAAGCTACGCCCTTGTCAGCCACGGTGCTCCCAGTTTTCAATCTTTGAAACCTCGTTGGTCACGCATCGTTGCGATAGGGGCCCTCGGATGAGCGACACCGGCCTCGAGCTCAACGCCATGTGCCCCTCCTCGTCGCGATTCATCGATTCGACACAATCATCGGCGCCGCAGCGGAAGCACCGCGCCGTCCAACTCCCTCACCGCCAAGATGACTGAAGTACGCTTCGACGCACCACAGAATGACGCGCCGCATGAGGTCGTCGCGCACCGATCGCGGCGCTACGTTCGACGACTCCACCATCTCGGTGAGCGCGGTGATCACGCTGCCAGGTCGCATCCCCACGGCGCGCTCAGCACACACATAGGTCCACACACCGCGGCGTAATACCTGGTCATCCACGGGGGTCGCCGCGAGTGCCGTGGCAATGACCGATCGAAGATCCTGCGCATCTTCGATCTCCTCCAGACTCAATTCTCTCGAACCAGGTGCGCCCGGCCGATCCATCTTGTCCTCCTCACGATACGGAGCAGGCTGACCTGGACGGCTCGGGTGGTCGATGCGCCGACGGGCGACAACGAGCGCCAAAGGGAGCGGCGCAGCGCCGCTCACCAGCTATGAGAATAATCTAATCGCCGGACCGCGCCTGCTATGGGCGAGGTGCGCTTGAGTCTCGAAGCGGAGGAAGCAGGTGTCGTTCTGCGCGTTCGCTACACGGGCGAGGGGATAGCGCCGATGCCGAGCGTCTCTTCGAATCGTTCATGCAGGCGGGTGCGTCGAGCTCTCGACAATCCCAGGGCACGGGTTTGTGACAAAATCTGTCTAAGCACATGCCGGCTCTGTAGTTGCGCGCCTCGTGTCATTGTGCATTGAAGAGTACTACCGCGGCTATCATCGTGAGCACGCTGGGTCTGCGTTGCAATCGCAATCTCGAGATCCAGCGTAGCATGGGCAGCGAGTCTGAGCCCGCAGCCGCGCTCTCAGTGCGCGCATGGCAAGCAGTCGCTCCGACCTCACACGGTCCAACTCAGGGCGAGGAGCGCTTGATCACTCAGAGTGCGCCAGTCGGGCGGATAATTGCGCACGCGTCGGACGGCTTGGTAGCTCTCGAATACGAGTGACGGCGTGCTTCGGCGGTCCACCGTGGGGGCCGGCAGCTCGTAGACGAGCCACTCTTCATCGTCGACGTTCAATCGTCGCGCGGTGCGATGCAGGCCCCGGACAGTATCGGATGGATCTAATTGGTCCGCCATGACTCTACGAACGCTAGAGCAATGCGCGGTCCAAACAACCCGTTAGGGCGACAGAATCACTAAGAAATTCTCAGGTATCTCCTCGACGCGCGAAGCGTCGGGATCCCGTCACAACAATATGTCCGTGCCAAGAGAGATGGTCGTCCCGGTCTGGCCCGCAGTGTAGTAGCCGAAGAACGAGCCCGTTGGTGAGCGCACGATGTGGATGTAATGCGCGTTGATGCGCCAGGATCGATTGCCATACGGGTAATAGCTGGCGCCAGCACTCAGTTCCCACGGCTGTCGTTTGAACTGATCAAAGACGTAGCCGCCGGCGGCGTACACGTTGACGGTGGGGGGTATCACCATGCGGCTCAACTCGCCATGAAGCCGTTGTCATGAATCGATGAGAGGGGAAGCGGGCCGTCGGCGACGAAATCCGTCAGCCAGCGAAAGTAGTACTCGCTCATGAACGTCCAGCCGCGCAACTTCGCGCCGGCGTCGACCGACAGATAGTCGTACGTCAATTTTTGGAGGGTGACGCCGGGCGCGAGCGCCCCTGTCTCGAAGGCATTGACGCCGTCGGAGAGGCGGATCTGCGTCGTCGACGGCGGCGCCGAAATGTCGGACGCGCGATTCTCACGCGAGGTCGTGCCGCTGAGGCCGAGCTGCGTCGCCAGCTTAGTATGAAATTCTAAATCGCCGAAGCCGGCGCGCGGGCCGAACTCGCCTGTCGTCGGCTGCCAGCGCAGACTGGCGCTGTACGTGAGCTCCGGCAGGTCGACATTCTGCGGCACGCCGAGCTGGCTGATGTTGTTGTTCATGGAGAGGGTATACGTCAGGCGCGGCAGCACGTAACCGGTCATCCACGCGCCTGACGAGAAGCCGCCGCGAAAGAATTCTTCCGCCATCTGCCGGTCGGAGCCCGGAAAGAATGGCCATTGGCCCAGTAGCGAGCGCGCCGTCATGTTCGGACCCACGCCGACGCCAAAGACGAACGCCGGTGATGCCAGGTACTGGAGGTTGCCGAACAAGAGCGTTTGTTGCGTCGTCGGCAGCGACCACAGGGTGATGTTATAGCGAAACCGCGGATCGTAGAAGAAGCCGGTGATCCAGGCCATAGTGCGTTGCCAGTTCAGATCGTTGCGACGGTTGACGGGTCTGACTCGGCCGAGATGGTCGGTGAACGCATTGCCGGCGGGGTACTGATTCATGTATCGAAACAGCCCGTAGACGCTGATGTTCAGGCTGCCGCGCTGCGTCTTGACGATGTCGAATCCTGCAGCCGGTGTGAACTCGCCCGCCGTGGTGTTGGGAAATCGGAGCGTGCTGTCGATCTTGTACGGGAGCGCCTCGGCTTCCTGGGCGGTGGCCGCGCCTAACGGTGCGGCCAGGAGCAGAACGGCGGCAAGTAGGTGTGCCACGCGCATACGCATACCGGAATGGGTGCCGGCCGCGGAGTGGCAGGCTGCCACCCGTCGGCCGCATGGATCACTTCGCCGAAACAGACTAGGGCGAGGTCACGCGCGCGCCATGGTCCTTTCGTCCAAGTTGGGGGCAGCGGTCACGGCCAGCCCTTCCCATCCTCCTGCTCGAGGTCGGCACGCGCTGCCGCGAGAGTGTATTGGCAGACTCTATGCGAATCCGAAGACCTAGCAGATCATCGGGCGCCCGATTCGCGACAATTCAGCACGAGCATTTCACGCCATGAGTCTCGATGCAAAGCACAGCCCGTTTTACATGTGGCTCGACAATGGCGAGATTCGTGACATCGTTAGGCGAGCGCAGGCCCTGCCCGCGGGGCAACGACTGGTGCTGATCAAGGGCCTCATTCCGGGTCTCGTCGACGAAATAGGTGAGGCCGCCGTCGAATCATTCCTCAACGAGTTGGTCGTCAAGACCCGACGATTCGCGGAGGCGGTCGATCATCCCGGCCGCGGCAGTGCGACGCGACGTGTCCCTGGAGAGCCGCTTGGTGGTCCGGTGCCGGACGGTGAGGTTCATTTACCCGGAACGCGCAACCCCCGGCGACCTGGCGGACGAGCGTTGGAGCGGGAATGGGAGGCAGCATTATGGGAGGCGGTCGTCGTGCCTTCGGCGCACGATCGCGGTGTGGAGAGCGTCGCGAGCTCCGATCACACCATGGCCGATGAGGTCGAAGAGGCGTCGCTCGACAGCTTCCCGGCAAGCGATCCACCAACGTGGAGCGGTCTTCGCATTGGCCCACCCCGTATCGGCGGGTGAGCCAGCCGTCGGGATGCTCACGACGCGCGCAGCAACCGTCTCCAACCGTTGGATCCACGGAGCAATTCGGATGGCAAGCGCATTCTGATCGATCGCTTGTGGCCGCGAGGCTTGAGTAAGCGAGGGCCGCAATCGATGAGTGGATGAAGGAGCACGAAGATAGCCAACGTCTAGTCACCGGCTCTGGTGGTCGTAACACCGGAACGACCATCCAGCAAGATCCGGGGTGGCAACAGCGCCTCACGCAGCGCGGAAATGTCTGTTTCAGGGCCTTCCGATTGCGCGCGTAGCTTGCGAAGCTATGAGAGGCGCCTAACGGTTGGTGCGTCAGGTGCCGCGCGACACATCGGAATGCTCCGGTGAGTCGCCATACAGTACAAACTAGATCTCCCCGCCTGACGGAATGGACCCGACAACTCTAGCGCCGATCTCCGGTCACGCGATCCGTATCCTGCTGCTGCAGCTCGCGGGCCTCCTCCTGCTCGCGCGCGGACTCTCGGAGTTGATGCGGCGTCTTCGGCAGCCCGCTGTCATAGGCGAACTCCTCGCGGGCATCGTCCTTGGGCCGACGATTCTGGGCCGCTTCATTCCCCAGCTCGAGACGGCCATCTTCCCGCCAACGACGAGGCAATTCCATCTCCTCGAGGTCGTGTCGTGGTTAGGCATGGTGCTCCTCCTTCTCCTGACAGGCCTGGAGACCGATGTTCGCGTTATGCGCTCCCTCGGCCGAGCCGCCGTGGCAGTCTCACTCGGGGGGATGCTCGTCAACTTCACACTCGGCGGACTGCTCGGCTGGTTCATGCCAGCACACTTCCTGACCGATCCCGCGAACCGGCCAATCTTCTCGGCGTTTCTGGCGACGGCTCTCGCGATCACGGCGATGCCCGTTGTTGCCAAAATTCTCATCGATCTGCGGCTGATCCGCAGGAATGTTGGTGTGGTGATCCTGTCTGCTGGCGTACTCGACGACACAACGGGATGGCTTGTCTTGTCGGTTATCGCCGGCATCGCCGCCGCTGGCGCCTTCTCGGCCAGCAAACTCGGATTCACACTCGCCGGACTGGCGCTCTACGTCGCCATGATGCGCTTCGTCGTGTATCCGATATTCGCGAAGCTATTACGATTTGTGAACGAGCGAGTTCAGCTCGCGGGCGCAGACGTGACGCTCATTTTCGTCTTCACATTTCTCAGCGCGGCGGCAACCGAATATGTCGGCGTCCATGCCGTGTTTGGCGCGTTCGTCATGGGGTTGCTCGTGCGACAGACGCCGCGAGTCCGCCCCGCTTCGCTGCACTCCGTCGAAACGTTCGTGCTCTCAGCGCTCTCACCAATCTTCTTCGCATTCGTCGGACTCAAGGTCGATCTCTGGGCACTCTCGAGTTGGCAGCTTCCCGCAATTGTCATCGGGACAGCCGTAATCGGAAAGCTCATCGGTTGCTACTCGGGTGCACGGCTGGGCGGATTGAGACACTGGGAATCGCTCGCCATCGGGATCGGCATGAACGCGCGCGGCGCAATGGAGCTCGTCGTCGCCCTCATCGGCCTTTCGCTCGGCCTGCTCACCGCCGAGATGTACTCGACCATTGTACTCGTCGCCGTGGTCACGTCGTTCATGACGCCGCTGTTTCTGCGCTTGGTCGTGCCCATGCTGCCGGTCACCGATGAGGAACGTCACCGTCTCGAGGACGATGCGCGGCTTCGATTGCTACCGACTGGCCCCATCCGGGTGCTGGTGCCAACCGCCGGAGGTCCGAACGCAGCGGCCGTCCTTGCCATCGCCGCACCCTTGATACGTTCTCGAGGCGGCGAACTGACGGCAATGTACGTGGAACGCACGGCACGGCGCGCACTGTGGCGTCGTCTCTTCTCGCGCAAGCCGTCGTTGGCCGGTCGCGGGCTCGCAGAGCATCTCGAGCGTGCGGCGCAGCGACTCGGCGACCAGCGAGGCCTGCTCGCCGTGAAGCGCGTCCGGTCCACCGAGCCGGCAACGGAAGTGATCACGGAGTCGCGGCGAGATTATGATCTGCTCATGATCGGCGCGACACCGCAACACGGCTCGGCTTCGTCTCCCGTCACCCGTGTCCTCGCTGATGCTCGTATTCCAGCCGTGGTGGTCCGGGCGGCGAGCTCGATACCGGCAGAGTGTTTTGGCCGGCTGCTCGTGCCGCTCGACGGCAGCGTCTTCTCGCGCGGCGCCGTCGAATTTTCGTTCATGTATGCCGCGGCCACCAAGGCGCACGTGACGCTGATGCACGTAGTGAATGAAGCACGACTGTCCACCGGAACGCTGTTCGCGCCGGAACGACGCGACGCGCATGGCGTTCGCGGAGCTCTCGAATCGGAATTGGAGTCTCATATTCGGAGCGACTTTGGCCCGCTCGCGAAGCGCAATGACGTCGCATACGATGTTCGAATCGTCGCGAGCGGGGATCCGTCGGGCACGATCGTCGAGGCGAGTCAGAGCCAGAATTACGACTTGATCGTTCTCGGCGCGGAGAACAAGATGCTCTCGCGAGCAATATTTTTTGGCCAGGGGACTGCCGAAGTAGTCGAAAACGCGGATTGCACCGTGGCCGTAGTGCTACCGTACATTCGTTAGCCGCAGACTCCGCCGGGCAGTCACCGCGCATCGGTGCGTGATGCGACGCGACGCTTCGACCCGTTCGCCGAGTCAGGCCGAAGGCCAACCGGCTGGGTGAGCTGCACCTTGCCCACCTTCGCGTAATCGACCATGAAGGTGTGCAAGCCGTAATTCGAGTTGTTCCGCGTGTAGCCCGCGACGAGCTGCTTGTTGTACTCCGTGAACAACACGTCGAATGGATCGCGCTCGTCCGCATCCTGGATGAACAGGTCGGTGTCCGTCATCGTCAGCTTGCCGAAGGTGAGATGACCGCCGCGGAAATAGATGAAATTCCGCGCCCCGGGCTCCGGCTTCACGAAGGTCCCGAATACGGTGTCATCCGCGGTCCGCACGAACTCCTGCACCATCGAGTTTCCTTCGACGCGGACCGATGCGAGACGGCCCTCCACCGTCGGTGGAGGAATGATCTCGGTGGGCCTCAGATAGATGTCGTCCCCGCGCACGAACGCCCCGTGCGCCCCCTGGAGATGATTGAGCATCTTATCAAGGTGGATGCCGAGCGCGTGCAGCAGCTTGAATCCGTCGACGCCCCCGAAAACGCGCATCCTGGTCGGCACCAACTTCACGGTGCCGTCCGGCTGAAGCTCGGGCCTGGCGTTCATCGTGAACGGAATGTCGACCCCTTTGTGCATGACGCCGTGCTGGACGACTTCCCCGTTCTCGATCGTGATGCGCAGCCGCCGCACCGGCGAGCCCTTGTAGTTGAACACGATATCGTTCATGAGCGCGCTGAGCGCGGGGCCGTCGAGGATCACGGTCGCCGCGGTGACGCGGATCTTGAACGATGTCGGGTCGTCGAGCGCCGGCACCGTGCCCTTGAGCGTGATCACCTGTCCGCGCAGCGCTCGGATATGCATCGCCGTCGTCGCGTTGACGCGCAGGTCGACGTTCTGCATCTCGGTCCAGAGCAACGTGTCCGGCCGCGCGACCGTGGTGGGCGAACCGGCGACACCTGGCGGTGGGCCAACGGACGACGGCGACGCCGCCGCGGAGAGGAGCAGCGCCAGCGTCATCACCGCTACTCCGGCTATCACTGCGCGGGGCAAATAGTTACTGGTCAATCGCTCCTCATCATCCAGACCGCACAAAGGACTGAGAGGCAAAACCCGCTCCGTACGCAGCAATAGCGAACGGACGCCCGGTCACTTCGAAAGCCCGTGACGTGCTCGGCGACGCCGTAGCCAGGCAATCGCCCAACCGATGAGTCCTCCATGTGGTCGGCCGGCTATCTATCGGCCGCGCCACTAAGTGTGCGTCACGCTTCGCAGCACGGCAGCGATCCTCGTGATGCGTCGTCCTTCACTACCGTGCTGTGACCCTGTCAGTCTTCAGTGAGCTCGGCGCGTTGGGGTGCGCGCCTTCGTCGACGCCAACCGCCAACCGCTCCACGAGCTCACCACCGAGCCAGCCCGTGACGAGCCCAAGTCCGCCGGCGATCAGCACAAGCACGAATGCCCCAACCGAAGGCTGACCAGGATCGCCGCGACGCATGAGCCAACTCACCGCGAACAGCACCACGACAACCACGTTCCCCACTCCATGCCACGCGCCGATGCGATACGCCCGTGACCCCGACTCGAGACCAAGCCAATCGAGCAGGCCGAAGACCGCCGCGATGAGACCCCCAATGATTCCCGCGGCAATCATCCAATAGGAGACGATCGACCACAGCGGTGTGCCGGTGATGAAGTGAATCACATCGAATATGATCGCCGTAACAAAGAGGCCGAGTGGGAAGACGATCAACATCGGATGGATGCGGTGGCCCAATAGCTTGGCCATGGTTCCTCCAGGTAACGCCAGTCCGGTTAGGCGATGCTCCGAGAAGCCGAGCGCCTGCACTGTCGCAGCTTGCCTGGCTCCATCATGGCATTGTCAAGTCTCCTCTTCCGCTTTCCGCAGCAGCTCCGCCAACGGATGCCTTCGCGCAACGATGACGAACGCTATCACAGCTCCGATCACGCTCCCTCCAAAGATGCGAATCCACGCCAACTCACCGAGCGCCGAGCGTGAGAGCGCAGCCGAGACTAACGCGAATGCAAGCTCGAGCATCAGAAAGCCGAAGCCGATTCCGAAGACGAGACTCGGCGCGCGCACTGCGCCGTGGACAAGCGATATGATCGTGACGCCGTACGCGAGGTTGAGCAGATAATGAATCACAGTGAACATGACGATGCCGCCGAGCACCGCGGCCGTATGGAATGGTTCGCCAGCAACCGCGTCGATGGCAGCGAGCCATACCCAGGTGCTGGTCGCGACGATGAGGCCGAGTGCGGCACCCTCACGGAGTGAGTCATGCTTGCGCGGCGACGTCATCTCGACGTCCTTATGTCGTACTGCGTGAATCGTAATCATCGACTCTCCAGTCGCGCACCGCCAGTTGGCGTGTTAAAGGATGCTAACAAGAGCATTGTCACGTGCCTCAGGCTCCGGCACCTATTGCGACGTGGTCACATGCGGTGGCCTGCGCAGCAACCGACATCTCGCGACGATAGAGCGCCAAGTATTTTTCAGCGGCGCGCCGCCAGCCGAAGTCGCGGGCCATCGCCTGCCGCATCATCGCTCGCCACGTGGCAGTGTCACTGTAGCGCTCGGTCGCGAGCCGGATGCTCGCCAAGAACGCCTCGCGGGTGTAGTCACTGAACAAAAAGCCGGTGACACCATCGTCGATGCTATCGACGAGGCCCCCGACGCGACGCGCGACCGGGATCGTGCCGTAGCGCTGGGCGCGCATTTGGGTGAGCCCACATGGCTCGTAAAATGACGGCATGAGGAGCGCGTCGGCGCCAGCAAGTACGCGGTGCTCCAGCTCATCACTAAAGTCGAGCCGAAGTGCGATTCGCCCGGGCGCTGCAGCAGCGAGATCGGCGAGAGCCCCTTCGTATCTCCTCTCTCCACGCCCCACGAAGACGAATTGCGCATCGGTCTGCGTAAGCAGGTTGGCTTCCAGCACGAGATCGAGACCTTTTTGCTGTGCGAGGCGAGTGCACATCGCGAAGACCAGAGATTTCGGTTGCTGATCCAATCCGCACGATCGTTGCAGCGCGGCCTTGCACGCTGACTTGCCCGAAAGGGCGGCGGCCGTATATCGCACGCGGAGAGTCTGGTCGTTCGCGGGGTCCCACAACTCGGAATCAATACCGTTGGAAACGCCGACAAGACGGTTGCCGAGCCTCGCAAACGTCTCGTGCAATCCGAAGCCGCCTTCGCGCGTGCAGAGTTCTCGGGCGTGATTTGGACTGACCGTCACGACGAGATCACTGTGCGCCAGTCCGCCCCTTAGGAAATTCACGCTTCCCAACGAGTCGCATGCTCGTGCATCGTGCAGCTCGTCAGGCAGACCGACTTCGCGGATCGTTTCCCGCGAGAAGTTGCCTTGAAATCCGCCGTTGTGCACCGAAAGCACCGTCAATGGGCACCTCTCCAATCGGGAGGGCGCGTTTCCCAATCGCAGTTCGGCGAGTGCGATCGCGGAATGCCAGTCGTGCGCGTGGACGATGGTTGCCCGCGGGGCCATCCGCGGCAGTGCGCGAATTGCCGCGACACTGAAGAGCGCGAATCGCCTGGCGTTGTCCGGGTAGTCCACTCCTGCCTCTCCGTAAATACCCGCGCGATCGAATAAGGAAGTGTGGCCAATAAAAAAAACGCACGGCTTGTGCAGTTGCATACCAGTCCGGAACAGCTGAACCTCTTCGTCGCGCGCACCCATTCGGATCGTGAATGGTGCTCCGACGACCTCGAGATCAGCGACTCTCTCCCGAATGGTCCGGTAGAGTGGCATGACGACGGTCACGCTGACTCCGCTCGCGGCCTGAGAAGCGGCGAGTCCGGCGACCGCCTCGCCCAGCCCGCCGGTGCGCGCGAACGGCGAGCATTCGGCGGTGAGGTGAACCACCTCCAGACGCTCCGACGGTGAATGATTCGGGCGCGCGTCGCGGATGCGGCGCGCTGTAGAAGATGATGGGTGCTGTGACCACGCAGACGCGTGCGCTGCGGTTGTTCTCATCGCCTGTCTCCTTGGAACCTCGACGTCCGTCAGAGATACTCTCCGCCTGGACACAAGTTGACCGACTCGTGAGACATGCGACAATGAAGCGATCGTACCATCGACGGCGACGACCGTACTGGCGACAACCTCCACCTGATCGTGTACTGTGCTACAAGCGGCGCTCGATAAGCGGCTGATCAACTCGTGAGGTGCTTTGGCAGACTCTATGCGAATGCGAAGACGAGCAGATCATCGGGCGCCCAACTCGCGACAATTCAGCACGAGCATTTCACGCCATGAGTCTCGCGTGGAGCGAACTGACCTAACGAGACATCCAACAATGTCGGCGAGGACGCGGTGCTACAACTGAAGCGAGTTTACGAGCCCCCGAGCAATTCGGATGGCAAGCGCATTCTGATCGATCGCTTGTGGCCGCGAGGCTTGAGTAAAGCGAGGGGCACAATGATGCCGTTGTCCTCGCGACGGTCGTGCGAGCGCACATGAAGCGTGGGACGACGACGACGCGCAAGCGCGCCCGGACAGCTTCCCGCGTACATAGACGCGAGGTATGACGTGCCAGCGCGACGACCTCTCCGCCAGTTGGCCTAACAGGCGCCGAGAGCACTAATCGATGAGTCCGCGTCGCTGCGCGTGCGTTACCGCCTCGAGACGGTTGTGCGTGCGGAGTTTTCGGTTGATGTGATGGAGATGGTTACGGAGCGTTTGAGCGGAGATGCGCAATGTGTCAGCGATGCCTGCTGGGTTGCCGCCGTCCGCGAAGAGCTTGAGGATGCGCCGCTCCTGGTCAGAAAGCGGCTCGACCGGCGCATGATCGGATGCATCGCCGGCGACCGTGACGAGCTGTCTTGCGATCCCCGTCATCTGATCGAGCAGCTCCTCCTTTCGCCGGCGTCTGCTGATGTCGTGAGCCAACCGAACGAACAGGCGACGTCCGCTTCGATGGTTCGCGAAGACAATCGTAGAAATGTTCACCCAGGTCCGGCTCCCATTTCGCTTGCGCACCTCCAGATCAAAATTCTCGATTCCGCCGGAGTAATCATCGCAGTGCCGCGTCGCGCTCTCGAAGCCTCCCGCCAGCGCCCGAGTACCCAGCGCGTCGCGTGCCTCGAACACGAGATCGATGTCGCAGTGCAACACTTCACTCGCGCGATAGCCAAAGAGCTTCTCCGCCGCGGCATTCCACGAGCAGATCTCACCGTCATCGGCGACGGTATAGGCGGCATCAGCGGTCTGCTCGAGCAACGCGAACAACTCTGCCTCTAGCACTGTTACTTACTCATGGCGTTGGTGGACCTCATCGGAGTCCTGCCGATGCCGGAGACTAAACCCCACGCCGCGAACACTCGCGACGAAAGGTTCGCCTGCAAGTTCGGTCAGTTTCCTGCGCAAGTTCTTGATGTGGACATCGACGACATTGCTCTCGGGATCGAAGTGCATGTCCCACATTTTCTCGAGAAGCGTGGTGCGACGGACGACCTCCTCGGCATGGAGCAAGAAGTACTCGAGCAGCTGAAATTCCTTGGGTGTGAGATCGAGCCGGCGATCGTTCGCAGTCGCGATGTGCCGCAATCGGTCCAGCGCGATCACACCGTACCGCAGCACATCGAGCCGCTCCGCACCACCGCGCCGGCACAACGCTCGAATCCGGGCGAGCAGCTCGTCGAATGGAAACGGCTTGGCCAAATAATCGTCGGCGCCGGCGTCGAGTCCGCGCACGACGTCTTCAACGGCAGCGCGCGACGTGAGCATCAGTATTGGCGTCTTACGTCCCTCGCGCCTGAGCTCCGCCGCAATCTGAAATCCGTTTTTTTTCGGCAGCACGACGTCGAGCAGGATGACGTCGTATTCATTGACGTGAGCCAGCATCGTGGCCTCGTCTCCGTCACCGGCCAGGTCGACGGCGTAACCCTCCTCGTGCAATCCTAGTTCGATGAAGCCGGCAACCTTACGGTCGTCTTCGACTACGAGGATCTTCATGGTTCAATGGTATCGGGCGTCGCTGAGGTAGCTCGAAGGTCTGGATGAAGATTTCTTCATTTGGAGTCGGCGGGCACTTCCAATACGAAGCAGCCACCCTTGCCGGTTCGGCAGACAGCGTGAAGCTCGCCGCCTAACAGGCGGGCGAGGCGTCGAGACAAAGGCAGGCCGAGCCCAAGGCCGCGACTCTCTTCACCGACCTTGGTCACGTAAATGTCAAAGATTCGTTCCGCATCATCTATCGGGACTCCCGGTCCTTCATCTTCGATCGTATAGAGGACGCTGTCCTCACGCGCCGCAATACTCACGAGCACTGTACTGCTCTCTGGTGCGTACTTGATGGCATTGCCCAACAAATTGACGAGGATTTGCTCGACCCGATTGGCGTCGGTCTCGCAGTTAGGCAATTCGGACGCGGCCGTCAATTGAAGAGCGATGTGCTTCAGCTCGGCCGCAGGAGTTACTCGACGTAACGCGCTGTTGGCCATAGAGGCTGGCGCGACGGCCCTGATGACGGGCCTCAGGCGGTCCTCGTCCAATCGGCTCAGGTCGAGCAAATCGTTGATCAGCGCGATCGCGTGTTGAGCCGAGTCCAATACCTCGAAGGCCGCGCGGGGGACAGTCGACGGGTCCTTTTTCCTCACCAGCATCTCCGACCAGCCGTAAACCGCTGCCAGCGCATTCCGCAGTTCATGGTTCACCATCGCGAAAAACCTCTCGCGGGTGCGTTGTAGCTGCTGCACCTCCTCGAGTAGGCGCGCGCTTTCTTCATGATGGCGCGCATTCTCGATCGCCGCGGCAGTCTTGGCTGCGAGTAGAATCGCGATGTCCTCGTCCTCGTCGGTGAACACGTCGCCACCAGTCTTTTCGGCGAGGTAGAGATTCCCGAATACACCGCGACTTCCCAGTATCGGGACGCCCAGGAACGAGCGCATGGGGGGATGGTGCGGAGGGAATCCACAGGACGCAGGATGTCTGGTGAGATCGGATAGTCGGATTGGCTTGGCTTCGGTGATGACGAGTCCGAGAATGCCGCGACCGTGTGGGCTTTCCCCGATCCGCGCCGCCAATTCGGAATCGATGCCATAGGTAGTGAAGTGCTCGAGGACTTTCCCATCCGGCGCGATGACTCCGATGGCAGCATAGCGCGCACCGATGACCTCGGCTGAGACGCGCACAACACGTTGAAACACCCCGTCAAGAGAGACCTCGGTAATGAGCGCCGAGGTCGCCGCCTCGAGTTGCTTCAGGCGATCCCGCGTGGAGGGAAGCGGTGTGAGGGCATGTACGAGCATGTGGGGAAGATAACGCCATGGCACAATGGGCCTTTAACAAAACTTCCTCGTTTCTTCACTGTCCCTTCATAAGACATTGCTAATGTCTACCTCGACCGCTGAGAAGCTGTCATGCGTACGACAGGCCAGACAAGAGAGTTCATGAGGAGCATCGGTAAGAAGGACTCCGTGAAGACGGAATCGCGCATACGAGCACTTTTGATTCGTACGTCGAGCGACTCGTAGTTGATCGCCTTGCGACGGAAGATGTCAACCGGCCCTCCTTCATCCTCTCGTGAAGACTGCACGCTCTGCCGACGCCGAGTTCGCAACATACGTTACGCCTCTCACCCGGCCACGGCCGGCGCATCCAGACCGTTGGAATGCACCGGCATTGCTCCTCGTCGTCGCCCTTCTGCTTGGTTCGGTACTCATCCCGGCGCGCTTTACCTCGAGAATTCTCCGGGTGCTTCGAGAGAGCCACGACGTCATCGAGCCGGCCCGGCAGAGCGAATCACAGCTCGAGTTGGACCTCGATGGCGAATGGACCGCGTTGCAGGATTATGCACTCACCGGAGACACCGCTGCTCTCGTGAGACAGCGAGTCGCCGCCACGGGCTCCGACCGCGACCTCGCTGAACTCGACCGCTTCGCCAATGGCCTGGATGGCGAAGCATTGGAAGGCGTTGCTGAGGTTCGAAGTCGATTGAGCGAGTGGCGACGGCATAGCCGTCCCTTCTTCAGTGAGCATCTGTCGAGGCCAGAGTTTACAGCTCTCTTAAGATCTCAGCAGCTCGATCGTGACTCGACCTTTTCTGCGGTTACCCGGCTGGAGTCCTATTTGGCCCATCAAGCCGCGATTCGGGGCGATCGCATCGGGATTTCTGAGCAGCAGAGTCTCGTCGTAAATGCCTCACTCGTGCTCGTTGCGCTCGCAGCAATGTTCGCTGTTGCGGCACTCGTCCAACGCCAGCGGCAGCTGTCGTCGATTATCGAACGCCGAACGGAAGATGAAGGCGCACTGCGTGCATCGGCGGAGGCGTTCGCGGGCGCGTTTACGAGAGGCGGGGTAACCCAGGAGGTGGCACGCAGTGCACTTCATGTGATGCGGGGCCGCGCTGCCTTCATCGGCGAGATCGACGGGGATTCCATTGTTGTCCGTGCGGCTACCGGCTTCGGTGCACCAGCCGAGAAAATGACCGTGCCTTTCAGCGGCCGGCTCATCGACGTGCTGGGCCGAGACGGAGAGCCGATGCTCATTTCCGATTTCGCCAACACTCAATTCTCGTGGTTTACCGGCGAAGAGAGCCCGAGTGGCTGCTCAGCCATTGTGGTTCCACTCGGTGCGCCAGCGTCATTGCACGGTGCTCTGTTTGTACTGAGCCCCCAAAGCACGGCGTTCAATAGGGATGATCTCGAAAAAGCGCGTACCTTGAGTCATCTCATCTCTCTCGCTTACGAGAAAATTCGACTACTGGACGAGGCCCGTGACGGTCGGCAGGAACTGGAACGAGTACTGAACAGTCGGTCGCGGCTGATGCGCGGGTTCAGTCACGACATCAAGAATCCACTTGGCGCGGCCGATGGCTATGCAGAGTTACTCACGGCGGGCATTTACGGCGCACTGTCGCCGGAGCAGCGAGCGAGCATCGAACGCCTGCGGGGATCGATTCACACAGCTCTTGCGTTGATCAACGACCTGCATGAGCTCGCGCGGGCCGAAACCGGGAAGCTCACGCTATACCTCGAGCCCGTTGCTCTGCATGACGTGCTTCGCGCGAGCAGAGAGGAATTTCGCGCGGCGGCAACCGCTCGCGGCTTGTCGCTCACAACGGACCTCCCCGATGAACCAGCACTTCTCGAGACGGACGGATTGCGGGTACGTCAAATACTGAGCAATCTCGTATCGAACGCCATCAAGTACACTCCGAGCGGTTCCATCGTATTGCGCCTGCGGCGCGCAGAAACAGAAACAGGAGACTGGGCACTCATCGAGGTAGAAGATACCGGCCGTGGCATACCCGAAGCGCAGCTTCCTCTCCTTTTCGAAGAGTTCGTGCGGCTCGGTGAGTCCGACCAAACTGGTGCTGGACTGGGCCTCGCAATTAGCAGGCGACTGGCGGAAGTCCTTGGAGGACGTATCACGGCGGAGAGCGAAGTCGGTCGCGGCTCCCGGTTTGTCCTGTGGTTGCCCATGGCGCGCGTGCACGACAGCTCGCAGCAACGCGTTGCCGACGAAAGGTCATCGGACCCATTCGAACCACATCCGCACAACCAGACGCTGCCCTAGTAACATCCGTCAGGAACGGAGGGCGCGACCCTGGACTGCCGACGTTGACGCAATCGCGCTGGCCGGACGGCCGTCAGGCAATCGGAATCGCACTGTCGCTTCGTGCGGATTCCTCGTCGTGGACAAGTCAGCGATGGATACTGCGAACACGTCCTTTCGACGGCGCGCCCCAGGCCTACGAGCGATGGACAGCCTTTACGACAAAGGCACCGTTGAGTGAACGCGAAAGTGCACCGCGCGTCGGAAACCTGTACGGTGCCGCCGGATCGGTGGTGTACCCAGAGTTCCAGACGAGGTACACGTCGTCGCCAATCTGCGGGATCCAGTGGAAGCGAAGGTTGAAGTCGACGCGACGGTTCTCGTTGTTGAACTGCACGAAGCTGAGAAACGCCGTGCGAGTATTGAGCGCATACTCCAACCGGCCGGCAATTGCCGTCGCCACGAAGCTCCCATTCATCAGCTTCGCCTCTGTCCGTGAGGCATCGACACCGAGGATAACGTGTCCTCCTCCGCGCCAGGTGCCGCGCATGGAGGCGTCGACACTTCGGCCGTCATAAAAACCCCCGAAGCCTATGGTACTCCCAAGACTGAACGGCCGGCCCATGGATGTCTGATACTGGGCCTCGCCCCGCGTCCACCAGTATCGACCGGGATCGATGCTGATCGTCCTGAAGATGTCGAACGACTCCGTCGGCGCGTCGAGCGAGCGCACGACGCTCGCGGCAAACATATCGCCCGACTGCAGCGTGCCGCCCAGCACCTGCCACGTCAGCGTCGCCGTCTGCCAGCTGCGACTGTCGCTCAGCGTGCCGGGCGAATCGGATACGTTCGCGATGATGTCCCAGCTCGGAATTGGCGCCTCGAAATCGAGCTGGCGAACGCCCAACACGCCAGGCCGCGGCATGTAGTCGATGTGCCCCGTCGTCTCCCAGATGCCCGTGCGGCGCACGAAGCCGAGCGGCGGAGCGTACCCGGCATCGATGCGGTACAACGAGACAAAGTTGTCGAAGAGATCGTTGGGGAAGTCGGTGCCGTAGCGCCACGCGAGTGGCGTTCCCGAGACGCCAGGCGTCTGCGTGCCGGAGATCCAGAACGACGGCTCGATGTTGTACCCGCGAACCAGGAGCGGCAGATCGACATCCACTCCGCCCGCTCGCTGATTCCCGCCCACGTTGGGACCCGCACGATCGATCAACATCGCGCCCACATATGAGCGCGCCAAAATGTCGTGCTTGACGCGCACAACCGCGTCGTTGGCCTGATCCAGCCCGCCCGTTCGCGCGTCGATGAGACCGAGCGTCCACGGCCCCTCCCTGCCGGTGACGCGCACGCCGCCCAGAATGGGATACGGCGTACCCAGCGTGTCGAGGCCAATTCGGCGCGAGTAGAAGAGCTGCGCTCGTCCCTCCGTACCAAACGCGAAGATCCCGCTCGACTCGAGAAAGAACTCGCGCTTCTCCGGGAAGAACAGAGGGAAGCGGGTCAGGTTTATTACTTGTGAATCAGCCTCCACCTGCGCGAAATCGGTGTTGACCGTCAGGTCCGCGGTGAGGGTCGGTGACAGCGCCATCTTCGCGTCGAGCCCACCCTTCGCACCGACGAAGCCATTGCTGAGACGCGTGCCGATCGAATCGTGCTCCGGCGACACGGCACGGGCGAGCACATAGGGCATGAGCGCGATGTTTCGGCCCCGCTCCAACACGCCGAGACCGACAAGGTCTCCCTCGGCGAGCAGGTGGTAGATGCCCTGCGTTCGTCCCCAGCCACGCCAGAGCGACTCCTCGTTCTTGCGCCTGATGAAGCGACGGACATTGAAGCCGAAGGCGGCCCCGGCGCCGGACTGAAATCGAAGCGTCCGGAATGGAATGCGGAACTCGGCGATCCACCCGGTCGAGTCACGCCTAACGGCGACGTCCCAGATGCCGTTCCAGTCGGCGTTGAGCACGTCGACGCCGCTGAACTGCGCGTCCCACATCGCACCGTTAGGGTTCGTTTGAAAGAGAAAGGCCGAGCGGCGGTCGTGGAAGCTGTCGATGAGCAGCGTGATGTTGTCATCCGAGCCGAGATCCGCGTCGCGCCGGAGCTGCGCGGCGCGAATCGCGCCCGGGTCGCGATCGTAGGCGTGCACCGCGACATACAGCGCCTCGCCGTCACGGACTACCTTGACGACGGTGCGCTCGCTCGATGGCGTCCCCTCGAGAGGCTCCCGCTGGCGAAAATCGGCGATCGAGTCCGAGCTTTGCCAGAACCGCTCCGTCATGGAAGCATCGAGGCGAATACTGCCGCTTGCGCGACCGACTCGCACGGTGCTCGACGACGATTGCTCGACACGGCTGCTGGTGTCGGCCTGCGCTCGGGCCAAAGCGGGTGTCGCTGCTGACAGGCAGAGCAGCATCGACGCCGTGACGCTCGCGGGTGTCACATGGAGCAGGGTTGTCACAGATGAATCCTATCCAGGCTCGCGACCCGTCTCCATGCGGCGCTCGCCCGCACAAACTCCGGGGGGAGCTGAGCAATCGTTAGTGATCCGCCCCCTGAAACAACGCCTGTGGTGCTCAGCAAATCGCCGGAGCCCTTCGGGATTGTATGGCGTCGCAAGCTTGACAAAGCCAGCCGCCGAACAGTACCGTAGCTGGAGATTCTCACCCGAGAGTCTGTAGGGAGCTGCCAGGAACAGGCCCGCATGTCGCCTCCGATCTTGCTCGTCAAGGGTTCCCTCGATGCGCTCGTCCTGCGCGCCCTCTTCCTCGGGCCATTGCACGGCTTCGACATCGCCACCTGGCTCGAGGAGCGCGCCGGCCAGCCCCTCGAGATCGAGGAGAGCGCCCTGTACCAGGCGTTGCGGCGGCTCGAAGAGCGCCAACTCATCACGTCGGAATGGCGCGTGACGCCGAAGAACCGTCAGGCGCGATACTATCGACTCACGCCGTCTGGCCGCGCACACCTCAAGACCGAGAGCAAACGCTGGCTGCGGTACGCCGACATGCTGCGGGCAGTGCTCGGCGACGCTGCGCCCGCTCGCTGACGCGAGGCAACGATGGCCGGTGATCGTCACCAGCATCCACGGCGCCTCTTTCGCCTCGCGATATGGCGCAAGGGGCGCGCGGATCTCGACGTCGATCGCGAGATCGCGTTTCATCTGGACCAACGCACCGCACGGCTCATGGCGCTGGGCTACACGCCCGAAGCAGCTCACGCCGAAGCACTCCGCCGCTTTGGCGATCTCGAACAGGCCCGCCGCAGCCTGACGGCGGCGGAGCATCACCTCGAACGCCACCTCCGAATGCGAGAACATCTCGAGGAGCTCGCCGCCGATCTGCGGCACGCCATTGGGCGGCTTTCCCGGCAGCCTCTTGCCGCGCTGTTCACGATTCTCACCATCGCGATCGGCATCGGCGTCAACGCAACGGTGTTCAGCTGGATGGAAACACTCGTGCTCGACCCGCTGCCGGCGGTGCACGGTGCGCGTTCGCTCATGGCTCTCTCCCTCTCGTCGCCGCACGGCGCCAGCCAGTCGATCTCCTACCCCGACTATCTCGACTGGCGATCGATGAGCAAGACGATGCGCGACGTTGTGCTCGTCCGTGACGAGCGGCTCAGCATCAAGCGAACATCGGATGGTGACGCCGAGCCGGCCTGGGGCGCGCTGGTCTCCGCGAACTACTTCAGCGTCCTCGGCGTGCGGCCGATCCTCGGCCGGACCTTTCTAGCTAACGAGTCGGCGCCACTTGCCCACGCCGGCAGCGCTCCCGTCGTGTTGTTGAGTTATCGACTCTGGCAGGATCGGTTCAGCGGTGACAGCGCGGCTCTCGGCCGACCGATCTGGGTGAATGGACTGCCGATGACGATCATCGGCGTGCTGCCGCAGGGCTTCAAGGGCGCGGAGACGGGATTCAGCATGGATTTGTGGGCGCCCGTGACGATGCAGCCAGCGCTGGTGGGTCAACCGCTGGACAAGCTCACCTGGCGCGCGACGCGATGGATGCACGCCTTCGCCCGCCTCGCACCGGGCGTCTCGTTGAGCGGAGCTCGGGCCGAGCTGGCGACCATCGGCAGTGCGATTTCCGCGACACATCCGGAAGATCGCGACCTCGCGCCAACGCTGGCGCCGCTGTTCGACGTCCAGGCGCCCGGATTCATGCGGCCGGTGCTGCTCGCGCTGCTCGGTGGGACTGGCCTCGTACTGCTGATCGTCTGCGCCAACGTCGGCTCGTTGCGTCTCCTCGCCGGGATGACTCAGGAGCGCGAGATCGCGGTGCGGTTGGCCCTCGGCTCGGGCCGATTCAGACTCGTCAGGCAGTTCGTGGTCGAGGCAGCGCTGCTGACCGTCGTCGGCAGCGCGGCGGCTCTGATCGTCGCCAGGTGGGCGGCGGCGAGCATTGGCCGCGTTCTCTCCAGTAACGACTTGCCGGTGGCAATCGTTCCCCGCTTCGATGGACGGGTGTTCGCGCTCGCGTTAGCGCTTGCTATACTCGTGACGCTTCTCGTCGGCATCTGGCCCGCTCTCCGAGCATCGCGCGTTGGCGCTTCGACCGCTCTGCACGGCGCCGGCGAGCGGGGTACGTCGTACCACACCCGTACCCGGCGGGTGCTCGTCGTCGCTCAGCTGGCGCTCTCCCTCGTCGCGCTCACGATGGCCGGGCTCTTCGTACGCAGCTTGCGACAGCTGCAAAAGGCGGACAGCGGATTGCGCGATCCAGGTCAGGTGCTCGTGGTCGCGAGCAATTTCGATCTTGCCGGTAGCACGTACCGGGGTTTCGAGAATACCAAACGCATCGCGATCGTGCATAGCCTGCTCGATCGCGCACGTTCGCTCCCGGGCGTCGAAGGAGCGGCGGCGTCGCAGGCAGCGCCACTTGGTCTCATCACCGGTTTCGACTCCTTTGATACCCAGGTCGTCGGCCACGTGACGCGTCCAGGCGAGCCCACATCGTTCGAGATCAACTTCGTCACGGCTGGATACTTCCATCTCGTCGGCCCGGCGCTCGCCGCGGGCCGTGAGTTCGACGACGCCGATCGCGCGGGAGCACCGTACGTCGTGGTGGTGAACGAGGCGTTCGCCAGACGATTCTGGCCCGGGCCAGACGCGGCGCGACAGGCGTTAGGCAGGGAGATCCGTCTCGCTTCACATACGGCGACCGTGATCGGAGTGGTGCACGATGGCAAGCTGCACAACATGAGTGAGGCGCCATTCCCATTCTATTATCTGCCCTTCGACCAATGGAGTCCGACGTCGGTGGCGCTGGATGTCCGCACCCAGCGTGATCCGCTCTCGCTCGCCCCGGCACTGCGACAGATCGTGCACGAGGTCGAGCCATCGCTTCCGGTTCTCGACGTGCATCCACTGAGCGATCAGATCGATGGCGCTCTCGCGATCCAGCGACTCAGTGCGACGCTCCTCGGTGTCCTCGGTGCGATCGCGCTCGTGTTGGCGACGTTGGGTCTGTACGGCACCCTCGCCCAGGCGGTGCTGCAGCGCCGCCGCGAGATCGGCATTCGTATCGCGTTGGGGGCGGGCCGCCAGACGGTGCTACTGCTCTTTGCGCGCGAGGGGCTCGTGCTTGCCATCGCCGCTCTGATTCTTGGACTACCGGCTGCTTTCGGGGCGGCGCGCGTGATGCGCGGCCAGATCTACGGAATCGGCGTCGCCGACCCCTGGGCAATCGGCGGCACGATCGTCCTTCTGCTGGGAGTCTCGCTAGGCGCATCCCTCGTGACGGCGACGCGCGCAACACGCGTCGATCCCGCCGTGGCGCTCCGCGAGCAGTGACGCCATCGGTCGCTCCCCTTGACATTCCAAGGTAGCGCTGGCGAGCTTCCATCAGAGTGTCTAGGGGGAGCCGTTATGAAAGACCCGTCCGTAGCACTGCTCCAGGGCAGCCTCGATCTGGTCGTGCTCAAGACGCTGACCTGGCAGCCCATGCACGGTTTCGGGATCGCGCGATGGATCCAGCGACTCACCGAAAGTGCCCTGCAGGTCGAGGAAGGATCGCTCTACCCCGCCCTCTACCGGCTCGAGAATCAGGGGCTGATCAAAGCCGAATGGCGACTGACGGAGAACAATCGGCGCGCTAAGTACTACCGATTGACGCCTGGTGGCCGTCGCCGACTGGCGGAGGAAACCGCGAGCTGGGAGCGGTTCGCCGCGGCCATCGGAAAGGTACTCGGCGCGACGGAGCAGCCCGCCTAACGCCTATGTCGTATCAGGATTCGGAGCGCATTCCCGAGAGCCGCATCCAGGCCTGGCGGCGGTATCTGCGCTTCTGGCGCTCCAACGCCGACGCCGACGTTGCCGATGAGCTGCGGTTCCATCTCGAGTCCGCGGCGGCCGAGCTCATAGCCCAAGGGATGACGCCGGAGGCCGCGCGCGCTCAGGCCCTCCAACGCTTCGGCGATCTCACCGCGATCGCACGCACACTTCGCACCCTCAGCCACGAACAGGAACGGGCCATGGAGTGGAGAGACCGATTCGAGACGATGCAGTCCGATCTGCGCTTTGCGATGCGACAGCTGCGGAAGGCTCCGGGCTTCACGATCGTCGCCATGCTGACGCTCGCGTTAGGCATCGGTGCCAACAGCGCCATCTTCAGCGTCGTCGACGCGGTGCTGCTCCGCCCCCTTCCCTACGCGCACGCCGATCGGCTGCTGAATCTCAAGGAGCGGAACGGCGCGAACGACACTGACGGCATGTTCGTCGCCTTCGGCAATTACGCCGACTGGGCGCAACGCGTCCACGCGTTCGATTCGTTCGCGGCCTCTCGCTGGAACGGCTTTACATTGACTGGAGCCGGCGACCCGCGATATCTCCAGGCACTCCGTGTGAATGCCGGCTATTGGAAGACGCTCCAGATTCCGCCGTCGCTTGGGCGCTACTTCAGCGCCAGGGAGGACGCGCCAGGCGCTCCCCACGTTGTCGTGATCTCGCACCGGCTCTGGCGCGACAGCTTCGGTGGCGATTCCGCGATCATCGGCCGCTCGATCGCCTTGAGCGGAGTGCCCTACACCGTGATTGGCGTCGCCTCTCCGCGGTATAGCCTTCCCAGGGTCGACGCCTGGACGCCGCTCGCCCTCACCACCTCGGAGCTCGCGGAGCATGGCGATCACGAGCTGACCGTCGTCGGTCTCCTGCGAGAGAGCGTCACATCGGAGCAGGCGGTCGCCGAATTGACGAAAGTCGAAACCGAGCTCGCGCAACAGTATCCGCACAAATACTTCGATGGTGGCATCATCGCAAAGCCATTACGAGAATCGATCGTCGGACCCGTACGATTGCTGCTTCTGATACTGTTCGGCGCGGTCGCGCTCGTGCTACTCATCGCCTGCCTGAACGTCGCCAACCTGCAGCTGGCGCGCGCGGCCGTGCGCCGGAAGGAGATCGCCGTACGCAACGCGCTCGGCGCCGGGCGAGGTCGAATCATCGCTCAATTGCTGACGGAGAATCTCGTCCTCGCCCTCGGCGGAGGTGTACTGGGCATCGGCGTTGCCGCGTTCGGCGTCCGCTTCCTCGTCCGCAACAATCCGTTGGGTGTGCCGCGGCTCGAGGGAGCAACGCTCGACGCGCCGGTCCTGCTCTTCGCGCTGCTCGTGGCCGTGGGCTGCGGCGTCGGATGCGGAATGCTCCCGGCATTTCGTGCATCTCGTCTCGACCTGCAGCAGGTACTCCGTGACGGCGCGCGCACCGACTCGGCCACACTGCGCAATCGCCTCCGTGCGACGCTCGTCGTCTGTCAGATCTCGCTGGCGATGATGCTTCTGGTGGGAGCCGGACTGCTCGTACGCAGCGCGCTTCTCCTGCAACACGTTCCGCCCGGCTTTGATTCGCGGAATCTCCTCGTCACCGACATCGGTCTTCCGGGTTCACGATATCCTAACGACAGTGCCGCCGCGGCACGATTCGATGAGATTCTGCACAACGTGTCGTCGCTTCCAGGGGTGGCATCGGCGGCGCTGGTCTCTCGCATGCCGATCGTCGGTGGTGGCGGGGACTGCAATTTCCGTCGCGATGGAGCCGCGTCCGAAGGCGCTTCATTCAATGCGCAATTTCGTGTGGCCACGCCGAGCTTCTTCGAGACGTTGCGGCTCCCTATTCTGCGCGGACGCAACTTCTCGTCGATCGACGCCGCCGGCGCGCCCCGCGTCGCGGTCATCAATCGCCGGTTCGCGAAGAAACTGTTTGGCGACGAGGACGCGATCGGCCATCGGATTACCTGTAATGATCCAGCGTCGAAGAATGCGTTCTGGCTGACGGTCATTGCGATCTCCGGGGACGTGCACGCCGACGGGCTGTCGAGCGATATCAGGGACCAGGTCTATTCGGCGCTCGGCCAGTCGCCGCAATACGAATTGTCGCTGGTCGTGCGCGGTGCGGTTCCCGTGCTCACCGTTGCACCGGGCATTCGCCGCACTGTCGCCTCGCTCGACCCGCTGCTGCCACTCGGCGGTCTGCAAACCGTGGACGAGGCGATCGGAAGCAGCCTGGCCGTACCGCGATTCACTTCGCAGCTTCTGTCGGCGCTCGGTGTTCTCGGTCTCATTCTGGCCGTCATCGGCATCTACGGCGTCATCGCCTTCTTCGTCGCGCAACGCACTCACGAGATCGGAATCCGCATGGCACTCGGAGCGGACACCTCACGCGTGCTGGATCTGGTGTTGCGACAGGGCGTGATGCTCGCCGCTATCGGCATCGCCATTGGCACCGCGGCGTCGTTGATGCTTACCAGAACGCTCGACAATCTGCTCTACGGCATTACCGCTCGTGATCCATTGACTTTCGTCGCTGTCGCGATGCTACTCGCGCTCGTGTCGCTCATCGCGAGCTTCGTACCGGCCCGCCGTGCCTCCCGAGTCGACCCACTCGCTGCACTCCGAGACTCGTGAAATCGGGGACGTCGGCAACTCGTTAGCCGCGCCGCCATCACGCCGAGAGCACCTCTGGAAGCTCGAACGTCGCGAACAGCGCCGGCGTGACGAAGCTCGTCATGACGCGCACTCCCCCTTCGCCCATCTCGAGCAATTGAATCGAGTGCGCGCGCCACTCCGATGACTTCCACCGGCTGTAGAACGCGAAGCTGATCTGGCCATTCGCTGCCGTCGGCACGAGGCGAAAGGGCGCATGGCCGCCCGGCCGCGCCGTCGCCGCGAAGAAGCGGCCGACGGCATCGCGCCCGAAATACCACTCGCGCCAGGGCGGCATGCTCATCATCGCGTCCTCGCGCAACACGCTCACGAAGCCTTCGACGTCGGCATTCTCCCAACTGTGAACGTAGCGGTCGAGCAGGAGACGTTGCTCTTCGTTAGGCATGATCAGCGCCGGCTGCTGCCGCCAGGCGGGACGATGCTGCTCGACGCTCGCGCGCGCCCGCTGGAGCGCGCTGTTCACCGCGGCGACGGTCGCGCCGAGCAGCCGCGCGCTCTCCGCCGCCGACCAGCCGAGCACGTCGCACAAGAGCAGCACGGCACGCTGCCGCGGCGGTAGCGTCTGGATGAGCGCGACGAATGCCAGCTGCACCGCCTCGCGCTGCTCGTAGCGAGCGTCAGCTCCGGGCGCCGTGTCCTCCACGCCAGCGAGCAGCGCGTCCGGGTACGGCTCTAGCCAGGCGACGTCGAGCGCCGGCTCGCGCGGCGGCAGCTGCGTCGACGGCGGCGCCTCGCTCTCGGGCATGACCCGTGGGCGTGCCGCGCCGCTCGCGAGCGCATTGAGACACGCGTTCGTCGCGATGCGATACAGCCAGCTACGCAACGATGCGCGTGCCTCGAACTTCGCGATGCCGCGCCACGCGCGGAACAGCGTCTCCTGCACGAGATCCTCGGCCTCCTGCAATCCACCGAGCATGCGATAACAGTGCAGCTGGATCTCGCGGCGATGGGGCTCGGCCAACGCAGCGAACGCGTCGCGGTCACCACGCCGGGCCAGGGCCAGAAGTGATGACGCGCTGCGTTCCTCTGTCGAATCGTCCTGTCTCGTATTCACACCGTGACGGTCGCGCGTTCCTGTTCGAGAATCTCGGCGAGTCGAGCGAAGCTCGTCTCCCAGCCCGTGGCAAACTCGCGGCAGGCGACCGGCGACGCAAACCCCGACTGGCGCAGATGGAGTCGCGTTCCCGAGGCGAGCGGCTCGAGGACATACGTCAGGATCGACCGTTCGTTAGGCGCTCCGACGCCATCCCAGCTGTGCACCAGCCGTCGTGGTGGATCGACCTCGAGAATCTCACCTGTGGCGACGTAGGGTTGCCCTCTGCTCATTCCCGCGGCCTGCCAGCGGCTGCCGCGGCGAAGGTCACCCGTCCACTCGCGCGTATCGAACACCCCCGGTCGTACCCACCAGTCAGTGATCTCGCGCGATGCCAATGCGCGGAACACTCGCTCGGCGGGCGCCGGGAGCACGACACTCAATTCGAGCTCGTTGTCGGCGACAGACTTGGTGATGGTGGTCATGTCTCGGTCTCTGGTATCTGAGGCGGCTTCATGCCGCCCAATGATGAAGACCGGCGACGTTGGCAAAACTCATCGCAGCGCCGCGACATTCTGATTGATCAGTCACCATTGGTGAATATTTCGGGCGCATTGTCCACCTCGCAGGCATCGCACGAATACGAGCGCTCTCACTCGAGCGGACATAGGCTTTTGTTACTTGCGAAGCGTCGCTTTTGGTTCGGTATTGAGGAAGCAGGCTTGGCCATGACACTCGAGCCAGTCCGGTCGACGACGACGGGTAACACGAGTGATCAGGAGAGCCACACGGAGATCAATCGAGCCAGACTGACAACGGCGACAGGTAGGTGCTGGTGCGCACACGGCTGCTCTTTTACGACGATGACGGACGGGAGTGGCTCGTGCAGGACGGTAACGTCCATCACGGCGAATTTCAGCTCTTGCCGTTAGGCACGCCGCTCGCGCATTTTCGTGTCTTCGATCTGATCGTTCCCCGTGAACGACGCATCTACTCCTTCGACAGCGACCAGCATCACGCGATTGATGAGCGTTTGCTGGAACGGCAATTCCTGCAGGCGAAGTTGTTGACTACGCTGCGCCAGACGGCTCGGGAAGCAGAGGGCGATGCGCGATAGGGCGCGATCGTCGTCGTCCCAGTCGCGATGCGCTCCGTCACGGTGGCGGACGAAAAGTTGCAGACACAACGGATCAGGTACGGTAGTGGCCGCAAGCGACCTGAGACGCACAGCTGATGACGAGCGAAGTTCCCGCCCCGAGCGCGAAGCCGCTGGACCCCCCGCTCTCCTCCCGTGAGCGGGACGTACTTCGACGTGGCACGGGGACCTGGCTGCCGCTGGTGCTCGTCCTCCTGTCGCTCGCCCTGGCCCTCCTGCTCCCGCGATTCACGCAGCGGCACATCGCTCGGCTGCGGAATGACATCAATGATATCGCCGACCCCGCTCGCCTTCGCATCGCCGAGATCGAGCTCGATCTGGCACTCGAGGGTTCTCAGCGTCGGGGCTTTCTCCTCACGGGTGATCGAAAGCTGGAAGAAGAGTTCGCGTTCACGCGGCAGCATCGCGTTAGCGCGGAAAAAGAGCTCCTGGCACTGACGCGCCGCCTCGACCCGGGCGCATCAGCCAGCCTCCCTGGCTACGCGAAAACGCTGGCGCAGCTCGATAGCAGCCTCGACTCGGTCATCGCCACGCACGGCGATGTGTCGTCGAACGCGCTCGACAGGCAGCGCGACCGGTTCGTGGCCATTCAGCGAGTGTCCGACACACTCTCAGGGAAGATCGACAGCGCGGCAGCGACGCGACGGTCCGCCATCACCGAAACTGAAGACATGGTAGCGGTGACGACCGCGGTCCTCGTGCTGCTCGGAGTCGGAGCCGCCTATCTCGTCGCGCGCCTGGGTGCTCGCTTTCGGGGCATGGCACTCCGGCTCGCCGAGCAGGAGGCTCGTTTCCGTCAGATCGCGGACAATCTCAGCGCCGTGGTCTGGTTGAGCGATCCCGACTTCCGCCGCCCCCTCTATGTGAACGGCGCCTACGAGCGCATCTGGGGACGATCTCGCGAGCACCTCGAGAATGGTCCAGGCGCGTTCCTGGAAGGTGTTCATCCCGACGATCGCGCCCGCGTGAGTGCCGCCATCGGCAACATCGCGCATCGGCTCGCCGATGTCGAGTTCAGAGTCGTTCAGCCTAACGGCGAAACGCGGTGGGTGTGGGCGCGGGGATTTCCGGTGAGAGACTCCGACGGAAAGCTCTTCCGCATTGCGGGAATCGTCGAGGATATCACCGAACGGCACGCGTACGCCGAAGAGCGCGAGCGCCTGCTCGAGAACGAGCGCAGCGCGCGGGCAATCGCGGAGACCCGTCGGTCGGAGCTGGAGCGCGTGACGGAGAGCCGAGCTCGGCTCGTTCGTGGCTTCACACACGACGTCAAGAATCCACTCGGCGCCGCCGATGGGTTCCTCGCCTTGTTGCAGGAGGGCGTGCTCGGCCAGGTATCGGAGAAACAGCTCGGCACGATCGCCAAGGTGCGCCGCGCGATTGGCCATGCCCTGGAGCTCATTGCGCATCTGCTCGATATCGCGCGCGCCGAGTCTGGCCAGCTCGAGATTCGTCGGCGGAAGACCGATGTCGGCGCGCAAGTCTGGGAGGTTGCCGAGGCATTCACGGCACAGGCGAAGTCCAAACGGCTCGACGTCGATGTCGCTCTCGAGCCCGATTTGCCATTGATCGAGACGGATGCCACTCGAGTGCGACAGGTTGTTGGCAACCTGATCTCCAATGCGGTGAAGTACACGCCGCCGGGCGGCCACATCGACATTCGCGCCCGTCACTCCGGAAATGGGAACGCTGCGGACGATCGGGAGATTATCATAAGCGTCGCCGACAACGGACCAGGCATTCCCGCCGACAAGCAATCGGCGTTGTTTACCGAGTTCACGCGCTTCGATCCCGGCGCCGCGGAGGGCGCGGGCATCGGCTTGGCGATCAGCCAGCGAATTGCGCAGGCGCTGGGTGGTGAGATCACGGTCGAAAGCGACCCAGGCCACGGGAGTACGTTCGCGCTCCACCTCCCGGCGTGAGGTGTGGCGCGCACGCCACAGTCGGAGATCGATGGCGGTACGACTTTAGCGTGTTATAATTGCCATCCCACGTTCGACGACTGGGTCTCTAGCTCGCGAGGGCGAATCAGGAGGGGCGGATGCGCAGCGCGTTGCAAGGAGCGAAGGTGCTCTGGGTAGTGGCGGTAGTTGGTTGTGGAGCGGCGACGGAGACGAGGTCGCCCCAGGTGACGGCTCCCGAGTTCAGCCGAGCGGAGGACGCCGGCAGTGGAGCGCAGGTGACCGGCGATATCACCGTCGACCTGCCAGGCTTCAACAATGCGCTGGAGCGCTACAGCGTCAGCGCCGTGAGGCATCACGACGGCTCCGTGTCGGGGGAGCTCGAGGAGACGAGCCAGCAGCAGGGCGGGCAGCGCATCCATGCGCGGGTGTACTGCGTGACGATAACGGGCAATACTGCTCGACTGGCGGCGCGGCTCGACCAGAGCAATGTGCCGTTCGGTCCCGTCGGGAGCTTTGTCGTCTGGAGTGTGATCGACAACGGGGAGGGCAAGTCCGCCCCGGATCAGAGCACGGACCTCTTCTTCGGCGGCAACGAGGACAACGCCAAGTTCCACTGCGCCACCGGCTTCAACCTCGCGCCGTACTTCAACAGCATCCGTGGTAATCTGACGGTCCACACGGATTGAGCGCGATGGACGTTAGGCGATGGGCGATGGGCGTTGGGCGTTGTAAAGAAGCTGAACACCGAAGTACACGGTAGCGAGATTTGTCCAACGATTCCTGCCAAGCGTTATTCCGCATGAAGTTTGCAGATATTTAGAATAGACTCTATTGTAGGTGCTCTTGGTTTTCAGATGCGCCATGCATCACGCATCACGCATCACGCCCAACGCTCAACGCTCAACGCATCATGCGCACTCTCTTAAGGTCGATCCCGCTCGTTGGGTTGGGTGCCGCCTGCTTGCAGGCGCAGTCATTTGCCGAGCGCGTGACCGAAGCACCGCAAGGTCGACCGGCAATCGTCTCCGTCGCCCCGCCGCCAGCATCGCCGCGTGCGGACGACTACGGGCCAACTGTATTCACGCATCTGGCGACGACCGTCCTTGCCGATGGCCGCGTGTATCTGGATCTCGGAAACGCGTATCAGGAAGTTGCTGGCCCCTGTTTCTATCCGTATGGCTATCGCTGCATCGGCTACGGCTATCCGTATTTCGCGTATCCTGTATTCTTCTACACACCAGTGTACGTCGCGCCGGTGTACGTCGAGCCGATATACGTCGCGCCGGTGTATCCCACCGTTGTCTATCCAGAGACCGGTTACTGGGTCGAACGGCATCGCGGATGTTATTCGTGCGCCGGTCCGTCGCGGACCTTTGTAAGACCAGCGGTGATTCCCGCGGGTGCGGTGCATGCGGCGCCGCCGCGAGCGGTTCCCGGCAGGGTGCTGCCGCCGCGCGGTAGCCGGCCCTAGTACCTAACGGGGCGGCTACTGCTGGACTGTGGCGCCCCGCGATGCACGAGCCGCACGACGCTTCAGCATTCGTTCAACGAAGCGAGCCAGCCACGGCGGCACTTCTTCCGCCTTCAGAGTCCGAAGCTGCCATTCGACGAGGTCCTGATCGCTCCACCAGGGATTCGCGAGCTTCCCGACCGATGCGTCGGCGAGGGCATCGCCACCGGGTAGGCGTCGTGCGAAGATCGTCTCCTGGCGCACGCACGCCGTCTCGATCCGGCTGCGATTCTCGGCCAGGTACGGAATGCCGCGGTCGTCGATGCGTCCGTGGGTGGCTTCGTGAACGATCACCATCGCCAACTCCGGCGGCGACGACGCGAGCACTGTCGGCATCGTCAGCATGATCGCGCGTCCGACGTGGTGATACACGTTTGGCCCTCCAGACATGCCGCAGATTGTGCGCACGTCACGCCGAATCCGGTCCAATCGTCTGGGCTCATAGCGGCCGATGAGCTCGAGCGCCCGTTGCACTCGGCCGAAGAACACGAGCCGGTATTGGTCTCGAACCACGTACGCCGAGAGCTCGATACCCAGCACGCGACGGTGCCGCGACATTCGAAGTATCGCCTGATGCCCTGCCCACACTGGCCCCGCGCGAATCGTCTCCCTCACGCGATCAGCGACTGAAGCTACCCGCAGCTCTGTCCTTTCCTTCACGCGATGATCTCTCCTCAGACGACGCCGGCCCTCGGCCTCCTCGAGCGCCTCGGCTATGCAGCGGACGAAATACACTACGGCTGGTTACTCCCGGACGGCCGAATGAGCGTTCCGGCTGTGGTCGGGGAAGAGACGGGTTGGCTCTTTCTCGACACTTCGCGGCGAGATGACCTCATTCTCGAGCTAAGTCGGGTAACAAAGTGGGGCTGGCCGTACGAGCGCACTAACGAACACTGGGGACAAACCACGCTTTCTAGCTTCTTTGCCCTCGGGCGCAGCCGCGCCGCCGGAAGCGTCGAGGTGCGCGGAACGGAGGCGGATGCGACGAAGCTGAACCCGAACTGGGGCTCGCTCGGCGCGCCATTCTTCCGCGATACGGTGCTGGCGATCGATCCCATCGATACCGCTATCGGGCTCACTTCCATGATCGACCTGCGCGACCGGGCGAACGACGCCGTCGGACTTCCGCTCGTCGCCAGAACGCGCGACAACATCCCGATCCTCGAAGTGCTCGAGGATACCAAGTCGTTAGGTGGCGAGCCACCGCGCTTCGTCATCGATACCAACTTCGCGCGTTCGGTCATCTCGCTCGAGTACATCGATCGCGCCTGGCCCGCGGATCGGCGACGCAAGGCGCGCCAGGCACGCGAGCATCAGCGACCGTTCAATCTCCAGCTGCGGGTACCGGAGGTGGCGGAGGTCATTCGACTCGAGCCGTATGTCCTCGAGCGCGCGGTACCGGTTCGTGGAGAGGATACCTCGCTCCGCATCGATGGTTATCTGGGGATCGATTTCCTCTACCGTTGGTTGCCAGTGCTCGACTTTCGCCAGTGGATCCTCTGGCTTGCGCCGCTGTCGCTCTGACGCGAGCCAACGGGCGCCAACCGCTGCGCCTGCAACTCGCCACCGCCGATTACCTGAGCGGTGCAGAACAGAACGAGACAGATGCCGCCGCGTCGTGCGCGGCGGTTTGGCTCACCGTTCAAGAATCCTTATCGCCAGCGTCGGTCTCGGTGGCGCCCGCGCTCGTCTCGCCCTCGACGGCGCGGCAGCGGATGCTGTCTCTCGCCTGCTCCGGATCGTATCCGGCCGTGACCGCCGCGCGAAGGACGATCGAGAGCGCGCGATCGAAGGAGAGGATGCGCGCCAGCGCTTTGCGGTGCGGGTCGGGATCCTGCTCCTTCAGCACCTCCCAGACCGCGTTGCGAAGCGCACCCAGCTCGTCGCAAAGGCCACCCGGGTCGATCCGCTCCCGGCGCTGGCCGGCTCCGTAGCGGGCTGCGGCCGCCGCGAGCGCCGGGAGACTCTCGTCTTCCGTCGATGACTCGGTTTCAGTCGCGCGAAGCAGAATCCGCACGAGATTGCGCTCGTTGTCGCCTCGCTCCCCCGACCGCTCTCTCCCATCCGGCAGCCGGCGCAACCGAGTTCGCCACCGGGCAATGACTCGCGCCGTGAGGGCGCTCAGATTCTCCGGCGATTCGGCGCCGCCGGCGGCGGGGCTGGTACCCCTTTCCTGCTGCCCTTCGACTTTCCAGACGTTCCGGTCCACGTGGTTTCTCGGCGTCATGAAGTACGGGAGGGAGGAGCTCGGAACCGCGCCGGAGATGGCGCAAGCAAAGTGCCGGCGGCGCTCCGTCCCGCCTCTCCACGCCCGCTAAATGTGATCTCGGGCACACCGGCTGGCGAGACCCCATTGGGCTTATCGACGAGCTCGAGCGGCGCAAAAACACAGCTGCCGGAGAGTCAGGATGTGGCTCCCATCACTGCCGAAGTGGTGAGCCGTCCACATGTTGCGCCGCTATCGGGTACCGAGCTCCCTTTCACAAGCGCCGAGGCCGACATGCGATTTCTGCCGCTCGACCGTTAGGCAACGTGTCGCTGCGCGAGTTCGCTGATGACGACGGACGACTCTGGACCGTGTGGGACGTCTTCCCCACACTGGTAGAGCGGCGCCATCAGAACGCAGGACCGCCAGTAGGTATCCGCGAACGACGCCGTTTTGTGGAGGCGCGCACGCGAGTGTCCGTGCGCATGGCGGGCGGATGGTTGGCGTTCGAGGCAAGCGACGGGGAACGACGACGCCTGGCGCCCATTCCCGAGTGTCCTAACGGTTGGGCGACCGTTTCCGACTCCGAGCTCCGCGCATGGTGCGCCCAGGCCGAGGCGGCGCGACCGGTGCGGCGATTGACCGAGTGAGTGCGCGCCTACTCTTCGCACGTCGAGTAATTGTGCGTTCGGCACGCAGACTTTTGGCAACGATAAGCACCGTCGGCATCTGGATTGCGGCTCGGGCGGACTTTTATGAGTTCACGCCTCGCCGTACTCAAGGAAGACATTGCCCGCCGTATACGCCCGGTGATGCCGGATCTGCCGGAAGCCGAGTTCGATAGTCTCGTCGAGCGTATGGCTTTGCTTCAAATGAAGTACGAGCAGATACGGTTGCAGTCATTTCAGGGGATTCCGGGCCGAGACGGAGATGTGACTTGAGGTGAAGGGAATTTTCCTCGCGCGGATGTGGTTCCGAGCGTACGTTGATGGCACGCAGCGGGACGTTCGCCACCAGCCCGCATGATCCAAATGCGCCCGGCGCCACTGGTGACGCCTCTCTCCGTCCCGAGGTCGCAATGTCCGCCGAGGCCGTCCGGTCGGAGTCCCCGCAGACCGGTTCCGGTGTCCCCGTACTCGCGAGGGATGAACTGCGTTCACTCGTTGTCGCGTGGACGCTCAAGATGAGGGAAGACGGCATGCTGCCGGAGAAGGTGCTGATCGCCGTGAAGACGCTGGCGAAGGAGACGGTGGCGCCGAGTGTCGTGCCGAGCGACTACGACGCGCAGCTGCGGCAGGAGTTGCTCGCGGACGCGTCGCAACTGTGCATCAACACCTACTTCAATACGACGGGCTCGAAGCGCGCTGATTAGCGATCAACCGTTGTCGGAAAATGCGACCAGCAGCCATGAGTATTGCTGCCGTGGTTCGCTCCAGCGCTAGCGATGTGGTTCCTCATACAGGCCGAACTCGTTCCCGACAGGGTCCGCAAAGGCCCGAACGCTCCCGAGTCGTCGAATGCCAGGTTGCCGTCGCCGCGTTGACGCACCGTCCAACCGAACAGTGTCGAATAAAATGCGGCGGCATCCTCGGCCCTGTTCGCCGGTATCTCGAGATAACAGATCTTACCGTGCGGCATACGCGTAACCTCCGCGGACCCATGCTTCGTGATGAGGCTGGGCAACGTAACAGCAACAGGCGTGCACAATCAGGCGTCACCACAGGTACGACCGCGTGCGCCTCACTTCAACAGCACCTATCACTCGGCCGTTCAGCGTCTGATGCATCCACATTGGTACGATGATGAACGACAGAATCGCGGTCGTGACGGGTGCCTCGCAGGGCATTGGTCGAGGCATCGCGAGCGAGCTCGCTCGGCGTGGTGCAGGCGTCTATGTCACCGTCCGCTCCCAAAGCCATCGTGTTGACGGATCGATCACAGCTGTCCTTTGTGATCATCGAGACGACGCGCAAGTCGAAGCGGCATTCGCGCAGATCGTCCGCGAGACGGGCACCATTGATATTCTCGTGAACAATGTATGGGGTGGTTACGAGCGCATGGTCGAGGACGGGCAGTTCACCTGGCCGAAGCCGTTCTGGGAGCAGCCGCTGTGGCGCTGGGATGAGATGTTCGCCGCGGGGGTGCGCGCTCACTATCACGCGAGTCAGCTGGCCGCTCCTTGCATGATCGCGAAGGGTCGCGGGCTCATCGTGAACATTTCCCACTGGGCCGCGCAGAAGCGCATTGGCAATGTCGCCTATTCGCCGATGTCTGATCGGAGACGAATGACGTGAGCGGGCGCGCCCATCGCGCGCGAGCAGCAGTCACGCTCCGGAGGACCGAGGGGCTGCTGCCGTATCCGAGCGAGATCACCGCGGATGCGCTGTTTCCGATTTATAGCGTGACGAAGACGCTAACAGCGGCGTGCGTGTTCCTGCTTGCCGAGGAAAACCTGATGTCTCTCGACGCGCCGATTGGTCTCTATGTCTCCGACGTACCGCTGCCGGAAGGCGTCACGGTGTCGCGCCTGCTGCGACACACGAGCGGGCTTGGCGATTACGGGCCGTTCGAACGCTATCACGCCGCCGTGCGCGCGAGCCCGAGTATCCCGTGGACGAGAAGCGAGTTTCTCGAGGCCGTGCTGCTTACTGGTTTTCTCTTTCGTCCCGGCGAGGGTTGGGCCTACTCGAACATCGGGTACATGCTTCTCACCGGGTACGAGCTGAGCGTGACGACATTCGCTCGCCTGCCCGAAGACATGTTGACCGTTGCCGTTTTCCTCGACTCCAGCCTTCAACCCGGCGCTGCGCGCGACATCGAATCGAACGTCATGAAGGCGGTGTTCTCGCACTGAGGAATAGTTTGCTAATTCATCACGCCGGTCGGTGCGGGCGATCGCACCGAGGAAGTGTTCAGTTCATTCAGGCTCTCCGTAGCCACGACCTCGTGCGCCGTCGGCGCGATCACCATCAACACCGCCGCGATCACCCCGACGACCACCACATCCGTAAAGTCCCGGTGAACTCCGTTCTGCCAGGCCTGAATGGTCTCGATGCCCATGACAGAAGCGTGGGCGACGCTCTGCCATGCGGCAAAGAGGATCACGTAGCGATACGCCAGTGGTTTCCTCGCGGCCAACACGAGAAAGACGCCGAGCGCAATGAAGAAGCTGAGGAACATCGGCTCAGTTTCGTTTTTCATCACGAGCAGCCACTTGCTACGCCACAGATCCGTCAACAGTGGATACATCATCGCGATGTAAGCGACACCAACGAGTCCGAGGATGATCTGCCGCGTTCGTTTTCCTTTCACGATGCCTCCGAAGTAGATGTCATGGAGATGACGGCTCTCGCTCGAGATCGATTCTCCCCACCAGCACTCGCTTCAACTCGTTCGGCGCCGAGATCTGGAGCGGCAAGAAGTAGCTGATCCACTCGTCAGGCACGATATAAAAGATGCGAAGCCCTGGCGTCTCGAAATAGTTCCCCTTCCACGTCTCCAGCATCGCTTCGGCCTCGTCCTCGTAAAGCCCCGCGGCCATGAGGGACTGCTTCATGCCGCGCCGCAGATCCGCGCGCTTCTCGCCATAGTCCTTGTCGGTGAATAGCGGGATCCTCGCGAGCTCGCGCAACGGACCGCTCTTCGCGATCGAAAGCGCTCCCTGCTCACGAAAGGCGACGCTGCCATCGGGGCGGATGTCGGCGAGCCACACATTCGCGATCGTTATGGTCGGGCTGCGCATCCACTCCAGGAGCCTCGGCGCCCGTAGCCGCACGTCACGGTCAGTCAACTCCGTCTGCATCAGGGCATCGAGGTGCGCCACTCCTCTATAGAACAAGTACTGCTCACTCTCCCGCGATCCGACGACTACGCCCGCCGAGCGCACCTGTCGTGGTGCGAGCCACACGTGCATGTCCGTTCGAGGCACGCGAACGCCGTCCTGCAGGGTGACGCCACGCCAACGCAGCCCCCCGACGACGTAGTTGTCCAACACCTCGCCGTTCCACCCCGGTCCATACGCGGCCGCCCCCAATTTTCTGTTGATGCGGTCGCGGTCGAGGTCGACGGACGGCTCGGCGCTCGGATAGAACTCGTTCAATACCCCGCCACGAAATCGAACGCTCACGTCGAATGGAGCTACCGATGCGCCTGTCGGCGCGTGGAAATAGATGACCGGCGTCTCGAGGCGCATGGTCACGTCTTGCCGCCCTGGCGCGACGACGGACTTGAGGAGCGGCTGCCCAACCTTCTCGACCGTCGCCGGCGGCTCGTACTGATGCACGAAGGCCGGCAGCACCTCCGCTGGCGTGATGTGATTGAGCCGTCCTTGCGGCGTCCCGTCGGGCAGGTGACGCGTCGTGATCGTCCCCCATTCATGCACGACGAGCGGCGGCGACTGGCGCGTCGTGTGACTGCGGACGACCCCCGCGGCTATCCCGCCGGCAGCGAGCAAAGAGAAGATTATGCGTGTCATCATGGTCAGCCCCCGCGGCGCATCGCCGCCAATCGCTGTTGCTGTTCCGGTGTGAGTACTTGCTCAACTTGCCGGCGGACCGAGTCCAGGAGGTCCCGCAGCCGCGGCCATGTTTCATGGAGAATCGAGTCCGTCCGCGGGCGATTCGCCGCCATTATTGCTTGAATGCGGGTTCGCTGCTCCGGCGTCAGCTGCAGTGCTTCGTAAAGAACGGGAATTCCGCTCCCGGCCATTTTCATGTTCTCGACGACCTGTTCCGTCCGCACAGGCACACTCTCGACGAGCTCCGGCGGACGCGAGACGACGCGCCAATGCTCGATGGCGGCGCCCGACAGTGCGCCGGCGGCAAACACCAGGGCGAGCACCGCCAGCCCCTGCACGCGCAGTCGCGCCACCATTGGTTGCGCCGTCACCGTCCGATCTCCGGCAGCAGCTCCGTCGACGGCGGCGGCACCGTACTCGTTATGCGGTCGGCGAGAACGGACGGGACGCCGAGCCCTCGCGCGAGCTGGGTCGTTGCGTTGGGCATCCCACGGCGCGGCGGAGGCACGCGCCGCAGGACGATCGAGCAGCCGATGGCGATCAGCAGCGCCGCCGCCAACGTGGGTCGCCACCAGCCGGCGATCTGCACCAGCGTGCGGCGTTCGCGTCGCGCCGAGAGCAGTGGCGCACAGCGCGCGTCGATGCGCGTGACGAGATCGTCGAGCGGCGGCACTAGCGAAGCGAGATCGATCGGATCGTCACTCATGGTCTCTTCGATTCAATTGATGCAGATCACCGAGCTGCGCCCGCAGCTTTTGCCGCGCGACGAAGAGCTGTTGGCGCGAGTGCACTTCCGAGATGCCGAGCGCCTCGGCGATGGCGGCGTGCCTCCATCCCTCCATGTCGTGCAGGAGCACGACGTCGCACTCGGCGCGACTGAGCTGGGCGAGCGCCGAGCCAAGGCGCGCGCGCAGCTCGGAGCGCTCCGCGTCGCGTGCCGGATTGTCGCGAGCGGCGGCATTGATGCTCTCCAACGCGTCGCTTTGCCGCAGCCGCTCCCGCCGCTGAGAGTTCTGCGCGGTGCTTCGCACGATGGCGAAGAGCCATCCCGCGAAACGCGCGGGCGACCGACACTGGTCGAGCCGCTCGATGACGCGCACGAACACATCCTGACACACGTCCTCCGCATCCAGGCGATCCTTCACCACCGACAATGCCACCGCGAATGCCGGCCGCATGTACCGGCGCACGAGGGCATCGAACGCGTCGGGGTCTCCGAGACGTGCGCGCTCGACGAGCTCTGCGTCCGTGGCAACGAGGTCTTCGGCCATGCGACACTAACAGGGACACCCTGCTGGACGTTTCCGTTAGAGGCGGCCAACGTGTTCATCTTGACGATGACGCCCCGTGGCCAGATGCTCCGACGCGGAATACTCATGGCGGATCGAATGAAAACGACACTCGTATTGGCTGCAATGATGGCGTGTCCTGCGATCCTGGTCAGTCAAGACCGTCCCGGAGCTGCCGCTCCCGACAAGGCGCACGGCGAGATCGTTTCATTTCCGAGCGGCACGCTCACCCTTAAGGGCGTCGTATACAGGCCAGAGGGTAGGGGACCGTTTCCCGCAGTTGTCTATAACCATGGAAGCGCTGGCGGCATGCTTTCCCAGGGCGCCTTCGACTCACTCGGGCCAGTCTTCGCCCGGCGTGGATGGGTGTTCTTCGGGCCCTATCGCCGAGGGCAGGGATTGAGTGCATCGGCGGGCCCGTACATCGGCGATCAGATCAGCGCCGCCACGAAGGCTGGCGGGCTCGATTCCGGCGCGGCAACGATGATCAAGCTGCTGTCCAACGAGCACCTGAGTGACCAGGTGGCGGCACTCCGGTGGCTTCGCACACAGCGTTTCGTAGATGCTAAACGCGTGGCGGTTGCCGGCACGTCCTTCGGCGGCATCGAAACGGTGCTCGGCGCCGAGCATGCGGACTATTGTGCTGCCGTCGATGCTGCTGGCGCCGCTCAGAGTTGGACCGACGCGCCTGCCCTTCAAACGATGATGCTCGACGCGGTCCGCCGTGCGCGAGCTCCGATCTTCTTCATGCAGGCGGCGAACGACTACAACCTGTCACCGAGCCGAGCGCTCGCGGCCGCGATGCGGGATGCCGGCAAGGAATCCGAGATCAAGATCTACCCGCCCTTTGGCGCATCAGTCGCTGATGGCCACAGCTTCGGATATTTCGGGAGCGCCGTGTGGGCCGACGACGTTTTTCGTTTTCTGAACAAACATTGTGGCAGCTAGGTCAATGCCGTGCCCTCCCCTTCGCTGCTCTTGACCCAGATTTGCCGCCGTGCGATGTCAGGGCGCGGACTCGAGGGCAAAGAATCGCTCCGGCGGGGCGACAAAGAGCGCACCTTTCATCTCGAGGGCCACGGTGCGAAACCGCTCCGCGACGTCGCGTGGTACGACGACGCGGGTGAAGAGAATGGTCGCGAACATCTCGCCGCCGGGCAGCTCGCCGCCGAATCCAATCACCGACTTCACGCCAAAAGGAATCACAAAGTCGTCCTGCGCCGGCACCGCATGGCTCCCGAGCGCATCTTCGACGTAGAAGATGCCATACGTCTTGGCGCGGATATCCACTACGGACGGGGTGGACGGCGACACGAGCTGCTCTACTGGGACGCCGAACTCGCGGAAGAGCTGCGCAATCATTGGCGCGCGTTCGACGAGGCTGACGCTTGCGAGTGGTATCGCGCGATGGCGTTCCGACAGCTTCCGTGAGTTCCAGGTCGCTTTTGCTCCGGCCGTGCCGAACAGCACGAGGCATCGCGTTGCGCTGTTCAGCGTCGCGTCCGCACCAGCGGCGCGTTTCGCGAAGGCCTGGAGCTCGGGGGGAAGCAGCCCCAGCGGATGTGTCTTGTAACAGCGCACCAGAACGCATCCACGCTCCGATGGTTCGTCGCCGTCGAGACCTTCGTACAGGGTTTCGCACACCCGCTGCGCCGCGCCCTCGAAGGACTCCGACGCCGAAATGATGGACCGCAGCTCGCGGCCGCATCGCAGCATGTCGGCGATATCGAAACGTGTCAGTTCACAATGCACCGTGATTCCGGCGTGAGAAGCGTGCGGCTGTGACGTCTAGTGGAGGACAGGCGCCCACCATTCAATACGCAAGATCCGCACGCTGCCGATGCCGACTGGCCGCTGTGCGGAACACTGGCCACTGGGATATTGCGCAGGATGTCTTTGCGATGTAAAGTAGTTTACATTGCCTGCTCACAATGCGATACGCCCTCAGGATTCTCCTCGCCATTGCCTCGACTGCCGCGATCGCCGTGGTGGCGCTCGTGGCGTTCCTCGCCATCGAACGCTCACGACCGCTGACGCTGCCGATGCCGACTGGCCGCTTTGCCGTCGGGCGTCTCATCGCGGACTGGCGTGACAGCACGCACACCGACTCTCTCGCACCACAAGTCGGAACACCGCGGGAACTGCTCGTGTGGATCTGGTATCCGGCCGCCACGAACCTGCGCTCGCGCACCGAGCCCTATACGCCAGCGTTCCTGATGGCTCACGAGGGCGTCGATCACACCCCGGCGATTCTCCGACTCCTCACGCGAGATCCCGCCAAGGTTCGTGAGTACAGCGTGGGGAGTGCGCCTGTTGCATCGTATGAACGCGCTTACCCCGTGCTCGTCATGCGGGGAGGCGCGTCGGCGCCCGTCGTCAACTACTCGACGCTGGCTGAGGACCTGGCGAGCCATGGCTTCGTCGTCGTCGGCTTCGACGCGCCGTACCGCACGACTCGCGTCGTATTTCCCGACGGTCGGGCATTTGCGCGATTACCGTCGAACAATCCGGAGCTCGCGTTCGGCAATGCCGACTCGGCCCGGCTCATGAATCGGCTGCTCGACGCGTGGACGTCCGATATCGCCTTCGCGATCGACCGGTTGGCGCAGCTGAACGCCGCCGACTCGTCCGGGCGCTTCACGGGCCGCCTCGATCTCTCGCGTGTCGGCGTCTTCGGGCATTCGTTAGGCGGCGTCGAGGCGGCACAGTTCTGTGTCGTCGACGCACGGTGCAAGGCGGCGGTAAATATCGACGGCGCACCCATCGGACGCATCGTCCACGACACCATCAGGCAGCCGTTCATGTTGCTGCTCAGCGATCATAGAAGCGACAACGACCCCGAGAGCCGGCGTGTCGTGATAGAGATCCGCTCGCTCTACGGCCGAGCTCCATTCGACCGTCGCCGGAGCGTGTTCATTCGCGGCGCCAATCACTTCACATTCAGCGACGACGGCGCGCTGCTCAAGAGCGGCTTCGTTAGGCGCGTGCTTCGGCTCGCCGGGCAACTGCATATCGATGGCCGGCGGCAGCTCGAGGTCACGTCGTACTGTCTCGGCACATTTTTCGAGACGTATCTTGCGTCGCCATCGCCGCGTGCGCCGTGCCCGACCTCGAGCCCCTACCCCGAGCTTCAGGAGTTCGAGCGAGACAGTACGCCGACTCCGGAATGATGCTCGCACACCCAGCGGAGGTCCGATCATGCAGCGACTAGTTTTGCTCGCCGGTCTCGTCGTCGGCATCATACTCGGCTACATCGACTCGCGCCCGTTCTGGGACGATACCGGTGTGACTGCCGTTGCAATCCTCGTCAGTAGCCTCGTCGTCGGCGCGTTAGCACCGCAACGACCATGGGCCGCGGCGCTGGTCGTGGGTGTTTGGATTCCGCTCTTCGGGATTCTGACCCGTGCAAATTACGGCTCCCTCCTCGCACTCGCGTTTGCGTTCGCGGGCGCGTACGCCGGCATGTTCCTGCGGCGGGCGGTCGTTCCTGTGTGACACGACGGCTCACAAGCTCGCCAGCGCTCTAGCAAACTCGTTCCCCACCAGCCGGAATCCGGCTTCGGTCGGATGCAGCTCGTTGTCCCAGTCGTTGCGGTACTTCGGACCGTTGCTCAGCAGCGGCCGTAGATCCAGATAATGAGCGTTCGGGAACTGCGCGGCGACTCCGGCAATGACGTCGTTGAATCGATCGATCAGCTCCTGCATGGCGGCAGTGTTTGCGCGCCGATTCTCGAGCTCCTTCTCATCGAAGCCTGGCTTGAGCCATGGGCCAGGAAATCCCCAATGCCATCCGAAGACGCTGAAGCCGCGGCCATCGGGAACGGGATGCGCGTAGCCATGCATGAGTATCGGCAACGGCGCCGTGAGATAATGTGAACACGTTTCGTTGAGGCGCGTGATGATGTAGATGTACGCCGCGGGGATGCGCTTTCCCAGCACGCCATTCACGACGTCGTCATTCGTAATCGGGAGGGACGAGCCAGCGTGGTTCAGCATCATGCCGAATTCCACGCCCGCGATGTCGTTCCCACCGCCGGAGAGCAGAATCGCGCGCGGCACTACTCCGCGCCGCAGCGTCTTCTCGAGCACCCTCACGAAGCCGTCGAGCTCAGCAACGTTGTACGCCATGTTCTCGATGCGATCGCCGGCATGGGCGACGGATTCGATCTCGTACGCGTGCTCGTCGTTGAGCATTTTGAGCACGTCATGAAGCGGATAGTCGAACCAGGAATCTCCCTGGGCGATCAGGGTGCCGCGTGATGGCGCGCCAACCAGCGCGCGCTGGACGTTCGGCTTGATGTCCGGCTGCTGACGGGTCGCCCGTGGTGCGGCTTCTCGCGTCGCTGCATCGGCATGCCAGCGCTTCCAGACACTGGCGCGACCACGCAGAAAGCGCCGCGTCACCGCTCGGCTATTCGCCTCGGTCTCCTGAATCTCGGAACGACTGAGCTGCTGACTCTTCGACTTGGTGGTGCGGCGGGAGGATCGCTTGGGCATGGCGGGCTTGGCTGTGGACGTCCAAGGAGTGAAGGCAAACGCTCAACGGATGTTAGTGAAGTACAAACAGGTTCGATGCAAGTCGGGCAAGCGGTAGAGGCCTTGACGCACCGCCAGGGCGATAGTCAGATTATCTACCTATGAGCCGTAGATAACCTGATTATTGGCGGGGAGCGCGCCGGGGGTCGGGCGCGCGGGAGGAACGGCTGATGTCGTGGCTCGATGGGCTCGCGCACCGCATGCGCATCATGCTCAACCCTCGCTCATACGAGCGCGATCTGGAGATTGAGCTTCAGCATCATCTCGATCTCGACGCCGCGCAGCTTCGTGACGTGCACGGGGCGCGGCGCAGGTTCGGCAACCGAACCTACTACATCGAGGAGACGCGTCGTATGACGTGGCTCGGCGTGCTCGACTTGGTCGAGCAGGACGCGCGGTTCGCGTGGCGCTCGTTGAAGCGCAATCCTGGCGTCACGGCGCTGATCGTGATGACGTTCACACTCGGCATCGGGGTGAACGCAGCAACGTTTAGTTTGCTCGATCGGATTTATCTGCGGCCGCCGGTCGGCGTAAGGGCTCCGCATAGCGTGCGTCGCGTCTGGGTATCGATGCAGTTCGAAGGCGGACGTCAGTTCGTTCCCTCTCTGTCGGGACCACTCTACGCAGTCATCCGCCGTGCGTGGGGTGACTCTAACCGCGTTGCGCTGTTCACTCATCCGAATCCCGCGCAGCTCGGCGGTACCCGTCGTGGGCGAAAAGTCGAGCAAATGGTCGCCTCGTCCGGCTACTGGTCGATTCTGGGATTGACACCACAACTCGGGCGATTCTATACAGCCGAGGAGGACCGGACAGCCCCCGGGGTGCGCGTTGCCGTGTTGAGCGATCAATTCTGGCGCGCGCAGTTCGGCGGCGATTCGGACGTGATCGGGAAGTCGCTTCGGCTCGACGCTCAGCGGTACACGATTGTCGGCGTCGCGCCGGCGGGGTTCGTCGGCGACAACGATCTCGAGCCGGTTGACGTCTGGCTCCCGCTGGCGACGTACCAGCCTGAATGGATGAAAGAGCCGATCCTCGAGTCGAACAGCATGTACGTCTTCCAGGCCATCGCGCGCGCCGGACCTAACGACAATCTGGAGGTATTCGATCAGCGCGCGACGCAGGCCGTGCGGGGCTTTTATCGAAGTCTGAAGAACGGCGGCGACACCCTTATGACCGTCACCACCGGATCGATCATCTACGCGCGTGGTCCGGGTCAGCAACAACAGGAGCATTTGATCAGCACTCGTCTCAGTGCCGTGGCGCTCATCGTGTTGATCATCGCCGCGGCGAATGTGATCAACCTCCTCCTTGCGCGCGCGACACGTCGGCGGCGCGAGATCGCCGTCCGACTCGCACTCGGCGTCGGCCGGTGGCGTCTCGTGCGCTTGCTGACGGGCGAGACGCTGCTCCTCACCGCGATCGCCGCCGTCGCGTCGGTCCTGGCGGCATGGTGGGGCGAAACCATGTTGCGTCGCCTCTTGCTGCCTGACGTTCGCTTCACCGATTCGGCGATACATCTACGAATCATTGTTTTCACGCTTGGAATTGCCGCGGTCGTCGGGCTCATTGCGGGTATCGTTCCTGCTCTCCAGGCAAGCAATCCCAATCTCACGTCGGCGCTCAAGGAGGGCGCGCGTGAAGGCACGGTGCAGCGCTCGCGTCTTCGTACTACGCTCGTGATGACACAAGCGGCCCTTTCGGTAGTGCTCCTCGTCGGAGCGGCGCTATTCGTTCAGAGCCTGCGAAATGTGCGGGCGGTGAACATCGGCTATGATGCGCCCCGGACGGTGATCGGCAGCGTCGATTTCGACGCCGGCCAGAGCCCGCCGAGTGTCATTCAGGACGCGCATGCGGCCGAAGTCGCGCAGCGGATGGAGAATGCGCCTGGCGTCGTCGCTGTCGCGCGAGCGACGAACGTGCCGATGTACGGGTTCAGCGTCACGACGATCTGGATCGGAAGTGACTCGACCTTCCCGGTGAAGAAGAGCTATCCCGCACTCAATGTCGTCACGCGGACCTTCTTCGCCGCCACGGGACTGCGATTGATCCGCGGCAGCAATTTTCTCGAGGATCGGGGCGCCCCGCCGCAGGTCGTGATCAACGAAGCGATGGCGCAACAGATATGGTCGGGTGCGGATCCGCTCGGACAGTGCATTCGATTCGACGGCAGAATGAGTGCCTGCTATACCGTGGTCGGCATCGTCGAGACGTCGCGACGCGACAACATCATCGAAGATCCGGTGCCGCAGTATTACCTACCGATAACGAATCTCCCGAAGTCGCTCCAGGATTGGTCGCACGGCACCGTGCTGCTTGTCCGCGCCGCAGCCGATGCCGCTCCTCGCGTCGAAGCAACACTGACCCAGGCGCTCAAGGCAACCTTCCCCGGTGGGTACCCGAACGTGAAGCTCTTGAGCGACGTCATCGACCGACAGTATCGGCCATGGCGCGTCGGCGCCGCGCTCTTCACGGGCTTCGGTGTCCTCGCGCTCATCGTCGCTGTCGTCGGCATCTATGGCACGGTGAGCTACGCGGTGAGCCAACGGACGCACGAATTCGGCGTCCGCATTGCGCTCGGTGCGCGCGTTGCCGACGTGTTGCGACTCGTGTTAGGCGACGGCCTGAGGACGGTCGTTATCGGAGTCGTCATCGGCGCTGCCCTCGCCATCGCCGCGGGCCGCCTTGTCGCGACGTTGCTCTATGGTGTGGCTCCTACCAATCCCCTCGTGCTGGTTACGGTCTCCCTCACGTTGCTCGTGGTCGCCGCGGCGGCGACGCTCGTTCCTGCCTGGCGGGCCGGGCGCGTCGATCCCATGCTCGCGCTGCGCGCGGAGTAAGCGTTGGGCGATCGCTTGAGGTTGGCGATAGTAGTCGCGGCATTGGTGATCCTCGTGGGCGCATTTGCCTATATGAGCGGCCATTGAGCGGGAAGGCATAAGCGACACGCCTGCCGTCAGGGTGAAACTTGACGACTCCATTTCTCTGACTATAGTCAGAGAAATGGACACGAGCGCGGTGCAGCAAGTGCGGAGCTTCAACCGAATTGTGGCCGAGCGCATTGGCGCTTTGGACGATCGGTTTTTGAAGCGGGACCGTCCAATCGGTGAGGCTCGGTTGCTCTGGGAGATCGGATCGCAGGGCGCCGACGTCCGTGAACTGCGAAGCCGCCTTGGAATTGATTCGGGCTATCTCAGTCGCGTTTTGCGCTCTCTGGAAAAGCAAAGGCTTGTCACCAATCGCGTAGTTCGGGAAGACCGCAGGTTGCGCCGGATTTTTCTCACGAGGACGGGGTTGGCAGAACGCGCCGAGCTTGAACGGCGATCCGATGAACTGGCCACGAACATTCTGGAATCGCTGTCAGATCAGCAACGCAGCGTGCTCACCGCGGCGATGAGGCAGGTCGAGCAACTGCTGCGAGCATCGATGGTGACTTTCGATATCGAGTCCCCAGCTACTCCAGAAGCCCGGTGGTGCTTCGATCAATATTTTGCGGAGCTCAATAGCCGGTTCGATGGGGGCTTTGATCCGGGGCTGAGCGTCTCGGCCAGCCCCGACGAGCTCACGCCACCTTCGGGACTATTGGTTCTCGCGCGTCTGCAAGGCAGACCTGTTGGCTGTGGAGCCCTGAAATTTCACAAGAAGGAGCCGGCTGAGCTCAAGCGAATGTGGATTGCCGAATCGGTGCGTGGGCTCGGAGTTGGCCGACGGCTGCTCGCTGAGCTGGAACGGCACGCTCGCACAGCAGCTGTCAAGGTCCTGCGTCTGGAGACCAACCGAGCGTTGTATGAGGCGATCCATCTCTATAAACGCTCCGGATATGTCGAGGTCGAGGCATTCAATGCCGAACCGTACGCCCATCACTGGTTCGAAAAACAGTTGGTCGTCAGTGATGTAAGCCGAGATCAAAACGTGAAAGGAAAATCTGGTCGGGCTGTGCGTCGAATGCCAGCTGGATATACTGGCATTCTACGCATACCTAACGAGTCATCGGGCTCAGCCTGCGTCTCGGAAAGGGCTCGCGTGCAGAGAGATCCATGACGTACTCCGATACGCTTACACGAAGTATCTCATCAGAGCTCCGGTCCTCGTAGGAATGCTCGGAGGGATTGCAGCGAGTAGACCAACCCTCCCCAAAGCACCGCGTTGATCACACTCGCAATCACAGTTACCTGTACCGTCGGCGGGTTGTTGTGCAACCCGCCATACGGCACTGCGGCGAAGATGGCGCCAAGCTCAAGCGGGATCCCTAAGATGCCGACCGGGATCAGCAGCGCGTCAGAATGCGGAAAATACGTGGACACCACCGCACCAGAGAGCGTGAGGAGAATTGTCAGTACCGCAGCTAGTAGGGCGGCGGCCTGCCAGGTGATTCGACGTAGCACGCTCACCCTCCGATTGGTAATAGCCATCTGAGACCGGGAGTCGGCACGAGAACGAATTGACTAAGAGCGAGCGAAGGTGACCAGTCCACGCGTGCACCCAAACGCGTCGTGCTATTTTGGCAATATAATCTTGCTAACGTTGCATTTGACGCACCCATCTCCCGCCTTGCACATTCGTCCGCGGGAACCGCCAATCGCGTTCCCCACCGCGCCGTTACGGATTGTAGGGCTGTATGTCGACCCGCCGAAACGGGCCGTAATGTTCCCAGTCGATAAGAAAAGTCTAATCGAGGCGCTGAATCGGAAATTCGCCTTGTTTCGAATCTGGGATATTGACCGAGAGGAGCGTCTTCATGGGGACTCTACTTCACGATGTTCGCTACGGGCTGCGCATGCTGGTCAAGAAGCGGGCGTTCACGATCGTGGCTGTCCTGACGCTGGCTCTGGGTGTGGGAGCCAACACAGCGATTTTCAGCATCGTGAATGCCGTGTTGCTGCGTTCTCTGCCCTACCGCGATCCCGATCGTTTGGTACGAGTCTTCTTTAACGAACCCGGAGTCGGATTGCGGGACGTCAGGTTTTCCGAGCCCGAACTGGAAGACCTGCAGACGCGGGCGGGCGTATTCGAAGATGTGACCCCGATCTTCGAGGGTAACGAGGATGTGACTGGTGGGCGAGAGCCCGAACGTGTCGAAGGGGTCAATGGCAGTTTCAGCTATTTTTCCCTGCTGGGTGCGACCCCGCAACTTGGACGGTTGTTTGGTCCGCAGGACTTTGCGCCGGGTTTCGCTCCAGAGGCCGTGATCAGCGATGGCCTGTGGCGTCGCGCCTACGGCGCCGATCCGAACATTGTCGGCCGTATCATCCGGCTCGATAATGATCCCCTGACAATTATCGGAGTTCTGCAACCTGGATTTCGCCATCCTGGACCGACGGTTTCCGGCGACGTGGAGGTGTTTGGCGCCGGCGGATTCATTGGCGACCCTTTTCCCAAGCCACTGCGTGGTACCCGGATTCTCGTCAATGGAATCGGACGACTGAAGCCTGGCCTGACACTGGCGCAAGCTCAGGCGCGGCTCACTGCCATGGCTGCCGAATTACGCCACGCCTTTCCCGGCGACTACCCGCCGCGGGCGCAATGGACAATCGAGATTCAACCATTGCAAGAAACGTTGGTGGGAAACGTTCGGCCCATGCTACTGGTGTTGCTCGGTGCGGTGATTCTGATCGTTTTCATCGTATCGTTGAACATTGCCAATCTCCTCCTGGCGCGCGCTTCGGGGCGACAACAAGAGATGGCGGTGCGGCTATCGCTGGGAGCGAGTCGCGGCCGTCTGGTGCGCCAGATGGTGACCGAGTCCATGCTGCTCTCGCTCATCGGCGGCGCCGCGGGAATCGCAACCGCGGTGGGTACGTTGGGTTTCATCCTGCGCTTCGTGCCATCGAACGTTCCCCGGCTCAACGAGGTACGAATCGACTGGGTGGTGCTGGCGTTCGCGCTGCTGATTTCCATTCTCACCGGCTTGCTGTTTGGACTTGCCCCCGCGCTGCATTCGGCAAAGGTCCCCCTCTCCTCGGCCATCCGCGAAGGCGGTCGAGGGTCCGGCTACAGCGCGAAGACGGGCCGATTGCGCGATGTTCTCATCGTCGCTGAACTGGCATTTGCCGTCATACTCATGGTTGGAGCCGGCTTGCTGCTGCGTACGCTGCGGGACCTGTTGCAGGAAAATCCAGGGTTCAATCCGACTCAAGTCGTGACGGCAAACATAGAGCTTCCGAATCCTAACGAGAGTGAAAAGGACCCGTATCGTGATGTGGGTCGCAGAGCCACTTTCGATCGTGAGTTGCTGCGGCGCCTGAAGGCAATTCCAGGAGTGGAGCTTGCCGCCATCACCTCAGCTCTACCGAGCACCAATACCAACCCCAACGCGGTCGGTGGCGTGGCGAATGAGGGCTTTGCGATCGAAGATAGACCGGACGAGTCCTTGCAGGACCTGCGCGCTGAGAGAATTCGGATCAGCCCCGATTATTTCACGGTGTTACAGGCCTCACTCCTCCGCGGCCGCTCATTCACCGAGGACGATGAAGATGGCAAACCGCTGGTGGCCATCGTCGATGAAAGCACCGCTCATAAGTATTGGCCAACCCGCGATCCGCTGGGCCGACGCGTGCGGTTTAGACGGGAGCCTAACAAGCCATGGACGACCATCGTGGGGATTGTGAAGGACATCAAGAGCGACGGTCTCGACATCGATGGCGTTCCCCACATCTACGTTTCGACCTATCAAGACAACAACAAGCGACTGAGCGCGGTGTTGCGAACGTCTCTGCCCGCGGCCCTGCTCGAACCGCAGATTCGGCATGAAATCCAGAGCATTGATCCCGGCTTGCCGGTATTTGGTGTGTCTTCTATGAATGACGTCCTTGATCGGTCACTGGCTTCACGCCGCTTTTCCGCCTATCTGGTGGGCGGATTCGCTGGACTGGCGCTGCTTCTGGCCTCCATCGGCATTTACGGCTTGTTGGCTTATATGGTCGGTCAAAGATCGCGCGAGATCGGTATCCGTATGGCCCTTGGCGCGCGGCGTGAAGACATTCTGAGAATGTTCTTCCGCAAGGGGGTCGCGCTTGCCGGCGTGGGTGTCGTTGCCGGATTGGTCTTTTCCGCATTCTCTGCGTCCGTGATGGCAAGTTTGCTCTATGGGGTGCGCCCTCATGATCCGGCTGTGTTTCTGATCGTGCCTCTGCTTTTGCTGGGAGTCGCCGCGCTGGCCAGCTATCTCCCGGCACGCCGCGCGACGAACGTGGACCCGGTGATTGCCTTGCGGGAGGCATGAGCTCATCAGTCTGTCTCGTTAGGTAGTGCTTCGTCGTGCCGACGGGGGCGGTCGGCAGCGGCATTGGTGCCTCCCGCCCGGCCTTCTCGTACGATCGTGTGTTAGATTGTAGCCCACGATATGACCGACTCGACGAATCCCAGACCGCTTTCGTGGAACACTTCGCCAAGCGCAAAAGCGAAGAGCGCCGTTCAACGGTCTGTCACGCAGCTACTCGATGAGCTGGCGCCAGAACGGGTGCTGACGCGCGTTACTGAATTGCGGGGCTCGATCGAGCAGCATCGGACGCCGACGGGATGCGTGCTCCAGGCCGCGGACTGTGCTGTCAGCGTATCCTGGTTCGCGGATGCGACTGACCAGGCAGTGCTCGGAGAGCTCCACGTCCTGGTCTGGCGCGGTAAGGTCGCGCGACGAGGGAATGCTCGGCCCCCGAAGGGGGCAACAATGGTGGCCGATCTCGTGCTGCGTCCGATTGAGCCGCCGGCGGACGAGTGTCTGTGGCAGGCGACTGACGGTAGTCGATATGATACCGCGTCGCTGGCGGCCAAATGCCTCGCGCTCTTGCAGACACAGATCGCTGCTAGCTGATGCTTTCTAGCTCGCGCGACGTCATCAGGAGACAGGTTGGACCCTTAACTTCTCCGCATGGAAACAACGGTGCGGAACTCGGTTAGGAACTGGCGCGCGATCGTCGCTCCGTACGAGCGGGCGCGCGACGGGAGAGCCGCGCTGCAGCTTGCGACGACGTGGACACTGCTCGGTCTCGTCTTCGCATTGGGGTATCTGGGCATTTCGAGATCGGCCTGGCTGACGCTCGCGTTGGCCGTTCCCGCGGGGCTGCTGCTCGTACGCGCGTTCATCATCATGCACGACTGTGCGCACGGATCGTTCTTTTCATCGCGGCGGCTCAACGGCATCGTCGGCTGGCTCTCCGGCGTCCTCACCCTGACGCCGTTCGCGCAGTGGCGCCGCGATCACGCGCAGCACCACGCCTCGTCGGGCGATCTCGATCGGCGTGGGCACGGCGATGTCCGCACGCTCACCGTTCGCGAATACAACGCGCGCTCCCGAAGTGCGCGATGGCGGTACCGGCTCATGCGTCATCCGGCTGTCCTCCTCGGACTCGGACCACTTCACCTCATGCTCGTGCAGCGAATCCGGCCGCCGCGGACGGCGCTCCGTGATCCGCAGACCCGAAGTGTCTGGTCGACGAACCTCGGGATCGCTTGTGCGGCGCTCTTCGTCGGGGAGACGCTTGGGTGGCCCTCGCTGCTGTTGGTCTATTTGCCGGCGATTTACCTCGCCGCCATGGTGGGTATTTGGCTCTTTTACGTGCAGCATCAATTCGAGAATACATACTGGGTGCCGCACTCGAAATGGGATTACCTCACTGCGTCGATTCGCGGCAGCTCCTACCTCCGACTGCCGTACGTCCTCGCCTGGTTCACCGGCGACATTGGCGTGCATCACGTCCATCATCTGAGTCCGCGCATCCCGAACTATTTGCTGCAGCGGTGCCACGATGAGAACGCGCTCTTCCACGACGTCACGACAATCACGCTCAGGGACAGTTGGCAGCTCTTTCGCCTTGCGCTGTGGGATGAACAACGGGAGTGCTTGATCTCATTCGCTGCGGCAACCCGAGCGTCGCGAAGTGCGGCAGCGGGCCATCAGTCGGATGCCGAACGACTCCTGAACTAACAACCCCTTCCCGACTCAGGGTGTCAGACTCTGTACCCTTAGTCTGGAGACTGTCGTGGGCGAGTCCTCCCCCTCCCTCCCCATCGTCAAAGGCACCGTCGACAATCTCGTCCTCAAGGCGCTCTGCTGGACGCCGATGCATGGATTCGAGATCACTCAGTGGCTGGAGTCGCGCTCACACGGCAGCCTCGACATCCGCGACAGCGCCCTCTATCAGGCGCTGCACCGCCTCGAGGAACGCGACCTCGTCAGCGCCGAGTGGGGCGTGACCGAGAATAACCAGCGCGCTCGTTACTATCGGATCACCAAGGCAGGCCGCGCACGACTTACCGCGGAGACCGCGCAGTGGGTGCGCTATGCGAAGACTGTGACTGACATCCTCACATCGGCCGCCGGCCCGGCCTAGGAGACGCACATGTCCGCTGAGATTCGACCCGGCATTCGCCGGCTGCTTCGCTTCATCACACCACGCAGCGCCGCGCGCGACGCCGACGATGAAATTCGACTCCACCTCGAGCTCCGTACCAGGCAGCTCATCGCCGAGGGCATGTCGCCGGCCGCGGCGCGCCAGGAAGCGGAGCGCCGCTTTGGCGAGGTCGACGAGGAGCGCCGAGCGTTCCGCAGCGCCGCGCGGCACCGCGAGCGTCGCACCCGATGGCGCGACTGGCTCGACGCGACACGCAGCGACGTTCGTTATGCATTCCGAACACTGCGTCGCGACGCCGGCTTCACCGCGTTCGCGATCGCCATCGTCGCCCTCGGCATCGCCGCGAGCGCGACGGTATTCAGTCTCGTCGACGGGGTCGTGCTGCGGCCAATGCCATTCCGCGATCCGTCGCGCCTCGTCTGGATCCCGAACCGCGGCGACAACGGCAAGGACGAATGGCGCCTCCAGGTCTCCCACTTCCGCGACGTCGCCGCGCGAAGCCAGTCGCTCAGCGACCTCGCCGGCTACTTCGCCTACTACAGTATTGGCGACGCAGTCCTCATGCAGCACGGCGAATCGCGCCGCCTAACGCGCGTCCCGATCACCTGCAACTTCCTCCCCTTCCTCGGCGTAACGCCGCGACTCGGCCGCTCCTTCAGCGCCGACGAGTGCCTGGAGAATGGTCCGTCGGCGACCGTGCTGACGGACAGGACATGGCGTGAGCAGTTCGGGGCGGACGAGCATATCGTTGGAAAGGCGATCACGCTCAATGATCGAGCGGTGACCGTGATCGGCGTGCTGCCGCCGTCGTTCGATTTCGCCGGCGTCTTCACGCCGGGCACCCCGGCGGATCTCTTCGTGCCGTACGCGCTCAGCGACAACAACAGCCGCGGTGGAAACAGCCTCGCCACCATCGGTCGTCTGAGACGTGGCGTATCGATCGACCGCGCCGACGCGGAGCTCGTCGCACTGGGAAAGCAGCTGACGGAGGAGTTCCCGCAGCGAAATACCCTGCGACTGCACGCCGTCTCCCTCGAGGCGCACGTGAACGGACACTTTCGGCCCGCGCTCCTCATGCTCGCCTTCGCAGTCGGGGCGGTGATGCTGATCGTCGCGCTGAATCTCGCGAGCCTGCAATTCGCCCGCATCACAGCACGATCGCGGGAGCTCGCCGTACGTGTAGCGCTCGGCGCGTCGCGCGGACGAGTGATTCGCCAGACGCTCACGGAGAGCCTGGTTCTGTCGTGCACCGGCGCCCTCCTCGGCATCGCGATCGCGGTCGTCGCGACGAGCTACGTTTCGCATCTGCGTACCTTCGATATTCCACTTCTCTCACGAGTCACCGTCAACATCGCCGCACTCGCAGCGGCAGCAGTCGTCGCGGTGGTCACCGGTGTGGTCGTCGGCGTCGTGCCGGTGTTGCAGTCACCAACAGACCCTAACGACGCACTCAAGGATGGCACCCGCGGTGCCACCCGCGGCAGACGGCACGCACGCATCCGGTCGGCACTCGTCGTCAGCGAGATAGCCCTTGCGTTCGTACTCGTCGTCGCATCGTCGCTACTGCTCCGCAGCTTCGTGCGCGTGCTCGATGTTGACCTCGGTTTCAGGCCGGAACATCTCGCGAAGCTGCGCGTCGACCCGGCGACGGGATTCAAGAATCTTGCGTCGGCGACGCTCTATTACGATGACGTGCTGCGCCGCGTGCGCGCGATCCCGGGCGTGACCGCCGCCTCGCTGAATGACATGCTGCCCTTTACGGGCGACCGAAGCTGGGCCATGCCGGCCGAGGGACAGACGTATCAACGGGGCAACATGCCTGAAGGGTTCGTGCGCGTCATCGCTACGGACTACTTTCGCACGATGGGCATTCCGATGCGCGCCGGCCGCGATTTCGCCGATACCGACACGCCCGGTTCCACGCCGGTGGTGATCATCAACGAGTCGATGGCGCACACCCTCTGGCCGGATCGGAGCGCCATTGGCCGTCGCATCGGCCAGCACAACGACTTCGTGACCGTGATCGGCGTCGTCGGCGACGTTAGGCACGGTGCGCTCGAGAGCCCCTTCACCGGCGAGGTCTATTACGCGATGCATCAGGGACTGGTGGGCGACGCGCGCTTCGATCTCATCGTGCGAACGGCGCTGCCGCCGGGGCAACTCGCGACGGCCGCGCGCAGCGCGCTCGCGCCCGTGGCGGGCGATGTGGCGAAGAATGCGTGGACGCCCCTGCAGGACGCCATCGATCAGGTTGCGTCGCCGCGGCGGTTCGTGGTGGTGCTACTCGGCGGCTTCGCCTCGTTCGCGTTACTGCTCGCCGCGCTCGGGATCTATGCGCTCATCTCCTACGGTGTGACGCAGCGCCGTCAGGAGATCGGCATTCGTATCGCCCTCGGCGCGTCGAGCGCCGACGTGAGCGGTTCGATCATGCGCGGCACGATTGCGCTGTCGGCGGCAGGCATGCTCCTCGGCGTCATCGGCGCGATGGTGGTGGTTCCGGCGATGAGCGGATTGTTATTTGGCGTAACGTGGGCCGATCCGGCGAGTTTCGTTGGCGCGATTGGATTGCTGGTCGTCGTCGCGGCAGTCGCAGGGCTGGTCCCTGCGAGACGAGCGGCGCGTGTCGATCCCAGCGTCGTGTTGCGCGATGGGTAGGAAGCTCACGCGCGGCGACCACTGGTGAACACCTCGCTCGCGTGTGGTCGTGCTATTTTGGCAATATAATTGTGCTAACGTTGCATTTGACGCACCCACCTCGCGCCTTACACATTGGTCCGCGGGAACCGGCAATCGCCCTGAGATCTCTGCGCCTGGCCTTAGCCCCTAGACCCTTGCCCCTAATTCACCCGATATCAAACACCTTCCCGAACCTCCTGGACATGCCGCTGAAACCCATTACGTCCGACCGTCTCGCCAAACCAGTCGGTCCATTTTCACCCGCCGTTCGCGACGGCGATCGCGTCTACACGAGCGGTCAGGTCGCGCAAGATCCGGCCACGGGAAAACTCATCCAGGGCAGCGTCGCCGCCCAGACGGAGCAAATCTTCCACAACCTCAAAGTGATTTTGGAGGCAGCGGACAAAACGCTCGCCGACGTGGTGAAAGTGAATGTCTATCTCGTGGACATAAAGCGATTCACGGAGATGAATGAAGTGTACGCCAGACATTTCATCGCTCCGTATCCAGCTCGCACCACTGTCGCCGTCGCCGCGCTGCCGCTGAATGCGGAAGTCGAAATCGAGCTGATCGCCAATTAATTAATGGCCTATCACGAGCGCTCATGGCTTCTCCTCGGCTACCTGATGATCGCCCTGCAGCCTTCCGTCCGACTCGTAGCCGCTATTTGAAAGATCTTCCAGCCGTCCGGCGCCTTTCGAAGCTGGAACATGTTGACGCCACAGACATCGATCCTGGTTTCGCCGGGGCGCGTGAGAGTGAAATACGCCCAGAGTGAGGCAAGCTGCTCGTCGATCTGCACCTTGGGCGTTTCGATCCGTTCGTCGTTGCCGGGGCCGGTGCCCTTGCCGGTGCGTTCGATGATATCGTCGATGGCCGACGGAGCGCCCAGACCCGTGGGCCCGCCAACGCGCACCAATGTGGCGCCAGATACGACTGTGGAGCGCATGAGCGAGGTGTCGCGAGTGCGAATCCCGTCCAGGAATTTCGTGACCGCGGCGACGATTGCCCGCTCGTCGCTCTGAGCGCGCGCAGGAGTGATGGCGAGCAGCGAGGCGATCGCCGCGGCGCCAAGTACGATCGAACGGCTGATGAGCGAGTTCATGATTTCTTGCCTCGACTTGGAGCCTAGTGTCCTGCGCGCCCCGGCCTCGGCAGCGCTGACGGCGGGAGTATGCCGTTCAGGCGCATGTAGTTCGCGATCTGGCTGTAGTGATCGGCGAGATCGAGCGCGTGGAGGAGCAGCATGTTGATGCGCGTCGACTTCCTCTCGGCGCCGCCCAGCGTGAACGAAATCGCGTCGGGGAGCGTCGCATCGGTGACCTGTTCGATCGCCTGGTCGCAGAATGCAAACGATGCCTTGAGCTTCGACACGAGCTCGGACTTTGGCCACGTTGCCTTGACCGAGTCGGGCGTCGACGTGTCCCTGGCGTCGATCGTCGGCTTCATCGCGCCGAAGTTACTGCAGAAGAGGTAGCTGTCGCTCGCGACGTGCTGTGCGATGAAGCCGAAGGTCAGCTGCGCGGGCGTCGGTTTGTAGCCGAACTTCGACTCGGGAATCGAGTCGAATGCCTGCGCGATGTTGCGGTGACTCACCCCAATGCGGGCCTTGAACGCCGCCGTTATCGGGTTCGCCTGCGGCGCGGCGGGCTGCTGAGCGGCCAGCGCGACTGGAAGGGCGAGGCTTGCGATGGCGATACCAAGTGACTTCATACAGTCTCCGAGACGAGCATCAGGCTGGCGATTTACGAAATGCTTAAGGCTGGGTCGCGCTTGCGTCAAATGCAATTTTTTCACTATCATATTGCTCGACTAGCAATTGGGAGCTCCGTCATGCTCGATGAGATCCGGACGTTCGTCGTCCTGGCCGAGTCAGGTTCGTTGCAGCGGGCAGCCGAACGGCTGTTCCTGACGCCATCGGCGGTCACACGGCAGATCCAGCGGCTCGAGGCGACACTGAAGACGCCCCTGCTCGATCGCAGCGTGAAACCGGGGCGGATTACGCGCGAAGGCCGCGCGGTGCTCGACAGCGGACGACAGATGCTGCGCATCATGGACGATCTCAAGGCGACCGGGTCGAAGGACGCCGAGCCAAGCGGCATGCTCCGGATCGGGCTCTCACATGCGCTCGCGCAACCGAGCCTCGTCGCGTCGATCCAGCGCCTGACGAGTCGCTTCCCCCGGCTTCAACCGGTGCTGAGCACCCATCTCAAGCTGCAGCTCATAGAGCAGGTGCGGACCGGCGAGCTCGATGTGGCACTGGCGTTCCTCGCGGCTGACGACACGCCGCCTGGCGATGTGGCCAGCAGTGTGTTGGCTGCGGAGCGTCTGGTATTGGTCAGGGCGAGAGGACCGCAACCTCGCGCGCGGCGCGGCAGCAAGTCGAAAGATCGCGATCTCGACGCACGCTGGGTGCTCAACCCGCCGGGGTGCTTCATTCGAGCCTCACTCGAGGCGAAGTTGCGCGAGCTCGGCACTCCGTTCGAAGTCGCCGCCGCGATCAACAATATCGACATGCAATTGTCTCTCGTGGCGAGCGGGATCGGCCTCGGGCTCATCCCCGCGCGATTTCTTGCCTCGCATCCCAAGCGCCGGCGGCTGGAGCGAGTCACGCGGTCCGGCGTCAGCATCGAGGCTTCAATCGTGTTCATGCAAGCCGGCCATTTGGGCCGGCTCGAAAGCGCGGCGACATTTCTCCAGGAAGAGTTTCGCGACCATTTCGCCGAGCGCGAGATTCGTTGAGCTGGCGGCGGCGGATCGTCGCCTGCGATACGCTCGGTCCCCGTTAGGTACCGCCCGACCGCTCGACCACTTTCTTGATACGTGCGAAGTCGTCGCGTACAGCCTGAACGTCTTGCTCGAACTGCTCGGCGGTCGCGGGCGGCGTTTGATAGACGACCATGACGAGCTCACTGCCCGTGCTGTTAGCCACGACGCGCATCGCGTTGTAGATGCTGACGCCGGATGCGAGCGTGACCGTGTGATCGAGGACGCCGAGCGAATTCGGCTCGACAAACCGGAGATGCATCGGGCCGGTGTCTGTATCGAGAGTCCAGTCGCGGCCGGAGTGGTTGTTGACCGCGCGAACCCACGGCGCCCATGTCTTCCAGTTGTTCACGTCGGCGAGAAAGTCATAAACCTGTTGCGCCGGAACGAGGATGGAGACATGAATGGCTTCGGCACGGTAGACGTTCATGGCGGTTGTCGTTGACCGAGCAGGCACGAGCTCGCGCCGCGTCGACGCGCAAGCGGTCGTGAACAGAACGAGGATGGTGGAGTGAAGCAGGGTTCGCCAATGCATGAATCCCTCGTGATGGTAAGGAGAACGACCTGGGTTTTCCATTACCCAACATGCTGGCCAGGCGTGCGCCGTGTCTTGGAAAAAAGGAACCTGAGCACCGCCGCGGCGGCGAGAGTTTACAGAACCCTGAAGGCGTCGGCTCAATGGCCGAATGCCCGCGGTATACATTTGCGGAACCTGCGAACGAGATCTCTCCGATGCGCGCTCCGCTACGTTGTATCGTGCTCGGGCTCACCCTGCCTGTAACAGCAGGCCTCCTCGCGTCGGGAGCTCGCCGTCCGAGGAGGGACGGCGTGCGACATGGCTCGCACCGTTGTCGCTTGGAACGGACGTCCGACACTGGCACGTCACTATCCGCGGCGTCCGTGACACGGCGGAGCGGCCACTGAGCGAGAAGACCGTTTCGCAGTCCTCAATCGCCGCACCAGCGAGCGACATCTTGATCGCCTCGGCCTGGCCGCCGCCGTTGACGTCTGTGGATTCCCTCGTCATCGCAAAGCAAGCACTGCGACCCGTCCGGGAGGTGCTCGCGTACAACGGATTCACGCGGCGCTATCAATACGCCGGAGCCCACGTGTGGGGCACGGTGCAGCACGCAGACTCGGCGCCGCGGAACTTCGATCGCGTCTTTTCGGAGCGACTATTCGCATTCGCTGAAGTCGACCTCCTTGTATGTGCCGTGCCGTTTCAGAGCGGATGGACGACCGTTGTACCGCTCTTCTCCGAGTCTGACGAGGACGTGGAGCACGATACGATCACCGTCGTCGGAACCACGCGGGTGCGCCGCGACGAGCGCGACGAAGCCGCGTGGATCGTCCGCTTTGCGGACCCGGCGATCATTTCTACGTACATGGTGCTCGCGGGATCTCGCGCGATTCTGTCAATCGATACGGAACAGCGGCGAAGCCACGCAGTGATTCGGTATCGCGACGCATCCGGGTAGCTACGGAACTCGACGGCCCGGAGCGCAAATGGATTCGTCTATTCGGCTCGCAGTGCTCGAGCAGGATCGATCGTTGTCACTCGCCGGGCGGGGACGTACGCGGCCACGAGGGCAATCAGCAACAGGAGTATGGAAACCGCCGCAAACGTCAGCGGATCGAATGGCCTGATTTCGAATAGCATCGTCGTGAGGAGTCGCGAAGCAGCCAGAGCCCCTATCAAGCCCACGATCGCGCCAGCACCAGTCAAGGTGATGGTTTGCGTGAGAACCAGGCGACGCAGCCCCTGCGGTGTGGCACCAAGAGCCAGCCGAATGCCGAACTCCCTCGTCTGCTGATTGACGAAAGACGCTGTCATCCCGTACAGGCCGATCGCCGCGAGAATCAATGCCGCTACACCAAAGATCGAGAGTAGCAATGTCTCGAATCGCGGCGCGGCGAGTTGCGGTGCGATGAGCTGGCCGATCGATTGAGCACTCGCGAAAACGGCGCCGGTACCCGACTCTCGAACGGCGCGACGGATCGTCGCAAGGGAGGCGGCCTCCGTAGCTCGCATCTTGATGACGAAATATCCCTGTGCCCACACCTGCCTGAATGGTAAGAACACCATTGGCGTGGCTTGACGATACTCGCGAAAATGAATATCGGGCACGAGACCAACGATCGGGGCCAGCGCATTTGGTTGCCCAGGAACATGAAATCGGCGTCCAACGACGTTTTGATTCGGCCAGAGCCGGCGAGCGACACCCTCGCTGACTATTGCGACCGGCGCAGCATCTTCCCGATCAGCATCTGTGAAAGCCCGGCCTCGCAAAATGGGAACATTCAGAGTCTGAAAGAACTGTGGTCCAACGAGGTCCAGTCCAAACCAGGGATTCTCTTTTCCTTCGGACTCTGTCTGCCAGTCGGCCACGATCTTGGTCGTGAAGATACTCGAACCGAGGAATGGCGGTCCAAAGGTAGGCGAGACACTCACGACTCCTGGCTCGCTTCTGAGTCGCGCCATGAGACGGTCGTGGCTATCGAAGTTCACTCGGTCCTCGCAACGATGCCACTGAACGCTATCCGAAGCAGTGAGCGATGCAGGTTGCGGCTTGCAGTCCGCATGCATCTTCGCCAGCGGGAAGGAGACCGAGAGCACGTAGAGGTGCTCGGTGGCGTAGCCGGGATCGAGATCGGTCAACCGTTGAAGACTGCGGAGCAGTAACCCGGCGCCGGCGAGGACGACGAGTGCGAGCGCGACCTGAGACGCAACGAGCGCGCGTCGAATGCGCCGTACCGTTCTGCTCTCGGCGCCGGCCCGCGCATCGGAGTGGAGCGGTGAGGTGAGATCGAAGCGCAGCGCGCCGAGCGAGGGCAGGACGCCAAAAAGCACGACCGTCACTGCCGTGACGCTCGCAGCTGTCCACAACGGCCAGCCCGCGATCAAGTCCAGGCGCGGCACACCGGTTGGGGCGAGCGCGACGAGTACGTCGAGGAGCAGCTTTGAAACCGCGACACCGAGCACGCCCGCAGCGAGCGCCAACAGGACACTCTCGGTGACGAGCTGCCTAACCAGGTCGCCGATCGTGGCGCCGATCGCGCGCCGGATGGCCAGCTCCCGAACGCGACCAACCGCACGCAGCAACAGGAGGTTTCCAGCGTTCACGCAAGCGAGGAGCATTAACAGCAACACGGCACCGGAGAGGAGGATCAACGCCGTTGTCGCGTCCCCAGTGACCGTCTCCTCGACCGTGTGAACCTGCGCGCGAAAGGCGCGCGAGCCAAATTCCCTGAGCAGATCGGGATCACGATTCAGGAAGGCGAGAAAATCGCTGCGGGCCATCTCTGGCGTCGCGCCGCGCGCAAGGCGGCCCACGACGTCGAAGCTTCCGTCTTTCGAGGCGACCCAGTACTGCACGCCGCGCGGATAGTCGAGGCCGGGTGGAGCAACGCCAACGATCGTCATCGACCAATTCATCTTAGGTTCGCGCCAATGGTGGCCAATGACCGCCGTATCGCCGCCGAACAGCTTGCGCCATGTGCCGAAGCTGAGAACGACGACGACAGCGTTGTTCGCTGAGACACTCAAATCGGCTGCATCACCCGGGCGAAAGAGACGACCGCGGGCCGGCGCCGCACCCAATACATCGAAGAAATTGTCGGTGACGATGGCTTCACGAAGCCGGAGCTGTCGGTCCGCGTCGGCGATCTCATCGGTGAATACGCGGAAATGATCTAACCCTGCGACGTCCTGGAGCGTGCGCGTCTGCTTCCGAAATCGATCGAGCTGCTGCGGATACAGCGGGAATTCCGTTTGCGCGCCGCGAGCGGCGCCGGCCAGCTCGACGATCCGATCCTGGTCACGCACCGGTAACCTGGCGAGAACCACCGACTCGAAGACGTTGAACATCGCGCTGGTCAAGCCGATGCCGAGTCCCAGCACGAGTATGACGGTGATGCTGAACGCTGGAGCGCGACGGAGGGCGCGCGCGGCATAGCGGAGGTCGAGCCGGAGTGCATCCTTCATTAGTCAGTCCTGTGTTCGACGAGAGTCGGCCGATTCGCTACGCCTGCTGAACTCCTTCTCGCGACGTTCGGCCGCAGGCGTAGATTACTCGCATCTCACCGGGAACGGTGGCACCATGTCAATTCGTTCATCGTTGGGTTCTCTCTCGCTGGTCGTTACGGTGATTGGCTGTTCCTCCAACAAACCGACGACGCAGCCTGCACCTGTTGTGGCGCGAAGAAGCACGGTAGCGGACACCACGCAGTGCCACATGGACACGATGATCCAGGATACGGTGCTTCATCGCAAGATCATCAGGGACCTTCCTTCCGACTCCCTTTACGCTCTGTGCAGCCCCGGACATCCCTGGCTGAAGGTTTTCTGACCCGTGGGTAGAGTTGAGTACCGACCTCACGCGGAAAGTGCGAATCGTGGTCGATGCGCTTTTCCTGGTGGCGGCTCCAGCAGAGGAGGTGGGGTATGATGCGCTTTTTAACGGTGACGGTTCTCGTTGTCACGGCGGCCTGTGTCCACAAGCCAGCACGGCCGGGCCTGCCGCCCGCCGCGCAGAAACAAACTGCGAAAGCAGAGTGTTCTCGTCTTGTGATCGATAGTCTTTCACCGGCCCGGCGAGATTCCGCTCGGATCGCATGCGCTGGCTATCGCTATCAGACGCTCAGAATCTTCTAACTTTACGGAACACACGAGAGGGGCAGGAAGGGTTCCATGTTTGCCGAAACGATCGCCTGGGGTCTCGATTATGAAGACACTCATGATGTTCGTGCTTTGCATTATGCTCCCGCGTGTCGCGAGCGCTCAGAGCCTGTGTACACGAGCCGGCCATGACCCTCGACAAGCGCACGAGATTGAACGAGCATGGATGAACGGGCTCTTCCAGGGTATCGAGCTCTCACCGCAGCAAGACTCCGCGGCGCGCGAGATGGTGCGCGGGTCTATAGCGAAGTGCGCCGCAGTCAACGAGAACTCACCGGAGTACAGGAGCGTCATCGCCTTCATTCTTCAACAACGCGATGAGCAAATACTTTCTCAATTGAAATCTGCGCACGATAGAAATCGTTTTGTCGATAATGCGAATTGGCCGATTTTCGTAATTGATGTGAGTCAGCAGCCGCGGTGAACGGGCCTTGCTGCTTGCGCCTCTCATCCGCCCCGTGAAAGCCTCGCGTCGCTATCTCCGCTTCTGGGGACAAGCCCTCACAATGGATCGTCTGTGGCGTGACGCGACGATCGCGATCCGCGGCTTCCGGCGCACCCCGACATTCGCGGCGACCGTCGTCGTGATTCTCGGTCTCGGCATCGGAACGTCGGTCGCGATGTTCACGATCTTCCGCACCGTACTCGTACGTAAGCTGCCGATTGCCGACCAGGATCGCGTAGCGGTGATGTGGACGTATCACGACAATCCGCAAACCGAGTTCGCGGTCTCAGCCAAGGCCCTCGCCGTGGTGCGCCGGCGGGCGCGAACGATACGTGATGTCGCTGGCATGTATCATGGCGGCGCCAGGACGGTGGCGATGCTCGATGGCGATCGCTCGCTCGCCCTCAACTCCAGCCTCGTCACCGGCAATTTCTTCGACGTACTCGGCGCGCGCCCCGCCCTTGGCCGGCTGCTCCATTCGAGTGATGACGACACTGGCCCGTTGGACGCCGCGGGTACGCACGCTTCGAAAGTGCTCGTTCTGAGCTACCGCGCGTGGCGGAACGTATTCGGCGGCGACTCATCGGTGATCGGTCGTCATCTCGAAGAACCATTGCTCGGGTGGCGATATACGATCGTCGGTGTGGCGCCGCCGGGCTTGAGCTACCCGGCCGATGTCGATCTGTGGATCCCGATATGGAACGGATGGAGCTTTGGCGGCTCGACGTTGGCGATCGCGCGGCTCGCCCCAGGCGCGACGCTCGGTGCGGCCGCCGACGAGCTGTACTCCATCGAGAGTCGCGAGGAGCCCGAGATGCATCTGCGAGGCGCCGTCGCCAAGACATTCGCAGATACTGAACTTGGCGACGCCCGACCGGTGCTCACACTCCTCACCGGCGCGGTCGGATTGCTCTTGTTGATCGCGTGTCTGAACGTGGGCAACCTCCTCTTGCTTCGCGCCTCGTCTCGCGCGCGCGAGATCGCGGTGCGGCGCGCTCTCGGTGCTGGCTACGCCGACATCGTGCGGCAACTCATCGCCGAGTCGATGCTTCTCGCCATCGCCGGCGGCGCGATCGGGTGGGGCCTCGCTCTTCTCCTCGTGCGCGCGCTCGTAACGTTCGCGCCGCCGCAACTGCCACGTCTCGATGAGATCCGGCTGAGCGGCGCGCCGTTATGGATGGCGGGAGTAATCGCAACGCTGTCGCTCGTGATATTCGGCGTCATTCCTTCGCTCTTCGCCGCTCGCGCCAACCTCGCCTCGCGGCTGCGATTCGATTCGCGCTCCGGGAGTGAGTCGCGCCGCCGCCGCATCGCGCGTCAGACTCTCGTCGGGTCTCAGGTGGCGCTCGCCACCATCATGCTCGCCGGCGCTGCCCTCCTGGCGCGAAGCCTCGCGCGTCTCGAGTGGCAGCCCACGGGCTACGACGCGAATCACCTATCGATCCTCACTTTCACGTGGAGCGCGCGAAAAGTCGATTCGGCAGGCAACCTGCTCGCACTCAGCGACCGTCTCATGCGCCGTGTCGAGGCGATACCCGGCGTCTCCGCGGCCACTCCGATCGTGATTCCTCCGCTGCTTGGAACGGGCCTGTGGCAATGGCGATTCGACAAAGACGGCCAGACCGCCGCCGAGACGGCGACGAATCCGACGATTCCAATCGAGACGGGCGGTCCGGACTACTTCAAGACCTTCGGCATTCCCGTCATTCGGGGACGCGCGTTCAATGATTCCGACCGCGAGAATGCTCCCGCCGTCCTGATAGTTAGTGAGAGCGTCGCGCGGCGTTTCTGGCCCGGTGAGAATCCCATTGGCAAGAGACTTCGCACGGCCAACATTCCTGATGGAGGTCCACCGTGGCGCGCCGTCGTCGGTGAAGTGCCGGACACGCATCTGCGTTCGCTGCGCGACGCATCGCCCACCGTCTACTTCCCGTGGTTGCAATCGACCTGGCAAGGCTATCTCGCCATTCGAACCGCGATCCCGTTAGGCGCATTGCTCCCCGCGCTCCGTCGGGCCGGCACGGACGTCGATCCCGACGTACATCTGTGGCACGCGAAAACCATGGATGAGCTACTCGCGCAGCCACTCGCCGAGCCTCGGCTCGGCACACTGCTGATGGCGACGTTTGGTTTGGTGGCCCTTCTCCTCGCCGCGATTGGACTGTACGGCGTGATGACGGCGCTCGTACGCGATCAGACGCGCGAAATCGGTGTTCGCATGGCCCTCGGCGCGACGCCAGCCATCGTGCGGAATGGTGTGATGCGTCGGGCCACGGTCGTGATGAGTGCGGGTGCGGGCGCAGGACTGGTCGTCGCACTCTTCTCGTCGCGCGCTCTGACTTCCCTTCTCTACCAAGTGAGCCCGACCGATCCGGTCGCGCTCGGCGGAGCGTGTCTGATTCTCGTGGCTGTTGGCGCGCTGGCGGCGTTTCTTCCGGCGCGACGCGCGACCGCGATTGATCCAGTGGAGGCGCTGCGCGCGAATTGATCTCTTCGCCGTCAGCCCGCGGGTAGCGCCGGCGCCACTCGAAGTCGGCGCCGGCACATCAATCTGGCTCTCTCGCCAGTCATCTCATTCCAAGGAGCCCGCACGCGCGAGCGCTGCCGCGCCGCGTCCGATCACCTGCCCAGCCTCGACGTCAAATCGGTAGTGGAGGCCGCCATACATACGCGACAACCCGGTTATCGTGATGAGCGCTTCCAGTCGCTCACGCTCACTCGGAATCGCATCGCTCAGCGACGTCATCATCGCGCTGGTGATACAGGAGTGACCCGAGGGGTATGACGGGTGGTTCGGGAGCGGGACTACGAGTGTGATGCCGGGGCTCCCGGTTTCCGCGTTCGGTGGATCGGCTTGAGACGGACGGATGTACCAGTACGCGAACTTCGCATCGAAGCAGGCGATCAGTGCGTCGAACGCCGCCGCGTTCGCGTAGGCGAGGATGCGCGCTGCCTCACGCTCCGTGCGATGGTTCTCGTCGATGACCTGATCCGCGATGAGGTTGAGACTGCCGGCCGTGAAAGGCGCGGTCCCCCACGCATAGAACTGCGCGATCTGGATCTGCTCGTTCGTGCGCGTATCGGAGATTGCGCGAATCTCGTGCAACGCGTCGAGGAACGCTGGGGATCCGAACGCAGGCGGTGGCGGGGGGCGTAGTTGATCGCTGCTGGTGAGGAAGAATGGCCGGACGCCGTAGAGCGCCCTAACGATTGCAACTCCCGGCGCGGATGTCCAATAGCCCGCTCCTACGGGCGGCACGCCGGGAGACAGGATAAAGTAGTTGTCGCTCTTCGACTGTGCGATAACGGTCAGGGCGACGGCGCGGCCGATGGCTTCGCCGGCACTGGCGACGTTGTTCATTTCGCCCGGCCATGACTCGAGCGTACGGTCAGCCTCCAACCAGCCTTGGATGGCGTCGACGTCGAGGGGAAAGAATTCGCTCAACATGGCCACCGATGCCCCGTTCACCGCTGCGCTCACCGAAGGGTGCATCGCACCCGCTTTATCGTTCTCGGCGGCGAGCACAGCACGATATTGTGCGATCGAGAGATAGGTGAGCATTCGGCTCGTCCACGCTTGGGCGTTGCCGGGCGCGTGGATCAGCAACTCGGTCGCGCGATGGTTCCATCTCGTGCTGGCAGTCACGTCCCAGAACTTGACCGCGCTAAACTGCGGCGGCTCGGGCGCGCGAGTCACTTCCGTCGGCCGGTCGGCACAACTCCAGGACGCGACCGCAACGAGAAGAGCCCAGCTGGCAGTACATGTTCTCGTGGTCATTTTCCCATCTTTGTAAGGAGTTCGGCGCAGCCGTCGGCAGTCCGCAACGTCGCTTCGAGCGTTAGGCCCGCATTCGTTGATGCCAAGCTTCCGCGGCAACGCTCAGCCCGTGCTCAGAGTTGGATCAGCGTTCACTCAGAGTTCGGTCGCGCCGGTCTTTCTTGATGGATCAGGGCCAGCGACCTAGGTTAGGTCGTGCCTTCGCCCCCTAACGCCACACTCGCGTCGCCACGACTCCGGCTCCGGACGTTCGGAACGCTCCGTCTCGTCGGAACGGCGGACAACACGGTGCTTGGGGATCAGGGACACCAGCGGCGCAGACTGGCGCTCCTCGCCGTGCTCGCGGTGTCCGGCGAACAGGGGCGCAGCCGAGATCAACTGCTGGGGCTATTCTGGCCGGAAGTGTCGCAGACCCGCGCCCGGCATTCGCTCGAGCAACTGCTCTACGCCATTAGAACATCGCTGGACGAAGACGTCTTCGAGGGGGTGAATCCGCTGCGCCTGAACGCCGCATGCATCGAGAGCGATGTCGGTAGCTTCGCGGAGGCGTTGGCGCGCGGAGAGCTGGAGGCAGCGGTCGCGATGCATGTGGGCCAATTCCTTGAAGGGTTCTATCTTCGCGATGCGCCGGCATTCGAGCAGTGGATGGATGCCGAGCGCGGTCGCATCGCGCGCAGCTACACCGACGCGCTGGAGCGACTCGCGAAGAAGTCACAGGATGCTAACGACCTCGCAGCTGCCGCGTGGTGGCATCAGAAGCTGATCGACGCCGATCCGCTCAGCAGCAAGTATGCGGTTGGCCTGATTCGCGCGCTGGTCAGCGCAGGTGATCACGCATCCGCGCTGAAGTACGCGGAACGATACGAAGTACTACTGCGGCAGGAGCTCGGAACGAGCGTCGGCCCGGAGATGGCGCGGGTGGTTGATGAAGTCCGCGCGCGCGCGAAAACCAGGTCGGTGGTCGCTCGCGATAGCTCCCCGCCGGCGAAGATCACGGGCACGATCGCTGAGTCTGAGTCGGCGCCGAGCGATTCGGCGTCCCATCAGAGCGAGCAGCCGGAGCGTCGAGCTCGCACGCGACGACGTAAAACTGCTCTATATGGCTTCGCCGCGCTGGCGCTGGCGGCGCTGATCGCTGCTTCATGGCTGCGACCACGAGTTCGCACTGTGGCCGCGCTGCGCCACACGACGCGGAATATCGCCGCGTATGAGCTGTACATCCGCGGCAGCGACCCCGCGCTTTTCCGAAGCGACAGCGGTCTACGGCTGGGTCTCGAGACCATGCAGAATGCCATCGCGCTCGATTCGACATACGCGGCCGCCTATGCCGGAATGGCGCCGATGTATATCCAGCTCCTCCTGGGCCAGCGCACACGGACCTCGACTGACGAGCTTTTCGCGCTCGCCAAGCAGTCGGCGTTGAAGGCGGTCGCCCTGGATGATTCGCTGGCCGAAGCACACAGAGCACTCGGCGTGGTGTTGATGGTCCGATACAATCTCGCCGCGGCTGAGAAAGAGTTGAAGCTCGCCGCCGCTCTCGATCCGGCCAATAGTCGCGCGCATAACGAGTTGTCCACGCTTTATAAATGGGAGGAACGACCAGCCGACGCCCTGGCCGAGGCAACTCTCGCGGTCGAAAACGAGCCTCTTTCGCCTCACGCTCAGATTGAACTCGCGCGGACATTGTGCTTCAACGGCCAGTATGCGGAGGGGTTGGCGCGACTGAAGCAGCTCGAAGCCGTTCGTCCACCGCTGCTTCGCATCCCGTTGTACACGGGATTGTGCGACGCGATGAAGCAGGACTGGCCAGCCGCCATCGCGGCAATGCGTCGCTCCGGGGAAAATCGCGGACGCGGGTTTCTGGGATATGCGATTGCGCGCTCGGGGCAGCGTCAGGATGCCCTCGGCATCCTGGCGGAGCTCGAAGATCATGTGGCGCGCACCAATCAGGGCGCGTTCGAGGTTGCGGTCCTGCATGCCGGCTTGGGCGATCGTGATCGAGCGTTCGAGTGGCTCGATCGGTCGAAGGAAGACCTCTCGCTCTCCGAGAACATCATGCTGCCGGTGTTCGACGATCTGCACGCGGACCCACGGTTCGCGCGGTTGCGCACCTGGCTCCGACGTTAGAATCCACTCATAAAGCTCGACCAGAGCGGCGTCCCGATGTGAGTTCAGCGTTCCTCATCGCATACGTCGCAGCTGTCTAGACCGAGCCACGCACACGCGTCTCGAAAGGTGCGAAACGTTCGATACTTCCGCGCGCCGCGATCAGCCCAATGCTCGAACATCCGGAGCTCCCCGAAGGTCGACTCATACGGCGCGACGAACGCGCATCGCGAGGGTGGCCACCCACGTTCTCGAGCCGCAATCGCTAATTCGCGCAAATCCTCGGGCGAGAGATCGACGCTTCCATACCGCATGTCGACAATCGTGTCGTAGCGCAGAACCTGTCGCGGATCATCTTCCAGGTCGCGACGATGATCAATGATCTCTTGCTTCGTGACGGGGCCGAGGTAGCTGATGTTCACGAGCTGCCGCGCGGAATCGATCGAGTACTCAATCGGCATCGGACAGCCCGCGATGGATAGGCGCGGTCGGTTGACTTGCCGCATATAGTCCGGCCGCGTGGGAGCCAGGTATCAGCGGCGGCAAACGGCCCAAGAAGCGTTCAATGTCGCTGGAGTTTGCACCGTAGAGCGTGCTCATTCAGTTGCCTTTCCGTGCCATCAACTCGTCGTCGTCGAGACCACACCGGGTGGCGGGACAGTTCCGCACGCGTTGAACCAAATAAGCTTGGGCAGTCGAAGCAAGCCGCGCCCGTGACAGGGCTCTTGCTCGCGATGGCTGCTGAGGGATGGCTGCTGCCGTACAGCTTGTGAACAGTGCGCATTTACTGGACGCTTGTTCGCGTGAGGCGGTATGGCACCAAATGTCCGACTCTGCGATTTGCGAGAGCTGTTGCGCAATGCCTCGACAGTGCCGCTCATGAATGAATTCTCATGTTCCGCTAAGTGACAGTCTCCCATGCACGTAGCGCTGCGGAATACTCGGCGGCCCATGCATTGCCTTCTTCACCGCCGCACAGGGCCGCCTGTTGTTAGGCGCGCCTCTCGAGAGCCGTCGTGCTGTCGAGAATCGGTCACCTCCACCCTTACCGACTCTCCCCATGCTGAAGGTTTTTCCGCCCCGAAAGGGCTTTACGCTCATCGAGCTGCTCATCGTGGTCGTCATCATCGGCATTCTGGCCGCGATCGCGATTCCGAAATTCGCCAACTCTAAGAACAAGGCGTACGTCACGGCGATGAAGTCCGACCTGCGCAACCTCGTCACCGCCGAGGAAGCGTTCTTCTCGGATTCGACGTACTACACCGACGCGACGAACCTGATCACGCGCAACACGTATAAGAACTCGTCAGGCGTCGGCGTGCCGGCGGTGACGACGGGTGCCGGCTTCTGGTCGGCAACGGTGACCCACAGTCAGCTCACGGGTGCCACCTGCGGTATCGGCGTGAACACCACGAACCCGATCATCACGACGGCAGGCGACGGTGAACCGAGCTGCTACGTCCCCTGATTCGCGGTCGTAAAGTGTAGCCTGATCCGGAATCATCCGCTTGCCGCGGGTGGTTCCGGATCGTGGCGTTATGAGCGCGCAGGATCAGCTATCCGCAGCGTCGGTCTCTCGAATGTGATCTGGCGCACACCGATGGCGCCTTTGGCCGGCGACACCGGAAGATAAATCCACTCAAGCTGTTGCGAATGAGTGCTGTCCCAGCTCTGTTCATGGGATGGGCGAGGCGCGACGATTATCGAATCTGCAGGCAGCGCAGCTGACGGGAAGAAGCCTCAACGCCGACGACCGATCGTGGCTCGTGTATGAGCTGCCGTCGGGCGCGTTCGATCGGCGCAGCACGCCGACGCTCATCTTCGAATGCGAGGGGCTCATCCGACGGGTGAGAAACTATCCGCCGGAGTGGCGTGATCTGAGCGACGACGAGCTACTGAAGCTGAGCTGGAGCATCTGAGCTCGATGGGGCGCGAAGCCCTAACGCGAGGGAGGACGGACGACGGACGACGGCGAAAAAGCAATTCGACGCGCCACGCGCTCAGCTGGCGATCGGATTCGACGGCCCCGTCGCGGGTCATCGCGCGCATTAAATTTGCAGGGGCTGCTCCGGTGCTTCCTTCGGCGAGTCGCTCTCCTTCCCGCGCATTGCCGCTCCCGTCCGACGATCCTTTCATCGACGCCATTGCCCAGCGCATTCGCGCTGTCACGGCGCGATTACCCCGCGCATGGCTCGACATACTCGCCGAGATGCTCCGTGTTCCGGCGGGTGACTTTCGCGTCTTCATCGAGGAACCGGGTCGTCGGATCGATACGACTTTCCTCATCGAGGTCGTCGCGGCGCTGGTGCAGGAATACGCTGTTGACCCCCAGTGGTTGCTGAGCGGCGAGTACGATTATGGCACGCATCGCGATGCACTGCTCCTCGGTGAAGACCGAAGCCCGCGCGGCGGGCGGGTGTTACGCGAGTTCGTCGGCGACCTGTTTCGCCGATTGCGCGACCGGCCGCGCGACCTGACCTCCCTTCCACCGTCAAACGAGTGAGGCGCCCCATCCCCATCATGAGCGAGGCCGAGATGCGATTTCTGGCGCTCGATGCGAAGGCTATCCCGACGATGGAAGCGTTGAAGCGCACCCCACTCGCGGAGTTGACGGCGATGATGCAGTCAGCGCGGCCGTTCGACCGTTAGGCACGTGGCCCTGCGCGAGTTCGCCGATGCGGAGGGGCGACACTGGAGTGTCTGGGACGTCCACCCGACGCTGGCGGAGCGGCGCCACCAGAACGCCGGACCGCCGCCAGGTATCCGCGAACGTCGGCGCTTTGTCGAAGCGCGGACGCGGGTGTCCGTGCGCATGGCACACGGATGGTTGGCGTTCGAGGCGAGCGATGGAGAACGCAGACGCCTGGCGCCGATCCCTGACGTTCCGAAAGGTTGGGCGCGGGCTTCCGATGCCGAGCTCCGCGCCTGGTGCGCCCAGGCCGAGCCCGCGCCACCGGTGCGCCGATTGATCGAGTGAGTACACCGGGGCGACGAAACAGACATCAGGAACGAATCGCCGTTAACGGATCGATTCTCGCCGCGCGCCGAGCTGGTAGCCAGCTCGCCAGCACCGCGACGCCGAGCAGCACTGCCGACGCGCCGGCGATTGCGATGGGGTCGAACGGCGCGATATCGAACAGGACGGAGCGCATCACCCTGGTGAACGCGAACGCGCCGACGAGGCCGATCGCGGCGCCGATCGCGGCGAGCCGCGCTCCATCCGCGACGACGAGACCGAGCACGTTCGCCGGCGTGGCGCCGATCGCCAGTCGAATGCCGATTTCGCGCGTGCGTTGCACGACTGCGTACGCGATCAGCCCGTAAATGCCCACCGCTGCAAGCACGAGCGCCAGCACCGCGAATGCTCCGAGCAGCAGCGTATTGAACGTCCGCTCGGCGAGCGAAATGCTGACGATGTTGCTGAGCGGTTGCAGGCCGACGAGCGGCAACTCCGGATCGAGCTCGTGAATCGTGCGACGCATCTCGTTCATTGTTCGACCGACGTCGGCGTCGGTGCGCACAACGTACGAGGCGGTGCGCATGAGCCCCTGGATCATTGATGTGTCGGTCTCGAGTGCCGGGAAGAACGCTTCCGGCAGCACTGGCTTGTCGATGCCCGACTCGCGCACGTCCGGAACGACGCCAACAATCGTGAGCCACGGCGTCGGCGCACTCAGCCCGCCGGATTTCAACCGGCGGCCGATGGCGCTGCCGCTGCCAAAAAATTGCCGTGCGAGCGTGGCGTTCACGACAACCACCATTGGCGCGCTTGCAGCGTCGCTCGCCGTGATCGGCCGTCCGTCGAGCATGCGAATCCCCATCGCATCGAAGTACTGAGGGTACACGATCTCGCCGGCGCAGATGGGGGTCGTCGCTGACGTTTGCCCTTCGTGTGCGAGAGCGAATTGCACGCGGGTATCCCCCATCGGCACCTCGTTCGTCGCCGACACGGCGCGCACGCCGGGAATCTCGCCCAGCCGTGCGATGATGCGCTGCTCGAATTGGATAATGTGGCCGGCGCTTGGGTAGTGCGTCGGTGACAATCCGACACGAACCGTCACTGCATGATCGGCAACAAAGCCTGGCTGAACGCCGCGCACGCGAAGGAAGCTGCGCACCATGAGGCCGGCCAGCGCCGCGAGCATCAAGGCCAACGCGACCTCGGCAACCACAAGCATCTGACGGGCGCTTCGACGGCTCCGACCCCCGGTAGCCGAGCGGGAATCATCGCGCAACGCCGCGCCCAGCGCGCCGCGCTCGGGCACGAGCGCCGGCACGATGGAGAAGGCCAGCGTCGTCAGCGCGACGATTGCGCCCGTTACCGCGAGGACGCCGCCGTCCGCTGTCGGAAGATAGTGCTCGAGCAGCTCGTGAGGAGCGTGCGCGGCGAGCGCCCTCGCGCCCCAGACCGCGAATGCCAACCCGAGCGCGCTGCCGATCGCGACGAGCACCAGACTCTCCGCGAGGAACTGTTGCACGAGCCGGCCCCGCGACGCTCCGAGCGCCTGACGAACCGCGATCTCGCGCCGCCGGTCTGCGACCCGTGCGATGAGCAAGCTACAAACATTGATGCATGCGATGAGCAGCACGGCACCGACCGCACCGAGCAAGATGAGCAGTGGCCCACGCACGTCCTTCACCGCGCGGTCACGCAATGGAAACACGTCGGCCAGCATGGACCAGTCTTGCGGGTAGTACCCGGGGTGCGCCGCAGCTAATCCCTTCGCGACTCCATTGACGACCACGCGCGCGTCGCTGGAGCTGACGCCGTCTGCGAGCCGCGCGAGAAAGAAGGTGTTGAACGAGTTGGCGCGCTGCTTGTCGTCGGCGGAGGTGAGGCGCATGAGCAGAAATAGCTCCGCCGGCTGCCCGAGGTCCCCGCCGAGCGGGAACTGAAAGCTTGGCGCCGCGACGCCGATGACTGTCGTCGGCTTGCCGTCCACGTCGATCGACTTGCCGACAATCGAAGGGTCCGATCGATAGCGGCGGCGCCAGAGCGCGTCGCTCAGCACCGCGACATCGGGGCTCGAGCCCAATGTGTCGCTCGCCGTGAAACCGCGACCGCGGCGTGGCGAGACACCGAGCACGTCGAAGAGTGCGGCAGACGCTCGAATGCCGTTGACATGCTCGGGCTCACCATCGCCCGTGAGCGAGACCGCTCCAATCTCGTAGATGGCCCATCGCGAAAACGTTCGGCCTACCAGCTTGGCGTAGTCGGAGTATTCGCCGCGCGAAATGACGCCGAAGTTGTCTGGCCCGAAGTGCGGGAGTTTCTCCCCGACAAGCACGAGGCGATTGGGGTCGTGAAAGGGCAGCGGCCGAAAGAGCACGGCGTCGACCACGCTGAAGATCGAGGTATTCGCGCCGATGCCAAGCGCGAAACACAGCACCGCCGCGGCGGTGAGCGCGGGCGTGCGCCGTAGCTGCCGCGCCGCGTAACGCACGTCAGTGGTCAACGTCTGCAGCGTGTCGAGCATTGTCCGCTCCCGCGTCCACTGGCAATCGATCTGCGCGCACTGGTCACGAACGCGCGCGAGGTTTCCGAATCGTCTTGTCGCTTCGGCCAGCGCGGCCTCGTGGGTGAGACCGGCGGCGACATATTCATCGACGCGCGCGTCGAAGTGGAATCGGAGCTCGTCATCGAGGTCGCGCTCCGCGTTATGGCCCCAGAAGCGCAGATAGCGGCGCCACGTCGGATCCTGCGTCGGCCTCACTTCGCCCAACTCGGCTGGTCCGAAGAGGCCAACACCTTCGCGACGGCACCGACAAACGCCGCCCAGCTCGACGCCTCGGCGCGTAACGCATGGCGTCCTCGGGCGGTGAGCTCATAGTATTTTGCTCGGCGTTTGTTCTCGGAAAGTCCCCACGTGGCACGAATGAGCCCGCGTTTTTCCAGTCGGTGGAGAGACGGGTAGAGCGAGCCCTCCTCGATCTGCAACGCATCGTCGGTGACATGCTGAATCCAGCGCGCGATGGCGTAACCGTGGGCGGAGCCCCAGCTCAACGTCTTGAGGATGAGGAGATCCAGCGTTCCCTGGAGGAGCACGATAGCGTCGCGGTTCACGGCCATCCCATAGAATGCCTTTGGGAAGACTACCGATCTCCCATAGAACGGCAAGGGGTCCGTCACAATCCCTACAAGGGCGCATCATCCGCACCCTTCTCGCTTGTCGCCGCTATCGGCGCCAGGACGAGCCCCCTAGCTTTCGCCGATGTCATTTGGCGAATTCCAGCTGCATCCGGATCTGTTGAAGGGCGTCAAGGAGCTCGGCTTCACGAGACCGACGCCGATTCAGTCCGACGCGATTCCCGCCGCGATGACGGGACGCGATGTGCTCGCCTGCGCCATGACGGGCAGCGGCAAAACGATGGCGTTCCTGTTGCCGATTTTGCATCGGCTGCTAGAGCAGCGGCGCCGTGGCACGCCCGGCCCGCGCGCGTTGATCATGACGCCCACGCGAGAGCTCGCAGCGCAGATTCTCGAGGAGCTGAACGCTGTCGCGGTTCACACGCCGATCACCGCGGCGGCAATTTTCGGCGGTGTGGGCATGGCACCGCAGGAACACGCCTTTCGGAGCGGCGTCGACATCCTCGTCGCGACGCCCGGCCGGTTGCTCGATCACCTCAAGCATCCTTACGCGAGCCTCGGCGCGATCAATGTGTTGGTGCTCGATGAAGCGGATCGCATGCTCGACATGGGGTTCCTGCCCGACATCAAGCGCGTGCTGAAGCATCTGCCGGCCAAGCGGCAGACGCTCTTTTTCAGCGCGACCATGCCGAAGCCGATCCTCGAGCTGACCCGCGAGATGCTGCACAATCCGGCGACGATCAATCTCGAGCGAAGGGCCGCGCCGGCGGTCGGGATCACCCAGGCCATCTATCCCGTGGGCCAGGAGCTCAAGTCCGCGCTGTTGCTCGCGCTCCTCGAGCGCAATCTGATGCGCGAGGCGCTCGTGTTCACGCGCACGAAGCATCGCGCGAATCGCCTGTGGACATTTCTCACGAAGCACGGCGTGGCGGCGGCGCGCATTCACGGCAACCGATCGCAGGCGCAACGTACGGATGCGCTCGCGGGCTTCAAGAGCGGCGCGTATCGCGTGCTCGTCGCGACCGACATCGCCGCGCGCGGGATCGATGTCGAGGCGCTGGGCCACGTCGTAAACTTCGATGTGCCGAAAGCAGCCGAGGACTACATTCATCGCGTCGGGCGCACGGCACGCGCCGAGTCGACGGGTGAGGCGTACACCTTCGCCGCTCCCGACGAGACGGAAGAGTTGCGCGCGATCGAGCGCGCCCTCGGAAAGCTGCTGCCGCGCGTGACACTGCCGGACTTCGACTACAGCGCAACACCGGCGGCGAAGCTCGAGAAACCAATTGCCGAGCGGCTGGCGGAACATCGCGCGCGGCAAAGGACCGAACGTGCTCGGTCGGCGGAAAAGAGCGTCGCAAGCACCCCGGCGACAAGGCAAGCGGCGCCTCAATCCGAGTCCGCGCGGAGGTCACCTCGGCTGGATCGGGACGACGCCGCGACATCCGGTGAAGGGCGAAAGCGCCGGCGTCGGCGACGCAGGCGATAGGCGCGGAATGCTCTCACGGAGTGCGCGGCGGTTAGCGTCGTCCGGGACTCCGCGCGAGATAGTTCTTCGAGAACGTTGCCAGATATAATGATTGTTGAAGGCGTTGACCATCGCCTCGCGCCCCACGTCGAGAAGGTTGCTGTCGACATTGGAATTCATAAGCAGGAACATGATTTCCTTGTTCTCGATCATGAGCTACATCGTGGAGCTCATCGGAATGATGCGCTTCATGTTGCCGATGCAGAGCACGCTCCCGAGCTCCTTGATCGCTATCGTTGAAAAGTACGACTCCATGCCGATGGCCTTGGCGGCTGCCCTGCCGACCTCGAGCTGCCCCATCGCGGTATCGAGATCCTTCCGCCATGCGGCGGCTTCGACGACGTCAGTCTTTGGCTCGTTCGTGACGAACGAATCGCGCAGGCCATGCACGTATCGCAGGATCCTCGTCGGATTGGTGGTCGTCGCTGCTCCGGCGGCGTGCTCATTTCGGAACTTGTCATGCGCTTCGCCGGCCTCGCGCCTCTCCGCGGGCAGGCATGAACGCCTCAGCCGAAGGTTATAGTGTGCCCTCGAGAGGCGCTGCTGGCTCTCGCGAAGGTTGTGAGGCTCTCGCGAAAGTTGGCTCAGGCTCTCGCGAAGGTTGTGCTGCCGCTCGCAAAACTTGTGATCGATCCTCCAAAACTTGTGATCGATCCTCCAAAGCTTGCCGCCGGTCGTGCAAAGCTTGGCGTCGATGGTGAAAAGGTTGGAGCCGATCGCGCAAAGCTTGGAGCCGACTGACCGAAACTTGTTGCGCGCTGAACAAAGCTTGGAGCCGATCGAGCAAAACTTTGAGCCGGTTGGACAAACCTTTTTGTCGACCTAACATTCATCGGAGTCGACGATCAAAACCTCGGAGCCGACCGTCGGATCATTGCTGTCGATGCACCATTCATTGTTGTCGACTGTGCATCCATAGTTGCCGACGTGCAGCAGTACCCCGCGCGAGCGTAGAGGCGCCTGGCCGTCGGATTCTCAGGGCCGACTTCTACGTGCAGTGCGCGCACTCCACGCGCGAGCGCCGCCTCGCGCGCCGCCGCCAGCAGTGCCGCGCCCGCGCCTTGCCCTCGCGCTGCAGGCCGTACGTAAAGGTCGTCGATGAATCCCCGCAGCCCACCGTACTCCATACTGAAGCAGACCGTCAAGACAACGTGCCCCAAGGGCGTTCCACGATCCTCGGCGAGCCAGGCGCCGCCCAGGCGTGAGTCGGCGAGTAGCGCGTTGAACGCCCGCGCCGCGGACTCCGCCGGCAGCGGGTAGTCTGCCTCGGCGTAGAACATTGTCATGAGCGTGACGAGGGCGGAAACGTCGCCTGGCGTTGCGGGCCGAATCTCAGCGGCCATGTGCACCTATTCGAGGAAGTTCGGCGCCACCGTACCCTAACGAGTGCTCGCGCCGGATGCCGCGCATTCGAGCGCTTTGCCTTGATAGCGTGCCGGGATCAACGCGATGAACGTGCTGCCCACGCCGAGCTCACTTTTCGCTATGATGACGTCGCCCCCGAGCAGCTGGGCTAGCTGACGCCCGACCGACAGGCCGAGTCCAGTGCCTTTTGAGGGTCGCGACATGTCCTTGTCCGCACGCCAGAATGCCTCGAAGACATGTTCATGATCCGCCGCCGCAATACCGCAGCCGGAGTCCGATACCTCGAAGAAGATCTTCATCTCGACGCCAAGCCCTTCGATTCTCAGAATCAGCACCACGTCACCGAAGTCGGTGTACTTGACCGCGTTCGAGACAAGGTTGACCAGGATTTGACGCAGCTTGAGTGGGTCGGTCTCGAGCTCGATGGGTTCGTCGGGGCGATCGAAGCGAATCCGCACACCTTTCAGCTCAGCGATCGGACTCACGATGTCGATCGTCTGTTCGACCACGTCGATCGCACGAACGCGCTCTAGATTGACCATCTCCTCGCCGGCCTCGAGCCGCGCAAAGTGGAGGAGCTCCTCGATGAGTGACAGTAGATGCTCGCTCGACCGGTGCACACGGCGAAGGTGTTCCTTCTGCGCCTGCGTCACGGGACCCGAGACCTCGGCCGCCAGGAGCTCGATGTAGCCGAGGACCGCCGTCATTGGCGTTCGTAGCTCGTGGCTGATCATGCGAAGAAGCTGTGTCTTCGACCGATTCGCCTGCTCCGCCGCCGCGCGAGCGTCGCGTTCCGCCGCGCTGAGATGGCCGCGCATGATTGCCTGCGCGCACATGACGCCAAGAGTGAGTACGAACGCCCGCTCGTCCTCGTCGAAGACGTGCGGCGTGGTCCAGGTAAGCCCGAGCACGCCCCGTAGCTGGCCGTTGGCCCACACTGGGACTCCGGCGGCGCAGACTGCCCCGGCACCAACGGTCGCGTCACCCCACCCTGGGTACCGTCGCAACTCGCTCTCGGATCCCAGAAACAGCGGCTGACCAGTGCGTGCCACTTCGGCGAGCGGCGCCGACGCGTCGAGCCAGAGGTAGCGCAGCGAAGCATCGAGATGCGAGCTCACCCCGATCGCGCGAACCAGGATGAGGCCTTGCGTCGGAGCCGGGTTCGCCGCGGGATCCGCGGTGTCGTTAGGCGGAAATTGACCGAGCGTCACGACGACGGCGCTCGTGGCTCCCAGCACGCCGAGCGCGTGGCGCTCGATCACGTCGGCGGCTGCCGCCGGTGTCAATGGGTCGGTCAGCGAGCCGCTGAGCGCGGCGAGGGCCCGCAGCTGCCGGCTGGCGCTCGTGACATCATCTGCTCTGACCTCCGCCAACAGCGGACTGATTTCAAAAGCCGGGAGCGGTACTACAGCGGTGGGCGACAGCGCGGCCATTGGAGGTGCCTCAGCAGGGCGTCGCCAGAAGCGCCACAAATGTCTTTTTGCGTCGGCATCACCGCGACGCGCCGCGCTGGTGGAGTAGCCCGCGGATCAGCAAATGTGCGATTCCGTACAGTTTGGCGCAAGCTGGCAACGGCCGGAACAGGCTGCCAACGGTTGGGAGTCCATTTTCGTGGGGGCGGCGCGCATCACCGCTGAACAGTTCTTCATCTAGTCGGCCAAGGGCCGACAGCCGAGGCCGAGGTGGCGGCGAAGAGGCGCGTTAGGCAATCGGTTTCGCGTTCTCTCTCGGTGGCGAACCGGCCGCCAGAAACTCGTACGTTGCTCGCTGCTCGTATTTCAGTTGCGTGAGCGCTATCTGGTCGACGAGCTGCGCGAAATCGTCGGCTTCGAGCTTTTCACAAATCGGCCGCAGTCGCTCGGCGATATCTCGTCGCAGCGTGTCTACTCGGCGCTCATCAGGTTCGTGCTCATCGGTTGGCAATGGCCCCCGCTATGATTCGCACTGTGCGGTACCGCACAGAGCGAGCCACATCCGGCATCGGGGAGCTCGAAAGCGCTAGACCCTCCGAGATTTAGTGACTGTTTCGCTCCCTGTCACACGTCTCTTTGCGGGTCGCCCTGCGAGCCCTTGAAGTCGGCGAGGGCGGCGGCATTACGACGATCGTACTTCGCTTTCACCCGCGCCACGTCCAGCACGAGACTCTGGAACTCTCCCTCCGGGATATTGGGACACGATGGCCGGAGTCGGCTCGCGATGGACGTGAGAATGTCAGATGATATTTCGTCGTTGGCGGGAGTCGGCATGAATCGACCGTGGAGGCGAGGAGGGCACACGCGCCAGAAGCTGGCCACGTCCCAGTTTATGATCTACTAACTCCTCCGACCGCGCAAGTGTCTGTTATTGTGTGCGTTACCGCACCAAACCTGCCTGTTACATGTCCGGCCGGCCGTTACTCAACAGGTCCTCGAGACTGTCCCTCACGACGACGTAACACTCGCATGTGGCCGCCTCGAGAGCGGGCCGATCACGAATGGTGATTTTCCCCCGCTGATACGTGATCAAGCCCGAGTGCTGGAGCGCCTCGGCGGCGACCGAAACGCTCTCGCGACGCACGCCAAGCATGTAGCCGAGAAATTCGTGGGTGAGTGGGAGAACGTCGGTCGTCATGCGATCGCGCGTCATGAGGAGCCATCGCGCACACCGCTGCTCGACGGAATGCGCTCTGTTACACGCCGCCGTCTGTGCAACCTGGTTGAAGAGCACCTGGACGTAGCGGAGGAGCAGCGTGCGGAAGCCATCGTGCTCGGCGACGGAATCGATGAACGTCTCCGCTTCCATCCTCTTGGCATCGCCCGGCACCTGGAGGAAGCATCGAGTCGGCATGGACGACGCGCCTCACAACAGGGGGACGCCCACGAGCCCGTCATTGCCGATCGTGCTCACCTCGACCGTGGCCCCTTCGCGCATCATTGACACCATCGATGCGACGCCCGACTCCAGGAAGTACACGGCGCGAATCGTCTCATTCGGCTCGTAGAGCACCTGCTTCATCGCGAGCGTGACGGGCGAGAGCAGAGACGTGATATGCTCGTACTCGTCGGCGGGAATCGCGCGAAGGAGCCTGTTCGATTCGGTCGCCTGGGGCGGCGGCTTGGCCCGTGCAACGGAGGCGTCCTCAGACATGGCGTCACTCCCTGTCGTGGCGTGGGTGTTTCACCCATCTCGCGGCAGGGGGCGGGGCGCCAGTGCGCCGGTGCGCCGGTGCCTATGTCGGAAGTTGAATGCGCGGCGCTCACGCCGCTAATGTGCCGAGGAATCGCCTCAGGACACTAACAAATAATATAACGGTTGGACCGGAGCTGGGTGAGGTTGATTGAATCGCCAGCACGCTGCTGCGTGTCGTGTAGTACTCCAGAATACCAGCGAGGGTTACAGGCATTCTACATGAACCTAACGAGTCATGGTGGTCAGCCTGGCGCATGTGAGCAAATTTTGCGTGCTCTCGTTGTCTCATCCAAAGGGGAGGCCAAGCGTCAACGACGCAGCTCGGCATCGCCCGCGCCAATTGCCGTTTGCCGCCAGTTGAGTCGTACGAGAGCGATGAAATAGTAGCGGCCATTCGACAGTGAGTCGCCGAGTATCTCGCGAACGGGGTAGGTGACGTTGAACTCTCGTGGCGATGACGTCTGCCCGGGTTGTACAACACCGACGGCAAGGTACGCTGGGCAGCCGTAACGGAGACCACCAAGGCTGCGACGTGCCATCGAATTCCAGACCGGCGCGCCGGTGCGCGCGGGAGAGCGGTACGCCAACAAACTCAGCGAACACGCGCCATACTCGAGACGCACCGGACTGCTCGTTGTGTCGGTAATGGTGACGCGCGCTCGGAGCGTGTCGGCATCTGGGCCGGTCACAGAGGTCAATGCTCCAAGTGCCAGGCCTGCATTTGGGCTGAGGATGTTCAACCGACCCGCCGGCACGTTGACGAGATCGCGAATTCGATCGACCGCCGCGAACACGAAGACTTGCGTGTTAGGCAGTGTGTCGGCGCTTGTCAGTCGATACCCCTCGGCGCGAAACGACTTCGACTCGCTTGGGGCGAGAATCAGCTGTTGCGGCAGACCGTCGCATCGCACGCCCCGGGGAACGTCAGCCAATGGCCGTCCCGTATCGACCGATGTTGAATAGATACGAATCCAGGCCGGACAGCGGCTCAGCCAGATGTCCTTTGTTCCATTTGTCGGATTGGCAATTGTAACCCTGACGTCGAGATCCATTGGTCCAGGCAGGTCTCTTTGCTGTGGTGGCGACGGCGTCGCCACGAGCCGCGCGCTGGCGGACATCACTAAACCCTCTTCATTGCCCCTCAGAGCCTGCACCACGGTCACAGGGAAGCTCTTGACGTTCGCCGGGTCGCGATGGGACCGGACAGTGATCACCGCGGAGCCCACCTTCATCGCGATCAGGTGCGCCACGCCGCTGCTGTCCCAATTCACCCGCGCAACGTCGGGCGCCGAACTCTCGAACGAGACGTCCGGCGGGACTGGCGCCATGGCAGTCGCGGACTGAAGAAGAAACGTTGAGACAAAGATCCACGCGTCCCGACCGGGCGCGATCTCCAATGATGAGAGGCTCACGCTCATCCGCTCTCCGCTTACGGCTCGTTGGGGGCTCGCGTTCTGCTGCGCCGATGGCGGAGGCGCACTTCCGCCAGCGCACGCGGCTACCAGCGAGAGCTGTAGAAGCCAAAACGCGATATGGCTCGCGGCCCGCTGCCTCGTTAGGACATGGAGCAAGATGCCACCCTCCGTCGAACGCCGTGCCCATCACGGTGCTGTTCTCGACGAGCGCGCGAACCAGGACGTATCTCAACTTACTCGATTCCGTCGCCTCACTACCGCGAGGTCATCGAGACGGTCAGCGCGGTGTTCGCCCATTCGAGCCAGAGCTGCGAAGTGCGGCCCGCATTCGCGAGTCGAATCGTCAGTCGTTCTGCCGCGTTCCGGAGCGCGCTGCGCGACAGCGGCACGCTGAGCACATCGCGCTCGGGATGATGCTCCGTTCCCCACTGCCCCGTTTGGCTGTTGAAGAGCAACCGATAGCTGCTGTCATCGGGTGATACGCGAGTCCACAGCGAATAGGCGCCGGCGCGCAGCGTATCGCCGCCAACTATGAGATCGCGAGTCGTCACGAACTGCGTCGCCGCATTCGCCCCGGTGCGCCAGATCGTGTCGCCGAGGATGCCGTGGCTGAATACGTTGCGTCCACGAACCGCGGGGCGACCATAGTCGATCATGATCGACGCGGCGCCGATTGTGGCGCGTACGGTGTCGCGCGGAGAGATCGCCGGAACTCCCGTGATGTCGACGGAATCCTCGACATTCGGAAAGTGGGCGGCCGCCGTGAACACGTCGAAGTCTGCGACCCGCCGCGTCTCCATACGGGTGGTCGTCGCTCTCGCGCTCATGCCGAGCACGTGGCCAGCGGCGTCGATCCGCGCGACGAGGGGAGCTCTTGGATTGCCGAATCGCACGGAATCGCCACCGAAGAACACGATCGACATGCCGCCACGGCGGTACGGGCCGAACGCTCCGACCGTCGGTGTAAAGGACGAATCGCGGCCATTGGCGCGAGCACGAGTCAGAATGAGATCGATCGGGCCCATGGTGCTCGTGAACATCGGAAGCGCTTCACCAACCTGCGCGCGCAACTCCTTGCCGTCGGCGTTGCGTACGATCATTGAATCGTCGAAGAAACGAATGTCGATGTCGCCATCGACCTTGCCGCTCAGACGATGCAGCTCGAGATGGTATCGGCTTACGGTGCCGTCGGGCCGCAAGGTGAGCTCGTAGTGGTGCACCATGATGCCGCCATAGAGACTGATCCACTCACCGGTGATCGACTCTGGCGATCTGACGACCTGCTCGAGTGACAGGGTATCGCGCCCCAGCGTGCCCACATAGGTGAAGTGCTGGGCGTTCGCTGGAGCGGCGATCGCCGCGGCGCCCATGAGCGTCACGAGATGAAGGTGCCGTCGCATCGATCGTCGTCTCTCTTGTCGAATGTACAAGGGAGAGACCCTAACGCGCTTCTGTCGACTGGTCAAGGGTAGGGCTGCACTGTCGCGGTGAAGGTGCCGCGGCATCCAGAACGTTGCTCGGGGTTCGTCTCCGACGCCGACTCGTGCAAGTTGACCGTGGAGGTTGAGGGCTCGGGGGGCATAAGGGTTCTCTGACAACACTCTGACAGGCGCACCGCACATCTGGTGATTGGTGGGAAGGATTATTAGGAATCTCTAATCTTTCCGACTGCCGACATGGCTCGCGGCTAGCACCGCCCGCTACCTTTGGCGCTAATCGCTGAGACAGACCACCTCCGCTATGTGGCGTGGATAGATTCCCGCTCCGTGGCGACTACTGCGGATTCCATCACATTGGCGCGGTCCGACTGGGTTACCGTTGGGGCCTTTGCAGTCCTCGTTCACGTCATAGCGGTCCTCACCCACGAGGCGCTTGGCCACGGTGGCGCCTGCCTTCTGATGGGGTGCACGCCGCGGCTCGTCACGACGATGGATTTTCTTGGCGACGAGAGCGCTCTGTCCCACTGGGCAGTACGAGTCGTCGCTGCTGGCGGCACCATTGCTAACTTGCTCGTTGCCTCGCTGACGCTCCTGCTCCTGGGCCGACGAAAGCAAGCCGCTACGGGACGAGCGTGGTTTTTTCTCTGGCTACTCGCGACCGTCAATCTGCTGCAGGCGAGCGGCTATCTGCTGTACTCCGGGATCATGAACATTGGTGATTGGTCGGACGTCGTTCGCGGCTTTGCGCCCGCCTGGTTCTGGCGTGTCGCGCTGTCCGTTATCGGCGCATACACGTACTGGATGGCCGTGAAGTGGTCGATGCGGCAGCTCGGCAAACGGCTCGGCGTTTCCAGTGACGCGCGCGTCGCCGACGCGTATCGCTACACCCTCGTCGCCTACTTTGCCGCCGGTTGTCTCGAGCTCATGGCGGGATTCCGTGAACCAGGTGGGGCGGTGATCGTGCTGATGTCTGGCGTCGCCGCGTCGTTCGGTGGGACGTCGGGGCTCGTGTGGGGTCCGCAGCTGCTGCGCGATCGGCGATTTGCGGCGCCGCGCGGCGAACCGTTACTGCTGACGCGGAATTGGCTCACCATTCTCGCCGCCGCAATCGCTGGAGCTCTGTTCATCATCGTGCTCGGCCCCGGCGTCAGACTCCACTCGTAACGTTCGGCTCGTGGCCGGCCACTCGGCTGTCAGAGTCAGCCGGGCGCCACCTTGCCAGAAGCGACTGCCCAAAGCGAGAGTCGATAACCTTTGACAGATGACACAGGTTCCTGAAGGTTAAGCAGTAGCGGATCACCAGGCGCCGGAGCTATGTCAATGCGAGTCTTCTTCGACGACGCAATCGCTGATGCGGCCTTCGCTCTCAGAACGTACCGTCGCAAGCCCGCCTTCGCGTTCACCGTCATCGTCACACTTGCGCTCGCGGTGGGAGCCAGCACCGCGCTCTTCAGCATCATCGAGCGTGTGTTGCTTCGTTCACTCCCGTATTCTGCACCGAATGCGTTGGTGAGCATCACCACTCGGCGAGCCACCGGAACCTCCGAGAAGTCGTCGTACCTCGAGATGCTGGACTGGCGCGCCCAGCGCGACGTGTTCTCGGCCGTGGAGGCGTACGACGAGACGAACATCGGCGTCGAGCTCGATGGCGGTGCTCAAATGCTCAGCGGCGCTCGCGTGACGCCGGGCTTCTTCTCGATGCTGGGCGTTACGCCCATCCGCGGCCGATCCATTACAGCCGATGACGACAATGGCGCGCCCGTCGTTATCCTGACCCACGACTTCTGGTCGAGTCGACTGGCGCAGGCCGAGGACGTGGTCGGACATTTCCTCAGAATCGATGGCTCTCCCTACCGAATCATTGGCGTCCTTCCCCCCGACTTTCGTTTCGCGCCGGCGGGCAACGTCCAACTGTGGCTGCTTATCGATCGGAATCCCGACGCGCGCGCTCGGCGCGACGCGCGTTCGTTGAACCTCGTCGCCCGCCTTCGCGACGGCGTGTCGGTGGAACGAGCGCGTCTCCGCATCCAGCAATTGATGCGCACCTTTGCAACACGAGCTGCTGGGGCAGACGCCGAGCGGACAATGAATGTGATTTCCCTGCGCGAGGAGATCGTCGGCGCTGTGCGTCGTCCATTGCTGGTATTGTTCGGAGCAGTCGCGGTTCTACTACTCATTGCGTGTGCGAACATCGCCAGTCTCGTCCTCGCGCGGACGACCGAGCGAGAGCGTGAGCTCGCAGTGCGATCGGCGATTGGCGCCGCGAGATGGCGTCTCTCGCGCCAGATCCTCGTCGAGAATTTGATACTCGCACTTGCCGGCGGCATCTTCGCACTTCTCGTCGCGAACGTGGGCGTGTCTCTCCTGACCGCGCTCATTCCACCAGCACTGTACGAGCAGATTCCGGCGCTGCACGACGTGACCGTCGAGCGCTCGAGTTTAGTGTTCGCTCTGATCGTCGTGGTGCTCGGCGGTTTAGGGTTCGGACTCGCGCCGGTGTTGATTGCCACGCGTGCTCCGGCGGCGGAGACCCTTCGCTCCGGCACTGGCCTGAGCGCGGGGCGACGAATGCATCGCCTGCGACGTGTGCTCATCATCGGCGAGATAGCACTCACGACGATTTTGCTCGTCGCCGCCGGCCTCCTGGGACGCAGCCTCATGTCGTTGCTGCGCATCGATACGGGCTTCGACGCAGCGGGGGTGGCGACCGTACGCGCGGCGCTCTCGAATTCACGGTATCCTGATCCGGGGCGGCAAGCGAGCTTCTTTGCGCAAGTGCTAACGAACGTCCGCGCGGTACCCGGTGTGCAAATGGTGGGTGCCGTCTCGAGCCCTCCTCTTCAGGGGAGCGGTAGCGCGACAATTGTCCGTGCTGATGCGTCGACGGCGGCAGAAAACGCCAAGATAGAAGTGGTCAGTCGTACGATCGCGGGCGATTACTTCAGAACGCTCAGAGTTCCCATCCGCGAGGGTCGCACGCTCGACGATCGCGACGCCGCGCCGGCTCGGCGGTCGATTGTCATCAGCGCGAATCTCGCACGCCAGCTTTTCTCGACGGAGAGCGCCATTGGCCGCGCTGTCCGGTTCGAGCGCGACAGTGTGCCCTGGACCGTGGTCGGCGTGGTGGGCGATGTGAAGACCGGTGCGCTGGACGAGCAGTCTGCGCCGACGCTCTACAGGTACTACCTCCAGGCGCCTGCCAATCGGATGTCCGTCATGGCGCGAACGGCCACCGAGCCATCGTCGATCATCTCCGAGATGCGCCGCGCAATCCATGCCGTCGACGCGGCGGTACCGCTCTACTCCGAGACGACGCTGCGCGACCAGGTGCAGCAGTCACCAGCCATCTCCGCACGCCGATATCCGCTCCTTCTCATCGCCACATTCGCGCTCAGCGCGCTGGTCCTGGCCATAGTCGGGGTCTATGGGCTCATCGCGTATGCCATCGCGCAGCGGCGGCGCGAGATCGCCATTCGTCTCGCGCTCGGTGCGCGTGACGTCGAGATCACGGCCATGTTCCTTCGCGACGGAATGCGGCTCCTCGTCTCGGGCGTGGTGATCGGAGGGGTGGGCGCAATGCTCGTCTCGGGCGCGCTCTCGGCGTTTCTGTTCGATGTTCGTCGCCTGGACGCCGTGACGTACGTGTCGGCGATTCTAGTATTGGCCGCCGCTACGTGCGGTGCGTGTTACATCCCGGCGCGCCGCGCGAGTGCACTCGATCCCGCGCTTGCTTTTCGCGCGGAGTGAACAGCTGGCGTGCGGTTCACGAAGCGCTTACGGACCGGTGAGCCGCTGGAGGTGCAGCGTCCTCGGGGAGCCACTCTCCGTAACCGTGCCTTCGAGGTCATTGTTCGAGGTGAAGACTCCCGCGAAGTGCTCGGTGAACGATGTGCCGACGGGGACGCCATTATCGAGGTGCTCGAAGGTGAGATCGAGCACGACGTCGCGCCCAGAGACTTCACCAGTTGCCGTCACATCACCGCCGAGAATCGCCTCGCCCGTCCAGCTGCCTGAGCCGCTGACCGAGCCATCGGTCTCCAATAGAATCAGGTGAAGCGACTCCCCGGCCGGCTCGCTGACGGCAAACCATCGACCGTTCAGGGCATTCGGCCCTAGCGACAGGCCGTCGCTCGTGCACGAGGCGAGGAGAGCGAGGGCGAGTACGCAGAAATAGCGTGTCTGTCTCATAACTTGCTAAACACGACCGCGGCGGTGATCGGTCACCCTGATACGACGCCGTGAATTTCGTACGAAATCGTACCAAAATATTGGGCGCTAAACGGATGCTGCTTTTCGAGTTTGCGCCACTGCCAATTGATGCGTAGTGTGTGAATGTCACACTCTTGCAACTGCGTTCTCCCCTCCGTGTGGAGTGGTCAGCATGGAATCGATTGGCGTCGGGAACGCCTATCACCGCGGCTCTCGCCGTTAGGCGCGCGATGTCGTCCTCGGAATCTCCCGGGTTGTCAGCTCCCTGGGTAGCGATAGTCGACGATCATATTTCGGTTCGCACGTCACTCGCTCGCGCCCTTCGACTACATGGAATTACCGCCGAAGGATTTGCGTCGGCTGAGGACTACCTTCGCGACGGTCACTTCGCGAAGCCCTGTTGCCTCGTGCTGGACGTGCAACTGCCCGGGCTCAGTGGATTCGACCTTCAGAGAGAGCTGGCAACCCGATCGGCGTCAGCGCCCCCGATCATCATGATCTCCGCGCACGCCGAGAATCTCTTTTCAAGCAATCACACGCTGGGCGGTGTTTACGGCTGCCTCCAGAAGCCCTTTGCGATCGACGCACTGCTCGAGCTTGTCCGGCCGCATTATGTAGCCGCGTGAACCCTCTGTTTTGGAGTCGTTAGCATGGAATCGACTGGCTTCGGGCACGATGTCATGGGGACGTCGCCCGGAAAGCCCCAACTGAGCGCCGAAGCGATAGCGGCACTCCACACTGCACTGCGCGATGGTCGGGTGCCCGACGATGCGATGTCATCGCCGGCATTGGACGACGCCCTGTGCCACATCTGCGGTGAAGCGAGACTGAAGAACTGGCCTCCCGAGTCACTGCTGATCGCGTACAAAACGGCGCTCGAGATGGTTCCTGCCGTCCGACGGCTCGCGCGGGGACCGGACCACGACGAATTTGTGGCGCGCCTCGTATCCCGCTGCATAGACGCGTACTACCGCAATTCTCGCCGTTAGGCATGACCGAACGAATCGCCGTCGCTCGTCGGCGAGCGCAGGATTATGACTCCATCTCTCTACGGGGAGAGCAAGGACCTCGAGGACTCAACGAGCGGAACACGCGCGCGCTCTCCCTCCTTCGTATCGCTGTCGGCATTCTCTTTCTTGTTTTCGGAGAATACAAGGTCTTCGGCACGCAGTTCACGTTGGGCGGCGGTTTTCAAGGCTGGATCGAGCGCTTTCTGAGCGGCGGAGCCGCGTATCCGTTCATGGTTCCGGTGCTCAGGAACGTGGTGCTTCCGCACCAGATCGCAATCGCCTTTCTCGTCGCCTATGGCGAGCTCGCGATCGGGGTCGCGCTGGTCCTCGGGGTCCTCGTGCGCACCGCTAGCGTCGCCGGCGTGATCTACATGCTCGCGTTACTCTTCTCGTCCAATTATCCGGGGCCGCATGTCGCGCCGTGGCAATACTTCGGCGCGGCGCTCGACCATCTTGTCCTTGCCATGTGCTTCGCGACCTTCGCCGTCGGCGAGCCAGGAGCGTGGTCGTTAGGTGCGGCGATTCGGAACAGCCGCTTCAGGCCGCTCGACCGCCGTTAGGTGCGCTCCGCCCGCATTACGATGATCGTCGCTCGGCCGCCACGACAAGGTCGGGATCGAACACCCGCACTTCGGTCACCCCGTCGCTTCGAAACGCGAACCGGACCCCCACCGACTCGGCGCCCATCGGCACGAACTCGTCACGTCCAACCGCGGTCAGTCCGCGTGGGAATGGCAATCCAGGACGTGTGATCGACAGGCCAGATTTGTCGCTGGCGACATTGAGGACGTCTTCGGCACTTGCTCCGAAGGCATAGGTCCCGACGTACTTCGCGCGCTCGCTTTCGCTCAGTGCGATCTTGCCGGCGAGCTGCGGATCGGCACCGCCAATCCTCTCGAGGTACTCGCGCACCGCGATCGCGCGCCCGCCGCCGGCGCGGGCGTGGGCCAGGAGGGTGATGCTGTGCGGTCCAAATATGCCTTGGCAACCCGGTGCGCTCTCGACGAAGGCTCTCACGATGTCGAGCTGCCCCATCATGGTAGCGGAAAAAAGCGTCGGCCGGGCTCCGTGAGCGATGAGCAGTTGTGCAATGTCGTCGCGGCCCGAGTGTGAGGCCGCGCCGAGTGCGTCCTCCCAATCGCCGAATCCCCAATCGACGGCAGCTTTCGCCAACGACGGTCGTGCTTCGACGAGTTGCTTGACCCGCCCGAGATCGAAGTGAGCGACCCTGACCATCTCCTCGACCGCGACCGGGTCCTGGCGGGGAAACAGTGCGGGCAGCGCCGTGCCTTTCTCCAGCCGCATTTGTGCCGTGAGACGGTGCGGGCCGATTGCGCCGGCCACGAGTGTGCCGATTCCGAAACTGAGGAACGAACGACGGTCGTGCGCCATGAGACTCTCGCATCATCGGATGATGAACGATCATGATCGGAGCCACGATCCTCCATGCGGCGCCCTCGAGTTTTCTCTGAGCTGTCGATGAGAGCTCGATTGGCGAGGCGGACGAAACGGCGAGAGTCGTCGCCGAGTGATATGTTGGGCGATGTTCTATTTCGGAGGCTTCTCCTTCGATCCCGCGACTGGCGAGCTGACGCGGGATAACGGTGACATCGAGCGATTGACACCGCAGGTCGCCCAGGTGCTTCGCCTGATGGTGGAGCAGCCCGGCGAGGTAATCGGTCGTGAAGAGTTTCGTCGTCAACTCTGGCCCGACACGACCGTCGAGTTCGATCAGGGGCTCAGCTTCTGCGTTCGGCAGTTGCGAATTGCCGTCGGTGACGACGCGTCGAACCCAAAGTACATCGAGACCCTCCCGCGACGGGGTTATCGCTTCCGCTTCCCCGTTTCCCGAGAACGGAGCGCCCCAGCGTCGGATTCAAAGACGCGGCGGGTTCATCGTGCCTGGCTGCCCGCGGCAATTGCCGCGGTGTTGATCGTCGTTGGTGGCCTCGTCGCCTGGCGCAGTCACCGAGTCTCGGCGAGCACGCCCCTGCTTGCCATCGTTCCATTCGACATCGACTCGAGCGTGACGGGCCTGAGGAGTTACCGCGACGCTCTCGCTGACGTTATCGTCGAACGCGCCACAACACGCGCAGCTCGCACGGTCGTGATCATTGGACCAGCCCTGACGCGCCAGTTCGGCTCGCGGACGCCGATTGACACCATACGCGCGCGGATTGGCGCCCGCTTCGCCCTCTCCGGCGTCGTGCGGCGAGCGCCTAACGGTTTCGAGCTGTTCGCGCAGCTGGTGCGGTCGAGTGACCGCGGCCACGTCTGGGCCTTTCGGGTTGTCGACTCCGCCTCCGGCGGTGACTACGGTCGCGTTGGCGAGCGGATCGCCGACTCCGTCGCAAGAATCCTGCTGGACGAGCGCGGGGAACGAGTCCCGTTAGGCATCGAGAGGGTGAGATAGGCGGCGCTAAGAATGAGTTGTTGTGCGTGGACACTCCGAACGGACGATTAGTCTGCAGCACGTGTTGCAGCAGCGAGGTCTCGCTCGTCAGCAGAGTGTTTGAAGCGGTTGGGCTACTCCGAGAGCGTCTCCAGGCATTTCTCGAGTAGATGACGGCCCCTCTACGACCGGCGTTCCTAGCGCATGTGCTTTTTTAGTTTTCCCAGAGAGAGAATATTATGAAATTGCGAATGTCGGTGACTCTGGCTGTTCTCTCAGCCACGGGCGCTGCCTCTGTTTGGTCTTGCGGAAGCAGTACTCCATCCAGCCCAACTCCAACCGCACAAGTCATCTGGCAAAATGGAGCTCTGGGATGCTGGGCGGGTAATTGCGGCACGGGAGGAATGGCCATCTCGGATCAGGGCTTCACCCATCAAACCACAGTGTCGAACACTTTGGAAATCGATGGAATGCCGCGATCCGGTTCAGGCGTCCTCTTCGGAAGCTGGGTTACGAAGGTTCAGTTGCTCAACTCCGAAAATCAAAGTGGTTATGCCAATGGCCATTTGGAATTCGACATCATGCTGGGTCAGCCGGCTTCGGCCTATGCCGGGATCGGCGTCTCGGCGGGTAATGGATGCCCGAATTGGGTACAGTTGAGCCCTGGGTCGTTGAGCCAGAGCGGCTTTACCCACATTTCAGTGCCCTTGCCGACTTGCACGATCAACTATCCCACTCTCTTTGTGGTGACTCTTACCGGAACTTCCGCCAATAGTTTGCCCGCCTTGTATTTGAACAATATTGAATGGACGACAAATTGATATTCACCGGCTGAGGTGCTTTCACGTTTGGTCACGCAGGATCGCGCTTGTTCCAAGCGGAGGGCAAGCCGGGATGAAATTCCTTGTTGAGCTCGAGGACGCGGATGGCGTCGTCGCGGCGGCCGTCGCGGACAAGACCCTCCGCGACGAGATTCCAGTTCTGCATCGATCGACTTCTGGTTGACCTCAGGGCTCGGTACGCCGCACGTCGATCACGACAGGTTGGACGGCGTTGTTGCCGTAGCCAAGCTGATTCCACACCGGGGCGTCCGGTTGAGTCGCTCCCGTCGCGTCAGTCGCCCGAGTGCGCAGCACGTGCCGCCCCGGCCGTTCTGGGAGAATGACCGTTTGCCAGCGCGACCAGGCATGTGGCGACGCCGGTGCCTCGACCTCCACCTCGCGCCACTCACCGTCGCCGACCGCGAGCTCGACGCGATTGATCGCAGCACTGCCCGACCACGCCCATCCCCAAACATTGATCGGACCGCGATTATGGACGCTGCCTTCGCCGGGTGCCACGATGATCGACTTCACGAGCATGCGCGTCACCGGCTCCGTGCGATCGCCGCTCTGATAGACGTATCGACGGGTCTGAAAATACCCGGTGTAAGGCGTTGTGAGGACGCGGACGCGGGTCACCCACTTCACGCTCGCCATGCCATACCAGCCCGGCACCACGAGTCGCACCGGCGCGCCGTGTTCCGGCGTGAGGGGCGCGCCGTTCATCTCGAGCCCGAGCAGCGTGTTCGGCGAGAGCGCGTCGGCGATTGGCAATGAACGGGCAAAGGTCACGGGCTCGTGCGAATCGGCGCGCTCACCGCGATCACCGCCCTCGACGAGCACCTCGACCGCACCTGGCGTGATCGCGGCTCGCTCGAGCAACGCGCGAAGAGGGACACCGGACCAGTGCGCCGTGCTGATCGCCCCTCCCGTCCACGGCTCTCCGCCCGGCACCGGCCGTAAGCTCAGGCGGTCGTTCCCGGCACATTCCATCGTGCTCGTGAGCGCCACGGTGGGGAGCTGACGCAGCTCAGCCACTCGAATGGCGAACGGCGTCGCAACCGCGCCGTCGACGAGGATCTGATGATGTGTGACGTCGAGATGTGGAACATCGAAATTCGTACGGACGTAGACGCTGGCCGCGGGCGTGATTGCGTCCTTCAACTGTTCGCGCGGCGTCTCGGCATTGAGCGGTGCATATGTGACCACCTCGAGATTGTCTGAGCTCATGCTCCCGTGCTATTCGACCGTGATCTCGGCCGCAGAGCACCGAGCACCGACAACTCGATCACGAGCGCTCTTCCCCGCGGTCACTCTCGCGACGCGTCGGGTTCGCCGTCCTCGGCTGACCGTCCGACATCGCCACCCGCTCGTCGAAGTGGGTCCATGCCCTCTCCAGGTCGGCGGGCGAAACATACTCCGGCGCGCCAGCGAGAATGCCCGTGACATTTCGAAATGGCCGCGACAGATGCATGCCCGTCTCGTCGATCGTCACCTCGCGGATTCGCTTGTCATGTACCGAGCCGCGCATCTTCAGCACCGTGAGACCGCGCTTCATCTCCCCAAACATCTCGACGTAGCGCAACAAGATTATCGAGTCGGTCAGCGTAGAAATATGACCCTCGGTGATCGACGTTCCGCCCATCAGTGTCGGCGTCGTTGCGGTGAAGAGGCCCGTGATCTCCTGATGCTTGATGAACGACGTGAGACTGATGACGAATTCTCTGAAGGCTCTGATGGTCCCGACCCGCTCGAGTGCCGACAGACTGTCGAGCGCCACCCGCTTCGGCTTGAACTCCTTGATGATTTCCTGTATGGCCAGCAACCAATCCTCGAGCCCCACGAGCTCCGGATACTCGCAGACCACGCGCAGCAGACCATCGCGCTCCATCTTCTCGAAGTCGACGGACCATCCATTCGCATTCCGAAAGAGCTGATCCCGACTTTCCTCGAACGCCAATAGCAGGCAGCGCTCGCCGACGCTGGCGCCGCCCTGCATGAACTGCGTCACGGTCAATGTCTTGCCCGTGCCAGTCGCGCCGGAGACGAGGATGACAGAATCCCGATAGAAGCCGCCTCCGCACATCTTATCGAGCTCGGGATTCCCCGAGGAAACGCGGACGTTCGACGATTTCTGTCGCAGCTGCATCCCGGACAGCGGGATGGCGACCACTCCCAACTTGGCGGCGATCGTGAAGGGAAATTGACCCTTCTGATGATCGGTGCCACGGAACTTCAGGATCTCTACCGTCCGTCGCCGATTCTCGTCTTCGAGCACGTTGCGGAGGATCATGACGTTGTCGGCGATGAACTCCTCGACGCCGAAGCGCGCGACGGGCCCGTAATCCTGTGTCCGCTCGGCGGTGAGCAACGCCGTGACCCCCATTCCCTTCAGCGCAAACGCGATGCGAAAGAGCTCCTTTCTCAGCATCGTCTGATCCGAGAACTGGGAGAAGATCGCACCTAACGAGTCGAGCGCGACACGCTTCGCGTCGACCTTCCGCACCGCGTGTTGGACGCGGGCGAGGAGCGCGCTCAGGTCGAAGCTGCCGCTTTCCACGATCTCGACGTGGGGATCGGGAGAGGCATCGACGATCACCAGCTTTCCTTCCCGCTCCCACCTCGCGAGATCCCACCCGAAACTCCGCATGTTCTGTCGAATGTCGTTCGCGGACTCCTCGAACGTCACGAAGACGCCGTGCTGATCGAGCTCGGTGATCCCGGCGATGAGAAACTGAACCGCGAAGATTGTCTTGCCGCTGCCGGCGGTGCCGGCCACCAGCGTCGTTCGATTGACCGGGATGCCGCCCTTCGCAATGACATCGAAGCTCGGGATCCCTGTCGACACTTTCTCGACAGCCAGTTCGTCAATGTTGTCGCTCATGTCACGCGGTTTCCGTTTTGACAGTCGAGGGTGATGATCTGATTTCGAGCCCGAGCAACAGCCTGTCCCGATCGGAGAGATCTCCAATCACTCGTCGCAATGGCGGTGGAAGCTGTTTTATGAGGGTCGGCGTCGCGAGAATCCTCGCGTGCTCCGCTTCCTCGGGCTGTTCGAGGACATCGATGATTTCGAGCTCGTATCGTCCCGGCAACTCCTCATCGCAAATGCGACGAAGATTCGCGATTGCCGCCTGAGCGCGCGAATCCGCGCCAGCAACGAAGAGCTTCAGCCGAAATTTCGACGGCTCCACAGAGCCGGCGGAGCCTTCAGCCGGTACGGCAGCTGGTTCGTCCTTAGCCACGTGGGTGTCTCGGCACGGTGTGAAGTGCTCTACCGCTGTCGGGCAGTCCCCGGGGTGTCGTGGTTCAGGAAACGAACCATCCTGGCGCTCACACCGGAAGGAGGGAGAACGCCTGCTCGACAAACTGGGTCAGATTTACGCATCTATCGGACCAAGGCTCAGGACGGCAATGCACGCTCGGTATCAGCCAGCCGCTCCGAGGCACGGACCTTGACTCTCGGCGAGGTGACCGCTCCTGAACCCCTATCCTTCGTTACCGTAAGCCTCGGAAGGCTTGGCAGCGCCGCGCATTGGCTGACGAACGCAGGGAAGTCCCCTCGGAGAAAAAACGCCTTCGCTCGATCATCGAGCGGATGGCGGATGGCGTCGTCATCGTAGACAGCGGTGGCATAATCCGGTTCGCCAATCCAGCGGCCGAACGGTTGTTTGGCCGACCGATGTCGGACCTGATCGATCGTGATCTCGGCTTTCCCCTTGTAGGCTCTGAAGCCGCGGAGGTCGACGTCGTTCGTCCGAATCAACAGACGGTCACGGCGGAGCTGCGCTCGGTGGAGATCGACTGGGAGGATAGCTCGGCGCATCTGATTTCCCTGCGCGACATCACCGATCGGCGGCGCGCGGAGGAGCGCACGGCGCAACTGAACCGCGAGCGAGTGGCGCGTGTCGAGGCCGAAGCAGCGAATCAGGCAAAATCCGAGTTCCTGGCGCTCATGAGCCATGAGCTGCGCACGCCGCTGAACGCCATCATCGGCTACTCGGAGCTCCTCGATCTCGAGATCAAGGGAGCACTCTCCGCGGACCAGCGCCGGAGCATAACGAGAATCGAGGCGAGCGCGCGGCATCTGCTGGGATTGGTCAACGAGATACTCGATCTGGCGAAGGTGGAAGCGGGGCGGCTTTCCCTCAATCGTGGAATTGGCCGGCCGCGCCGCACGGTCGAATCGGCGCTGGATCTGATACGGCCGGCGGCCGCGCGTCGCGGCATATCGCTCCAGGCCAACGGACCCGATGGCGGCAGCATCGGCTACGAGGGGGACGTCGACAGGGTTAAGCAAATTATCATCAATCTCCTCAACAATGCGCTGAAATTCACGGATGCTGGCGGCACGGTCACGGTGACGTGGGGTGTTTCCTCACGGCCCGATGAAGAGACTCCATTGACCGGGCGCGGGCCGTGGTGCTACCTCCGCGTTTCCGATACCGGCATAGGCATTCCTCCGGAAAAGCTCAGCACGATCTTCGATCCCTTCGTACAGGTCGAGGGAGGCCGGACGAGAACGAAGGAAGGATCCGGGCTGGGCCTGACGATCAGCCGGCGTCTGGCGCGGCTCATGAAGGGTGACCTCTGCGTTCGCAGCGAGCCTGGGAAAGGATCGGTTTTCACGTTATGGCTGCCCGACGCCAGCACGGCGGTGAAACGCGAGACGAAGTGGCGTGCTGATTCTCCCGAGAGCGCAACCCGTCTGCTTGGTCTTGGAGATGTTGCGAGGATACTCGACCGGGAGTTCGACACCCTCCTCGAAGCCTTCGTCAACCGGCTGCACGAGGACGGGATCGTCGAGGAAAGCCAGAGGCTGCGTCGCTATCAGCTCACCGATCATCTCGGGACCTACGTCGCCGACATTGCGGCGATGCTCGAAGCCATCGAAGGCGCGCGCGGGGAGCCCAGCGTCGTCGTGAGCGACGCTGCCAAGATTCAATTTCTGATCGCCGAGTGCCATGGCAGACATCGCGCGCAGCTCAATTGGACCGCGAATGCGCTCATGCGTGAGTGGACGATTCTTCGCGAGGAGACGGAACGGATCGTTCGTCGCAATGCGCGCGGTGTTCCCGAGGAGGGGATGGCGGAGGCGCTGTCGATCATCGGACGGGTGTTCGAAGACGGCGCCGAAGCAAGCGCTCGTGCTTTTAACCAGATGACAGGTCGTGCTGCCGGTCCGGGCCTGATTCGGCCGGTCCCAGCGCAAGAGAGTAACGCCGCTCTGAAATGAGAGCGAGTCACTCGACGCTCGTCACGGCCTAACGACTAAGTTCCGACTTGCGTCGCCGCTGAATTTTCAGCATACTTGCAGTGTCTCCACGGAGCGCTGCATGAGAGCCAGTCGCACTGCCCTCGTCGTTCCGCTCATCCTCGGCGGCGCGGTCGCATTGCCGCTCACCGCCCAGACGGGCGAGCCGGAGCCGTTCGTCGTCCGCCACGCCGCGCTCGCGATCGCGCTCGACTACCCGGCCCAGTCGCTGGCGGGGACGATGACGCTCGATCTCGAGAACTGGACGAACGCACCGGCGTCACGCGTCTCGCTGCTTCTCAATCGCTTGATGGAGGTCTCGCGGGTCACCGATACCTCCGGCGCGATGCTCGGGTTCACTCAGGACGTCGTCCGCTTTCGCGACGACCCCATGCGCCAGGTGACTCAGGCCATCGTCGACATCGGCCGACCGATTGCGCCCGGCGCGCGCACGAGCATTCGCGTCGCCTACGCCGGCAATCTCGTGGGCTACACCGAAATTGGATGGCTCTATGTGAAGGATCGCATCGATACCACATTGTCGATCATTCGCGCCGATGCGCTCGCCTTTCCCGAGCTCGGTGGCGTGAGCGACGAGGCGAATCGGCGGCGACCCCGGCCTGACTTCACCTACGACGCCTCCGTGCGCGTGCCGGCGAAGTATCTCGTGGCGACGGGCGGCAACTGCACGCGTGTCGTGAATGCTGACGGCACCGCGACCTGGAGCTACACGTCACAGGGCGCGTCACCCTTCCTCAACATCGTGATCGCCCGCTTCGACACGCTCAACACGAACGGCGTGCGTGTCTTCTTCTCGCCAGAGGACAGCCTCGGCGCGCGCCGCCTGATGCGAGCGACGCAATCCGCCCTCGTTATGCTCGGCAAATGGTTTGGGCCGCTGCATTCGCAGCCGAGCCTAACTGTGACCGAGATCCCCGACGGATGGGGCTCGCAAGCCGATGTCGTGGGCGGAATCATCCAGACCGCTTCGGCGTTCCGCGATGCAGGACGTCTGGGCGAGTTGTATCACGAGCTCTCCCATTTGTGGAATGTGACAGATCGCGAGAGTCCGTCGCCGCGCTGGAATGAGGGGCTCGCCATGTTCATGCAGTACCTTCTCCAGGAGAAGGTCGATCACTGGACGCAGCGCGCCGATGTCACGTCGCGCCTGTTGGACCGCGTGAAGCGGTCCGTCGCAACGGACTCCACGTTGCAGCACGTGCCGTTCATCGAGTACGGCTCAGCGAAAATGACCGATAGGTCCTACTCGGTGGGCCAGCTGATGTTCGCGACTCTGTACGATCTGGTTGGCCAGAAGGAGTTCAACCGTATCGTCGGCGGCTACTACCAGCGCTTCTCGTCGGGGGGGAGGACGCGCGACTTTATCGAGTTTGCCAGGCACTCATCGACGTATGATCTCGGCCGCTTCTTCGACGACTGGATGCTCACGACGCGATGGACAGCTCTCGTCGCCAACGCGACCACGCCGGCGGCGCTGGTGGCGAGATACCGTACGCATGTGACCGGCAGATCAGCGATGACCCCCGACACATCATACTCGATGATGTGATCCTGGGCACGGCGAATTACCTACAGCGAATCCCGAGAAATGCGGACTGCCACGCGCGTGGCGATCGAGCATTGTGCAGGCAGAGTGGAATGACTGGGCCAACTGCCGGGACGACTGGAGGTGCGCAATGCTCAAGCTTTCGGAGATCATGACGCGAGACGTCATCACCGTGACGCCGGAGACGACTCTCCGCGAGGCAGTGGAGCTGTTCAGCACGAATCACATCAGCGGCGCGCCGGTCGTGTCCGGCCATGAAGTCGTCGGCGTCGTGTCGGCGAGCGACATTCTCGAACTTGCCGGCTCGACACCCGGGGTCGTGGCCGAGGCGGCGGACGACTCGGTGTGGAGCGAGACCGCGGGTGAATACGCGGCGGAGCGTGCGGACGTCATTCCTGGGTCGTACTACACGGACCTCTTCGCGGGCGGCGGTAGCGACGTCGTCGATCGTATGGGGGGACGGGGGGAAGCCGGTCTGCTCGACGCGCACACCGTCGACGAGGTGATGACGCGCGACCCGATCACGCTCGCACCTAACGACAGCGTGCGCACGGCGGCTGACCTCATGCGCGCGCGGTCGATTCATCGCGTGCTCGTCGTCGCGGACGGGAAGCTTGTCGGCATACTGAGCACGCTCGATCTCGCGCGCGCCGTGGCCGAGAACAGGCTGACGACGACGACGTACGTGTTCCCTGGCCACGGCCACTTCGGCTCGTCTTCCTTTATTTACCGCCAGCGGCCGTAGCGGTGCTCACGACCGTCACCGAGCCGTGCATGCCGATCGCCTCGTGCGGATCGCAGACGAACGTGTAGTTACCGTCCACGAAGCGCGAGTCGATGACCAGATCATACTTCTGTCCCTTCGCGACCAGGTACGGACCGGTCGTTGCGCCGCCCAACTTCGCGCCACCGGGCTCCTTCGTGAATCGCACGTTGTGTGGCGTATCCGCCGACTGCAGGAACCGCAGGGTGTCCCCGCGCTGCACCTGGACATTGGCGGGATCGAACGCGTACGGCACGCTCCCGCCGTGCTCTACGAGCGTCACCACGATGATGTGAGAAGTGGCATGTATCGGACTCTGCGCGACGGCAGATGTCGCGGCCAGGGCCAGCGTCGTTAGGGTTGCGCCGACGATGTATGAGACGCGGAACATGGGACCTCCGAGGAAAAGCACGAGTTAGCGCTGAGGTGAACCCTCTTGCGCCCTGCCGAGATAGTACAGAGTGAGGGGCGCACAGTCTGTAAGGGCGTCGGGCAGCGATGGTAGGGTGTCTTCCTCGACATTGATTAAGAAATCACAAACAGGAAGGTGGTCGGGGTTTCCCCGACGCCGGACGAAATGCCCCGCACGTATCGTTGCGGCCGTCGATACGAGCCCTGCCATTCGCACCCGCTGTCGGGCCTCATGCACTACACATCGCGAGGTCGCCGTGTCTCATGTCCGCGTCGTGCTGCGCCCCCTTCCCTTTCACGTCCTCCTCATCGTCCTCAGCGCCGGCGCCGTTCAGGGGGCCCGGGCCGACGGGACGCACGGCCGCTCGGCGACACGACCACGTCCAGCCGGCGCACCGGAATTCGTGAGTGGCATCAGCGCCGACCACGTGATCGCGCCGGCCTCGCTGTACGCGGCCCTGGCCAGGATCCACGCGCGCATTCCCAGCTTTTCTCGGCAGACCAAGCTCGCCTGCAGCGCCTGCCATTACCAATTTCCTCAACTCACACCGTTCGGCCGGCTGTTCAAGCTGAACGGCTATACCCTGACCGGTCTGCAGACGATCGGCCAGCCGACCGACACCTCAGGCAGCGAGACACTCAAGCTCGCGCCAATACCGCCGGCATCGGCGATGGTCGTTACGTCGTTCACGCGCGCCACGAAAGCACAGCCGCAAACACAGAATAACACCGCCGATTTTCCGCAGCAGTTCAGTCTTTTTTTATCGGGCCAGGTGACGCCGAATGTCGGCGCGTTCACCCAGTTCACCTATGCGTCTACCGATGGGAGCTTTGGAATCGATAACATCGACGTGCGCTACGCCAAGCACATGAGCGTCGCGGACCGCGATATGGTGTTCGGGCTCACCGTCAACAACAATCCGTCGGTTCAGGATGTATGGAACACGACGCCGGCGTGGGCCTACCCGTTCATCGGTTCGGCGGTGGCGCCGACGCCGATGGCGGCCACGCTGATCGATGGAACGCTCGCGCAGAGTGTCGTCGGCATGGGGGCGTATTCCCTCTGGAACAATCTGCTGTACGCTGAAGTGTCAGCGTATCGCTCGGCGCCACAGGGCATGCACGAGCCGCTGGACAGCACAGCCAGCAACACCACCAAGGGTGTCGCACCGTACTGGCGCCTGGCGGTGCAGCACCAGTCGGCTCGGACGTACGCCATGCTGGGGACGTTCGGGCTCTCGTCGGAGCTCTTCCCGACGGGCATCACCGGGCCGACGAACAGCTACGCCGACGTCGGCGTCGATGCCCAGCTCGAGCAGAAAATCGGAGATGCGGTGCTTATCGGACGCACCGCGTACATCCATGAGCGCGGGCGTCTGAATGGTTCGGTGAACGGCGCGACGCCGACGGCCTCGGTGATTTCCAACTCGCTCAACACGCTCAAGGCCAACTTCTCATGGCTCCCATCGCTGCGAGGCGGCATGACGCTCGGCTATTTTCTGACTTCCGGGACGTCGGATGCCCTGCTGTATTCGCCATCTCCTGTCGTCGGGAGCGGCACCGGGAGCCCGAACTCGTCGGGCCTGACGGGAGAGGTCGTATTCAATCCGTGGCAGAACACTCGGCTGGGCCTGCAGTATGTCGCGTACCAGAAGTTCAATGGTGCCTCGAACGGCTACGACGGTGCGGGCCGAAACGCGAGCGATAACAACACGCTCTACGCGTATTTGTGGTTCGCATTCTAGGTGGGCTCGCCGTGCTCGCGCAGTGGGACGCCTGTCTCGCGATTGAGGACGGCCACCATTTCGTGAAAGAGACGCTCGGCATTCGCGCGGCTCTCCGCGACGCAGACCGCGCCGAGCTTGCCATGCTCTGAGAGGGCGCCGATGAGGTGAAACATCACGCCACGCTGCGCCGCCGTGTCGAAGTGGAGGTCGTTGTCGACCGCGATGTCGATCAGGTCGTCCGGTGTGAGTCCCACGTACGCGGGATTCTGGAGATTGTCCGACGCGTAGTAATGGCAGGCACGTCCGGTGGGAGTGCGATACGTCGTCGTGTCCGGATCATACGTACCATCCGTGAGATATTGCAGCATCAGGAATGGATGCGTCGTGCCACCCTTGCGGAGATTGATCTCGATTGGCGTCGTTTTCCATTGCCGGCCACGACGCACCGACACGAAGTCGACGCCAAAGCGGCCGATGACGCCCTCCGACGCGAGCTGCCGTGCGACACGCAACCCTTGGCTGTGCACACTTCCGGTATACGCCTCATCCGCCGGGAAGGTGCAGCCGAGATAGATCTGGCCCGACGGTCCGCCGAGGAGCTGATCGTGGGTGGAGATGATGGATGCTCTGCCTAACGGGTCCACGCGACACTGCACCGACGGGGACCGGACTTCGTCGCCCTCGAGAAAGGCTTCGACGATGCCGCCCATCGTCCCGAACTTGTGCGCATAGCCGTCCCATGACTCGCCGACCGCTTCGAAGCGGAGCTTCACTGGAAGCACCGATGAGATCCAGCTCGTCAGGCCTGGCCCATCGGGAGCGCCGTCGAACGAGAACACGGCGTTGCCTTCTCCCGAGAAGCCTTCGTCGAGCTTCACGACCGCGCGACGCAGCGTCGGCACATCACGCTTGAGGGCCGCGAGCGCCTCGGCGACATCCTCGATGTCCCGCAGTCGCTCGAATCCTGACGGCGGTGTGACGCCCGCGCGCCGCAGAACCTCGCGGCTCCCACTCTTCGTACCGAGGTGCCGAAGGTCCGGATCGCACGCGTACAATGGAATCCCCAATCGGACCGCGAGGCTCCGTTCCGCCGGCGTGCCGATGAAGCACGTCATGTGCGCAACCCGATCGTTGATGACAGCGGCTCGGATGTGCTCCACGAGGCGCGGCCGTGCCAGAATCTTGTTCGTCAGCGCCTCGCGCGAGCTGTCGTAACAGCTGAGCAGCGTCAGGCGGCGGCGCGCGTGACTGAAGGGGATGCCAGGGAGAAGATGGAGATAGTAGTCGATGACCGAGCTCGCGATTGGCTGGCTCGTCACGTACACGACATGTGTACGCGGCTGCCGCAGGAGCATCAGGAGGCAGAGCAGTCGCTCCTCGTACTGATTCGCGCCGGTGAGCTTGAGTAGTTCTTCGGGCGGAAGGGACATGCTCGGAATGACAACTACCGTCTGCTCGGCGTGGCGATCGGGAAAGACATGGGTCACCAGGGGGGCCAGTCGCCGCTGCAGAGCCGCGAAACGCTCGCGCTCGATCAGCGATCCCGCGATGGGGATATCCGGCCCGAAATCGACCATCCGATCGAGCTCGGCACCGATTGTCAGCCCGGTGTCCGCGACGACTGTCATAGCCTCACAAGCGCTGCCGGCTCGATCTCGACCGCCGCTGCCAGACGGCTCTCCAGCAGAATGCGAGCACCATTCGGTCCCCGTAGCAGGATGTGATCGGTGAACGCGCCGATGCGGCGCACGCGATCTCCTTCCAGGAGCCCGCGCTCAGCGCAAGCAGCGCGAAGATGTGCCAGTGGGATCCGGCTGATCCTCAGCGGTGTGTCTTCCGACGCGAAGGCGAGGTACCGCGGGAAGCGCTTCGAGAAGGTCGCCATAACGCGTGACCGCTCCTACGTCGATTCAGGCCGCGCAGTAACAACAGGGATGTGACGAAGAATGAAAGCTGCCGCAGCGAGTGGAAGTCGGGCGAAGGCTGGAATCACCGTCCGAGATTCCCTGATCAGAACTCCACGCTGCTCCCTAACTGCAACTGCCGCGTCGCGTAGATCCCGCTCGGCGTTCCGAAGTCGGGGCGGAGCTCGCCAGTCGCACTGCGATGGACGCCGAAATACCCGGAATAGTTGTCGGTGTTGAAGATGTTGAATCCCTCGGCGATCACCGAGAGCCGCGCGCCCCGCGCCAAGGCGATCGATTTCGTCACCCGAACGTCAACGACGCGGTACCAGTTCTTCCAGACGTTAGGCGGAACGCGGTAGCGCTTGCCGTCGATCCAGTCGTCGTCGAGAAGATTGTCCCTGTTGACGTCCTGGCCGACGGTCGTTCGATACGGCTGCGGACTGGCCGCCGTCGCCACCGTCGACAGCGCGAGACCGTGGCCCACCGCCATGCCGCCCGAGAGCACGAATCGGTGTCGCTCATCGCCACTCGTCCGCTGCATCACGTAGTACTGTTTCGCCGCAATCGCCGGGAGCGCAGTCGTCTGCACGTCCCAGTCGGCGGTCGACGACGCGAGCGTGTGCGCGAGCGTGAGTGACAACGTCGTGTCTCGTCGGTACGCGACCGTCGTGAGCAGGCCACGATAGCGCGCGCGAGCGGAATCTCCCCAGACGGTGATGTTCCCATACGCAGTCGAGAGGGCGCGCTTCGCCGGCGTCTGCGACAGGTCGAGCCAGTTCAGATTCACCGGCGCATAGAGATGCCGCACTCGCTGATCGATGTAGTCGGTGTTGAGGGTGAGGCCGCGCCCAACGGCAACGCCGAAGCCCAGCGACCACTGTCTGTTCTCGGGCACATCCATGCGGTGTGGAAGCAGCATGATCGCCGGAGGAACCGGCGTGCCACTGCCGGCAATGACCCGATTTCTGAGCTCGGCGGGGTCGACGGTGGTGGGATTCGTGAAGGTATAAATGTGCCAGCTCGCGCTCTGCTTCTCGCCAAAGGGCACAAAGCCCGGAATGCGGTCGTACATCACCCCGAGGCCTCCCCGCAGGAATGCGTGCCGCTTGCCCGTCACGTCCCAGGACACCGACGCGCGCGGAGCGAAGTTGTCGAGATCGTCCTTGCGGTTCCCGCGATTGAGCAAACCCTGAAGTTCCGGCCGCGTGTTGATGCGGGTGTCGCTTGCCCACGGCACGGTGAAATCGTTGTTCATCGTGTGGATCTCGGCGTCGTAGCGCACGCCGAGGTTGAACAGGAGACGTGGCGTCACCCGCCACTCGTCGTTGACGTAGCCGCCGGCGATCCAACCGGAGAGACTGCTCAGCGCGTCGCGATCCGATGACGGATCGAAGAAGCCAACACCGATAGTCGCCTGATCGGGACTCCCCGTCTCCGTCCTGAAGCGAAACACGCCCTGGCTGCTCGTGGGAGAGAACTGATCGGCTGAAACGCGCGACATCTCCACGCCGAGCTTGAGGAGATGGCTTCCGGGGCCGTTCCCGATCGGATACGTGAGCCGATCGATGACGCGAAGCTGCTTCTCGTGAATCTCGAACGTCGCGTCCGCGCGTCCAATGGTCAGCGTCGGATAGTTGAACGTCGGCCCGTTCACGAGCGGGTCGTCGGCACTCGTCCAACCGACGAACTGGAAGCTGAGCTCATTCGCGAGGCCTGACGCCGGCAGCCAGCGGTGACGGAGGTTGATGGTGTTGACGGTGTAGTTCTGCGCCGTTGCCGACTGTTGCGCCTGAATCCCGCCGAAGCCCGACTCGCCGGTAAAGCGACGCGAGGAGCCGATCGCTTCGAGGGTGTTCGCGTCGTTCACAATGAAGGTCGAATGCAGAAGGGCGGCGTGATTGCGGCCCGGTGCATCGAACACTCCCGCATAGCCGTCCCAGTAGGTGGGATCGGCCGCCGGCCTGCCCGGCACGACCGCGACGTAGTTGTGCGTCGCGGAGCCCTCGTAGCTCAGCGCATAGAAGAGTCGATCGCGCACGACGGGACCGCGCAGACTGAAGCCGCCCTGCCGACGATTCACGTTAGGCTTCGCGAAGTTGGCTATGCCGCGCTGAAAGCTCGTGACGGAGATGAAATCCCTGTTCTGAATGAATCCGAAGGCGGAGCCATGGGTCTCGTTCGTCCCTCGCAACGTCACGGCGCTGATGATGTACGCGGCGCCGCGCGTGTACTCGGCGTCGTAGGGATTGAGCAGAACGTGATATTCCTCCAGCGCGTCCACCGGGATCAGCGACCCATTTGCCGGCGAGCCGACAATGTTCGTGCTGTTGAGATTCTTCATCTCCACGCCATCGATGTAGAGATTGATCGCGCGCTCGTCGCGCAGCGATCCCGCGGCGGGGAGCGCGTGGCCGGCAACAGGCTGAAAGGAGCGGATCCCCGGCGCCACCGCGGCGAGGTCCATCACGTTCCGCGTGTTGAGGGGGAGACGCTTGATCTCCTCCGCCAGCATCTGGGTCGACACCGACATGTGCTGGATGGCCGCGCTTCCGGGCCGATCGCTTTCCACCACGACCTGATCGAGGATGAGCGGCGCCGTGGGAAGCACGAGCTCGACGTAGGCACGCTCGCCCACGACGACGTCGATCTGCTGCGCGACGGCAGCATGGCCGATGAACGCCGCCGACACTCGGTAGCGTCCCGGCGTGACGTCGATGATTCGGAAGAAGCCGCCCTCGTTCGTCACGGCGTGGCGGCGCTCGCCCGTCAGGGTGTCGATGGCGCTGATCTGTGCGCGCGCGAGATGACCCGTTTCGTCGCGCACCACGCCCTCGAGCGTGCTGATGGTCTGCGCCTCAAGAGCGCTGACCGACGCCGCCGCGATCGTCAGCACCACCGCGACGCCCCGCCACTTCATTGCCTGATCGAGCCCCAGGTCGGGAAGCCGCTGAACGCCACCGTGGAGAGAGCCGTTAGGCGCTTCGTGTGGGTGCCGTCGGCGTCCATGACGTACACCTGACCATGGCCGAGCACCGTTTTGTGGAACACGATCTGCCTGCCGTCGGGAGACCACGATGGATGACTGTCCGCGCCTGGCGGTGAGCTGACGCGGCGCTGGTTGCCCCCCGCGGGGTCCATGACATAAATCCTCGCTTGACCGTCGCGATCGCTCTCGAAGGCGATCGACTTCCCATCGGGCGACCACGCCGGCTGCCGATCCGCGGCGTCGTTCGACGTTAGGCGGCGCAGGTTCTTGCCGTCGGCATCCATGACGTAGATCTGCGGCTTCCCCGTCCGCCGGCTGTTGAAGGCGATCATACGCCCGTCGGGAGACCAGGCCGGATTGGAAGCGCCGCCTCCGTCGTCGCTCACCTTTGTCGCATCGGTGCCGTCGACGTTGATGACGTAGATGGCAATGGGCGGAACACGCGTCGAGAAGGCGATGCGCTTGCCATCTGGTGACCACGCCGGGGCGAGCGCGCCGCGACCGAGCTCGGTGAAGTGCGTCAGCTGCCGCTGGTCGCTGCCGTCGGCATTCATGACGAAGAGCTCGTATCCCCCGGCACGCTGGCTCACGAAGGCGATGCGCTTTCCATCGGGCGAGAATGTCGGGCCCTCGTCCGCCCCCTTGTCGTGCGTGAGCCGCCGCTGATCGGTGCCGTCCGGGTTCATGGTGTAGATCTCCTGATTACCCAGATTTCCGATCGCGTCGGGACCATCTCGGTCGGTGACGAAGGCAATCAGCGACCGCCGCGACGCGCGAGGCGCACTCGTCGCTCTCGCCGTCGATGGGCTCGATGAGAGAGTACTATCTACCATTGCGGCGATCGCAGCGGGCGCATCGCTTGCCTCGGCGGTCGTCGCCGTGCGCTGCGTACCAGCGAGCACGGCGCCCATGACGACGCGACGATGAAGGGCGAGCTCGTAGCGAATCAGCGAATCCGCGGCCCTGCTATCTCCCGTGGCATTCAGCGCGGCGGCGAGATCCAACACTGCCGTTGCGACGTCGGGGTGCTCCTCAGGACGGATGGCGCGAGACAGCTCGAGTGACTGGCGATAGAGCTCGACCGCGGGGGCGTACTCACCCCGGTCGAACTGCACCGCCGCAAGGCTGCTGATGCTGCGCGCGAGATGTGCCCTCGCGCTCTTGCCGCCAGCGCGGTCGATCTCGATCGCCTCGCGCGCGGAACGATCCGCGTCGCCGAGCTTTCCCTCGGCTCGACGTACCGACGCGAGGCCCACGAGGGTGTGGGCGATTAGCGGATCCTGACCCGGGAGATTGCGCCGGCGTAGCTGGAGAGCGCCCGAGTAGTCGCTGTCCGCGGCGGCGACCATCCCCTGCGCGAGATGAACCTCGCCGAGCAGATCGAGCGTCTCGGCAATATCACGCTCAGGCGGAGGACGCAGGCTGCGTCGCAGCGCGAGCGACGCCTCGAGGAGTGACGCCGCCCTATTCTCCAGGTCGATGCGATGGTAGGCTCGCGCCATCTCGAAGATCAGCCGCGAGCGCTGCTCGGGATAGCCGACTAGCTCCTCGTTGATCCGCGACGTGGCGCTATCGAGCATCTCGCGCGCCGTGATGCCGCTGTCGCCCGGCGCGATGTTGCGGAAGATGGTCATGAACCCCTGACCGATGTTCTCGGCGCGGTCGCGCTCCCGCGTGATGCGCTGCGCCTGGTCGCGGATGCGCGATCGCTGCACGGTCATCACGGCCGCGAAGGCGATCAGCACCATCGTTGCGACAACTGCAAGTGCGACCGCTGTCCGATGCCGCCTGACAAACTTGCGCATCACGTACGACCGGCTCTCGGGCTGCGCGAGGACGGGCAGTCCGGTGAGATATCGCATGACGTCTGTCTCGAGCTGCTCGACCGTCGCGTAGCGTGTGCCCGCTTCCCTGCCCATCGCCTTGAGGACGATCGCCTCGAGATCGCCCCGCAACCGTCGCGCGAGCTGCGGCTTGCCGGCGCGCGCCGCCGAGAGCGACAGCCGCTCGGGATCCCGCTCGAGCACGGCGTGCGCCACTTCGTAGCTGCCTAGCGTCGTCAGGCCATAGGGATTCGTGCCGGTGAGCAGGACGTGCAGCAGCACGCCTAACGCGTAGACGTCGGCGGCGGTGGACACCGGCTCGCCGCGAAGCTGCTCCGGGCTGGAGTAGAGCGGCGTCAATTGCCGGTCCACCGTCACCGTCGCCTCGGCGGTGAGCGCATCCTCCGCCGCCAACAGCCTCGCGATGCCGAAATCCAGCAGCGCCACGCGACCATTCGAGGCGACGAGGATGTTCGATGGCTTGAGATCGCGGTGCACGACGAGATTGCGATGCGCGTACTGCACGGCGTCGCACACGTCGCAGAAGAGCTGGAGGCGTTCGTCGACCGTCAGCTGTCTCGTCTCGCAGTAGGCATCGATCGGTTCGCCGGCGATGTACTCCATGGCGAACCACGGAGTGCCGTCGGCGGTGACGCCACCGTCGAGTAGGTGCGCGATTCCCGGATGATCGAGCTTCGCCAGAATCTGCCGCTCCTCGAGAAAGCGCCGATGCCCTTCCCGATTTCCCCTCCTCCACCGCGGCAGCACCTTGAGCGCAACCTCCTTCCGGAACTGATCGTCGGCCCGCTCGGCGAGATAGACGGTACCCATGCCACCCGAGCCGATCTCGCGACGAACGCGATAGGCGCCGAAGTGTGCCGTCTCGCCGTTAGGCAGCTCGATCCCGGGTTCCCCGACGGCATCTGCTTCGTGGAGAAAGGGCGCCGAGAAGGCGGAAGCCGAATGCTCGAGCACCGATTCGTGCTCACCGCTCTCGATCAGTGCTTTCAGCTCGCCGCCAACGGTCGGGTTGTCATTGAGGCATTGATCTATAAAGGCACGTCGTTCCGCGCCGTGCAGCTCGAGGGCGCGATCGGCGGCCTCGAACACATCGCGCCAGAGGGCGGTGCGTCGCGACTCCCCGCTACTCATTTGAGGGTCCGATGCAGCCAGCCCTTCGCCTTGGTCCAGTCACGGCGCACCGTGCGCGCCGTCACGCCGAGTACTTCCGCGGTCTCCGCCTCGGTGAGACCGCCAAAGAATCGACATTCGACCACCCTGCTGAGCCGCTCGTCGATGCGACTGAGCTCCTGGAGGGCGTCGTGGATCGCCAGCAGCGTGTCGGCTCTCTCCTCGGCAACGAGCATATCGTCGGTGAGCGTCACGCGCCGTGGCGCCCCGCCGCGCTTGTCGGCGAGGTATCGGCGCGCGTAGTCCACGAGGATCCGGCGCATCGCATGGGCCGCGACGGCGAAGAAGTGGGCGCGATCGGTAAATCCCACGCGCGTCTGATCCACGAGCTTGAGGTAGGCCTCGTGGACAAGCGCCGTGGTATCGAGCGTGTGCCCGTGCCACTCGCGCTGCAGTTGACGGTGGGCGATGCGCCGCAACTCGTCGTAGACCAGGGGGAAGAGCGTTTCCCTCGCCGCCGGTTCGCCCGCAACCCATGCCTGAAGCTGAGCGGTGATGTCCGCGGCGTGTGGCATCGGCGGGCTTCTCCTCGAGTGGCTGCGCGCGACCCAACAATGGCCGCCTTACGCTCATCCCGCAATCGAGACCTCCTCTGGCCGGGTTCAATCCTGTGCTCCTCAAACGCTGAACGCGCGGAAGTCGCCATAAAGCGGACATGACGGATGTCCGCTTTCTCGGAGGTCGTGCGCCTTACGAGGATGAATGCCGCGGCCGACGGTCGCGGTGCCCCTCACTCGACGCCCGAGGCCCAGATGAAAACTCGATCGGAATACCCCGCCCGCCTGCGGAGACTGCTTTGTCTCCTGTTCGGCGCCACGATCATCGCCGACTGCGCGGATTCACGGCCCGCGATGTCCGCGCCCGCGAGGATCGCGCGCGACGAGATCGCGACGGCGGCCATGGCGCCGCTCACCCAGAGCGACGGCGTTCCGGTGATGACCGGTCTCGCGAACCCGCGCGGCCTGGCGTGGGGCCCCGAAGGCGCCCTCTACGTCGCCGAGGCCGGTCGGGGCGGGCCGGGGCCATGCTTCATTGTATTGGGCTCGACCGTCTGCTACGGTGCCACGGGCGGCGTGAGCCGATTGTGGCATGGCCAACAGGAGCGACTTGTTTCCGATCTGCCCTCGTGGGTGATCACCAGCAACAAATCGGGCCAGGCCGAGGGGCCGAACGGGATCTCGTTCAATGGTTTAGGAAACGCTTACGTGAGCGTCGGCCTCGAGGCCGATCCGGCGAAGCGAAACGCCGCGCCGGAGCTTGGCGGATTCGGGCGCATCGTGCAGCTCTCACCGTCGGCGCTCTCACCAGGACGCGGCGACGGACGCGGCGCCGCGCGCTGGGAGTTCGTCGCCGACCTGGGCCAGTATGAGTCGGATGTGAACCCCGACTGCGGCGACCGGGACAGCAACCCCTACGGCGTGCTCGCGGTGCCGGGTGGTGTGATCGTGCCTGACGCGGGCGCGAATGCGCTCGTGCGGATGGACGCGAACGGAACGCTCTCGACGCTGGCCGCGTTCTCGAACAACACGACCGTGCCGGGCGAAGGGTGTCCGCCGGCGGCGACGCGGGATTTCGTTCCCACGTCGATCGTGGTCGGGCCCGATGGCGCGTATTACATCGGCCATTTAAATGGTCTCGCTATTCTGCCAGGGAGCTCGAACATCTGGCGGCTGGAACCGGGCGGAACACCGACACCGTACTGCACGGGATTCACGTGGATCATCGGCCTGGCGTTCGATCCAAACGGCAATGTGTATGTGCTGCAGTTCAGCGACGGTCCGGTCACCACCAGTGGTGGATCGCTGGTCCGGGTGGCGCCGGATTGCACGCGCAGTACGGTGGTCACGGGACTCAAGAATCCCACGGGTGTGGCGGTGGACGACGACGGGAATGTTTATGTCTCACTAATAAACGGACCGAACTTCGCGGCGGAGGGACAGGTAAGACGATTCCGGCCGTAGACGGCCTAACGGCGCTAAGTGCCAAGGGGCGCTGACTTCCAAGGGGCGCTGACTTCCAAACGGCGCGGGGTCCCAGACGGCGGGCGTCGGGCGAAGTGCCGGCACGTTGCATTTGGTCATCGTGCCGGCACCGGCTAACAATCGAGGTTCATGCGAGGTGGGATTCGTTATACCGGGCTGGATGCTCATTCGTAACCGATGAGTAGGTGCTCAAGCCAGCTTCCGCGCCTGGCGAAGCGCTGCCGAAGGCTGCAGAATAAAACACATGCGAGTCCAACGTGCTGCCGCTGCGTGGGTTGCTGGCATCGTTCTGCTCGGCGCGAGCTGCCGGGCGCGAATGAGACCCTCGTTTCGCGAGATCGGCAAGGGCGGCTGGGACGTGGTGTTTCGATTGCCCGAAGGGATTTACTCGATGACGTCGTCACCCGACAGCGCGCTGTTTGTCATCGCGTTCAGTGGCGGCGGACCGGTCTACCGCTCGCGACCGGGTCACGACACCGAATGGTCGAGGGTTATCGTCACACAGCCAGGACAGCCGATCTTCAGGACGATCTACGCGCCGACGGCAACAACAGTCTTCGGCTATGGCGACGGGCACCTGCTGCGTTGGGACGAAGGAAGGGCATCACCGATCTTGGCGCTCCCCCGGGGCCCTCGAAGTCTTGTGGAATGTTCGACATGCCCTCGTACGCGGGATTCGAGCTGATCAGTCTCTGGGGACGCAGCGACCACGACGTGTTTGCAGTCGGCACGCTCGGAATGGTGCTCCATTACGACGGCGCGGAATGGAAGCCGATGCGCACTTCGATCCGTGACGAGATAAAGGATATCTGTGCCGCGCCAGGCTCGACGATGCTGTCCAGCGTCGGCGGCAACGAGCACGACGTGTTCGCGGCCGGTACGCGGTACCTCCGTCTATCGACGAATGGTCAGTGGACGGAGCTCGAGCAACCCAAGGGCATCGGTGACGGGGCTATCACGTATGGAATTGCTGCCCAGGGCGGCACGGTGTTTTTCGGTGGTAGCGAGTTTATTCGGAGCAACACGAATCCCCCCCGACTCTATCTGCCGGCCCGGCTCGTTGCGCTTACGGGCCAAAGATTACAGATGATCGCCGGCTACGACAACGTCACTGGAATGAATGGCGGCGGCGCGCAGCCGGGCAGTGCTGCCGTGTTCTGGGGCTTCGATAAAGATCTGCTCATCATTGACGGATCGAACCTTCGTGTGCTGCGCATGAGCAGCTTCCGCAGCGTACGCGGTGCTGTGGCCGTGGGTCACACGATCTACGTCGCCGGCCTGGCCCGTGATGAGGACGACGAAGTCGTCGTGCGCCTTCGCTGATCCGAACCGTTACCGATTTCGCGACGACATATCCTTCGTAACCGCGTCTTCCCGTCGCGCTCCGTGCGCACGTAGCGATCGCACCGAACGTGCATGCCGCCCGCGCCATCCGGCCGATAACGCCATCCATCGGGAGATCGCAGGCCGAGAGCAGCTCGCCGATGGCGGCGGATGCTCCAGCCGGCTTGCAAGGCACGGCTGCTCCGCGTTCACGCGCGACAGCGCGGCGCCATTCAGGCGCGCCCTCGGAAGATAGCCGTCGAGCACGACGATTCATAGGCCTTTGTTGACCAGGTGGTCAATACTCGTTATCTTTATTATCTTGACCAACTGGTCAATAGACAGTCTGACGCTGCCGCTGTCTTCTCCTTCCGCGAGGCACTCGCATGGCCACCAAGCAGACGACGTCCGTGAAAGTTGCTCCCCTCGCCGATCGCGTCGTCATCAAGGCGTTGGAAGAGGCAGAGCAGATGCGGGGCGGGCTCTATATCCCGGATACGGCGAAAGAGAAGCCTCAGCAGGGTGAGATCATCGCCGTCGGCCCCGGCCGCTTCGAGAAGGACAAGCGTGTTCCGATGGACGTCAAGGTCGGCGATAAGGTGCTCTACGGGAAGTACAGCGGCACCGAAGCCACCATCGCCGGTGAACAGTTGCTCATCCTTCGCGAATCCGACGTCCTCGCCGTAATCAACTAGCCATTCACGTTCCTCGACCAGGACTCGTTATGCCCGCCAAAGACCTGCAATTCAATACAGACGCGCGTAGTGCGCTCAAGCGCGGCGTCGATCAATTGGCCGACACCGTGAAGGTGACCCTCGGCCCCAAGGGTCGGAACGTCGTCATCGACAAGAAGTTTGGCGCGCCGACGGTTACGAAAGATGGTGTCACGGTGGCGAAGGAGATCGAGCTCACCGACCCGCTCGAGAATATGGGCGCGCAGATGGTGAAGGAAGTCGCGACGAAGACGAGCGACCTTGCCGGCGACGGCACCACGACGGCGACCGTGCTCGCGCAGGCGATCTTCCGCGAGGGCCTCAAGAACGTCACCGCGGGCGCCAACCCGATGGCGCTCAAGCGCGGCATCGATCGCGCGGTCGCCGCAGTCGCCGAGGAGCTGAAGAAGATCAGTGTTCCGACGGGCGGCAGGAAGGAGATCGCACAGGTTGGTTCAATCTCGGCGAACAACGATTCAGAGATTGGTAATCTCATCGCTGAGGCGATGGAGAAGGTGGGCAAGGACGGCGTGATTACGGTCGAGGAAGCCAAGAGTCTCGATACCACCCTCGAGACGGTCGACGGCATGCAGTTCGACCGCGGCTACGTCTCGCCGTACTTCGTCACCGATCCGGAGAAGATGGAAGCGGCCCTCGAGGATGCCTTCATCCTCATCCACGACAAAAAGGTTTCGTCGATGAAGGATCTCCTGCCGGTGCTCGAGAAAGTCGCGCAGCAGGGACGTCCGTTGCTCATCATCGCCGAGGACATCGAGGGCGAGGCGCTCGCCACGCTCGTCGTCAACAAGCTCCGCGGCACGCTCCGCGTCTGCGCCGTGAAGGCGCCTGGGTTCGGCGATCGACGCAAGGCGATGCTCCAGGACATCGCGGTCCTCAGCGGTGCCAAGGTCATTAGTGAGGAGACGGGATTCAAACTCGAGAACACCACCGTCGCGGATCTGGGGCAGTTCAAACGGATCGTTGTCGACAAGGACAACACCACGCTGATCGACGGTATCGGCTCGGAGGGGGATATCCAAGGGCGCATCAGGGAGTTGAAGGCCGAGATCGAGAAGTCGACGTCGGATTATGACAAGGAGAAGCTGCAGGAGCGCCTCGCGAAGCTCTCCGGCGGCGTGGCCGTCATCAACGTCGGTGCCGCGACGGAGAGCGAGATGAAGGAAAAGAAGGCGCGCGTCGAGGACGCATTGCACGCCACGCGTGCCGCGGTCGAGGAAGGAATCGTCACCGGCGGCGGCGTCGCGTTCATTCGCGCGCAGAAGGTACTCGAGCAGCTCGAGCTCCAGAATCCGGAAGAGCAGGTCGGTGTCGACATCGTGCGCCGGGCGATCGAGGAGCCGATTCGCATGATCGTGCAGAATGCGGGCGGCGAGGCCTCGATCGTCGTCGAGCGGGTGCGCGCGTCGAAAGACGATGCGTTCGGGTACAACGCACTGACCGACACGTATGAGAACCTCATGCAAGCGGGTGTCATCGATCCGACGAAGGTGACACGAATGGCGCTTCAAAATGCGGCGTCCATCGCGGGACTGTTGTTGACCACGGAATGCACGGTGGTGGAACACAAGGAACGAAAGACGGCTGGTGGAGGGCCGAGCGGCGGCATGGACGGCATGTACTGACGATCGCGCGACGACTCATTTGGATTGCGAGAGCTCTCATGCCAGGTCAGAAGGCTCCAGAGGAGCGCCGCCGCAGGGATATTTTGAGCGCCGCGTACGCCGTCGCCGTGAGGCAGGGCATCGAGGCACTCACGGTGCGCGCAGTCGCGGCGCGTGCCGGCGTCAGTCACGGGACAGTCCTGTTCCACTTCAAGCGTCGGGAGGATCTCGTCGTGGCCCTGCTCGACGACGTCCTCGAGGCGACGACGGTGCTCCGCATTCCCGCCGACGTCGAGCGCCTAACGCGGCCGGCGGCACGGCTGCGCATGCTCCTGCGCGCCGAGATGGAGCGGCTGTCGCGCGACCCGCGCCATTTTCGGCTCTTTCTCGAGTACTGGGCGCTCGGGGTCCGTGATGCGATGATCAGGCGACGAGTGGGCGCGGCACTCGACCGCTACCGTCGCGCCTTTCGGGCCGTCAGCGAGACCATCGCGCCAGAGGATCGGCCGACGCGTCGGCGGACTACTGGCTCGGAGCGCTCGAACACCCACGCAGTCTCCGACGGACTCGCCGCCGTCGCGGTGAGCCTGGTCCACGGCTGCGTGCTCCAGGCCGTGATCGACCCGAAGAACTTCAGTGTGCTGCAGCACTTCGAGACGGCGTCGGGGCTTCTCGACGCACTGGGTGTGACTGGGCGTGGCGCGGCACGCTCATTCGCATGATGCGTTCGACGACGAAGTCGTCGTCCGTCTTTGCTGATCCGAACCGCTTTCGATGTCGCGACGCAGGTCATCGCTCTCATGAGGGACTACTTACAGCAGCACTGGGGCATGCTCATCGGCCGACCCTTCGGGCCGCTCGCGGCGCGGCTGATCATTCAACCCCTCGTGGCGGCGATATTCGGCATCCGTGCGGGTCGTGCCGATGCCCGCGCGCGCCGTAGCGCATACGGATGGTTGGTGATGACACGTGCGGGTCATCGGCGCGCGCTCATGTACGAGGGCTGGGTCGATATTCGTCGTGTGTTTTTTGCCGCGCTGCTCATCGATGTGATCTACGAGCTGATCGAGTTCCGGTGGATCTACCCCGGTCAGGCAATCCTCGTCGCGGCGGCGCTCGCATTGCCAGCGTATGTGCTCGCTCGCGGCTTGACCAATCGATTGGCCAGTCGCGGGAGCAATGCACATCGACGGCCCACGGGAATGTAGGCTGTCGTTACTGCCGCGCCATCGCGATCCTCAGCCGCTCGTTAGGAGAGACGGTGTGATTGCCGTCGCCGAGGCCGGCGTTCAGTTCGACCCACCCGATCGTGCCGTTGAACCGGCTGTCGCCGTTCGAGTAGTCCTCGCTCACCGGTGAGGCGAGATCAACGCCGACGTCGGTCGTTTCGTCGGCGGAGAAGAGGTTAGGAACGGTTGCCTTGATCCTGCCAGCGCCATCGGACCGACCATCGAGGAAGAGCTCGACGTCACCACCCTTTCCCAGGCCGCCACCGTCGTACGTGAACTCCACGCGCACCTGGTGAGTGCCCGGCGACAAAGCCGACTTGCCTTCGACGTAAAAGTGTTCGAGGCCGAAGAGATTGTAGCAGTACTTCACGTGTCCGTTCTTGAAGTACACACTCCATCCACCGAACTCGCCGCCCTGAGCAACGACGACGCCCGACGCGGGGCCGTTATTCGCGATGTCGACTTCCGCCGTCACCGCGTGCGACTTGTTCTTCAGGTTCAGCACCGAATTCTCGGAGAGACGGCGCATTCCCGAGTACAGCATCTGAGTGCTTCCCGTCACCAGCACCGGCCGTCCAGCAAGATCCGAGTTTGCCCGCTCGGCGCGTCGATCGTCCAGCGGCAATACGTTGTACTTTTCGGCCTCGAGCAGGAACAACCGCTGAAGATCGCGCAGCTTGTCCGGATATTTCTCGGCAACGTCATGCGCCTGCGTCCAGTCGCTGTTCGTGTCGTACAGCTCCCACACGTCGTCGTCGAGCGGGGGTAGGGCGCCGCTGAGCTCCCACGGCGTCGTGTGGCGCGTCACGGCGGTCCAACCCTTGTGGTAGATGCCGCGGTTGCAGAACATCTCGAAGTACTGCGTCTCCCGCCGTTCGGCAGCGTTGGCATCGTCGAACGAGTAGCAAATGCTCACACCCTCGAGTGGCTTCTGCTGCGCGCCGTGCACGAAGGTGGGAGCGGGCAGTCGTGCCGCTTCGAGGATGGTCGGCGCGACGTCGATGACGTGGTGAAACTGATTGCGCATCTCGCCGCGCGCTGCGATGCCGTTGGTCCAGCGCACGATGGTGCCGTTGCGCGTGCCGCCCCAGTGCGACGCGACCTGCTTCGTCCACTGATACGGCGTATCCATCGCGTGGGCCCAGCCGACGGCGTAGTGATTGTACGCTTTCGGCGTGCCGAAGTCGTCGATGTGCGCCACCATGAACTCGGTGCTCTCGAGCGCGTTGGCACCGTTTAGGACAACCAATTCGTTAAAGCAGCCATGAAGGTCCCCTTCGGCGCTCGCGCCGTTGTCGCCGATGATATAGAAGACGAGGGTGTCGTCGAGGACGTCGAGATTGTCGATCGCGTCGAGCAACCGGCCGACGTGAAAGTCCGTGTGCTCGAGAAAGCCGGCGTAGATCTCCATCTGGCGCGCGAGCACCGGCATCAGCTCGTCAGGCATCTCGTCCCAGGCCGGGATCTCCTTCGGGCGCGCCGTCAGCGCCGCGTTCGCCGGAATCACGCCGAGGGCTTTCTGACGCGCGAAGGTCTCCTCGCGGGCGTGATCCCAGCCGCGATCGAACGCACCCTTGTACCTGTCCGACCACGCGGCCGGCACGTGATGCGGCGCGTGCGCGGCCCCCGGCGCGAAATAGACGAAGAACGGCTTATCCGGCATGAGGGCCTTCTGCTGCCTAACCCATTCGATGGCCTTGTCGGCGAGATCCTCGGTGAGGTGATAGCCTTCCTCGGGTGTGCGAGTTGGCTCGACGGGAGTCGTCCCCTCGTAGAGCGAGGGCAGGTATTGATTCGTCTCGCCGCCGATGAAGCCGTAGAAGTACTCGAAGCCGCCGCCGCCCGTGGGCCATTGATTGAACGGTCCCATCGGGCTCGTTTCCCACACCGGCACTTCGTGGCACTTTCCGAATTGCGCCGTCGAGTAGCCATTCAATCGCAGTGTCTCAGGCAGCGTCGCGCAGCTGCTCGGCCGCAGCGAGTTGTAACCCGGTGCCGACGTCGCAATCTCGGTGATGCCACCCATACCCACCGAGTGATGATTGCGCCCGGAGAGGAGTGCGGCGCGCGTCGGCGAGCAGAGGGCAGTCGTGTGAAAGCGCGTGTATTTCAGTCCGCCTGCGGCGAGACGCTCGGCCGTCGGCGTGTGGCACGGTCCGCCGAATGCGCTCGAGGCGCCAAACCCGACGTCATCGAGAAGGATCACGACAACGTTTGGAGCGCCGGCGGGGGGCCGTAGCGGCGTGATTGGCGGAAATTTCGTGTCCGGATCTTTTGCGTCGTATGTCGTGGTCGTCGGTGCCGTGCTGTCCGGTATCGGCAGAATGTCTCGCGCCAGCGAGTCGTTGATCGAATTGGACATGCGGGTGACTCCGTAGCTCTCTCGCGTCGGCCACCCCGTGTCCCGCGCGGCCTAACGAGGCGACACGGGACGACAGGCGTGGATGACTCCGGAGGTCAGGTTATCGAGTGAGCCCGGGGAGAGCCTATTGGACGAATGGTCGGTGGGACCAAGGGCGGATGGCGCGGCCAGAGGGCGCTGACTTCCGAAGGGCGCTGACTTCCGCAGGGCGCTGACTTCCGAAGGGCGCTGAGTTCCAAAGAGCGCTGAGTTCCAAACGGCGCCAAGTGCCAAACGGCGGCGGGTCCCAAACGGCGCCAAGTGCCAACGGCGCCGGGTCCCAACGACGGCGTTCCTTGGAATCTTCTCATTAAGCGAACCGATCTGGCGCGTCTCGGTTTCCGGTCGCATCGTGATGTGACGGGCGCGTGACGCTCGTAGGACACCTTAACGGCACCTCGATCGGCAGCTCTCGTGCGCACACAGATTTGCGTCCGAACTCTCGGAAGCGTCGGGATCAATGTCGGGAAGCGGCGACTGGGGCCATCGTCTGGAAGGCCCTTTGACCTGCTCCTATATCTGGCGCTGCGGCGTGATCACGTCGCCTCACGCCGCATCGTGCGGGAGCTTCTGTTTCCGAAGTCCGAGAATGGGAAGGGCGCTCACAGCCTGCGTCAGCAGATCTATCTTCTGCGAAAGATCGGGGTGGCACTCGAGTCCGATTCGGACCAACTCAGCCTCACCGGCAATGACGTGACAGTTGATTCGTGGCGCATTGTCGATGAGGGGGAAATCGGGCCAACGGAGCTCGAGCAACTCTCGCATGGCTTGTTTCCGGGCTATACGCCAACGGAGTCCGACAGCTTTCGGGAGTGGTTCGAGGGGGAGCGCGCGGACATCGGCCGCCGCCTGACGCGCCGCCTCACGATGGAGCTTGTGCCATTACGCGCCGCCGGTCGGTGGGACATGGTCGATGCGGTAGCGCGGGCGCTGCTCGCACTCGACCCCTTGAGCGAGGAGGGAACGCTGGCGCGGGCGCTGGCGCTGGCGGCCGGCGGGTCGCCGAGCGCAGCGTTGGGCCTACTCGAGGCCTACGAGGCGGAAGTGGGCGAGGAACGGCCGAATCTGCGGCTCGCGCCCGCAGCACTGCGTCGACGGATCCGTGAGCGATTGCCGGACGCGGGATCGCGATCGAACGATGAACGGGCGTTCGTTGGGCGCGAGAACATGATGCGCAT
>DASXPH010000020.1:0-113948 GCA_036493735.1 Gemmatimonadaceae bacterium
TAATTACCAGCCTTGTCGATGCCGAGCACCTGGTCGGTCTGCTCGTCTTCTGGATGGTCCTTGATGTTCTGTGCCTGCGGTGGATCGGCGGTGAATCCCGCCAACAGCGCCGGCGCCACGACCATGAAGATGATCAGCAGCACCAGCATGACGTCGACCATCGGCGTCACGTTTGGCGTAGAGGCGACACCGCCGCTACCGCCCGTCGACATTGCCATGAGAGCTACCTCCTCGACGGGATGGGATTACTGCGAGATCGGGCCGCCGGAGCTCGCGGCATTGAACTCACGCGTGAACCGCGACCGGCCGAACTCGCCCGACACGCCCTTGATGAGGTAGTCGATCATTTCCTTCGACACGTACGTCATCTCGGCCGTGAGGTTGTCGATTTTGGTGGTGAAGTAGTTGTACGCCCACACCGCCGGGATGGCGACGAGAAGACCGAACGCCGTCGTGATGAGCGCCTCGGCGATACCACCGCCGATCGCCGCCAGACCGCCCGAACCGGACGCGGCCATTCCGGTGAACGAGTTCACGACGCCCATCGTGGTGCCGAGCAGTCCGACGAACGGCGCCGTGGCGCCCACCGTGGCCAGCACCGCCATACCGCGCTTCAGGTTCGTGATCTCGAGGAGCATGTTGCGCTCGACTGCGCGTTCGGCCGAGTTGATGTCCGACACCGTCACGGAGCCGTCAGCGATCAGCGGCTTGATTTCGGCGAGTGCGTTGCCGAGCACGCGAGCGACGTGGGACTTCTTGTAGCTCTGCGCGAGGTTGATCGCTTCGGTGAGGTTGTCTTCCTCGAGGAACTGCGAGAACTCAGGCGCGAACTTGATGGTCTCCTTCTGAGCCTTTCGAAGACCCCACCACTTCTGAACCATGATGGTCAGAGAGTAGATGGACATGATGGCCATGACGAATACGATGCCCTTGGCAAAGTTGCCCATCTGGTGCCAGAGGTCGATAAGCGAGAGATCCATGGTGTGCTCCGAAAGGTGATTACTTGTTGAGACCGAAGACGAAGGGCATTTGAACGAGCTGTTTCACTTTCCGACCGCCAACTTCCGCGGGGTAGAAGCGCATGTTGGGGAGGACGGCCTTGATCGAGTTCGTGAAGAGATCATGGCTGGATTTGAGCACCTTGAAGGTGTTCATCTCGGCACGGCCCGTCGTGTCGACGACGAACTGCGCGAGCACCTCGCCCTCGACATTGGCCGAGCGGAGCATGTCGGGATAGCGCGGGCGCGGATTATCCGGTAGCGCGGCGACCTGCTTCTCGACCTGGAACTCGAAATACGGCTGATCGCTCACCGGCTGCGGCGTTCCGCCGACGACGCCCTTGGCAATGCCACCGGCGACGCCCTTACCCGAGAAGTCCGCTTCGTTGGTGACCTTCTTCGAGAGGTCGATGTCGGGTAGCACGTCTGGGATCTTGATTGGTGCAGTGAGCACCTGGAAGCCCTTCGGCGGCGGCGCCTTCATGACGACGTCCGGCGGCGGTGGTTTGGGCTCCTCTTTCGGCGGTGGCGGCTCGTCCTTTTTCTTCATCTCGACGAACTCCACCTTCTCCGCCTTCGGCTTTTCGATGGCGTCCTTCGCCTGCAGCGTACCGTAGACGGCTGCAGTGATCAGCACCGCGTGCAGCACGGCGCTAAGAACCACGCCGCCTGCTCGCTTCTGCTTCCTGGCTTTCGACTCGATGAGATTGTCGAACATGTCCTCTGCGACCTAGTTCGGGTGCATGTGACCGAGCGAACTATTCGTCGTCAAAGGTATTTTCGCCAACTAACAGCGGAATGTCCGCTTCATTAAGAATCGGTGAAGTCGCTGTTAGAATCGGGTTTTCCGCCCGCGTCACGCGATGCAGCCGCTCCGGCTGTCTCGGGCCGCTCGGCCGCTTCCACGAAGCCGCCGGGAGCAACCGGGAGGATGACGGTGAACACGCTACCGCGTCCGAGACGGGACTGCACCGTCAGCGTGCCGCCGTGCGCCTGCACGATCCACTGCGCAATGGAGAGTCCGAGCCCGAAGCCGCCGCGATCGAGTGCCCACGCGCTGTCGCTGCTGACGACGCGCCGCGACCGCACCCGATCGGCGCGCCAGAATCGCTCGAAAACGTGCGGGAGATCCGACGCCGAGATGCCGATACCGGTGTCGCGCACGCTGAGCGCCACCTCGTCGTGCGGTCGGCGTGTGAGTGAAATCTCAACGTGCCCCCCGCGAGGCGTGTACTTGATCGCGTTCGTCACGAGATTGAGCAGCAGGTGCCGCAGGCGATTCGGATCGCCGAGCATGGTGACGTCCTCGCAATCGGGCAGATCGATCGTGATGCCCGATTCCTCGCCGAGTATCGCTGCGGTCTCGTAGACGTCGCGCACCAGTGGCTCGAGTCGCACCGGCTTGCGATACAGGTCGTAGCGTCCCTCGTCGGCGCGCGCGAGTGTGAGCAGACTCTCAACGAGATCGGCCATCCGCGCTGTCTCCTGCAGCGACTCCTCGAGCGCGACCATGCGCTCGGCCGGCGTGGTATTGGGATGCATCGCGCGTTCGACGTCGGCGCGCAGCACGGTGAGTGGTGTTTTGAGCTCGTGGCTCGCGTCGGCGGTGAAGCGACGCAGCGCCGTAAACGAGCTCTCGAGACGCGCGATCATGGCGTTCAACGTCGCCGAGAGTCGCGAGAGCTCATCGCCGCTCGTCGCGACGGGCAGCCTGCGATGGAGGCTGCGGCCATCCGTGATCGCCTCGACCTCGTTGATCAGCTCATCCACCGGGCGGAACGCTCGCCCGGCAACATAGTATGCGACACCCAACGAGACGATGAGCACCACCGGCGCCAGCGCGAGGAGCGTCCCGAGGAGGAGATGGGGCGCGATGTTGGCGAGGTCAGTGGGCAAACCGCCGATGACCCGCGAGATAGTCGGCCCGACGCTCGGATCGCGCCGCGCCACGAGCATCAGGCGCCCTTTGACGAGCGTGTCGCGCAGAAGCGGCAGACGCGCCGCCGCGCCCCCGGGGCGGAGCTGAAACGCGACGCTGTAGAGCTCGGATTGATCTTCCGGTGCAAGCAGCCGGACCGCGCTCGAGGAGTAAACCAGTCGCCCGAGACTGTCGAGCATGACGAAATAGCCAGGATGTCGATCCAGCTCGACTGACGTGAGCGGCGTGGCCGCTTGCTGTGCCCTTCGCACAATCGCCAGAACGTCGTCGGCGAGGGCGGCGGCCTGATCGACGACGTCCTGATCCGCCTCCGCGGCGCGCGCGGCGTACAGCGCGACGCAGAACGCCACCAGCGTGACGGCGGCAACGACGACATAGGAGATCGTTAGGCGAGTGCGAGTGGCGGCCATGAGGGGGTCAATTCGCGCACCCTGAATATTGCGTCGAGGTGCGCTATTAGTGCAAAGCCACGCGCCGTCAATCCTTGATCATGTAGCCCACCCCACGCACGGTCGTGATCATCTTATGCGGGTGTCTGGCGTCGATCTTCTTCCGCAGGTGGTTGATGACCACGTCGACGATGTTCGTGCCCGGATCGAAGTGATAGCCCCAGGCATATTCCGTGATGAGCGTGCGACTCATGACGCGACTGCTGTGGCGCATCAGATACTCCAGGACGGTGTACTCCTTCGGCGTCAGCTCGATCAACTCACCGCTGCGACGGACCTCACGCGTGCTCTGATCGAGCTCGAGGTCACCGACGACGAGCTTGTGCGGCGCGAGCGCCTTGGGCCGGCGGGAGAGTGCCTCGACGCGCGCGAGCAGCTCCTCGAACGCGAATGGCTTCGTCACGTAGTCGTCCGCGCCGGCGCGGAGCGTCGCGACCTTCGCGTCGACGGCGTCTTGCGCGGTGAGCACGAGCACCGGTTTCTCGAATCCCTTCGCTCGCAAGCTATTCAGGACATCGAGACCCGCTTTTTTTGGAAGGCGCATGTCGAGAATGACGAGATCGTACGCTTCCGAACTGGCGCGGCGCTCGCCCTCGTCCCCGTCAGGCACGAGGTCGACCGCATAACGCTGCTCCTCGAGACCGCGCTTGACGTATTGGCCGACCGTGGGATCGTCCTCGATTACAAGAATGCGCATGCGGCGTTGTGCGTTGAGCGTGGTGCGTTGTGCATTGAGCGTGGTGCGTGGTGCATTGAGCGTGGTGCGTTGTGCATTGAGCGTTGTGCGTTGAGCACGAAAAGCGCGGTCAGCAAAGCTTACCGCGCTTCCATTTCGCGCACAACGCAAAACGCAGAACGCTCAACGCTAATGTCGCTTGGGTCTCCTGAACCCGTATTCGCGAATCTTGCGATAGAGCGTCTTCGACGAGATGCCGAGTGCGTCGGCTGCCTTGCCCTGATGCCACTTCGTCTGGAGAAGCACGGATTCGATGTGGCGCCGCTCGAGCTCCTCGAGCGTGAGCTGTCCGCCTACCATAGATGAAGGCGACCCGGCGCCGGCGGCGAGGTTCAACGGGAGGTCCTGCGCGCGGATGATGCGCCCCCGCGCCAGCAGCACCGCCCGCTCGATGACGTTGCGAAGCTCGCGGATGTTGCCCGGCCACTGGTACTCCTGCAGAAGCGCCAGTGCGTCCGGTGCCAGCGATGACGTGTCGGAGCCGCCGAAACGCGACAAGAAGTATTCGGCGAGGAGAGGGATGTCGACCGCGCGCTGCCGCAGCGGGGGTAGCGTTATGGTCACGGTATTTATGCGGTACAGCAAGTCATCCCGGAACTGGCCATCGCGCACCGCGCCCTCGAGATCGCGATTGGTCGCGGAGACGAGGCGAACGTTCACCTCCACCTTCTGGGTGCCGCCGACGCGGAAGAAGCTCCCCTGCTCGAGGGCGCGCAGCAACTTCGCCTGCATTTTACCTGTGAGCGCACTGATCTCGTCGAAAAAGAGCGTTCCATTCGCCGCGACCTCCAGCAAGCCCGACTTGCGGGTCGCCGCGCCGCTGAACGCACCACGCTCATGACCGAATAGCTCGGATTCGACCATATTCTCGGCAAGCGTCGCGCAATTGAGGTCCACCAACGGACCCACGCGCCTCGACAATCGCTGAATGGCGCGGGCGACCAGCTCCTTGCCCGTACCAGATTCTCCGACGATCAGCACCGGCGTGTCGCTCACCGCCGCGCGTTCCACGACGGAAAGTACGGCGCGCATGGGAGCGTATTGCGTGATGATCTCGGGCGTCGCGTCCACGCGCGAGAGCCGTGCGTGGAGATACTGATTCTCCTTGGCGAGCTGCCGTTTCTCCCAGGCGCGCCTAACGAGCACATCGATCTCGGCCATGCGGTATGGCTTCGACATGTAGTCGTACGCGCCAAGCTTCATGGCGGAGATGGCGGTCTCGATGGTGCCATTGCCGGTGATGATGATGATCTCCGGAGCATCGGGTTCCTCGCGAACCTGACGCAGCACCTCGAGTCCATCCATCTCCGGCATCACGATGTCGAGCAGCGCGACGTCGAAGGCTTCCGCACGCAGCGCCTCGAGCGCGGCGCGGCCGTCGGTTACCGACGTCACCTGGTGGCCGCGACCGGCCAGGAAGCTCGTCAGGATCTGACCGAGATGTTCTTCGTCTTCCGCCACGAGCACACGAATGCGACCCTGATCCGGCATGGGCGACTTGGTGTGGAGCGGCGTGACGGATGGCGATTTCGTAGGAGTGGCGATGGTCATACGGCAGCACGCAGTGGTTGGCTGGCTACCGCGGGGAGCACGATGCGAAAGACGCTTCCCTTCCCCACGACGCTCTCTACCTCGATGCGTCCGGAGTTCTCGGCGACCAGTGAATAACAGATGGAAAGGCCGAGACCTGTGCCTCGACCGGGGGGCTTGGTGGTATAGAAGGGCTCGAAAATCTTCGGCAGATCGGCGCTCCGGATTCCTTCGCCCTGATCGATCACTTCGGTGATCACGGCGTCGCGGGCCGCATCGGCGCGCGTGCGGATGACGATCGTTCCGCGATCGTGCATCGCGTCCATGGCGTTTATGAGAAGCGCCATGACGACCTGAACGAGCTGTTCCTCGCTCGCCGATACAAACGGCAGCGGCGACTGGGCTTCCAGTTGCACGGTGAGCTTCTTGAAGCGGGAGTGATGCTTGAGCAGAAAAAGCGTCTTTTCGAGCACGCCGTTGATGTCGAGCAGCGAACGCGCGGACTTTTTCGGGCGGCTGAAGTCGAGCACTCCATCGACGATTCCCTTGCAGCGCTGCACTTCATGTTCGATGAGGTGGAGTGACTCCGGCAACGCACTCGCAAGGCGCGCAGAAGCATTCCCCTCCTCCGTCAACGTGAGCGCGAGGGACTCCGCGCACGCGCCGATGGTCGCGAGAGGATTATTGATCTCGTGCATCACCCCGGCGGCGAGCGTTCCGATAGCGGCCAGCTTCTCCGCCTGGGCGATTCCTTCCTGTGCCTCGCGCCACTCGGTGACGTCCTCGCCAATCGTGATGACGTGGGACACCTCGGTATCGTCGAGGCGCATCGGAATCTTCGTTATGCGATAGGTTCGCTTCTCACCGGATGCACTCGAATCGATCTGAAATTGCTGCATCTGGCCGGTGCGGAATACATCTTCGAATTCACCCCGGAGGACCGCCGCCGGCTGGCGGTGAAGGATCTCGAAAATCGTGCGGCCGATCGCCTCTTCACGCGACACGCCCTGCATCCCCGTCTCGCGTTTTCGATTCCAGGCCTGGATCCGGTATTCGCGATCGATGACGTAGAGCCCGACGGGAAGCGAATCGATGATCTTCGCGGTGAAACGCCGCTGCTCCTCGATCTCCATCGTTCGCTCCACCACTTCGCTCTCGAGTCGACGTGCGTACTCGGCAGCACGCAGTGGGGGCGCAAGCATGTCGGCGACCGTGAAGAGCACGAGCCGCTCGTCCGCCGAGAGCGGAGCGCGGCCACGGACGACCAGCGCGCCCAGGACTCGGTGACCGGTCAGGAGCCGTACACCGATAAAGCCGCGCGAGGCGTCGTCACCGTCGGCCAGGAAGTCTGCCAGCTGATCGGGATCGAGCTCGTCGTTCCCGGCTCCCCAGGCCCGCCTCAGAAGAAGCGGCGGCGCCGAGGAACGCTCATTCTGCACGGCACCGACCCAAATCGAGCACTCATCGGCTTGCAGGTAGGTCTGAAGAGCAGCGAGAGCACTAGGCGCAACGGTGCCCATCGATTCACCAGTAGCCAAAGCGGCGGCAATCTCGGCGACTGCAGCAAGCCCCGGCGTCGTGCTAATCGCGGCCGGGGCGGAGATGCGCTTCGCGCGCTTGGGGCGACGGTTGGTGGGCAGGAGATGGGGGGCTCGAGGCGGGCGGGACCATTGCCTTCTATGGTCAGGATGACCGAACGCCCCCCGAGGTAACGAATTGCTAGGTCAGCCGGTCGACCTCGGCGAGAAGCTCCTGATTCGTGCGCTTAAGTCCCGGGTTTTCTTCGACATGCGCCCAGCGAATCTTGCCCGAGGTATCGACGAGGAAATAGGCACGATTGGAGAAGAAGCGATCCTCGTTGAGGACACCGTATAGGCTGGTCACTTCGCGCTTGAAGTCGCTCAAAAGGTCGACCTTCATCCCGTACTTCTGCTTGTACTCCTCGAGCGAGTAGGTGGAATCGACGCTGATGGGCAGTACGGTCACGCCGCGAGAAAGGAATGCGTCCCAATCGTCGCGCATCTCACAGAGCTCGGCGGTGCAGGTGGGCGAGAAAGCGAGCGGGAAGAAGGCGATCAGTACCGGCTTGCCGCGCAGCTGGGAGAGCGTGACACGATCGCCCGAGGTGGATGGCAGTGTGAAGTCCGGGGCGGTGCTTCCTACAGGGGGCGGCGCGTGTGGCGGCGTAATAGTCGTCATGATCCACCATGAAGTCGAGTCGATTCGGCGTTGTTCGCAACATAGCTCACCTTTGCAACCGGCGAGACGCGAGAACAGGTGGCCTGGCGAATCGCGAGCACGACACCTGCTACCAGGTGAGAGGGGACTATGCGCGCTACCAGACACACTCCCGCCCTGAGATGCACCGAGCGTGAGAGAGGAGAATCTTGGCAGCGAGGAGAGCCTGCCGCACCTGACACCGGAGATGGTCGACGATTGGCTGCGGCACGCCCAGCTTCGTGCGGCGAACCTGTACTATCTGGCCGGGGATCCGAGTCCGGTGCACCGCGAACGGGCGCTATCGGAGATGACGAAGGCACTCCGTGAGGCACTGGAGGAGGTGCGCGTCGTGGCGGAGCAATTGCGCCGCGATGAGGGGGTGAGCCGACCCAAAGCGCGGCGCGATCCGGCGACTCCCCGCGAGCAAGCCATCAGTCCCCCACCGCATCGGGACAGTGATTGATCGAGATGCGGGACAATCGCGCCATCGGTGACGAGCCGCGCGCAGGCTGGGGCGAGCCGACCTAACGAATTTCGTCTCGGTCAACTCGACGCCTAACGAGAGGCAGGGTGACGCGAGGTGAACGTTTGGTTTGTGCCGCAGCGCACGAGCCAGCATGGTGACAGCGACTATCTTCAGGTGAGCGCTGCCTCACGACGAAGTCCCCGCCGCTTGCGCCGCCGCGTGATTCCGCGCGCCACGATGCCGAGTGCACCACCACCAGCCGACGCAGGTTGGCCGATGTCTTCTTCCGATCTCGAGCACTTTCCCTTCGATGCACGCCCGGCCCCGCCCGACGCGGCGGCCGCGCAAGCGCGGGGGACGGTGCCTAACGACACTGGGCCACCGATTTCCCGCGAAGCGCGGATCTTTCGCGACGCGAGCGGGGTGACGTGGTGGGTCCACGAGGTCGCCGGGGAGCATCTGGGCGCGGCGGGCGCCCAGTGCCTTCTCATCGTTTCCGCGAACGAGCTGCGCCGGGTGTGGAAGTATCCCGCCGATTGGCGCTCCCTCACTTCGGAGGAGTTGCTCGCGTTGACACCGTCGGGCCGTGGCGCATCAGGTCCGGCGCGATGACCGCGCGGCACAACGCGCCGCCATCGAGCGGCGCGCCGGCCACTCTCGGATCGATCAACGCACGAAGGTGATGTAACCGTTCTGATTCGTGATCGCACCGATGTGGCCCTGTTGGCTGAAGGCCACGCGTCGCGGGTTGCCACCGACCTTGAGCGTGGTGGTCAACTGGCCGCGTTGCAGCGAGAAGACCTGAACGACGCCGGCATTGGGGAGCGTGACATAGGCCTGATTGTCGTCGGGCGTCACGCCGAGACCGAAGCCGCCGCCCTGCAGCGGAATCGGCTGCGCGAATTGACCTGTCGTGAGGTCAATGTCGTTGAGATATCCCGATTCGTTCGCGACATAGAGATGGGTGCCGCGGCGATTGGTCGCCAACTCCTGCGGCACGCCGCCGACGGTGAACGTGCGCAGAACATTCCCCGAGAACATGTCGATTTCGGAGACGGAACCACCAAGGAAGCTGCTCACATAGAGTATCCGTCCGCCTGGATCGATGGCAAAGCCATTGGGCGCGTAGCCTACCTGAACGGTCTTGGTGACCGCGCGAGAGGCGACGTCGACTACGTAGACGCTGGTTCCACCCGTCGCTACGAAGAGCTGCGTCCCGTCTGGCGAGACCTTGACGGCGAGCGGATTGGGAATGGCAATGCTGCCGACGTTGGTCTGCGTCGCGACGTCGAGGATACTGACGTCGCCGAACTGATTCGCGACGTATGACGTGCTGCCGTCGGGCGAGAACGCGATACCAGTCGGGATCGGACCGGTGGGGATGAAGTTGTCGACGGTGCGCGTCCGCGTGCTGGTCACGCCGACGCCACTGTTGAACGGCTCGGTAAAGAAGGTCAGGCCATCGTCGCGAACGGCGACACCCCAGGGGGCCGGGACGCCCACCGAGTCGAGAATCGAGCCGGTCGGCCGGCCGGGAGGATTGGGAACGCACGCATTGCCACTGGCCGCGGATGCGTCCAGTGAAGCAGCGCCTGGGTGTTTGGTGGCTGTTGGCGCGTCGTTGTTACACGCGGCGACGACGGTAGCGACGGAGCCAACGACGATGCTGGCGAGAGCTCTCTTGCGCATGGCGGCCTCGTAGGCGGAACGCGCGCGGATCGCCGGACGACGTCGCGAGGCGGAACGCGGGCGATGAGTGAACGCCAACTTTGTGTACTTTCATCGTCGGCGCAAGGAGCCTAACGACTACCCTGAGATTAGAGCACTCTAATGTAACGGCGAATTATGAGAACGCTCTAATCTGATGACGCCGTGCGATCGTTCCCCCGAGGCTCATCGAGCCGCTTCGCGTCGCGGCAGCAAACCGTAAGGCCAGCTTCGGTCTCTTTTCGCCAATTTTCGGCTCACTTGAGCTTCACGGGCGCTTCGGCCGCCTTCATCGGCACTCACGTCAAAGGCCACTCGCCTAACTACCGAGTGGCCTTTGTGTTACCAGTGGAGCGTACCGGGATCGAACCGGTGACCTCCTGGTTGCAAACCAGGCGCTCTCCCAGCTGAGCTAACGCCCCAGTTTCCTTCGATTACGTTGCACAATATAGCGACCGCGATCGGAGGAGCGCATGCCGGAGCCTGGGACGGAAACCGCAACGGAAACGAAGCACCTGACGCTACGTTGCCAGTTCTGCGACACGTGGAATCGCATCGATGCCGCTCGAGCCGCCGACCGGCCCAAGTGCGGGAAATGTGCGCGACCGATGCTGCTCGATCGACCATTCCCGCTGAACGACGAAACGTTCGCGCGCACGATCGCGGACGCCGAAGTGCCGGTGCTGGTGGACTTCTACGCCGACTGGTGCGGGCCCTGTAAGACGATGGCACCCGCCGTCGATGAGATCGCGCGAACATACCAGGGTCGCGCGCTCGTTGCCAAGCTAGACACCGACCGCGCCCAGCGCGCCGCCGGCGGGTTCAACATTCGTGGCATCCCGACGACGATCGTGTTCAAGGGCGGCAAGGAAGTCGCCCGACAGACGGGCGCGATTCCGAAGCCGATGCTCGTCCAAATGCTGGACGCGGCGTTGTGAACGGTGAACGGAAAAGGCGGCGCTGCGCGCCGCCTCTCTGATTTAGCCGATCACCAGTCACCAACCGCCATGCACTACTCGTGCGCCGGCAACGGCTCCATCGTCTCGGGATTCACCGGCACCTGCACTTCGTCGCGGTACGGTGACGTCAAGAGCGTCACCCGCATGCGCGGGAAGGCATCCATGAAGGCACAATAGGCCCATCCCCACACCCCGACGTATAGCAGGAGCACGCCGATTTCCCAGAAGCTGAATGGCGCGCTCGATACCGAGGTCCCGTACCGCGAGGGATAGACCTCGATGTAACGCATGATCCAGAGGCCGACGATGCTGCATAACGCAAACAGCAGGAACGTTGGCCGGAACACCTTCGCGGCGCGCGACAATAGACCGAAGAACGGGAACACGAAGGTGAGGATCACCGACGTTACGGTAATCCACACCCAGGGCGGTACCAGCCGAAGACGCATGAAGAACGTCTCCTCGGCCATGTTGCCGTACCAGATCACCAGGTACTGACCGAAGGTGAGATAGCCCCAGAATGCCGTGAAGGCGAAGATGAGCTTACCGATATCATGGAAGTGCCGTTCCTCGATCAAGCCGTCAGCGGTGTTGAGGAAATTGCTCCACCAGAGCACGAGCACACCCAGTAGCGAGAGCGCGCCAAGCCAGGCGCCCATGAAGAACCACCAGCTATAGAGCGTGCTCTGAAAGTGGAGGGACAGGCCCATCGAGAGATCCCACGCGAGGACGGACCAGCCAAATGCAAACAGGAGCACCATCCAAACGGCGAGCTTGCCCTGCAGCGAGTGCGTCGAGTGGATCTCGCGTCGCTCCTCACCGAATCCGGCGCGCATCCGATCGCGCCATCCGCGAGCCCATGCCGCGCCCCCTTCTGGGGTGCGACCCACATCGAGCCGGAGCGACGTCCACACATACCACCAGCTCAGGATCGTCATGAGGCCGAAGATGACGATATCGCGAATGCTGAGGAACGCCGGATTGAAGTACACGGCCTTCTCGGCTGTCGGATACGCCTCGCGCCGCCAGGGAAAAACGTGGTTCCCGCTGGCGAAGAGCGTGAGCAGTAGGAAGATGAACGCGATCGGCAGGAAGGCGACGTAGCCTTCCATGAATCGGATGACGGCCCGCGACCAGCGCGCCGTCGTGATACGCTGGACGGCGACGAACACGACGCCCGCGTGCGAGAGCGAGGCGAAGAAGAGCCAGTTGGCGTGGAACGCACTCCAGGCGCGATCGGGTGAGACGAACACGCCAGCGATGAAGACGATGGCGCCGATGATCGTGAGGACCAGAAAAACCGTTTTGAGCGTCGCGGGCAGCGGCTTGCTCGAGGCGAGCAACACCTGCTCCCGCGTGAGCAAACGAGGCGGATGCAGACTCACGGGCGTCTTCTCGGTGTCGAATCCGTAGCTCGGCCGGCGCGCGAGGTATCGGCGGCCGGGTTCGTCGTCGGCGAGGCCGCCGCGTTAGGCGCAGCGATGCCGGGAACGGAGGCGGCCGCGCCGGGCTGGGTGCCTGCCTGGGGATAGATCATGTGGAAGTACGGCGCCGGTCGCGTCGGCGCGGAGATGGATGCGCCGGGCAGTGTCTGACCGGTTTCACCCGGGCGACCATGCGTCGTGTCTGGCGCCGCGCCCAGCTTACCCTGCAGTGAGCGGATATAGTTGACGATGTCCCAGCGATCCGGCTCCTCGATGCGGTTGTACGTCGGCATCAGGCCGCGACCATTGCGAATCATGCCGAAGATGTAGCCGTCGGTACGATTCTTCGTGACATCGCTGGTGAGGTTGATACCCGCCATTCCGAACCGGGTCGCCGGCCCGTTTCCCTGCCCCAGTGGACCGTGACAGACCGCGCAATTGATCTGGAAATTGATGCGTCCATTGTTGAGTGAACGCTGATCAGCCGCCGCGGGGTTCGGAATGCCCGACATGGAGTCGATCGTGGCGATGGCGGGGAGCCGTCCGTACTCGAAGCCGGGCGCGGCCGTTCCGTACACCGGCACGGAGTTCTGCGGATTCCCGCGCGGCGGGACGGTGTCGGCAACGCTCTCCCAGGGATCGATCTTCGGCTGCTGCTTGAAGTCGGTGAACCAGCTGCAAGCCGTGGCGGACGTGACCGACACGACGAGAAGGCAAAAGCAGATCCCCCGCTTCGCTCGGGATGACAATGAGGCTCCTCGGGACGACCAGTCGCTTCGGTCTGTAGAACCGACCACCGACCACCGACCACCGATCACCGGATTAGCGCTCACTGCGCACCTCCCGGGCTCCGTGGCGGCGGAGGACTTCCATCGCTTCGTCGGCGCGGTCGGCGGTGGTCTCGACCCAGACCCCAAAGTCACCCGCGCTGAAGCGCGGGTCGTACCCGACGGTCGTCGTGAGGCGCGGCATTCCAGCGAGGCCGAACATCGCGTACACCGTCGCGAGGCCGCCGACGAGGACCATCACCTCGAAGCCGAAAATCGTGTACGGAACCCAGGTCGCGATCGCCTTCCCTCCGACGACGATGGGCCAGTACTGCGATATCCAGACGGCGATCCAGTAACCGAAGGTGACGCCGGCAAGACCGAAAATGAGCGTGAAGCGCCTAACGGCGCTCGGCCCGCGCGCGAGCACTTCCTCGAACTCGTGTCGAGGCGTGGGCGTGTAGACGGTGATATCCTTGAAGCGGTGCTTGCCCAGATCCTCGATCGCATGCACCGCGCTGTCGATTTCGTGAAAGCCACCGAGCACGCCTTGCATCAGTTGAGTCCTCCCGAATGGGGCGGATCGTTGATGATCGGGCCAGCCATCCCGTGCTGTTCGAGGACCTGCGACTCACTGAGGAAAGGGTGCTTCATCCTGGGAGGGATGACCTCCTTGATCTCGGCAATGGCCAGCACCGGTAGCTGCTTGATGAAGAGCAGGAACCACATGAAGAACCAGCCGAAGCTGCCTAACAAGATGCTGTAGTCGACCCAGGTCGGGGCGTAGGTGGACCACTGCCAAGGTTCAAATTCGTGCGAAAGCGACGGAACGACGATGACAAACCGCTCGAACCACATCCCGAGGTTGATGAACAGGGAGAGGATCCAGAGCCAGGTCGTATTGCGCCGAAGCTGCTGCGAGAAGAGCGACAGCGGCAGCACGCAGTTGCAGATGAGCATGATCCACGCAGCCCATGCCCACTGCCCGAACACGCGGTTCCAGAAGTAGTCCTGCTCGAACGTGTTGCCGCTCATCCAGGCAACCTGGAACTCGGTGAGGTAGGCGAGGCCGACGACGAGCGACGTGAACAAACACATCTTCGCCGCGGCGTCCAGATCGTTCAGGGTGACATAATGCTGGAGTTTGAAGTACTTCCGGATCGGGATGATGATCGTGAAGACCATGCCCAGACCAGAGTAGATCGCGCCGGCGACGAAGTAGGGCGGGAAGATCGTGGCGTGCCAACCTGGCGTGAGCGCCATCGCGAAGTCGAACGACACGACCGAGTGCACCGAGAGCACGAGTGGCGTCGACAGCGCGGCGAGGAAGAGATAGGCGCGCGTGAAATGCCGCCATTCGCGATCGGAGTTTCGCCATCCGAGCGACATGTTCGCGTAGATCTGTCGCCTGATCGGGTTCTTCTCCTTGTCCCGAAGCGCCGCGATGTCGGGGATGAGCCCGATGTAGAGGAAGGTGCTGGAGATCGTTAGGTACGTGAGGATCGCGAAGACGTCCCAGACGAGTGGGCTCTTCGGATTCGGCCAGATGAGGCGCCAGTTCGGGTACGGAATCAGATAGAAGAACTTCCACGGCCTCCCGAGGTGTAGAATCGGAAATAGACCCGCTGTCATGACGGCGAAGACCGTCATCGCTTCGGCCGCGCGATAGATGCTCGTCCGGAAACCGGCTCGGAACAGGTAGAGAATGGCGGAGATCAGCGTGCCGGCGTGACCGATACCGACCCAGAAAACGAACGTCACGATGTACACGCCCCACATCACCGGCGGGTGATATCCGGCGGCGCCCAGCCCCTCGTAGATCTGATACATCCACGCGGAGGCGCCGATGAGCATGCAGAGGATCGCGACGCCGAGCAGAGCGAACCAGCCCAACGTCGGCCGGAGCGTGCCCATGATCTCGCGATCGACCTGCTCGTAACTCTTGACAGCAGGGAGCCGAACGTCCGCTGTGGCGATGTTCGGACGCTGCCCGCGACGGGATGGCTCGTCCGGGTACGCGGGAAGCGGTGCTGAGGAAGCAGCCATAGTCTCGCCTCAGCGCGTCGCGGGTGGCGACGGCTGCGCCGTCGGTCCGGAAGTATGAGTGACTTTCTTCAAGTAGACCACAGCCGAGAAGGTGTTGAGCTCTTCGAACACGTGATACGCACGACGGTCCTGGGCAAGCTGCGCCACGGTCCATTGTGGGTCCGCCGCATCGCCGAACGTGATCGCGCGCGAGGGACACGCCGCGGCACACGAGGTCGTGAACTCGTCAGGCGCGAGCTCGCGATGCTCGAGCGCCGCACGATTCTCCGCCTCACGAATGCGCTGCACGCAGAAGCTGCACTTCTCCATCACGCCCTTGCCCCGCACCGTCACGTCCGGGTTCAGCTGCCAGTTGAGCGGCTCGGGGAACGCGTACTGCTTGCGTCCCGGCTCGCCGTAGCCGAACCAGTTGAAGTAGCGAACTTTGTACGGACAGTTGTTCGAGCAATAGCGCGTGCCGACGCAGCGATTGTAGACCTGGACGTTCAAGCCATCCGGCGCGTGATACGTTGCATACACGGGACAGACTGGCTCGCAGGGCGCGTTGCCGCAGTGCTGGCAGAGCATCGGGACGAAGCGCGTTTCGAACTCGTCGCCGAAACTGCCGTCGTTTGCACCCTCGAAATAGCGCTCGATGCGAAGCCAAGACATCTCGCGGCCACGACCGATGTTGAAGCCGGGGCTCTCGGTCGCAAAGATCGTTGCGTTCTGCCAGGGCGCGCCGACCGTCGGAATATTGTTCTCGGCGTAACACGCCGTTACGCACGCCGAACAACCAGTACAGCGAGCGAGATCGATTGTCATCGCCCAACGACGTGTCGCCATTCGCGTGGGATGATTCGGATCGTACAACCCAACGTTCTTGCCCTGGTCGGGCTTCGATGGAGCACCAAGAATACCCTGCGCATCGGCGGCGACCGGGGAACGGAGGCCGGGCAGGAATTCCTGACTAGGAGTGCCATCTGGACGCACCTCACGCTCGGCAGGTTCGCGGATGCCGCGTGAGAGATCATCGGCGCTGATCGCTTGCGCGATACCCCGCCCATGTTGGCGCGCGGAGCCTTCGGTGCTCGCGACCGTGACGTGATCACCGATTCGGGATAGCGACGCCTTTGTCGCTGTGAGCGCGATCTCGCCAGTGGAGCCCGTGCCACTTGGCAGGAGGTCCAACGCATTCACACCGAGGTTTCGTGCATAACGACCATAGCCCCACTGCACCGGGTTGGTCGTGGACTTCGCATCGAATTTCGGAACGTCCGTCGCGGCACGATGGCCGTAGCCCGTCGCGATGCCGATGACGTCGGGCCTCACGCCGAGATACGGGATTGCCGGTGCGCGCACCGCGACATTCCCGACTTTCACCTCGACGATGTCACCGCGGTCGATGCCGAGCCGAGTGGCCGTCTCCGGATGGATCTCGACCCACGAGCCCCAGGTCATCTTGGTGACGGGATCCGGCAGCTCGATCAGCCACGGCTTGTTGGTCCCGCTGCCCTTGCCCAGCGTCGGCGATGGGTAGACAACGAGGAAGAAATCCCCCGACGTCGAAGTGAGCGCGGGAATGCGACGCGGCGCCGCGGTCGAAGCCGCGGCAGCGCGTGGAGCGACTGTTCCCGATGCGACTCCTTTGGTGAGCGCCGTCGTTAGGCCCCTGTCCCCGCCGGGGAATCGGCTGCTGAGCCAGGTGCGATAATCCTTCATCGCGAAGCGGCCAGCGGCCGTTGGATCCTTCTTGGCGAGCGCGATCAGGACATCGGATGCCGCGCGCGTGTTCGCGAACACGGGATCCATCGTCGGCTGCTGCAGCGCGATGGTGCCGCGCACGGGCTGGGCATCACCCCACGACTCGAGTGCGTGGAAATCCGGAAGGATGACGTCGCAGAGCTCCGTCGTCTCGTCGGGGTAGCTGGAGAAGCTCACCTTGAACGGGACCTTCTGGAACGCTTCGGCGACGTTGAGCGACTTTGGAAGCGCGTACGCCGGGTTTACGCCGCGAACGAAGGCCATCGAGACCTGGCCGGCGCGCATGCGCTCGATCGCGTCGAGGAGGTCGGCCGGGCCGGCCATGCCCTCGAACGCTGTGATCGGGTCGGCATTTCGAATGGTCGTGCCAACATTGCCGAGCGACTGATTGAGCGCAGCGACGGCAGCAGCCACTTCGCCGGCGTTGTCGGTGGTGACGCCGGAGAGGATCAGACTCGGCTTGGCTGTTCCCAGCTCGGTCCGGAGCTGTTCGAGCACCGCCGGCTCGACGCCAGTCTGATCACGAGACGGTGCGGAGCCGCGACCACCGAGGAAATTGATGACTGCCAACTCGGCACCGGGCGCGCAGGGGATCCACTGGTCGGCGTTGAGACCGGTGAGCGATCGGCGCGGACCGACGTAGACGAATCTCGGCGCGGTCTCGAGCTTCGCGCGGGCGTCGGCAAAGTCCAGCTGCTGCGGAACGGAGGCGCCCCACCCCTCGAGGAAGTCAGCCCCGAAGGAGATGATGAGTTTCGCATCCGCGAAACTCAGGCGCGGCCAGGCGACGCCATACGTGCGGCGGTTCGCCTCGATCACCGCGTGATCCGCCTCGAGATCGACACTGAGGTGCGGCCGCATGCCGAAGGCGGCGAGCCACTGGTCGAGGAAGGTCGGGAAGCTTCCCGATTCGTGCTGGTTGATGAAGACCGCGTTGCCGGCCGTGGCGCGGCCATTCGTTAGGCGCTGCGAGACGATGTTGATGGCGTCGTCCCACGAGGCGCGCGTCCAGGATCCGTTCTGTTTGACGAGCGGACCACGGAAGCGATCGGGGTTGTAGAGACCCTGCAGCGCCGCCTGGCCGCGCGCGCAGAGCCCGCCGCGATTGAGCGGGTGCTCGGGATTGCCCTCGAGTTTGATGGCGCGGCCATCGCGTGTTTCGGCGATCACGCCGCAGGCGGCGGAACACTCGCGGCAGGTGGTTGCGTAATACGTGGAGACACCGGGTACCGTCGCGTCAGGCGAGACGAGATACGGGATGAGCTTCCCGACGTTCTCGGACGTGCACCCGATGGTAGCGGCGGCGGCGCCGCTCGCTCCCAGGACTTTCAGGAACTCGCGGCGGCGAACGCCACCGTTCTTCGCGTTGTCGGCGTCCGGCATCAGTAGTGGCAGTTCGCGCAGTCGTAACGAGCGATCGACCGGCCAGCGGCGTTCTTGGCCGGCTGCCGGCCGACGGCGACGGGTAACGAGGACAGTTGTTGAGCGTTTGCTGAAGTCACCGGCGTGGCCACGCCAGGCTGCTGGGGCGCACCGGCGGGCGTCACGGTGCCGGTGTCGGCCGAGGCGTAGCCCGCGGCGACTTCGCCTTCGCGTGGCGAATAGCCGTTCACGTGACAGCTGACGCACCACCCCATGTTCAGCGACGAGTACTGATAGACCTGCGGCATCTCCTGAATCTTGCCGTGGCAAGTCTGACAGGTGACGCCCGCGTTCACGTGACGCATGTGCGGGAAGTGCACGTACTCGGGCACCTTGTGGATACGCACCCACGGCACCGGCTTGCCTGCTCCGCCCTTGTAATAGTCGACGAGCTTCTGCAGCTCGGGACTCTTGTACGGCTTGGTGCGCACGCCCGCTACCGGCATCAACGTCGGCCCGATGATCTGGTGACATCCCATGCACGTGCTCACCGCTGGGAGACCCGGATCAGGGGACTTGTTCGCCGTGTAGTGGCAGTAGAGGCAGTTCATGCCAAGCCGCTGCACGTGCACGGTGTGTGGGAAGTTGATCGGTTGTTGCGGCTGGCTGCCTTGTGACGAGGAGGCACCGCTGTAGGCGGAGAGCAGAATCGCTGCGGTGGCGAGGGCGATGAGCCCTGGAATCGCGGTCCACTTCCTTCGCTTCGTCATCGCGATGAAGTACGTGGCTCGCGCGTTGCGCGCGCGAACCGGTCTATTTTGTGAACAAATTCACAAACCCCGACTGGCCGGGAAATCTCACCAGGCCGGGGAGCCCGCGCAAGTCTTGCGCGTGATCGGTGAACTGTGATCGGTGATCGAATAGCACTCACGTGGACTGCGCGCCGTTCAGCGATCACCGTTCACCGTCCCAAGTGGCATCGCGCGCACATCGTCAGGAAGCAAATCGAGATTGGCGCGCGGGTTTTGTACGAGGCGCAGCGGCCACTGCGATCCGAACACGAAGCGACGCGAGCCAATAGTCCGAAACAGCTTTGCGAGATGATCTTCGGGTGGTCCCCAGATCCACGAGATGTCCCACCACACGCGACGCTGCTCCTCGGTCGTGAGTCCCCAGTGCACTTCCTCGATCATCTCGCGCCCGGCGGCGGTGACGACGATTCGAACCTTTTCCCCGGCGCGCACCAATACTCGAATCGCCGCGGCGCTGAGATCACCAGCGATGTCGAGCCCGTGACGCTGACGAAGATCCTCGAAGCGAACCGTCAACACGAGCGCCATATCGAGCTCGCCAGCGGCGAGTGCCAATTCGTGCATCGCTGGATCGTGTGGCCCGAGCCCCCATTGCGGCGGATACGCGCGAACCGCGGGCGCGCCTGCATCGGCGGCAGTACGGAGCTGCTCTCGCCAGCGCGGCCAGTCGGGGCGCACCGTCGGTACCGGCCGGAGCTTCGTGTTCTTCTCGAGCAGCGAGAAGAGCTCGTGGTTGCCCGACGTCGGATCACGATAGAACGCGGATGGAAGGTGCCCAACCCACGCGCTGTCGATGCCTTCGCGCTCGAGCACCCGCGACAGCGCCGCCGGATCGGGATGTGGTACATAACGAAATGGATAGCCCCCGACGAAGGTGTTGACGTCGATCGTCACGACTGGCTCGCTGCGGCCGGCGAGTGGTGACGCATCGCGACAGCTTGGTCGCCACTGGCAAGCGGGAATGCGCCTCTCCGAAACAACCGCGCGGCGTTTCGCCATCGGATATCGGCGAGTGCATCTTTGCCGAGACCGATCACCTCGAGGGCGCGGAGCTTGGCGAGACCGGTTTCTATCGTGAGATCGCAGGCCCACAGCAAGCGTGACGAGCCGAGCACGTTCACGGCGTCGTCGAGCATGCCGCGATCCACGCCGCTCCCTGACAGGTCCGGGAAGATGTTTGGCGTGTCGATGACGGCTGGAAAGGTGTGAGCGTAGTCCCCACCGCCGCCAATGTGAGCAAGTATGAAAGTCGTCTTCGGATGCCGCTGAGCAAGCCGTGCGAGATCGGCACCGTCCGAGATCTCCTGCGAGGGCCACTCTCGCCGCCGGTGTTGCCAGATATGTTGGAGCACCGGCAGTCCTCGCTCTCCCGCCAGCTCGGCGATCGGATCGAGCAGTGGATCGTCGGCACGCCGACTGGCCAGGAGCTTCACGCCGATCGCGCCCCTCCCGACGCAGCGCTCGATCTCCTTCACCGCGTGGTCGGTGTAGTTCGGATTGACCGTGACATACATCCGCACGCGATCGCTCTCACGCGCGGCAATCTCGAGCATCGTATCGTTCCCCGTCGTGACATCGATGGGCGACGGAAAGTACGTCGGTGAGGAGAACCCGTAGCTGCCGAGAACAGAGGCGACGTGATACGTGATGCCGATTCGGTCGCCAGCGCGAAAGCGGGCGTCGTTGAGGTCGCCCCAATCGGAGCGGCCGCTGCCCGCGTGATAGAAGTGGGCGTGCGCGTCAATGAGTGGAGCGGTGCCGGCGAGCGGCGCGATCACGTCGTCTCCTGCTCCTCTTCCAGCAACTCGACGAACGCGGCGCTCGCGGCGCGCTCGATCTCGGTGATCGTCTCCTCATCATGGGCGAGCGACGCGTAGTTGTAGGCACCGCGCTTGAAGAGCACACCGTGGCGCAGTGCGAGCTCCAGGAATCGCGTCTCCCGCCGCGGGTCGTCGAACCGCAGGAACCACATCGGATCGATCCCCTCGATGCGGACCCCGGTGATCCCGGACGCTTCCATTGCCGCTCCCACGGCCTGGTGCATCGATTGGCCGGTGGTGGCGAGCATCCCGCAGATGTCGGCGCTGTCGTGATAATCGAGCACGGCACCGGCCGCCGCGAGAGCGACGCTCTCGCCAGCGAGCGTGGACGAGATCCACGTCCGCCGGGCAGCATCCATGACGTCGCGATGTCCCACGACGGCAGCGAGCGGAAAGCCATTCGCGAGCGCTTTGCCGAAGACGGCGAGATCGGGCGTCACGTTCGCGAGTGCCTGATATCCCCCCGCACGGAGACGGAATCCGGTCTTCATCTCGTCGAATATGAGCACCGCGCCTAACGACGACGCGAGTTCGCGCGCGGTCTGGATCCAGTTCTCCGACGGCATCTGTTCGACGACGGGCTCGAGGACGATTGCCGCGAGCCGGTCTCCTGCACCGCGCGCCGCCGTTTCCAGCGCGGTGACGTCGCCGAACGGAATCGGATGATAGAGGTCGCGCACGGCCGCAGGCACGCCCGCGGAATCGCTCGCCCAATCGTGCCAACCGAAGTAGCCGCTACCGACGACGACGTCGCGACTCGTGAAGGTGCGGGCAATGCGTACCGCCGCCGACATCCCTTCCGCGCCGCTCTTGAGGAACTGCACCATCTCGGCGCAGGGGATGTGCTCACGGAGTCGTTCCGCGATCTCCACCTCGCGCACGTCGGAGAGACCCGCGACGTTGCCACTCCCGATCGCCTCCATCGCTGCCTGCTGCACGCGTGGCTCGCCATAGCCGAGCGCCACGGCACCGAGCGCCATCGTGCAGTCGATGAATGAGCGACCCGTCGAGTCGACCACGTGACAACCGCTCGCACTCACGTAATGCGTGGGACCGACAGCCGCCACGTCGCCGTAGAGCGCTTCTACTCGCTTGCTCCCGGTTGACGCTCCCGTTGGCAGCACCGCGAGTGCGCGCTCGCGCCAGTTGATCTCGACGGCATCCTCGGGGGCTTCTTCTTCCCCATCGTACTCGTCCTCGACCGTCGACTCTTCCTCGACGTCGGAGAGACCTTCATCGGGCTGCGATTCATCAGTCGATGATTCGTCGTCGACCGCCGGCGCGTCGCGCTTTGCGCCGCGATCGAAGAAACGACGGAATGGCATGACCGGAAAAAGGACGTGATGGAGAGCAGAGTCAAGTGCGGCCGGTTCGCTCGAGATAACGAATGATCTCGATGTGCATGGCGCGAATGAGCGACAGCTCGCGGGCATCCGGTTTGGCGCGATAGAGAAGCGAACGCACCGAGCGCATGATCAGCTCGACGTTCCGCGTCTTGAAGAACTCGATCGCCGCGAGGCCGTTCTGGATGTCCTGATAGGCGCGCTCGAATTGCTCCGCCGTCGGCGGGGGCGCCTGCTTCTTGGCCGGAGCAATCCACCGCGTGGCATCGCCGGCGGCAAGGTGCAGCTCGTACAGGCCGATCAACGCTGCCTGCGCGAGATTCAGCGAAGCGTGCTCGGTCGTGGGAATGACGACAGCGGCGTGCATGCGATCGAGAATGTCATTCGGCAGGCCGCTGTCCTCGCGGCCGAGAACCATCGCCACGGGACCATCGGCGGCGGACTCGAGCAGCTCCTGAGCGGAGGCGCGCGGATCGATGAATCGCCACTTGGCGCTGCGGCGACGGGCGGTGAATCCGACGACGCGGACGCAATCGGCAACGGCCTCGTCGAAGGACTCGAAACGCTCGATGCGCTCGATGAGGTCCTGGGTGCCGTGCGCGATGCCCTCGAGGCGATAGGGGTCGTATTCCACCGGGCGGACGAGTCGCAGCCGCGACACACCCATGTTCTTCATCGCGCGAATGGTCGCGGCGATGTTGATCGGATTCTGTGGTTCGTAGAGAACGACGACGACGGCGTCGAGAAGCACGGGTAAGGGCTGTTTAGGAAAGACTCACGGAAGGATACGGAATCGCGGCAGCCGACCACGCTCCTCGCGATCGCCGCGAAGGTAGACAAATTCGCCTGGGGAGCCGCCGAGAACTAACTGGCCACGCCGCCGCTCGCGCCCGAACGGTTTCTCGTTCACGACGACGCCAAGGGAGAGCTCGCGCGCCGGCTCCTTGAACGGCCGAGCAATTCGCACATGAACCGAATAGCCATCCGCCGTGCGCTGCCACGCCGCACGTATGGGTCGAGGCATGCTCCAGTCATCGAGGAATCGGGCGCGTACCTTCCCCGACGCATCGGCGTCTTCGGGAACGAGTATCCACGCGCTGGCGCCTTCGTCCTCCACGACGTAGAGCTGGATTCCATCGCCATTGATGTCGGGTGACTCGTTGTCGTAGGGGTTCACGGCGTCCGCGGGAACGAACGTCGGCTCCCCCTTCTTGCGGACGTGTATGTCGATGACGAGCTCGTTGGGCATTACGAGCACGCCAACGCGAGCAGCTGGGCGACCCGCCTCCTCCCATGTTTCCTCCGAGCGGCGGTATTGATTGCTGCCGAGCTCGAACGTCGAGGCGACGGTGAGCTTGAGCGTGTGCAAACCAGCTGCTCGAGGCGACACGCTCTCTGCCGCAGGCATCGCGTCCCGCGTCACCACGCCGCCGAGCTGGATGGCCCGGTGCATGCCGCCCGCCCTGCGATCCACTCGCCAACCAGACACCACGTGTCGATGGTCGTCAACGGTGCCATCGACCCGTTCCACCAAGAGATGCGCTGACGTTGAATCGCTGCTCACGTGCGAGATGGTGTCGGTCCAGCTCCACACGATGCGCACCGACTTCGGTCCACCAGAAGAAACGAGCCGCAGGATCAGCATCGACTTCTCGGCGCTCCCCGGCGGCCCCGGCGCGGTCGCGCGATACAACACCGACCCGTATGAAGGAAGAATGAAGCCGTGCAGTTCGCGATCACCATCGCGAGCGGCGACTTTCGCCACGCTGTGAGTGCCAAGCCAGTGTGCGGTCTGGTCGCGGAGCACGCCCAGCGTGTCTTCGAGCCGGTCAGCGAGGTGGACCAGCGATCCGAGTCGTTCGCGTCCCGAAGGTCGAACCGTAACGGATGCCGCGTCGAGGTGGATCGGAAGGTCCATGACGACCGGTTCGCCGGAATGCCACGCGAGCTCGTCGACCACGTAATCGGACATCACGACGAGCGAACGCATGGTGGCGACGCCGGGAATGAGATTCAATGCGCGCGCCGAGACCCAGCCCGTCCCGGACTGCTCGTCGAAGGCGAACAGGTGGCCATCGACGCGCTGCTGCTCATATCCGTTGAACAGCGGCGCATTATGGGCGAGGGTGCTTCGGTACCAGTGGAGCGAGGGATCGACATACGAACCCGTGCCCATGTCGTCGAGCCAGCGAGTCGCGCCCTCTGAGAGCAGCACGTTCAGCCGGTCGGGATGGCCGTGTCCACCCCCCGACGTACCGTAGTCGAGCGCAACATAGACCTGGTCCTGATTCCGACGAAACACGGCCAACCCCTGCGCCTCGAGCAGCACCGTGCCTAACGGCTCCGGCGCGAGCGGCGGCAGCTCGGGCCGCGCGAAGAGCAGGGAGCGCCAGCCCAGATCCGCCCGCGTCAGCGAGCTACCCGCGAGATTGCGCTCCACGTCCGCCGTCGTTCGCGCACGCCCCGTATCGCCGCGGGGCCATTCATCCTCATACAGGTGATACAGGACTCCGCGCAGACGGCGGTCGCCATCGCCCTCCTGCCGAGCCAGACCCAGCTCGCAGAGCTCCGCGAAGCGCGATTGCCGTAGAGAGATCTTGTATTGTGAGTCGCGGCGCGAGGGGAGCGTCATGTCCGGCAACGCGGTGAGGAACGGCGTCGAAAAGCCCTCCTGAAATCGATCCACCAGTACGAGCGGCAGCGACATGCCCGCCGATTCCGCCATGGTCACGCCGTACCACAGACCGCGATGCGCGAACAGGTGATAGTTCTCGCCCTCGTACCAAGTGCCGTCGGGCAAGAGACCGTTCTCGAGATGGAACACGATACCACTTCGGCCAAATACGGCCTGCTCGGCGCGTTCGCGGCGGCCGAGGAGCAGATTCGCGGCGAGTAACGCCGCGGCGTTCCAGACTTGCCGATTGGAGGCGCCTTCGTCGTATGACGCAATGATCTCCGCGCTCGGCTCGATGATGCGCTGTCGCACGGCGCCGCCGAGCGCGCCAGCCGCGCCGCCGCACTCGAGCAGATCCAGCGCAATACAGATATTCAGCAGCCAGATCGACTCCAGATAGGTACTGAAGAAGAGTCGCGTGGGTCCGAGGACGTTGTCGCGATTTGGGTAGAGCAAATAATCATCGCAGTACCGTTCGAGAATGCGCGTCGCGAGCGCACCAGCCGCGTCGTCGCACCGGAGGCCCGCGAGGAGCGCGCCATGCACGGCGCGCTCGGCGAGCCAGAGCTGGTACCACAATACCCAGAAACGATCGTGGTACGCGCCAGAGTAGACCTCGCCGCATACGGGACAGCGATGCCGGTGCGGCGAGAACGGATCGAACTCCAACGTCGAGGCGTCTCGCGGGCAGCGGCCACCTTCGCGCGAAAGGAGCGCCTTCTCGCGCGGCACGGAGAAATCACCCTGGATCAGTGGCGCCAGCTCCTCCGTCAGGCCGAGCGCCAATGGCGCGAGCTCGACCTTGGCGACGGCCGAACGGACGCGCAGTACATCAGCGCCGACGAGAAGACTCATCTCGACGAAAGGGTGCGGCCGAGGGAGTCTCCGGAACCGCCGATGCGCCAGGACGTCACGTTCGCGAGCTCCCCTCGCAGATCCATGCGCACGTCGAGCAGGCGCGCCGAGATGCCCTGTAGCCCTCGAGAGTGGTAGATCCACGCGACTGGCACGTCGCGCGCCAGCTGCTCCTGAACCGCCAGCCAAGCCGCTCGTGTCTCTTCGGTCGTGCGCGCATCCCTGGTGCGCGCGAACAGGGAGTCGAGCACCGGGGTGTGATAACTTGCGTAATCGAGCGCCCCGCCCGCCTGACGAGAGTCAAAGAGCGCTTTCACATAGGAGAGCGAGAGATCGCCCGGAACCCCAGCGGCGAGCATGTCGAACTGTTTGTCGGGTGCGCGCGCGATGGTGAGAAAGCGGCCGAGCTCCACCTGGCGAATCGCGACCCGAATGCCCCGATCCGCCAGGTCCGCCTGAACGAGCTGCTCGAGCGCGTTGTCGCCACTGCCGACGGTGAGGAGATCGACCGCGAGTGGGCGACCAGCGCGCTCGCGGATTCCGGACGCCGAGCGCGCCCAGCCGGCGGCATCGAGCAGCGAATCCGCCAGCCGCACGTCGTGACGGGGAGCCTGGACTCTCGCGAACGGATTGTCCGGGGAGACGGGGCCGGAAGCCGGCGTTCCATAGCCGGCCAGCGCGGCGCGAACGATTCGGTCTCGATTGATGGCGAGGTCGACGGCGCGACGGACGCGGACGTCGTCGAAGGGTGGGCGGTGGGTGTTGAAGAACAGACCGACGCTGAAGAGCACGGGATAGTCGAGTACGCGGAGGGAGGGATCACGCCTAACGAGCCCCGCCATCGACGGCGCGATCCCAGCGACGTCGAGATCGCCGCTCGCAAGTCCGGCGAACTTCGTCGTCGCTTCGTCGACGACCACGATCACGATGCCGCCGATGCGCGGTGGGCCTCCGAGAGCCACGGGAAAGTCCGGATTGCGACTGAAGGTCCAGTGTTCTCCGGCACGACGTTCGACGAACCTGAAGGGGCCATTCCCCACTGGCGCCAGATTGAATGGAGCGCGTCGCATTTCCGTCCTCGGCACGTTCGCGAGCAGATGCTGAGGAAGGATCGGCAGCTCGCACAGGACGAGAGGAAAGGAGTACTGCGGCCGCGCGAAATGCAGATCGACGGTCGTGTCGCTCGTCACGACAGTCGAATCGATCAATGCCAGGTCGGCGGCGCGCGGATAACCCGTCGCCGGGTCGCGCGCCGCGTCGATGGTGAAGGCAACATCCCGCGCCGTTGTCTCGCGGCCGTCCTGCCACCTCAGGCCAGGCACGAGATACAGCGTCAACCGACGCCGATCGGAGGACCAGATCCACGCTCGCGCTGCGTACGGTGTCGGCGCAAGGGTGCTATCGTACGCCGCCAGCGTCACGAACAGCAGATAGCGCTGCACCTGGCGCGAGAGCGGATGCACGGTGACGAGCGGGTTTCCGCTCTCGAGGTCCGCCCCAGACGCATACACGACCGTCGTCGCGGATCGACGGGGCGCGCCACACGCGGCGAGTGAAAGGACGACGAAGAGTGCGCGCACGATTGACCGACGGGCGCCGTCGAACATCTTCAACGCGTGACCTCATCCACTGTGGCCCGCATTGCGCCGCTCGTGCGCCGCCTCGGCACCGCGGTCCTGTTGCTGTGGCTAGTCGTCACCATCACGTTCATGCTGGTTCGTCTCGCGCCGGGTGATCCGGCCGCGCTGCTCGTTTCTCCGAGCGCCACGGCGGTCGATGCCGCGCGATTGCGCACCGAGCTCGGACTCGACCGGCCGCTGGCGATTCAATATGCACGGTGGATGGAAGGTGTGCTGCGTGGCAATCTGGGCGAGAGCTTCGCGACACGACAGCCGGTCGGTCGCGCGCTGCTCGAGGCGCTTCCGGTCTCGATCGGTCTTGGCGGCACGGCGCTGATCCTCACTTTCCTGATCGGCGTGCCCCTCGGAATCGTACAGGCGGCGAGACGAGGACAGTTTGTCGATCACGCACTGACGACCGTGGCGACGCTGGTGTACGCGGCACCGAGCTATTGGCTGGCCCTCGCGCTGGTCGCGGTGTTCACATATGGGGCGGCAACGTGGGGACTTCCGCCGGGGTTGCGTCTGCCCGCATTCGGCATGCACTCGCCGGGTGCCGAGCTGCACGATGGCGAGCGCTTGCTCGACCTGGTCCGTCATGCCGTGCTGCCCCTAACGATTCTCGCCGCGATCGGTGCCGCCGGCGTCGCGCGATATGCGCGCACGAGCGTCGCGGATGTGCTCAACCAGGAGTGGGTTCGAACGGCCAGGGCCAAGGGTGTCTCACCACGCAGGGTATACCTCCGGCACGTGGTCGCGAACATTCTGCCGTCCATGGTCGTGCTGTTTGCGCTCTCGCTGCCCGGCGTGGTCGCGGGCTCGATTTTCGTCGAGACCGTGTTCGCATGGCCCGGCATGGGGCGCCTGATGGTGAGCGCGATCTCGGCGCGCGACTACCCCATCGTGCTCGGCGCGACGGTGTGCTATGCGGCACTGGTCATCTTCGCAAACCTTGCGGCCGACGTCGCGCTGCCGCTCCTCGATCCCCGTCGTGCCGGCTGATTCGCCAACGCCAATGCCGCGCATTGCGCTGACTGGCCTCGAGCGCCTCTGCCTCGCCGCGCTCGTGTTGCTGGCGTTAGGCGCGATTGTGGTTCCGCTATTCGCGCGACGAGACCCACTGGCCATTGGCGATGTGCTTTCGCTGCGGCTGATTCCACCGTTCGCGACCGACGCCCGGGGTGATTTCCACCTCCTTGGGACGGATCGGTTCGGGCGCGACCTCTTCGTGAGGATGATGCTCGCCGGTCGGCTCTCGCTCTCGGTGGGCGTGGTGGGGTCGATCGCGGCGGCGGCCGTAGGAACGCTCGTCGGCGCCACGGCTGCTTGGCAGGGCGGGGTGGTGGATGGCGTCGCCATGGCGCTCTCGGATGCCCTGCTGGCGATCCCACGGCTCGTGCTGCTCCTGGTGTGCGCAGCTTTGTGGCAACCCGGCCTGGCGACCGTCGTGGTTGTACTGATCGCGACGGGTTGGATGGGTGTGGCGCGGCTGGTACGCGGTGAAGTGCTCGGTGTGCGCGCTCAGCCGTACGTTGATGCGGCGACGGCGCTCGGCGCCCTGCCGCGACGCGTCCTCCTGCGGCACGCGCTGCCTAACGCGCTTGGACCGGCGATCGTGGCGACGACGCTCGGCGTCGGCAATGCTATCCTTCTCGAAAGCGGTCTGTCTTTTCTCGGACTGGGTATCCAGCCACCACAGCCGAGCTGGGGAAACATGATCGCCGGCGGCCGCGACCTGATTGTCGCGGCGCCCTGGGTAGCAATTGCACCCGGCCTCGCCCTCATCGCTACGGTCCTCGCGTGCACCCTGCTCGGCGACAGCCTGCGCGACCGGCTCGCTGGAGAGAGCGGTGCGACGCTGCGCGAACGAGCTTAGCGTACCAGAATCGTTACCACACCGCGCGGAGGCGCCTGGAATGCGACGCGCCGCTCTGTGATCGTGATCGGCTCGACTGGCGTCTCGTCGAGGCGGGCCCGATACGCCTGACGAATGGGGGCACCGAATTCCCACGCCCCATCGACCACCTCATCGAGCAAATTCACGCAACGCGCGACGACGAAGGAACCATCCTCGGACTCCTTGCACGCCGAGAAAGCCAACCCGAGGCCGTGCAGCTCGATGCCGTGGAATGGCGGAGGCACGGCCAAGGCGGAGCGCAGCGTTCGCCCCTCGAGGGGCAACAGGGCGTCATCCGCAGCTAGCTCGACGGCGTGGACGCTTTCCGGCGTTCGAGCATCGTGGAGCAACAGAGCGAACCGCGCCGCGTACCGGCCGAGAGATTGCGCCCCCGGCGTGGGCGCGGGCCAGCCGGCATGCCCGGGACGCTCGGGCAGGTCGCTGCGGGAGAGTTGGCCGACAGCGCGCACAAGGGTCACGAACAGGTTGCCGTCCAGCGTGGCTTCGTACTCCGCGAGCCCATCGCTGAAGAGCGTTGTACCGCTCGTGGTGTCGTAGAGGGAGACATAGCGATGCATTGGCGCCGTGGCCGGTGGTGTTTCGGCGAGACGGTCCTCGTTAGGAACGTCGAGCGGCTCACGGCGCACGGCGCCGAACGCCGCGTCAGCCCAGATCGCGGGGTTGGCCAGTCTCGTGCGAATGCCCATGCGGAGACGATGATCGCGCATCCGATTACGGCCGCGAACATCGAGTCGCAGGAGCGGCGATTCGGCAACGAGCTGAAGGTGAACACTCAACTCACTCGTTCCGATTCTACCCGGCCGTTCCGCGGCCTCCGGCGTCATCGCCCAGCGCAACCGCAGCTCACCGAGCAGTGGGCCGGCACGCTTCACTTCGACGCCGAGAAATCGCGGAAGAGCCGCGGGGCCACGGATGGCGGGCGTATAGAGGTCGCCTCGGTCAATTCGGTCCTCGATGAGAAGCAGGTCGTCGAGGGTGCGACCCGATTTGTTGTCGCGGAGGGTAATACGGCCCGCCTCCGATACGACCACACGCGCGAGTCCATTGTCGATCGATCGTTCATCGACCAGCACCGGACGCGGTGCGGTGAGTCCGTTCACGCTGCCTAACGGCAAGGCGCTGACGCCATAAGCGGGCACCGCGTCAACCCAGATCGCGGCGCGCGTGACGGCGACGAGATCGTTGTCCGGATAGTGCTGCGGTGACTCGACGCGGTCGTATGCGAGCCGGCGATCGAGGATCTGTGCCTGGGACGCGGCGATGAGGGGCGGCACCGCTGGCTCTGAATTTTGCATCGGATGGACCGGGGCGGAGCCCGGGCCGACCGGGATATCGGCGACGAATTGCTTCACTTCGATGATCGCGACTCCACGCCGTGAGCGCGGCGCCCGATTGCGCACGAGAACCACCGGTGTCCATTTCTGCCTTCCTGCCGATCGTGCCGCTACGGGCTCGTAGCTGACAAGGTTGGCGATGGCGTCATCGCGAAGGCCGACTGCCTGCGTCGCGGCGTCCGCGAGGCGCCGATCCATCGCTCGGGCGACATCGTCGATCGAGCAGCCGCATAGGGTATCGTGCGGATGTGCTCGGAGGAGCGTCTGCCACGCGGCGTCGAAGAGCTCACGTCGCGACCTCTGGCGCACGAAGGAGGCGAGTGCCGACCAGGGCTCGGCGTCGCGAATCAGCATTCGCTCGACGCGCGCGTTCGCTCGCTTCTGCGATGCGCGGGAAGCAAACGTGCCTTGAAGGGTCCAGGTATAGCCGTAGGAGTCGCGTAGCTCTCCCTCAATGCGATACAGACTGCGCGACTTCGCGCGCATCAGAACGTCCTCGGTAAAGGCGCGCAGTGAGCTCGGGCGCGCCGCATCACCGGTGGCCCTGGCCGCGGACGCGAGCGCCGCCACGGCCTGACGGTGATCGCGCTGCCGGGCGTGGTGGTCGGCGCCGTTAGGTACGAGGACGATGTCGAGAGCGGCACGCGGAGCAAGTACGTTACGCATGCGTGTCCATCGCTCACGCGCCGGCTCCGGGGTTGCCGGCAGGGCGGAGCCATATTCGTAGCCGTCGGGCGGTAGATGGTAGACGACGACGGATTCACCATCCGGCGCCCGCCAGCTGACGGTGTCGGCGCTCGGCCAACGGCGGCCGCCGAAGCCTCGCCACAGAATGATCAGCGGGAGCCCGAACCCCGCCGCGATCGCGGGCAACACCGCTGGATGGCCGAAGGAATCGGGACAGTACAACACGGGCGGTGAGGAGACGCGCAGTCGACGGAGCACGCGGCGTCCGAGCAGGAGATTACGTACCAGCGCCTCGCCACTCGGGATGAGCTCGTCGGCCAGAACGTACCACGGTCCGGCCTCGAGATGCCCTAACTGCAAGAGTGTCGATAGTTCGGCGGCTCGCTCCGGCCGCACCTCGAGATAGTCCTCGATGATGATCGCCTGACCGTCGAGGAGAAAGCTCTCGTCAGGCAGCGGCGGTGATTCGAGAAGATCGTCCACCAGGGCAACGAGCCGTTGGCGAAAGCGAACGAACGAATGATACCACTCGCGGTCCCAGTGCGTGTGACTGACGACGTGAGCGCAGAGCACGTGCGGAGCGTGTTGGGGAAACAAGACGGCCGCGGCGAAGATCGCCGCGGCCTCCGTGTCGACGCAAGTGCAGCGTGTCAGCGAATCAAGCGACGGGCCGACGTCCCGTGACGAGGCGATAGACGATCACGATCAGCGCGATGACGAGCAGCAGGTGAATGAGACCGCCGCCGACATGGAACGCGAGGAAGCCCAGCGCCCACAGGATGAGCAGAATGACTGCGAGGGTCCAAAGCATGACAAGTATCCTCGATTGGTGGTTTGGCCGCGAGCTACGCTGCTTGCTTACGACGCGCCGCCCATAAGCAACACTCGTACCGAACTCCACCACGCAGCGCGAGTAAGGCCGTCATACATCGTCGAGGTCCAGTACCGACTGCAGCGACTGCGCCGATTCCATTGTCGGCGGATAGCTGACCTCTCCATTGCGAACTTCGGCGAAGCTCGTGAGCGCGTGCGGCGAGATCTTGGCATCGAGAATGTGCTCAACGGTCACACCGCGCGCGTATAGTGCGTCACTAATCAGCGTTCGATGACATCGCCACGGCACTGCTTCGGAACACATGATAACGGTGCGACGTTCGCGGCCGAGCGCGACGAGCTCCTCGAGCGCGACATGAAATTCGGGCGTGCGCATGTAGTCCGCGTAGGCGCGAAAGCCTTCATTGCGCCACGCCGACGGCGGCGCATCCGGAGCCGGCCGGCGCCGCCCGCCTAACGATTGGCGGTGCAGATACTCGATGCCAGCGTCAGCCAACGACTGCGCCAGCGCTTCCCGATTGAACTGTGGATAGCGGCGCGAGCCTGGGAATCGTCGCACGTCGACCAGCCGTTCGATCTGCGCGCCCTCGAGCAATGCGAGAAAGTCCTCGATGGCGCGCGTCGAATGGCCGATCGTATAGATCGTCACGGAATCGGTGGACCACCCGCCGGGGGCGCACCTTCGCCCCGGGCGCGCTCGGCCACTACGGGCCGCTCGACGCTCATCGTCTTGCCGGGCAAGGTCTCCTTCGTCATGTGATACGTCTGGCGAGCGAGCAAGACGCGCCCCGCCCGTACATCATGGCCCACGTCGATGAGCAAATGCGCAAGGTCGCCGGTACCCCACAGTACGCCCGCGATCACGATCAGACGACTGGCTTCGCCCAGCAGCGTCGGTATCGACACCGCGCCCTGGACGTACAATCCCGTCGCGATCTCCGCCACGAGTAACAGCAAGAGAATGATCGCCATGAACCGGAACAGCTTCGATAGATAGCGAAGCCCCGTATACGGTTCGATGTCCGTGGCGCGAATGCCGGCGATGACTTCATCCTGATGCTCGGCAGGCTTTCCATTCCCACGTGTGCCGACAATCGCCGTTTCGGTCGTCGTGGTCGTGCTCTCGGCGAGGTCGCTCGTTCTCCGGTGTTCCACGGTCACCCTCCTCCAGGTCCGCCAGTCCAGCGTGCTCGGTACCCGCGCGTATCGATATGAATGAAAGGTCCGTGCCCGGGCCCGGCAGGATAGATCCCTGCCCCCCCTACCAGCTCCGGATGCGCCGCCTCGACGCGGTCCACCGCGGCCTCGATGACTTTGGCGTCCTTCATCGTGATGTGGCCGTCATGGTCGAGGTCGTCCATGACACCATCGTGGTTGTTGTCGATGTATATGTCCGACGCGTCGCCATACATATGACGGCTGAGTGCGGCACGCCCCTGCGGATTGCCGCCCGTCGCGTTGTACTGCGGCGAGCGAAAGCCGCTCATGATTTTCACGCCGCTGATGTCCACCCCGTGTTCCGACAGATCCTCCAGTACCAGCTCGAGCTTGTCCACGAGCGTCATCCGAAGAACCAGATACTTCGGCCAGACACTCGGCTGATCGTGCGTCAGAAAGTCCCGCAGCTTGAAATGCTCGGAGACGTAGGTGTCCGCGTTATCCTCTGTCACCTGAATGAAGCCCGACGGATTCGCGTACGCGGTGGCAGCAGCCTTCACGGGCGTGCGCTTCTTCCTTGCGCTCTCCTGAGGCCAGTTGCCGATGTAATAAAGGCCGATTTTCCCCGAGCGTTTCGCGCTGAAGGGCAGCTCGGTGATCACGCTGAAGTCAGTAACCGGCCGAATGGCGTTGCCGATGGCGAGTGCCACGTTCCACACCCCAGGTGCCTTCGGCTGGCTGTCGGTAGCTACCTCGCCACCGGTGCTATATCGCAGCTCGGCGCCCGGCGGCAACGAGTCTGGCGCAACACCTTCCGCCGAAGTATCGATTGTAGCGCGCAGCTTCCCGCTGAGGCCACGCGCATCGTCGAACAGCGCACTGAGTGCGGCATCGGTGAGATAGGCGGCAGAGGACGCATTGCCCGACGTCAGCGCCGATGCAATCGACGCCGCCGCACGAGCCGCTTTGCTCGCCGTAGTGTTGTCGCTACTGGCCGCTAGCGATGTACGAACATGCGAAAGTGACCACACCCAGCCAACAGACAGCGCGTACACCAGCACACCAAGTACAATGTCCAAACGACGCTCCGCCCGCGCGGAGAGCCCGACTCGATTCCAGAAACCGGCCGGGGGCGTCGGCAAGGTGAGCGTGCGCTCCACCGTCTCCGTCCACGGATGCTGGTCGCGAGCGGTGTCAGCTGAGCCGGAGGAAGGTCGCTCTAGCGGTCCCGTTGACCCTTGGCGCGGCGTCGTCGAAGTTCCCTTGCTCACCGCTGCACCGTCATCTTCGCTTTGCCCATCATCACATGCAGGGAATACTCGAATTCATCCACCGTATCGGCGATCCACGAGCTCTCGTGGCGTGGGGGGGCTATGTTGGCCTGACGTTCATCATCTTCGCCGAGACCGGACTGCTGGTCGGGTTCTTTCTTCCCGGTGATTCGCTGCTCGTAACGGCGGGGCTTCTGGCCTCGCAGACCCAACTGTTCGACCTCAACGTCTACGTTCTGGGCACCCTTCTCTCGGTCGCGGCGATCCTTGGAAACACCGCGGGCTTCTACATCGGCAAGGTCACCGGCCCGCACCTGTTCACGCGTGAAAACTCCCTGCTGTTCAATCGCAAGCACCTCGAGCGCGCGCATACCTTCTACGAGCGACATGGCGGAAAGACGATCGTTATTGCGCGGTTTATGCCCATCGTTCGCACCTTTGTGCCCGTTGTGGCTGGTATGGGGCAAATGCAATACCGCCGCTACACGCTGTACAATGTGGTCGGCGCTCTGGCCTGGATCTGGTCGATGTTGTTCATCGGATATTTCCTGGGCCGCTACATTCCGGGCATCAGCGACCACATCGAGCTCGTGATCCTCGTCGTGATCTTCCTGTCGTTTCTGCCTGGCATCATTGCCTGGCTGCGCAACCGAGGGCGATCGGCCGAGAGACGAGCGGTTTCGGACATCTGAACCAGAGGAGAGTCGGAATGCCGTTCACGCTGCCCGCGCTTCCCTACGCCTACGACGCGTTGGAGCCGCACATCGATGCGCGTACCATGGAGATCCATCACACGAAGCATCACCAGGCCTACGTCAACAATCTCAACGCCGCGCTGGAGAAGGCGCCGCAGCTCGAGGGCAAGTCGCTCGATGATCTGATGCGGAACATCAGCAGCGTCCCGGAAACAGTGCGGACCGCCGTCCGCAACAATGGTGGCGGGCACTGGAACCACTCGATGTTCTGGGAGCTGATGGGAGCAAAGCAAGGCGGCGAGCCGCGCGGGCGCATCGCTGACGCGATCAGGAGCTCCTTCGGCGATTTCAACAAGTTCAAGGAACAGTTCGCCGCCGCGGCCACAGGTCGGTTCGGATCAGGCTGGGCGTGGCTGATCGATGACGGAAACGGCAAGCTCTCCATCACGAGCACGCCGAACCAGGACAATCCCCTGATGGAGGGAAAGAAGGCTATCCTCGGACTCGATGTGTGGGAGCACGCGTACTATCTCAAGTACCAGAACAAGCGACCGGATTACATCGCCGCATGGTGGAACGTCGTCAACTGGGATGCGGTAGCGAAGAAGTTGTAGCGCGTGTCGTCCCGCCGATGACGCTCAGGGGACGACCTTGTTCTTGGGTTCGAGCCTAACGATCCATAATCCCGAGTTCAGGTCATTGACGTACGCCAGATTGTCTTTGACCACCGTCCCCCACGCCATCGCAGCGTTAGGCAATTTGCCGTCCGGGGAGCCGGTGTAGAGGTTCGCAATCTCGCGGCCCTGCGCCCGCAGATCGCCGCGCAGCTCCCCGGAGATGTCGAAGGCGTGGAAGCCGGCGTTGTACGCGCCCATATAGAGCGTATCGCCGGCGACCCAGACGTTGTGCACACCGCCGAACTCGGGCTCGTACCAGGCGACGCTCCGCGGATGCTCGATGTCGCTCACGTCGATCACCTGCAGGCGCCCGTGCGCGCGGGTCACCTGACCCTGGAAGAGCGCCTCCGCCGCCGAGTTTCCAAAAACCTCATCGGCAATAAAGATATATTTGCCGTGGCGCCATGCCGTGTGCGTGCCGCGAATGAACCCTGGGCCGCCCTCGAGCGCGACGTCTTTATAGAGCGAATCGAGGTTGTATTTGAGCTGCGACACGAGCATCGGACGATCGGGGCGTCCGCCCTTGATACCGTTGCCGACATCGAGGATGACGAGACCATCGTTCCACCACGAGGCGTAGACCATCCCGTCCTGCACGTCGATGTCATGCAGCATCACGCCGGCGGGCGTCTGACGGGGGCGGAAGCGCCCGACCTCCTTCGGATGCGCGGGATCGGTGATGTCCACGATATGCAGCGCGCCCGTCCCGTCGTTGGTCAGGTAAACGTGCGTTCCATACTTCTCCTGCTTGTGGATGAACGCAGAGTGGACGCCTGACGACACGCCGTCGGTGAATTCGGAGATTGGCTTCGGATGCAACGGGTCGTGCGTGTCGGCGATGACGATGCCGTTCTTGCGATTGTCGGCGCCCTCGCGCGTGATGACCATGTAATTGCCGTCGGGCGTGGTCATCACGTCGTTGATCGTGCGAGCGTTGACGATGATGGAGTCCACAATCGCCGGCGTGGCCGGATTGGTGATGTCGATGGTGTAGACGCGATCGCCACCCAGGCCCGTTCCGAGATACGCCACTTTCCCATTGGGATGGAGCCAGACTTCGGTCGTGAAGAACGTCGAGCGCGGCACGCGGCCGACGACTTTCGCTACCCGCTGCACGTCGCGCGGCGCGACCGTGACAATGGCATCCGCGCTGCGTGCGCCATAAGACGCGGTGACCTGATACGTCCCTGGCTCGTAGGCGACAAACGCGCCGCCGGCATCGATCTCGCCTCGCCCCGGTGAGAAGAGCCACGTCGGTTCGAGGCCGCCGATCTCCCTGCCCGCGCGATCCTTCACCGTCGATCGGAAGCGAATGACGTCGCCCGTTCGCGCCTGGGATGTGGACGGCGTGATGTCGACGCTGCCGACATCCGCACTCAACACCTCGACGGCGAGGTCGCGAGATGCGATGCCCGCTGTCGCCGTAATCATGGCGTGGCCTGGCGCGAGCGCCGTGAGCACACCACCCGAGGCAACGCGGGCGACCTGCGGCGCGGACGTTCGCCACTCGACACGATCGTCCCGGCGGTCGCCGCCGCGTGACCAGACTGACGCATCCAGCCTAACGTGTTGCCCGGCCAGCAGCCGCGTCGGCCACTGCGCAAGCTCGATACGTGCCGCCGCGGCGGGCAGCATGCGTACGTCGATGTGCTCGATCACAGGCTTCGAGCCCGGTACGATTGCCGAGACCACCACTGGAAAGGTGCCGACGGCGCCAGCCGTGACCAGCCCCGCGCTGTCCACGCGGCCTTCGAACATCGCGCCGGCCTGCTGAAAGAGAATGCGCGCTCCGTCGATCGCACGGCCATTGGCGTCGAGCGCGTGAGCACGCAGGCGCAACGTGTCGCCAACGACGACGGAGGGCGAACCCGGCGTCACGCTGAGACGTGCGATGCTGGGAGACGACTGCTGCGCCGGCTGCTGCAAAACGAGGAGGAGCGCGAAAAGCGGGGTGGCCATGTCCGTCTCCGAAGAGTGCCGAGCCCGAAGCTACGGCCGAAGCTGGAGCGACGCTACCGCGGACGGATCACCTTCGTGGAACGTCCCTGGGGCTCGTCATCTTCGGGTTGAGAAGCGCCGGCGACGAGATCGTCGATGCCCCCTTCGCCAGCACGCTCCTCGGCCATCGCCGGACGATGGCTGCCGGTCGACGTCGCCCGCGCGACGCGATTGAGCGTCGGCGGCGTCACGAGCGTCGTCACGAGCACCATGAGCATGATGGCGCCGAACAGGCCACTGTCGATCGCACCGGTGCTCAGTCCCAACTGCGCGAAGATCAGGCCGACCTCGCCGCGTGGCACCATCGCCGTGCCAACGAGCAGCTTCCGCCCGCGGAACCACCATGGGACGTATCCCGCTGCCACTTTCCCGACGATGCCACAAATGATGAGCGCGGCTCCGACGCCTAACGAGCGTGGGTTCGCGAGCGCACGGAGGTCCACCGCGGCGCCGACGGAGGCGAAGAAGATCGGGACGAAGAAATGGCCAATCGTCGTCGTCGACTTCTCGATCTCGCCCTTCTGCGGCACGACGAATAGCACCAGGCCAGCGGCGAACGCGCCGATGATCAACGCCGATCCGGACAGCTTGGCGAGCACGGCGAGCGCAAACGCGAATGCGAGCCCAAAAACGCCCAGGGCGCCGGCGGACCGGATCCGCTCGATGACGCCAAACGCCGGCGGCGCAACACGTGTTCCGATGAGGACGGCGCCGGCGAAGAACAACAGCGCGATGAGGCTGATTCGCGCGACATGCGGCACATCCACCGCCTGACCGGCGACCACCTCCGCGACGACGGCGAGGATCACGAGTCCGACGATGTCGTCGAGGACCGCCGCGCCCAGTACGACGCGGCCCTCCGGCGACTCGAGACACCCGAGGTCGGAGAGTACCCGCGCGGAGATCCCGACGGAGGTCGCGCAGAGCGCCGCCCCACCCACGAGCGCGGGCACCCGTCCCAGTCCGAACGCCAGCGCGCTGGCGTAGCCCAACGCGAACGGGATGATGACGCCGGCGAGAGCAACGGTGGTCGCTTCCCGGCCGACACTGAGCAGCGAGCGCAACTCGGTGCGGAGCCCGGTCTCGAAGAGCAGTACGATGACGCCAATCTCGGCGAGCACCGTCAGCACCGGATCGGCGGGATTGACGAGGTGCAGGGCGGACCCCCCGAGTAGCACGCCGGCGACCAGCTCGCCGAGCACGGTGGGCTGACCAAGCCGCTGGGCGATCTCGCCCAGGATCTTGGTGGTCACGAAGATCGCGACGAGCGCCGCGAGCAGTGACGTCACCGAGTCGAACGCGCCGGCGGTGAACCCGAGCGGCGCCGCAAGCAGCATTACTGCGCCGCTTCGCCCTCGAGGTACGTATAGCCCTCGAGGCCGGCGACGTAATCTGCGATGAAGGTGTTCGCCTCCTGTCGCGTGATCTGTTTCGCCGCGCTCACCTTGCGTCGAAAGGTCTGCAGCAGATCGTTGGCCCGGAACTGCACGTAGTTGAGTACTTCCGTAACGGTATCGCCGTGCACGAGGTCGGTCACCTCGTACCCTCCATTCGCCCCGAGTCGCACGTGGACGGCGTTCGTATCGCCGAAGAGGTTGTGCAGGTCGCCCAGGATCTCCTGATAGGCGCCGGTGAGGAATACGCCGAGCATGTAGGGCTCGCCGTCAGTGAATTTATGAAGCTCTAAGCTCGGCCTGCCGTTCTTGTCACCGACGAAGCGGTCGATCTTGCCATCCGAGTCGCAGGTGACATCCTGGAGCGTCCCGCGCCGCAGCGGCTCCTCCGTGAGCCGGTGAATGGGCATGATCGGGAAGAGCTGGTCGATGGCCCAGCTGTCAGGCAATGATTGGAAGACCGAAAAGTTGCAGAAATACCGATCAACGAGGGCCGCATCGAGGTCCATGATGATGTCCTCGTACTCGTTTCGATTTTTTTCGACGGCGCGTGAAATGGCGTTGATGGTGGCGAAGTATATCTGCTCGGCCATTGCGCGGCCGCGAAGCGAGAGGACGCCCGAATTGAAGAGCTCGTGCGCGCGCTCCTTGTCGAACGTGAGGTCGTGATAGATCTCACGGATGCGGCGCTTGGAGACGTTCTTTCGAGACGCGTCGCGGTAATCGGCCACCATCTCGTGCAGCAGCGGATGGTCGTCCTCGGTGAGCTCGGGGATCGGCCGCTCGGTATGCGACTCGACATCGATCACCTTGATGAGCAGTAGCGCGTGATGAGCCGTGAGGGCGCGCCCCGATTCGCTGATGATATGCGGCATCGGGAAATCGTGCTCGCGACACGCTTCGGCTAGCGTGTACACGACGTCGTTCGCGTACTCGTGCAGCGAGTAGTTCACGCTCGCGTCGGACGTCGAATAGGTACCGTCGTAATCGACGCCCAGGCCACCGCCGACGTCCACGTGAGTGATATCTAAACCCATCTCACGCAACTCGACATAGAATCGGGTTATCTCCTGCAACCCGAGTTTGATGAAGCGGATATCGGTGATTTGCGAGCCGAGGTGAAAGTGAATCAGCTTCAGCATGTCGAGACGGCCCACGCTGCGCAGCTTCTCGATGGCGGTGACGAGATCGGCGGCGTTGAGCCCGAACTTGGATTTTTCTCCACCGCTTTCCTTCCAGCGACCGAAGCCGCGCGAGGCGAGCTTGATGCGAATTCCCGCCATGGGCCGCACCTGGAGCTCGTCGGCGACCTGGAGCAGCACGTCGATCTCACTCAGCTGTTCGAGAACGATGAAGACCTGGTGCCCCAGCTTCTGGCCCATGAGGGCGAGGCGCATGAACTCCTCGTCCTTGTAGCCGTTGCAGACGATGAGGTGATCGGTCATCTCGGAGAGGCCAAGGATCGCCTGCAGCTCCGGCTTGCTGCCGCACTCGAGCCCGACGCCGTGCGCCTTGCCAAATTCGAGGATCTCCTCGATCACGTGTCGCTGCTGGTTCACCTTGATCGGATACACCGTGGTGTAACCACCGGTATACTGGAACTCGGCTCGCGCCTCGTCGAAGCTCGTGGTCAATGCCTCGATGCGCGAGCGCAAGATGTCGGAGAAGCGCAGCAACACGGGGAGGGCGATGCCCTGCTCCTCCAGATCCATCGCGACGTCGTGAAGATCGACCTCGTGCTCGGGATGCTCCCTGTTGGGACGCACGACGACGTGGCCGCGCGTGTTGATGTCGAAGAAGCCGGCTCCCCAACCTTCGACGTTATAGAGAGTGCGGGCGGCGTCGATGCTCCAGCCAGCCGGTCGCTCCGGTTCGGTCGTCGAGGTGGTCTCTGCGATGTGTGTCGCCATGGGCCTAAAATACTCGGGCGTTGGCTTCTTGTGCCGCGCTTTTTCCTCTACGGATAGAGGATCTCGACCTGCCAGCCTTCATCAGCGCGCATGTAAAGCTCGCGCCGGTGCAGACGACTTGGCATTCCCTTCCAGAATTCGATGCGATCAGGCGTGAGGCGAAAGCCGGACCAGTACGGCGGACGGGGCACCGGCTTGTCCTCGAATCGCTGCTCGAACTCTGCGACACGCCGTTCGAGCAGTTGCTCTTCACCAATCGTCCGGCTCTGCTGTGATGCCCATGCACCGATCTGACTGCCACGTGCTCGTGAGGCAAAATATGCGTCGGCTTCGCCGCCCTCGACGGGCGTCACGCGGCCCTCGACGCGCACCTGCGTCTCCATCGGTTGCCAGTGGAAGCACATCGCCGCGTACGGATTCGAGAGCAACTCGCGACCTTTCCGACTTTCGTAGTTCGTATAGAAGACGAAGCCGCGCTCGTCAGCGTCCTTGAGCAGGAGCATGCGGACGCTGGGTCGATTATTAGCGCAGGTCGCGAGCGCGAAGGCAGTTGGCTCGGGCAGCTGCTCGCGAGAGCACGCTGTTGCCTCTGAGAGGAGACTGAGGAATCGATCGATCGGCTCCCGAAGCAGAGCACGATGCGTGGCGAGCTCTGTCATCCGATGGCGCGCTTGTAGAAGCTGCGCATCCCGAGCATCCAGCCGGCACCGGCAAGCAAGACGAGCGCTATGATGACCACGCCCAGGCTCATGTGCGGCGTGTCTGGCGTCATCACACCCCGCAGCCCCTCGGCGACGTACACGAGTGGATTCAGAAGCACCAGATATTTCACGACCGGCACCTTGTCGAGGCCGCGCCAGGGGTAGTAGGCGCAGCCGAAGAATATCATCGGCGCAACGATCACACTGAACATGAGGCCGATCTGCTGCGGTGAGATCGCCGTGCCAAGCCACATGCCGAGCGACGAGAACGCCGTGGCGCCGAGCAGGGCAATGAGAATGATCGCCCACCCGTTCGCGAAGGTCAGGTTCGGAATTGGTCCCATCACGATCCGCGCTACCGGCAGAACGACGATCGCCGCGATGAGTGCCTGAATGACCGCCGCGGCGATCTTTTCGGCGGCGACCACCCGCGTCGGCACCGGTGCAAGCAGGCGATCCTCGATCTCCTTCGTCCAGCCGAAATCCTGCATCATCGGGAGCGCGACCGCCTGAATGGCGGACATCGTTAGGCTGATCGCGAGAATGCCCGGCAGGAGGGCCGCCCGATACGATGCGCCTACGAAACCCATCTTCGGCAGGAGGGCGCCGAAGACAATGATGAATAGCAGCGGCTGGACCGTAGTGCGCACGAGAAAGAACGGCAGCTCCTTTCGGGCGACGGTGACGTCTCGCCGCAGCAACGCAAAAAATACCTTCGAGGGGGCGACGACACGCTCTGTCGGCGGAGCGCTCGACGCGTGTGCCGGCACATCGCGAATAGCGGTCGTCAATCGAGCTTCCTCCCAGTGAGTGAAACGAACAGCGTCTCGAGACTCGGCTCCGTGAGTCCGATGTTGCGAACGTGGAGTCCGGCGTCCTCGACGACCTGAATGAGCGGAGAGATGATGCGCCCGCCTCGATCGCTGAACGCGCGAAGCGCGTTTCCCTGCGTCTCGGCGCGCGTCACGCCCTCGAGCGCGGTGACCGCCGGAACGATGCGCTGGCCGTCGGCGTCGAGCTGCAGCTCGATCAGAGTGCCCCCGGGCGCGCGTTCCTTGAGCCGCGCAGGTGTGTCGAGAGCGAGCAGCTTTCCGCGATCGACGATCGCGATGCGATCGCAGAGGCGATCCGCCTCTTCCATGTAATGCGTCGTCATGACGATGGTCCGGCCCTGCGAGTGCAGATCGCGCAGGATCGCCCAGAGATCCAGTCGCGCCTGTGGATCGAGACCGACCGTCGGCTCGTCAAGGAACAGTACGTCCGGCTCATGGATGAGCGCCCGCGCGATCATGAGGCGTTGCTGCTGTCCGCCCGAGAGCTGGTCGACCTTTGCCTGCATTTTGTCGGCGATATCGAGCCGGCCCATGAGCTCGCGCGCGCGCGCCTCCGCGACGCTGCGCGGGATTCCGAAGTACGCCGCGTGAAAGATCAGATTCTCGAGCGCGTTCAGGCTGCGATCCGGATTCGGCCGCTGCGGCACGACACCAATGTGCGTGCGAACGCGCACTGCGTTGGTGGCAACGTCAACTCCGGAGACGCGCGCCGTGCCAGCTGTAGCGATGACGCGTGTTGTGAGAATACCGATCGTCGTCGTCTTTCCAGCGCCGTTAGGCCCGAGCAGGCCAAAGAACTCGCCTTCGTGAATATCGAGGTCGAGTGATTGCAGTGCGACTACCTCGCCCGTCGGTATCGGTGCGCCCACCGGCGTTCCTGGTGGTCCGCCGCGTGGCGGACCCCGTCGCTTGCCAGTAGGCGCAGGATAGACTTTGCGAAGGCCGCGCGTTTCGATTGCGCTCGTTGCCACCTATTAGTTGTCCCCGTCGAGCAGGCCGCCCAACGCGCCGAGCACCCCGCCTTCTTCTCGGCGCGTCCCGCCGGCGCGCGGCGCGGCGGCAATGATACGATCGGCAAGGCGCGAGAACGGCATCGTCTGGAGAATGACGCGTCCCGGCCCGCGGAGCAGCGCGAAGAACAGCCCTTCGCCGCCGAAGAGCGCCGTCTTGACGCCAGGCACCATCTGGATGTCGTAATCGACGGAAGCATCCATGGCGACGATGCAGCCCGTATCCACCTTCAGCGACTCGGCGCCGCTGAGCCGCACCTCATGCAGGGTTCCCGATGCGTGAAGGAACGCCAGTCCTTCACCCTCGATCCGCTGAAGAATGAAACCTTCGCCGCCGAAGAAGCCAGCGCCGATGCGTTTCGTAAACGCAATCGTGACGTTGACGCCGCGCGCCGCGCAGAGAAAAGAATCCTTCTGCGCGATGATCGTGCCCTTCCACTCCTTGAGATCGACCGGGCGAATCTTGCCGGGGAACGGCGAGGAGAAGGCGACATCCTGCCGCTTGTTCGCCGTATTCGTGAAGGTGGTGACGAAGAACGTATCGCCGGAGAGTGCCCGCTTCGCACCCTGCATCAACTTTCCGAACAACCCGCCACCCTGCTGATTGGGATCGAGCGTGGTGTTCATGACGATACCTTCTTGCATGTACATCATCGCTCCGGCCTCGGCGATCACCGTCTCGCCAGGGTCCAGGGTCACGATCACGGCCTGCAGGTCGTCGCCGATGATCTTATAGTCGATTTCGTCGCTCATCGCGGGCTCTGGTGGCGGGGAGCATCAAGAATGACGAGGGCGGGTCGAAAACGAAAGCGGGCTCGCGGAGAGAACGGAGCGCTCATGGCTGCTGTCCGACTGCGGCACCGGCCTGCACTGCTGGATGCAGCTGATCGCGCCCCTTCATCTGATACGGAATGCCATGGATCATCCAGTCCGGCTCGGGATAGCCACGCAGATGATAGTCGAAGAACTGCTGCATGCGCATCGCGATGTCCTTCTGATTCGCGCGTTTGGTCGGATTGTGCACGTCGTTGTTGTAATCGATGAGATACACCTCTTTCCCGAGGCGGCGCAACGCCACGAACATCTCGATGCCCTGGTACCACGGTACTGCGTCGTCGGCGTCGTTATGCATCATGAGCAATGGCGTCGTGATCCGATCCGCCGAGAAGAGCGGCGAGTTCTCCAGGTAACGCGTCGTGCACTGCCAGATCGAACAGCCGATACGACTCTGGGTGTGCTCGTACTGAAATGCGCGGGCAAGGCCGGAGCCCCACCGAATCCCGCCGTAAGCGCTGGTCATATTCGCCACCGGCGCGCCCGCCATCGCCGCGCTGAAGAGATGCGTTTGGGTGATGAGGAATGCGGTCTGATAGCCGCCCCACGAATGCCCCTGAATGCCAAGACTCTTGGGATCGACGTAACCGCGCGCAAGCAGCATCTCGACACCGGGTACGATCGACTTCACCGCGCTCGCGCCAGGGAACCCGTTCTCGTAATGGATATCGGGAACGAAAATCAGATAGCCGTTCGAGACATAGTGCGTGTAGTTGATGATGTTGCGACCACCGGGCGGTACGTAGTTGTGAAAGGTGTTCGAGTTCTGCTCGTAGTAATAGGTGATCATCGCGTACTTCTTGTGCGGATCGAAATCCTCGGGCTTGAAAAGCAGACCTTGCAGCGGCACGCCATCCGCGCTCGTCCAGCGCACGAGCTCCACCGTGCCCCACTTGAAGTCTTTCTGCTGCGGGTTCGCGTCCGACACCCTCGCCAGGCTCGTTAGGTTCGAGCCGGCATACAGATCCGGGAAGTCGGTGAAGGTGCCCTTCGTGACGACGTACTCGTCGGCGTCGGCTGCCTTTATCGGAGTGCCGTACGAAACGTCGGCCATGACGATGCGCTCCGGCTCCTTGTTGCCACCAAGGTGATCGCGATAGAAGCCGCTCGCCTTCGACGAGTCGTCGAACGCAGAGAGCAGCAGCGGTTCGTTGGGATCGATGACGCCGCGTTCGGCATCGCCGCCGCGTCCACCACGGCCGCCGCGGCCGCCTCGCCCGCCCATCGCGAGCCGGAAGACAAGATGCTGGCGACGTCCAATGGAATCGGTGACGACACGCGCGGGCTGCGCGCCGCTGGGATCGAGCTCCCATAAATCGTAGCGATCGTAGAGGATGACCGACTTGTCACCCTTCGTGAATCCGGCGACGCCCCAGGCTGCGGGAATGGACGGCGTGTCCCAGGTCTCCTCCGCGAAGCTCACACCCTTGAGCGGCGCGGTGAGGTCCACCGTCTTGCCGCTGGCGACGACGTAGCTGTACCAGTGGCCGTTATCGAAGAAGAGGACGTACTTCGCATCGGGAGAAAGCTGAGCGCTGCCGCTTATCTTCTCGCGAATCAGCTTTCGATTGCCGGTGGTCGCATCGATGAGATAGACGTCATCTCCTTCGTCACCCCACATCCGCTCGATGGCGTAGCGCTCCGAGCTCGCTGCCAGGGCGATCCTACCGTCATCGGAAACACTCACCGTCGGCATCGAGTCGTTGGCGAGACGGACAAACTTTTTTGTCGAGAGATTATAGATCGTCTCGAAGGAGCGAGCGCGGTCGCGGGCGGCTTCGAGCCGCTGCTGCGGCTGGAGTCGTGGATCCTTCCAGGACCACAAATCGAAGACAGCCTTGTCGTATAGCGAGTCCGCGGGAATCGAATCCATGGGCGCGGGCGCGGCGCCGAAGAGGACGGCGTTGCCATTGCGCGTGAACGCGACGCGCCCGTTGTCGGACACGCCGAGCTCGTCTCCAATGGACGCTGAATTCACGATGGGCGTAGCTGCTGGCGACTTGAGATTCGAGTAGTACAGGGTGAATCGCGGATGCTCCTTGCTCACGTCGTAACGATCCGAAACGAAGGCAGCCTGATTCCCCGCGCGGTCGAAGGCGAACTGCTTGTACATGCCTCGGCCGGTGAGCAGGGCGACCTCCCTGCCATCCGCCGGGGACATCACGTACGCGCCATCCCGCGCATTATCACGTGAAGAGACGGTGTAGCCGAGCCACTTGGCGCTATCGTCGAAGACGTAGGTCGTGACGTCGTTAATACGACGCTCGCTTCCCGTCGCCAGGTTGCGCACAACGAGCGTCGATCCGAATTCCGGCCGTCGGCCGCGCTGCACCGAATCACTCACTGGACGCGGCTGTCCACCTGGCGTGGCGGCACTGGCTTGCGGTGCTCGCGCCCGCACCGACGAGTCCCGGGCCGCGCGGTTCGCGACGCCGCTGTCCGACAGCTCGAGCAGGTACGCGACCCACTTCCCCGACTCGCGCGCGAGCTTGAAGGAGCGGACGCGCGGGACGCTCACGACTTGCCCATTCGAGAGGTCCACTACCGCCAGCGACGCCTTGGGCTGATCAGCCGGCCGGCGCTTTTCGCGGCGCGCACGTTCGAACTCACTCATCGGTGCGTAGGTGAGTGCCAGGACGAACTTGTTGTCCGCGCTGATCAGTGCCGGCGCCGCAACGTTCGTCGTATCACGGGCGCCCGCGACCATCTGCGGGCGTCCGATGAACCCGCGCGGGACGCGATACTCCGTCGAGCCGCTGGTCGCGCGGATGATCAGGTCTCCATCCCCCACCTGCGGGACGAGCGAGTACGTGACCCAGCGGCCATCGTTCGAGACGGCTGGCGAGGAGATCGAACGCCAGTGGTCCCAGTCGTCGGGCGTGAGCGGCCGCTTGGGAGCCTGCGCGACCGCGGACGTTCCCAGCGCGGCAGCAAGCATCCCCGACGTGGAGAGGATGACGAGTGGACGATACATATGTCGGTGGGCTGAGGTGGGGCCTGTGGTTACGACCTAAGATACGCGGGCGCCACAGGCGTCGTTGGGCGCATGGGGTGGCGGGTACAGGGCGGAGGGTAGAGGGTAGAGGGTAAGTGCTGTTACGCTTCTTTCACCCTCTTTCCTCTACCCTCTACCAGCTTCCTCTGCCTCGATGATTCTCGAGCGCTTCTACGACGACGGCCTCGCCCAGGCCAGCTACCTGGTCGGTGCGGAGACCACGGGAGAGGCGCTCGTCGTCGACCCGCTACGCGAGCTGGAGCCATACCTTGCAGCCGCCAGCAAAGCGGGGCTGCGCATCACGCACGTCACCGAGACGCACATCCACGCCGACTTCCTCTCCGGGGCGCGCGAACTCGTTAGGCAGACCGGCGCGCGGCTGCTGTTGTCGGCCGAGGGGGACGCGGACTGGCAATATCGGTTTGGACCAAGCGAGCGGGCGGAATTGCTGCGAGACGGCGATTCCTTCATGGTCGGCGAGGTACGCGTCGAGGTCCGGCATACGCCCGGCCACACACCCGAGCACCTGATCTTTCTCGTCACCGACACGGCGGTCGCCGACCGACCCCTCGGCGTCTTCACCGGCGATTTCATCTTTGTTGGCGACGTCGGTCGTCCCGACCTTCTCGAGCGTGCCGCCAATATGACCGGGACGATGGAGGCATCCGCACGTGCACTCTTCCGGTCCATCCGCTTGATGCGAGAATATCCGGAGTACCTCCAGCTGTGGCCTGGCCACGGCGCCGGTTCGGCATGCGGGAAGTCGCTCGGCGCGCTGCCCTCCTCGACATTGGGCTATGAGCGTTTGTTCAATTGGGCATTCCAGGCGACAGACGAGGACGAGTTCGTGCGCGGCGTGCTCGCCGGCCAACCGGAAGCGCCGCGCTACTTCGGCCGTATGAAGTTGCTCAACCGGGATGGCCCGCCAGCGTCACGCCCCGGTACGCTCGACCGCGACGCGGTCGCCATCGTCAAGCGCGTCGGCGATACCGGTACGACTGTCATCGACACGCGGCCGTCGGAGGAATTCGCCGAGGCCTTCATACCAGGCACGATCAACATTCCGGGGGAACGCAGCTTCACGACCTGGGCAGGGTCACTGCTCTCTCCGGATCGCGATCTTGCTCTGATCGCGGACAGCGCGGGCCAGGCAGTGGCCTTGAGGCGAGAGCTCTCCCTGATCGGTATGGATCGAGTGATCGCTTGGGCCGGCGCGGAGACCTTCGACGCGTGGCGCGCCGAGGGATGCAAGCTCGACCAAGGAAGCAGCATCACCGCGCGCGAGCTATCGTCCCTGGGGAATGCGGAGATTGTCGACGTCCGCGGAGAGTCGGAATGGAATGCTGGACACATTCCCGGCGCGCGCCATGTCTTTCTCGGGGATCTGCCATATGCGGCGGATGAACTCCCGCGCGACCGCCCGCTCGTGGTATCCTGTCAGGGAGGCACGCGATCGTCCATCGCGGCGAGCCTCTTGCGCGCGCGGGGATTTTCGAATGTGATCAACCATGCCGGCGGCTTCGCCGACTGGCAGAGGAGCGGCTTGCCGGTGGACACGCCGGACGTCGAATCCTCGTCGCGGTAATCGTCCCGGAGGACGTATGTCGGAACCGAGCAATACGATCGTGATTCTCGTCGGCCCAGAGTACGAGGATCTGGAAGTCTGGTATCCGAAGCTGCGGCTGGAGGAGGCGGGATTCGTGACGAAGTTCGCCGGCATCGGGGAGGCCATGTATCGCGGCAAGCATGGTTATCCGGCGGTGATGGACGGTCACATCCGCGACTTTCCGGCGGCGCAGCTCGCGGGCATCATCGCTCCGGGTGGGTGGGCGCCAGACAAGTTGCGTCGTGATCTCGATGTGCTCACGCGCGTCCGTGAGGTTCACACCGCGGGTAAGCTGGTGGGAACGATCTGCCATGGACCCTGGGTGCTGATCTCGGCGGGGATCGTTCGCGGACGTACGTTGACATCGACCGTTGGCATTCGCGATGACGTCATCAATGCTGGCGCAACATGGGTCGATCGGCCGACGATCACGGATGGCAACATAGTGAGCGCTCGCGTCCCGGCGGACCTTCCGGCATTTTGTGTAGCAATGCTGGACCTCCTCGAAGCGCAACGCTCGCGGACGCCCTTCCCTGCTGGCCGTCCCGAGCTTCGACTAACGACCTGAGACCCCGATGAAACTCCTCTCGCTGCTGCTCGTGCCTTCGCTCGCGCTCGCCCAGCGCCCGCAACAGGCGTTGGCACCCGCGAAAGCGACGTTGCTCGTGCCCGCTCGGGTCTGGGATGGCGTCGAGAACCAGCCGCACGAAGGCTGGGCAGTCCTGGTTCGCGGGGAGCGGATCGAAGCCGTAGGGCCGCGCAACCAGCTGTCCGTGCCTAACGATGCAACGACTGTCGACCTCGCGGGCATGACCCTCCTGCCAGGACTGATCGAGGGCCACTCTCACCTCCTGCTGCACCCGTACAACGAGACGCCGTGGGACGATCAGGTCCTCCACGAGGCGCTCGCCCTACGCGTGGCGCGGGCCGTCAATCATGCGCGAGCGACTCTGATGGCTGGCTGGACGACGGTACGCGATCTCGGTACCGAAGGCGCCGGCTATGCCGACGTTGGGCTGAAGCAGGCGATCAACCAGGGAATCATTCCCGGTCCGCGGATGATCGTTGTCACCCGCGCCATCGTCGCCACGGGAAGCTATGCACCCAAGGGCTTCACACCCGAAGCCATCGACCAAATTCCGCAGGGAGCCGAGGAAGCCGGGAGCGCCGAGGACCTTTCCCGTATCATTCGCGACCAGATCAAGCACGGTGCTGACTGGATCAAGATTTACGCGGACTACCGGTGGGGGCCGAACGGCGAGACCATGCCGACCTTTACCGCCGATGAGCTCAAACTAGCGGTACAGGTAGCGGGGAGCTCCGGCCGGTCGGTCACCGTGCATTCGTCTACCGCCGAGGGAATGCGCCGAGCGATCGAAGCCGGGGTGACGTCGATCGAGCATGGGGACAACGGGACGCCCGAGATATTTCGGATGATGGCGCAGAAGGGCATCTATCTCTGTCCGACCGTTGCCGCGGGCGACGCAATACTATCGTATCGCGGCTGGCGTCGGGGGGTAGATGCCGATCCGCCGAGCATTACTGAAAAGAAGGCGAGCTTCAAGGCGGCGCTCGACGCTGGCGTACCAATCTGCAACGGCAGCGATGTCGGCGTATTCACGCATGGTGACAACGCGCGCGAGCTCGAACTGATGGTGGATTATGGTATGTCGCCGGTACAGGCACTTCGCGCGGCGACGTCCGTGAACGCGAAGATGCTCCGCTGGGAGAATCGCGTTGGGAGCGTTAAGCCAGGTCTGCTCGCTGACCTGATCGCCGTTCAGGGCGACCCGACGCGCGACATCACGGCGAGTCGTCGTGTGCAGTTCGTGATGAAAGGAGGCACGGTCTACAGGACGCCTGGCGCGACGCCGTAGCTCAGCCTCAACCCTCAGCGCTCGCCGCCGAGGTGGCTGGCCGCTGGGATTTCTTCCGCACGGCCACTGCGAAGACAATCGGGCCCAGCGCGATCGCGACGACGGTGCCGATCAACGCCGGCACTCCGAACTCACCATCGGAGAAGGACAGTACAATCACGAGGAGCAGTACGAGCACCGGCATCGCCGCGAGCACCGTGACACCGTTGACGCCGAGCGGAATGCGGAACGCCCCGTGGAGCTCCGGCTCGCGCCGCCGTAGCCTGACGAGCGACGCCAGCTCCAACGAGAGCGCGAGCGAATAGAGCAGTACGTCGGCGACTACAAGGCTGCCGAACGGAATCAGCACGAACACCGAGTAGACGATCGCCGAGATGGTCACCGCATTCCGCGGGGTACCGTTGCCATCCGTGCGGGCAAGCATCGACGGGAGGTACCCGTCGTCGGCAACGACGAAGGGCACGCGCGAATAGGAGAGCAGTAGCGCATTGAACAGTGCGAGCGCACTCACCATTCCCGCGAGGGCAATCCAGACCGCGAGCATCGGGCCGAAGGCCCCAGTAGCACTCCGGGCGATTTCGGGCCAGCCCCCCTCCGTCCAGCCGCGCCAATCCGTGGCACCTAACGATGGAAGCAGCGGCACGAAGTACCCCGCGGCGACGAGCGGAAGGGCAAACGCCAGGGCGCGCGGATAAGTGCGCGTTCCGTCGCGCACTTCGCCCTGCACCGTGGATGCGTTGTCCCAACCGATGTAATTCCAGAGCGCGATCGACAGCCCCACGGCGAGTCCACTCAGTCCGGTTCGCCCCGGCGCAGCGAACGGCTGCCACGGCAGATGGCTGACATGCGGAAGTGCGGCCAAGGCGACGGCGACGAAGCCGGCGATGATGAACGTGCCGGCGATGATCGACGCGCGGCCGACCCGGAACGCGCCGCGCAGGTTGATGGCCGTCGCGCCCCAGATCACGAACAGTGCAATGGCCCAGCGGGCGCGCGTGCCTAACGACGGAGCGAAATAGCCCAGGTACTGATTGAACAACACGGGATAGATCGCCATATCGACGAGCGAGTACATCCACGTGAGCCATCCATTCTGGAACGCCCAGAATGGGCCGAAGGCACGCTGCACCCAGCGATAGTAGCCCCCTTCGACGGGCAGCATGCTCGCGAGCTCGCCGACGATCATCACTTCGGGGATCGAATAGACGAGCGGCACGAGCAAGAGGATCAGCAGCGCGAAGCCCGGCCCCACCTCGCGCACCAGTGTCTCGGTGGTGAACGCCCCACCGGAGGTGCTGAAGTAAAGGATGAAGACGAGTGGAAGCGTGGTGAGAGTGCGCCGCAGCATGACGGAAAATAGTGGCTACTAAGTGGTGGCTGGTGGCTGGTGGCTGGTGAATTTCGAATGGCCGCGAGTGAAGCTCTGCAGTCCCTGTTGACCAGCCACCATCCACCAGCCACCAATCGCCGTCCACCAGTAGTTTTCACCCATGTCCCACCCACGCATTCCCATCTCCAACGGCCGTCAGGAGCGGCTCACCTGGGGTGAGCGCTTCGCGGCAATGCGTTATGTGCCGGCGCTTCTTGTCCTGGTGTGGCAGACCGGTCGCCTGCTCACGCTGCTGACGGTCTCGTTGCGTATCGTGCGCGCCTTCGTGCCCGTGGCGCTCCTTTGGATCGGGAAGCTCATCATCGATGAAGTCATTCGGGCCCGTGCCGCGGGGCCGAATTGGACGCATCTCGCGATCCTTGTCGGGGCGGAGTTCGCCATCGCCATCGGCAGCGATGTACTCGGCCGAGCGTCGCAGCTCGTCGAAGGGTTGCTCGGCGATCTGTTCACGAATCGGATGAGCGTCAGGCTCATGGAGCACGCCGCGACGCTCGATCTCGCGCAGTTCGAGGACTCGGAATTCTACGATCATCTCGAGCGCGCACGCCGCAATACCACCGGGCGAATCGGGCTGCTCGGACAGGTACTTTCGCTTGCGCAAGACGGACTGACTCTCGTGACGCTCAGCGCGGCGCTGCTCGCGTTCAGCGTCTGGCTTTTCTTCCTCCTCGTGCTCGCGACCTTGCCAAGCTTCCTCGGGGAAGCCCATTTCGCGTCGCTTCAGTATTCCCTGCTCTTCCGCCGAACGCCGGAGCGCCGCCAGCTCGACTATCTGCGGTATGTCGGGGCGAGCGCGGAGACCGCAAAGGAGGTGCAGATCTTTGGCCTCGCGCCCTGGCTCATCGATCGATACCGAGTCCTTTCCGACCTCTTCTACGATGAGAACAAGATTCTCTCGTACAGGCGCGCGGGTGTCGGTGCCGTGCTCTCGCTACTCGGTTCTGCCGGCTATTACGCGGCTTACGCGCTGATGCTCGTGCGCGCGGTGGGCGGCACGATCAGCGTTGGCACGCTCACCTTCCTCGCCGGCTCCTTCCAGCGCGGCCGCGCATCGATTCAGAGCTTGCTGCTCGGGGTGAGCTCGGTGGCCGAGCAGGCACTGTACCTGAAAGACCTGTTCACCTTCTTCGAGATGAAGCCAACGATCACGGCGAAACCCGGCGCGCCACCAGTGCCCCGCCCCATTCGCGCCGGATTCGTTTTCGAGGACGTTGGCTTCCGGTATCCGGGCAGTGACCGCTGGGCCGTTAGGCATGTCAATCTGCGGCTTCAGCCAGGTGAGCGAGTGGCGCTGGTGGGATTGAACGGCGCCGGCAAGACCACTCTCGTGAAGCTCCTCAGCCGCCTCTACGATCCCACCGAGGGACAGATTCTGCTCGATGGTCGCGACCTGCGCGACTACGACCTCGCGTCGGTGCGGCAAGCGGTGGGCGTCATCTTTCAGGATTTCGTCCGCTACGACATGCGCTTCGACGAGAACATCGCGGTCGGTGAGATCGAGAGCGCGCGCGAGTATCTCGACCAGACACCTCGCAGCACCGATGAGCCGGAACTGCCGCCACATCCGGCGGTCGAAAGCGCCGCCGAGCGATCGCTGGCGGCGTCGCTGCTGCCGCGCCTGCCGGCTCGTTATCGCCAGATGCTTGGCCGTCGATTCGAGCAGGGCGTCGATCTCTCCGGCGGCGAGTGGCAGAAGGTCGCGCTCGCGCGCGCCTACATGCGTGATGCACAACTGCTCATCCTCGACGAACCGACGGCCGCGCTCGACGCGCGTGCCGAGTACGAGGTGTTCCTGCGCTTCGCGGAGCTGATCGGCGGCCGGATGGCGATCCTCATCTCACACCGGTTTTCGACCGTGCGCATGGCGGACCGAATCATCGTCTTGCAGAACGGAGCGATCACGGAGGAGGGCAAGCACGAAGAGCTCGTCCAGCGTGGCGGTCTGTATGCGGAGCTCTTCGATATGCAAGCGAGCGGATATAGGTGAAGAGGGTGGCGGGTGGAGGGTGAAAATGGAAGAAGGAAGGCCGACGGCTTCGCCGTCGGCCTTCCTTTTTCCGAACCTTCTACCCTCTACGCTCTACCCTCTACGACTAGCATCCCGGTGCCTTGAGGTTCGCCGCCACGGACGCGCGTTGCAGGCACTCGCCCTGAGGAATTGGCAAATGAGAGACGATGATGTGGGGAGCGCCGCCACCCACATACGCTGACGAGTTTGTATCGATCGTCAGCAGGTTGAGCCGGCCAAAGCGGCGCATGTCGATCCACCGATGACCCTCGAAGACCAGTGACAGACGGCGGTTGTAGAGGAGCTCGTCGAGGAAATCGGCTTCGCTGGTGAAGGCGCCGCGCGGCGCAAGGCCGCCGGACTTCGTACGAATCTCGTTGATGTCCGTGAGTGCATCCGTCTGGTCGCCCGTGTAGTACTCGGCCTCCGCGCGGAGGAGGATGAGCTCCTCGTTGCGGATGATCGCGATTGGATCGGTACGGTGACGATAGACGGTGTAGTCCAGTGTCGTCGAGACGCCCAACAACGGTGTCGACGGTCCCTTGGACTTGATCGTCGTGTCCTTCTGCGTGAAGCGGAGGTCGCGCGAGCCATCCGCTCGGAGCTGGATGCCGCTGTCGGCCTTGAAGTGCGCAACAATCGCGCTGGTGGCGTCGTTGCTATTGCCGTTGGCGAGATCGCCAGCGGCCGCCGAGAAGACCTGGTACACGCCGTAGGTGAGCGCCTGGGTGGTATCGAGGAACGACTGTGACAGGTTCGTGAGCACCGTCTGATAGCAGGCGGCACTGCGTGGCGCGCCACAGCCGGATATACCTAACGACGCGCGGTACGCGTTGACCCGCGCAGCGAGCGCCCGGTTGAACTTCAGATATGTTGACGGCTTCGTGAAGTTGGTATAACCAGAGTGGAAGGTAAATGGGAACGAACCATTGCTGGCCGCGGCCGTCGTCAGCTCGGTCTGCGCCTTGTTCAACTCGCCGACGATGTAGTTGTACGCCGAGTCGCGCGATACGAACGGTGAGAGCTGGTTCGGGTCGTTGTTGATCTGTACGACGACACCGAGACTGTCGCGCGTGTTGATGAGCTGCAGGTAGCTGTACGCCTCGGTGGTGTGCAGAAAGCCGCGACCAGCGTTCTTCTGCGCATCGCTGAACTGCGTCGAGGTCGCGCTCTCCAGCACCGTGGAGGTATTGTAGATGTCGCGAAGCGTGAAGTACGGACCGCTCCACAGCGCGCCACCACCAAAGCTCGTGTTGTTGTTGACGTCCGACGTGAGCCAGCCGGAGGTGTTGCGGCCCTCGGTCGGGCTGTAGTTGTACACCTCGCGTCCAAGGATGCCGAGGCCGAGCACGTAACCGGAAGCGTTAGCGCGATCGTCGCGGAGAACGCCAGTCGCGAGCAGCGGGAGCGCCGCGACCGGGTCCGCCGTAATCGAGCCCACGGTAGGGTTCTGATAGTTCGGGACATTCAGCTTGTCCGAGCTGCAGGCAGCGATGGCCACCAGCGCGCCCGTCGCCAGTCCCGTCATGAGGATCTGCTTCATTAATTCATTCCTCTCAGGAATTCGATCGTGGATGTGGGGGCGCATACTAGAAGCCGACGTTCATGCCGAAGAAGAAGCTGCGATACGGCGGGAATGGCGCGAGGTCGACGAAGCGATCGATGTTCTGGTTACCGAAGTTCGAAACTTCGGGATCGAAGCTCCAATACTTCGTCCAGTAGTACAGATTGCGGCCACCCACATCGAGTCGAAGGTCGTGGCCGTGCGCAAACCGGCTCGCGATGGTCTGCGGCACGCGATACGACAGCGTGATCTCACGCAGCTTCACGAACGAGCCATCCTGGATGTACGCGCCGGCGTTACGTCCGGCGTTCCAGCTGTCGTAGCGATACGCTCCCAGCGGCTTGGTCGGATCGGGGCTCGCCTTGTCGTAGTCCCAGGAGTTGCCGCCCTCGTCGAACAGGTTGTTCGTCATGTCCGAGACGAAGCCACCCTTCCGCCAATCGAGCAGCGAGCTGACGGAGAAGCTGCCAAACTGGAAGTCGTTCGAGAAGGACATCGTGAACTTCGGGTTCGCGTCGGCGAGCACCGTGTCCACGACGGTGCCGTCCGCATGCGTCAGGTTGCCCCATATGAGCGTTGTCGCATAGCCACGCGCGATACGGCCGCGGCCATACTGCGCGCCGAACCCGGAGCTGGACGTCACGAAATCCGCGACCGTCGCCGGCAGCGAGACAATCCGCTGCTTGAGGGTCGAGAACTGCGTCCGCGAAGTCCAGGTGAAGGATGGATTGCGAATCGGGAGGATGTTGACCGCGAGCTCGACACCCTTCGTCGACATCTCACCGCCGTTGATGATCGCGTTGACGAAGCCCGTCGTCGGCGCGAGCGGCGCGGTGAGGAGCAGATCGGTGATGCTGCGGATGTAATAGCTGGCCTCGAAGCCGGCGCGGTCGTCGAAGAACGACGCGTCCATGCCGTACTCCTGCTCGTGCATCTTCTCCGGCTCGATGTTCGGATTGCCGATCGTACTCGGCGTCGCGATCGCGTTGCGGCCGTCGATCAGACCGTTCGGCGCGAGCACGAGGTCGCGGTTGCCGTAGTTCGGCTGGTTGCCCGAGATACCGAACGCGGCGCGCAGCTTGATCTCGTTCGCGTGCGGAAAGAGGTTCACGAAACGGTACGCACCGGAGACGGCCGGCCAGTAGAAGAACTTGTTGCGATCGCCGTTGACGCTGCTGCGCTCGGCGCGGACGCGGCCGGAGAGCGAGAGCTTCTCGTTGAGGCCCAGGATTTCCTCGCTCGCGTACAGCGCCTCGTTGCGAACGAGTGTCTTCGTCATGTCGATCGTCGGCGTGCCCTGATTGATATTCGTCACGCCGGGGAAGAGGCCGCGCGCGATGACGCTGTACTGGTTGAGGTCTCGATCCTCGTACTGGAGGCCACCGGCAGTGGTCAGCGTCGTGAGCCAACCGAGAAAGCGCACATCGTTAGGCGTGAACGTATGGACGGCATTGAGCTGGCCGTTGTATTGTCGGCTGAGCGCCTCGGCCTGCACGGCTGTGCCCGGGAATCCATCATCCGGCTCGAATTGCAGGTAGTTTGGCGAGTACGTCTCGCCGTCGTCGTCGAAGCGGTCGAAGCCGCCGACGGCGCTGAAGGTCAGCGATTGCGCCTGGCTCGAGTACGCGTTGAAGCGCAGCTGCGCGCTGCCGAGCTGGCGCCAGACGTCCTCGTTGTCCTTTATCGCGCTGATGGTCTGGAAGGGATTCGAGCCGGTGCCAAAGAGCGATGCAAGGATCACGTTGTCGATCGGGTGCCCATTCACCTGCTGCCGCAGATCGACGACAGCCGGGGTATAGCCGAAGGCGTAGATCGGGCTCGTGAAGGTGTTGTCGTTGTTGGAAATGCCGCGGTTGTTGGTGCTGCGAAAGATCGAGGCTGAAGCGTTCGCCGTCCAACGGCCGCCGAACGCCTGATCGATGTTCAGCCGGAGACTCTGACGGCGCGCGCTCGTGTTCAGCATCGTGCCCGGGTCACCCTTGTCGTTGCCGGACACGAAGTACTTGGTGGCATCCGTGCCGCCGGTGATGGTAAGCGCGGTCTCGTAGGAAAGACCGGTCTGCCCGTAGAGCTCCTTCTGATAGTCGTAGTACGGGCACTGCGCCGCGGGGCAGTAGGGCGTGGTCTTGACGAGCCCCGCAGTCGTGTCCCCGAGGAGCCCAGCGAGCTCGCTCTGCGTCCAGTGACGAGAGCCGAGGAGGCGCATGGCCTGATTTGTCCCCAACCGTTGCGTGATGTTGAATTGCGCCGCGCCCTGGTGGCCACGCTTCGTCGTTATGAGCACGACGCCATTCGTCGCCATCGAACCGTAGATTGCCGAGGCCGCCGCCGACTTTAGAACTTGCACACTCTCGATATCGTTCTCGTTCAGATCGGCGAGACGATTGACGGCGTTGTCCTGACTCGACTGTGCGACACTCCCGCTGGCGCGGCTCACCGCGTTGATGCCGGGGGAGAACGCCTTGTTGCTGATGATGACGCCGTCGACGACGTAGAGGGGCTCACCATTGCCGAGGATCGACGTCGGGCCGCGAATCTGAATTTGTCCGCCGCCGCCGGGTGCGCCGCTGTTCATCTGGATGCTCGCGCCCACGACTTTGCCCTGAAGTGCATTCTCGAGCGAGGCCGACGGAACTTTCGAGACCTCCGCCGCCGACACCGTCGACACGGCCGTCGCGACGTTGCGCCGCTCCTGGGTCGTCGCCGCACCGGTGACGACGACTTCGTTGAGCTGAATCGCCTCGCGCTCCATCCCGACTTCGACGGTGCTCTGACCGACGGCCACACGCACCTGCGTGCGTCGGTAACCGAGCGCGCGAATGTTCAGAATGACGTTCGTGTCGGGAACGTTGAGACGGAACTGTCCCTGATCGTTGACCTGCGTCGCCTGCAACCCACCGACGACTTGAATCGTGGCCGCGGCCACGCCTTGATTCGTCGCCCGGTCGAACACACGACCGGTCACGGTGCGGTTTTGCGCGTCGGCACGCGTCAATGCGAGCGCCGACACGAGAAGTGCAAGGAGCAATGCAATTCGCCGTGGCACGTGAGAACCTCCTAAAGGGACAGCCTTGAGGGTAGAAACGGCTGGAGCGCGTGACGAGCCGGGGGGAATAAGCGGTGGCTGTTCGTGCGCGCAAGGCGTGCCCCAATCTCCACGGGGCAACTGGGCTGTCAAGAAGGACCAGCGCTCCTTTGTGTGCAGTGAATTGTCGGGACGTTCGGGCCCAACGACGTGACGCAACGCCCGAGGATGGAGTTGGTGATGACGGCGAATCTTGTCCAGCGACTGTTATGGCGCGCGGCGTTATGGCATCTTTCGCGTCCCATGACATCCTTTCGCCCTCGATGACGCGCCTCACCGCGCCCGAGCAGGTGCGGGTTTTTGCGCCCGGCGGGATAGGTAACCTCGGTCCAGGCTTCGACATCCTCGGTTGCGCCGTCACCGGACTCGGTGACGAGGTCGCGCTTGCATGGAGTGACGAAGCGCGGCCGCGCGAAATGATAATCGCCGATCCTGGTCACCCGGAGTTGCCACGTGATCCCATGCATCACTCGGCCGCTATTGCCGCGGCCGCCGTGCTACGGGCATCAGGCATTACGCCGGCGCGAGGACTCGTTATGCACGCGCGCAAGGGATTGCCCCTCGCCGGTGGACAGGGCGGAAGCGCCGCTTCCGCGGTCGCGGGCGCTGTCGCCATGAACGAGCTCCTCGACGCGCCGCTCGATCGGCACGCGCTCCTCACCGCCGCACTCGATGCCGAGGCGACGGTTGCCGGCCGCCACGCGGACAACGTTGCCCCGGCGTTGTTAGGCGGAGTCGTGCTCGTGCGCGCGATCGAGCCGCTGGACGTCGTTCGGCTCCCCTTCCCGCCACAGCTGCGTGCGGTGCTCGTCCACCCTGATCAGCGTTTGCGTACGGCGGAGGCGCGCGCTGTCGTGCCGGCCACCATCGATCGGCGTACGCTGATCCAGCAGAGCGCGAACATCGCGGGCGTCGTCGCGGCGCTTGCCAGCGGCGATCTCGAGCTGTTGCGTCGCTCACTCGACGACCGGGTCGTCGAGCCGGCACGCGCGCGGCTACTGCCGGGCTTCTCGGAGGCGAAGGCCGCGGCGCTCGCCGAGGGGGCGCTCGGCTGCTCGATCTCGGGCGCGGGCCCGACGAGCTTCGCGCTCGCGCCTAACGACGACCGCGCGCTGGCGATCGGTCGGGCGATGTGCGCGGCCTATGAGCGCTGTGGCATCACCGCACGCTCCCGCGTCGGCCGCATCGACGCGGAGGGCGCGCGCGTCCTGAAATCCTAACGCATCCCACAGCTCACGGCACGTCCTCTGGCTCCGGGGTATTGCCGCCGCCCGCGGGGTCGATGGGCCGCACGATCAGGTAGTTGTCGGGCGGCGTCGCGCCCAACAGGTACGTCACGAAGTAATCCCACCGCCGCCGGATGAAGTATGGCTCCGTCAGGCCGTGGTTGCGATTCGGCGCGATGATCAGATCGAAGCTCCGATTGGCCTTGATCAGCTCATCCACCACCTGGATGGTGTTCGCCGGGTGCACGTTATCGTCCATGTCGCCGTGCATCAGCAACAAGTGGCCGCGGAGGTTCCTGGCCATGGTCTTGTTCGCCGAGCTCTCGAAGTTGTCCGTCTTGCGCAACGTGTCCTTCTTCATCAGCCCCTGGTACTTCTCCGCCCAGTAGATGTTGTAGCTGCGGTTGTCGTGATTCCCCGATCCCGACACGGCGACCTTGAAGAACTCCGGATACCGGAGCATGGCATCCGTCGATGCGAAGCCGCCGCCGGAATGGCCGAAGATGCCCACTCGATCGAGGTCGATGAACTTGTACTGCGTCGCGAGCTGCTTGATGGCCGCGATGTGATCCGGGAGGCCGTTGTCGCCGAAATTGCCATAATAGTTGTCGTGGAACGCCTTCGAGCGGAACGGGGTGCCGAGGTGATCGAGTTGAATGACTACGAACCCCAGCTCCGCCAGGGAGAAGGGTTCGCCGCCACCCTTGAACTTCCATGAGCCGACACTCCCGACCTGCGGGCCCGGATAGATGTTGTCGATGATCGGATACTTCTTCGTCGAGTCGATCCTCGGCGGGAAGTAAATCACACCATAGAGATCGGTGACGCCGTCGCGGGCCTTCACCGTGAAGACCTGCGCCGGCTTCCATCCAGCGGCGGAGAGGCGGCTCACGTCCGCCTCCTCGAGCTTGCGCACGATGTGACCGTCCGGCACGGCACGGAGCACGGTCACCGGCGCCTTCTCGACGCGCGAGTAGCTGTCCACGAAGTACTTCCCGTTAGGCGAGAATTCGATGTCGTGGTGGCCATCCTCTGGCGTGAGCAGGCTGAGGCCGGAGCCGTCGTAATTCACGCGATAAAGCCGCGCATAATACGGAACGCCCGGTTCCCGCCCACGCGCCGTGAAGTAGACGTACTTGTTCGCTTCGTCGACATACTCGATCTGGCCAACGTCCCACTGTCCCGACGTCACCTGGTTCTTCAGTAGCCCACTCCGGAACTTGGAGGTCGAGAGATCGACCTCACCGTTGGCCACGGTCGTTCGCGCCGCGGCCGCGGGCGCGCCGGCCTGGGCGACCGACGTCCCACCACTCGCATCGAGGCGATAGAGGTGCGACCAGCCGTCGCGCTCCGACCACCAGAAGGCATCGGTGCCGTCCCTGGTGACATACCAGCTGATGGGGTCGGAGGTCGGTGGCCCAATCTCGACATAGGTCTTGCTCGAGTCACGCGCGATCACATGGACGTTGCCTGTCGCCGGATCCACCGACGCGAGATAGGCACTCTTGTCACCGCGGGTGAACCAGGTGACGTAGACCTTGTCGGACGTCGAATTCCAGACGGAGTCGCGAGCCGAGCCAGTGATCGTCAACCGATTCGGCGTCGGCGTGAGCTTCACTGCGAGGTTGTTCTTCGACGAGACGTCGATGATGTGAAATGCAGGAACCGGGACAATCGAATCACCAGGGAGGGCGTACGGTTGGCTGTACACCTTCGGCCGCTGCGGCGTGTACGAGATGTACGACATGAGCCCGACGTTGCGTTCGTCGGTCCGCATGACGATGAGCTTCTTCGAATCGGGTGACCAGCGAATCTGCGGACGCCGGGGTTGCGGGCGCTGCAGCTCGCTTGGTCGTGGATCGACCAGGCCATACGACCAATATCGAACGCCGTCGGTCGTGAGCTGCGTCGAGTCTCCCCCGCCGCGCGGACGGACGTAGACGTTGTACTTGTAGACGAATGCCTCGAGCTTCTTGTCGGGCGAGAGCACATACGGCACCTCGCTCGACAGCGTGTCGTGCACCGCGCAGCGATACGACGTGATGTCGCACAGGAATCGCTTCTTGTTGGCGGTGAACTCGATCTCGTGCTCGTTCTTGCCGTCGTTGGTGAACTTGAAGGTGCGGAATGGCAGCCGCGACGGATCGTAGCTCGTGTCGTTCGCCACCGACATCGCGGCGGCGAGTCGTGTGTTCTCGAACAACAAGCCGCGCGAGTTCCTCACCGGATCGACCATCACGAATTCGGCGCCGGTCGCCGTCTTGTTGCGGTACCAGAAGCGCGCACCATCGAGGAGCCACTGCGGCCGGACCTCGTCGCCAAATGTGATCAGCGTCGTATTCCAGTCGAGGAGCTGTTCAGCGCGATTGTAGCTCACCTGTTGACCACTGGCGACGCAGAACGGCGCCGCAACGAGCGCTACGCCGATCGCGGCTCTGGACCCGGAGCTAAGCATGCACGACCTCCGCTCAAAAGCGGCTTTTTCGTGTTGGAAGGCGATTGCAAGGGCGCAGCAATCCTATGCCCCAGTCGCGAAAAATGCGAGACGCTACGGACGGCGCTTCACCAGCGTCAGGATCGTGTACACCGCAACCGGTTCGTCCGCCTGATTCTTGACTTCGACGTCCCACGCGACGACGCCTTGGGGGATCTGCCCTTCCCGATCTTCCTTGACCGTCTTCTGCTTGCACGTGAGGCGCGCGTAGATCGTGTCGCCGACATACACCGGCTTCACGAAACGCAGATTCTCCAGACCGTAGTTGGCGAGCACCGGGCCGGGCGCCGGATCCACGAACAAGCCGGCAGCAGCGGAGAGGACGAAGTAACCGTGGGCGACGCGCCGCTCGAAGAGCGACTCCTTCGCCGCGATGTCGTCCATGTGGGCATAGAAGAAGTCGCCGCTGATACCCGCAAAATTCACGATGTCCGCTTCGGTGACGGTACGCCGATGCGTGATCAACGTCTCACCGATCTCGAGCTCCTCGAAGTATTTCCGGAAGGGGTGAATGCGGTCGGTCTTCTGCGCGGCGCCGGCGACGTATTCGTTGACGACGCGCGAGAGCGTCGTCGGCGAGCCTTGCAGCGCGGTGCGCTGCATGTAATGCAGCACCCCACGAATGCCCCCCATCTCCTCGCCGCCCCCCGCGCGCCCCGGTCCACCATGCACCAGGTGCGGCATCGGCGAGCCGTGGCCAGTGGATTCCTTCGCGCTCTGACGGTTCACGAGCATCAGACGGCCATGGTGCGAAGCGGTGCCGAGCGCGACCTGCTTCGCGACGCTGTCGTCGGCGGTGAAGAGCGAGCCGACGAGCGAGCCCTTGCCACGTTTGGCGAGCTCGATGGCGTCGTCTATGGTGCTGTATGGCATCACCGTGTTCACCGGGCCGAACGCCTCGACCTCGTGCGGCGCCGTGCTGGTGAACGGATCCTTTGCGTAGAACAGCAACGTCGGGAAAAAGGCCCCTCGCCCTCGGTCGGCGCCCACCACACTGAAGTCATCCGGATTGCCGTACACGCGCTCGGTTTGCCGCGCGATGGCGTCGACGCTCCTGCGCACCTCGCCGACCTGCGCCTGCGCGGCCAGGGGGCCCATGCGGACGCCTTCGACCGCCGGGTCGCCGACCTTCACGCCGTCGAGTCGCCTGACGAGCGCCTGCATCAGCGGCTCGACGATTCCCTCGGGCACGAGCGTCCGGCGGATCGCGGTACACTTCTGCCCCGCTTTCACCGTCATCTCCTTCGCCACTTCCTTCACGAAGAGATCGAACTCCTCGCTCCCCGGCGTCGCATCCGGCCCGAGCATGGAGAAGTTGAGCGAATCCGCTTCGGTGTTAAACCGGACGTTTTGATCGAGGATCGAGGATTTGGCGCGAAGCATTCGCGCCGTGGCGGCAGAGCCGGTAAAGGCGACCGCGCACTGTGCGTCCAGGTGATCGAGGAGATCACCGGCGCTGCCGCAGATGAGCTGAATAGCGCCCTCGGGGAAGATCCGCGACTCGATCATCGCGCGGAATACTGCTTCGGTGAGATACGACGTGATCGTCGCCGGCTTGACGATCGCGGGAACGCCCGCGAGCAGCGTCGGCGCGAGCTTCTCGAGCATCCCCCAGACGGGGAAGTTGAAGGCGTTGATGTGCACCGCGACGCCCTCGAGCGGCACACAGATGTGTCGGCCCACGAACGTGCCGCCCTTCGACAGGGACTCCGTCGCGCCGTCCACGTAGAAGGTCTCGTTAGGTAGCTCGCGCCTTCCCTTCGATGCGTACACGAAGAGCGTGCCAATGCCGCCATCGATGTCGATCCAGGAGTCGCCCTTCGTCGCGCCCGTCGCCGCTGACACGGCGTAGAAGTCGTCCTTTCGCGCCGTCAGATACTGCGCCATTGCCTTGAGCATCAGCGCGCGCTCGTGGAACGTCATCTTCCGAAGCGCCGGCCCACCGACCAGCCGCGCGTAGTCCACCATTCGTGCGAAGTCGACACCCTCGGTCGATGCCTCAGCGACCGGGGCGCCAGTCACCGCGTGATGCAGTATGCTGAACTTGCCGGTACCCTCCACCCATTCGCCGGCCACGTAATTCAGCAGGCGACGCGGCCTTTCGCCGGTGAGGTCCAAAGAAGATGCGATCAATGTGCTCGCCATGAAAACTCCAATCGATTCAGTAATCCAAAGCAGATCCCTCGCTACGCTCGGGATCACACGCGAGGCGTCGGGCCTAGCCCGTGGCCCCTAGCCCCTCCAATACCATCGCCATCCCCTGACCGACCCCGATACACATCGTGGCGAGGGCATACCGCTTACCGGTGTGCGCGAGCTCGCGCATTGCCGTGAGCGCGAGACGAGCGCCGGACATACCTAACGGGTGACCGAGGGCGATGGCCCCACCGTTCGGATTCACGCGTGCATCGTCGTCAGAGACGCCGAGCTCGCGCAGACACGCGAGCGACTGGGCGGCGAATGCTTCGTTCAATTCGATCACATCGATCTGATCGAGCGTGAGATTGGCGCGCGCCAGCGCCAGGCGCGTTGCCGGAACCGGACCCATGCCCATCAACCGCGGCTCGACGCCCGCCACGGCGCTCGACACGATGCGTGCTGCCGGCGTCAATTCGAACTTCTCGATCGCCGCATCCGACGCGATCAACAGCACCGCCGAGCCGTCGTTCAGTCCCGAGGCATTGCCAGCGGTCACCGAGCCATGGCCGTCCGCGCGGAACGCCGGCCTCAACTTGCTCAACACTTCCAGCGTCGTGTCAGGTTTGATGAACTCGTCGCTGTCGAATCGCTTCGGGTCGCCCTTTCGTTGCGGAATCGGCATCGCCACGATCTCCTGCTCGAACCGTCCCGACTCACGAGCGCGCGCCGCCTTCTGCTGCGAGTGCACGGCGAAGCAGTCCTGGTCCTGACGAGACACACCATACTTTTCGGCGACGTTTTCCGCGGTTTGACCCATCGAATCGACGCCATATCGTTCGCGCATCTTCGGATTCACGAAGCGCCAGCCGAGACTGGTGTCGAACATCTCGATGTCGCGAGCCCATGGCTTACTCGCTTTGCCCATCACGAAGGGCGCGCGCGTCATGCTCTCGACGCCACCAGCGACGAACAGATCGCCCTCGCCCACCTTGATGGCGCGCGCCGCATTCGCAATCGCGCTCAACCCGGAAGCGCACAGACGGTTGATCGTCTCTCCTGGCACGGTGTGCGGCAGTCCCGCCAACAACGCGGCCATGCGCGCGACGTTGCGGTTGTCCTCCCCCGCCTGATTCGCGCACCCCAATACCACGTCCGCAATCGCCGACGGATCGACTTCAGGATGACGACGCATCAATTCGGCGATCGTGTGCGCCGCGAGATCGTCCGCGCGCACCTCTGACAGTCCGCCACCGAGGTTTCCTATCGCCGTGCGTACGCCATCGATGATATAGGCGTCACTCATTCCGAAGTTGCCTCCGCCGCGCCATCGCGTGAGAAGAAATCAGTCTTTGTCTTATACACCGTACCGCGAAAGAGCGCGACGATTTCGGCGGTCGCACGGTCTGCGGCGGACCGCCGAACGATCACTCGATAGTACGCTAGCCGGTTGGTCGCGCTCTCCTCTTCCGCGTCGGCGACGAGCTCGTCTCCCACGTGGACTGGCAGGGGGTACGTGATCGCGTTCTCGATACTCACCGTCACACGCCCATGTGTATTCGAGGCAAACGCGAGCGCGCTGTCGGCCAGCGAGTAGACGATCCCGCCGTGCGCCACGCCGAAACCGTTCACCATATCGTCACGCACAGCCATTGAGACAGACGCATGACGCGGCCGCACCGATTGAACGCTAATACCCAGCCATTGGCTGAACGCGTCGCGTTCCATCATCCCGGCTACGACGCGCTCGGCCAATCGCTGCTCCTCCCCGGAGATGGTCATCGCGTGAACTGGCGCCCCTCGGCCACCATGCGCTTCAGCAGCGGGCTCGGCCGATAGCGCTCTTCGGCGTACGTCTCCTGGAGGGCTTTCATGGTCGCCAGAATGCGATCGAGTCCAAGCTCGTCGCCCCATGCGAGCAGGCCTTTCGGATAATTCACCCCTTTCGTCATGGCGAGGTCGATGTCTTTCACCGATGCAACTCGATAGAGCGCTGCATCCGCCGCCTCGTTGACGAGCATCGCCAGCACCCGATCCAGGATTCGTTCGGCATGGACGCGATCCGCTGTGGGCTCGCGTACGCTCGCCGTCGAGCCGTAGTCATAGTAGCCGCGCCCGCTCTTCCGGCCGAGGAAGCCCGCCTCCACAAGCCGGCGCTGTGTCAGTGACGGGCGATAGCGCGGGTCATAAAAGAATGCCTCGAACACCGACCGTGTGACCGCATAGTTGACGTCGTTCCCGATGAAGTCCATCAGTTCGAATGGCCCCATGCGAAAGCCGCCCAGCTCACGCATCGACCAATCGATCGTCGCACAATCAGCGATGCCTTCCTCGAGAATACGGATAGACTCCCCATAGAACGGTCGCGCGATGCGATTGACGATGAAGCCCGGCGTGTCGGACGCGGTCACTGGCGTCTTCTTCCACTGCTCCATGAGCTGCGTCATCCGCGGCGCGAGCGCTGGATCGGTGCCCATCCACGGCACCACCTCCACGAGCGGGAGGACTGGCGCGGGGTTGAAGAAGTGAAGCCCGAGAACGCGCTCCGGGCGCCTAACGGCTGACGCAATCGACGCGACCGAGAGCGACGATGTATTCGTAGCGAGCACCGATTCTTCGCTCACCGCCACTGAGAGCTGACGGAACATCGCCTGCTTCGCGGCCAGATCCTCGACGATCGCTTCGATGACGAGATCGCACTCGCGATAGACGTCCACATCGGTGAGTGGCGCGTCCACGAAGCGGATGCGAGAGAGCGTCGCGTCGCGAGCCGACGCGGCGATCTTCCCCTTTTCCACCAGCCGGTCGAGCGCGCTCGTCAGGTCGCCGCGCGCTCGCTCGGTCGCGTTTGCCGCGGCGTCCCCGAGAATGACATCGTGGCCTGCTTGCGCCGCGACCTGCGCGATGCCGCGCCCCATCGCGCCCGCGCCAACGACTCCGACGCGAAGCGTTGCGTCCCTCGTCATCGGCTGCCTAACGGCCTTCAAAGCGCGGCTTGCGCTTCTCGAGAAAAGCCCGAACGCCTTCGGCGTAATCAGCCGTGCGGCCCGCCTCGCGCTGCAGCTCCTCCTCGTAATCGAGCTGCTCGTTCAGATCGATGCCCAGCGAGCGATTGAACGCCCGCTTCATGAGTCCGAGTCCGTGGGTCGGCTGCGTGGCTAGATGCGCGGCGGTCGTCCAGGCCGCGTCGGCAAGGCCTGGAGCCTCGACAACGCGATACACCATGCCCCACGCCAGCGCCTGCTCCGCGTTCACCTTCTCCGCCAGCATCGTGAGCGCCGTCGCCCGCTGCAGGCCAACGATGCGCGGTAAGATGAACGTCCCTCCGCTGTCGGGGATCACGCCGATCTTCGCAAACGATTGGATGAACGACGCTTCGCTCGCCGCGAACACGATGTCGCAGGCCAGGGCCAGATTCGCCCCCGCGCCCGCCGCGACGCCATTTACGGCGCAGACCACTGGCTTTTCGAGCGTGCGAATTGCCCGGATGATGGGGTTGTAACCCTCTCGCACGAAGTCGCCGAGGTCCGGCAGCGAACCATCGGGTCGTGGCGATGCCTCGGCGAGATCCTGCCCGGCACAGAAGCCACGGCCGGCGCCGGTGAGCATGACGGAACGGACCGCGTCATTGACGGCGATGCCGTTCAGGGCGTCGCAGAGCTCGCGCGCCATCAACCGATTGAAGCTGTTGAGCAACTCCGGTCGATTGAGCGTCACGGTCGCAACGCCCTGCCTGACCTCGAAGAGGAGATGAGTATACGCCATGCCGGGCCCGTTCGGTTCGGCTGGAAGATAGACCGACTCGAAAGGGCCCGACAGGAAGGGAAACCGGACCGACTACTGATAACCGATCACCAACCACCAATCACCAGCCACCCACCACCAGCCACCACGATCAATTCTTTGTAGCCGTACCGGTGGCAAGATCGAGCGTATACGTGTCCGTACCGATGTTCATCGTCACGAACTCAGTGCCGTTAAAGGTGACCGTCACAGTCTTGTCGATGGTGAAGGACTTCGACAGGCCACTCTTCACGACGCTGCCGGTGCCGACGACGTGACGGGTAATCGACCCCGATGCAGGCCAGGGATTGCTCGACCGTGGGAGGTCGACGACGACACTATTGATCGAGACATTGTCGGTCGTGTGGTAAGTGCGCTTCGCGTCGGCGAACTGGCGATAGCCGCCATCGTTGCGCGTACCCGCACCATTCCACGTTCGCAACGTCTCGGCGCCGAGAAGGCCGGAGACCGTCAGGCTCCGATCGCGGCTCACGGTGTCCGCCCCCGTGTCGACGACGTGCACGCCGGCGACGTTCACGTGGAAGTTCGCTGAATCGGTGGTGCTGGCGCTATATGCCGCCTGCGCCGTGTTGCTCGCATCGAAGAACGCGTAGTCGCGGTTCAGCGTCAGACCGCCGGAGGTGATGGGCGGGCAGGTGAAGCGTCCGGTGGTCGAGCTGTAGGTACACGCACCAGAGAACGTCCAGCTATAGCTCGGGGCGGCTACTGGCGTCCGGTTCAACATCAGCCCACCACCGGCAACGTTTTGCACGGCGCCGCCGGACATCGTCATGTCCGAAGCGGTCAGAATACTGATGTCTTCCGCCGTAGCGTCAGAAGCCGAGATGGCGGCTGCCTGGCTGACATCGGCCTGGGTGATCTGGATCGGGCTTGTGCTGTCCGAGCTACACGCGGCGATCGCGAACGCGATCGGTACGAAGACAAGGAGTGAGCGTTTCATTGGATTCCTCGTTCGAAGTGGAAGGATTGCGGGCGGGAAACGTTGGGCGAGATGCCGAGCGTTCGTTCCTCCTGCCTCGCTTCGCACGTTCGACGTCGACAGCGTACTCGTCGTTACGTGATATTCCGCACACCTGATAGTTTTTTGCGCGATCTTTGTTTTCGCCACGAGCCGGACTTTTCATCCTCTCCGAGCCACCGCCTCATCTGATTCCACCATGGCAACGCACGCCGCTCCGAAGCAGGTTCGTTCCCGATCGATGACGTCCGAGGGCCCGTTCGATTGGCGCCGCATCGCCTACACCGCGATGGTGTCGCGCGCGCTGGACGACGTCGAAGAGGCCACGAATCGCAACAAGGCGTCGGTGCCGCGCGAGCATCTCGTGCTCTATCAGTTCTCGGCGCGTGGTCACGAAGTGGCGCAAGTGATTCTTGGAGCGCTGCTCACGCATCCGCGCGACGCCGCGAGCGCCTACTATCGCTCGCGGCCGCTGCTGCTCTCCTTGGGTCTCTCGATCGAGGACGCGCTCGCGAGCCCGCTTGGGCGCTCGGGAGGATTCAGCGACGGCCGCGACATCGGTGTCGTCTGCAACCTGCCGCGGAAGGATGGACCGATCGTACTGCCGATGTCTGGCGACGTCGGCTCGCAATACACGCCCTGCGCCGGATGGTCACAGTCGATTTTGTATCACCGCGACGTGCTCGGCGACGAATCGTATCGCGGCGCGATTGGGGTCGTACTCGGCGGCGAGGGCTCCGTTGCGACAAACGGCTTCTGGTCATCGCTCACCATGGCGACGACGCTGAAGCTGCCGATGGTCTTCTACATCGAAGACAACGGGCTCGGCATCTCCGTGCGCGGTGAGATGCAGACGCCGGGCGGCAACATCGCGAAGAACCTCGCGTCGTTTGAAAATTTGCTGATCCGCGACGGCGACGGCACCGATCCCGCCGAGACGGCGCGATTACTCAAGGAGTGCGTCGAGCACGCACGCGCTGGAAAGGGTCCGGCGCTCCTGCATGTCACCGTGCCGCGGCTCTGCAGCCACTCCGGCCCCGACAATCAGCGCGGCTATCGCACCGACGAAGAGATTGCCGCCGACTTCACCCGGGATCCCCTCCCGAAATTGCGTCGCCATCTCGTACCTCGGATACTTTCGGCCGCGGCGTGGAAGGAGATCGAGGCCGAGGTACAGCGCGACGTGGACGAGGGATTGCGCAAGGCGCGCGCTCGTCCGCCCGCCGATCCCAGTAGCGTTCGGCAGTACCTCTTCGAGGAACCAGGCGAGCCGGCGATCGTCGGTGGCCTGCGCGCGGACGAACGTTCCGCGCTGGATGGCAGCGAGAATGCTCGCGAGGATGGCGAGGTCGTACGCTTCGCTGAAGCGGTCCGTCGCACGTTACGTCGTGAGCTCGAGTTGAACCCCAAGTGCATCGTCTTCGGCGAGGACGTCGGTCGCAAGGGAGGCGTTCATCTCGTCACGGAGGGGCTGCAGCGTCAATTCGGGGAATCTCGCGTCTTCGATACGAGCTTGTCTGAAGAAGGGATCATCGGCCGTGCCGTTGGTATGGCCATTGGCGGTCTCATGCCGGTGGCCGAGATCCAGTTCCGGAAGTATGCCGATCCAGCAGCCGAACAGTTGAACAATTGTGGAACGATGCGCTGGCGTACGGCGAACCGCTTCGCTGCGCCGATCGTGGTGCGCATGCCTGGCGGATTCGGCAAGGATGTCGGGGATCCCTGGCACAGCCTGAGCGACGAAGTCCGATTCGTCCACTCGTTAGGTTGGCGGGTTGTCATCCCGTCGAACGCCGCCGACGCGGTCGGATTGCTGCGCACGGCAATGCGAAGTGGGAACCCAACCATGTTCTTCGAGCATCGGTCGCTGCTGATGACCAGTGATGGCAGCGCACGCTATCCCGGCGACGATTACCTGCTGCCACTCGGACAGGCTGCCCGGCTGCGCACCGGCGATGGCGTGACGCTGGTGACGTGGGGCGCGATGGTCCATCGCTGCGTCGAGGCCGCCGATCGGTTCAAGGATCGTATCGACCTGTTGGATCTCCGTACCCTCATGCCCTGGGATCGTGAACAGGTGTTGGCCTCCGTTAGCCGGACTGGACGCTGCCTCATCGTTCATGAGGATACGCTCACCGCAGGCTTCGGCGCGGAGATCGCCGCGACCGTGGCGAAGGACACGTTCTGGGTGCTGGACGCGCCGGTTGAACGTCTGGCCGTAGCGGACGTGCCGATGCCGTACCATTCCGTGCTGCTCGAGGCGGTACTTCCCGACGCGGATCGAATCGCGGAGCGCATCGAGGCGCTGCTTTCCGTGTGATCTGAATCACAGGGAAATTCCTGCTTGATGGCCCGCGCTGCGCGCGGTACGATTCGCGAGGAAACGAGTGGTGACGCGAGTCGCGCAAAGGGGCGTGGGGCGTGCAAAGCGAACGACGGCGTTCGATCATACTCTGGGGGCCACCGGGCTCCGGCAAGTCGCTCTACCTCACGTCGCTCGTTATGTGGCTGACGCGGGAGCATAACGAGCGCCCGCTCGCCGTTCTTCCCGCCGATGATGCCGCCGCCCGATGGGTCGCGCGGCGCAGCGTCCCGCATCCCGAGGGCGTCGCCCTCGTCGACGCCGGGGCCGCGCCGGCCAACCCGCTGTTTCGCATTTACTCAATCACGAGGACGCCCGACGCTGCCGGCCGGAGGTCGTCGCTCGTCGGCGAACTGACCCCGTGCGATGCCGGCGCTGGGGAGCCGCAGCCGCGTGGGATGGCCGACGCCGTCGGCGTAATGCTCCTCCTTCCTGCCACCACGATGGCGACGAGCCCCGAGGCACGCGACGCTTGCGTCTCCTGGTTCACGACGACCCTCGCGCGCTTGCCTGAGCAGGTGGGCTCGCCGCCGCCGGCGGTGTCATTGCCAGTTGCGGTGTGTCTGACCCAAACAGACGAAGCGCCCGACGCGACTCGCCGTGATGCGAGCCGTTGGCTCGAGAGCTTCGGCGCCGAGATGCTGCGCGCTCTGCGCGCCCATTGCGGGCGTTTCGCCGTGTTCAAAATCTCCTCAACGGGCCGTGCGCCACGCAAACGCGATGGTGTTGACGTCATCATCGGCGCGCCGGAGCCACGTGGCGTGCTTGCCCCGATCCGATGGGTTCTGGGCGAAGCCACACGGGAGACCGCCGCGTGAGACTGACGCCGACCGGAACGCAGCGTCGGGTGGCTGTCGCCGAAGAGCGGCGACGCACGATCGTGCTTTGGGGCGCCGCCGACAGCGGCAAGAGCGGATTGATTGGGGCGCTTCGCAGTGAGGGCACGAAGACTGTCGGCGAGCGCTGGACGCTGGATCTCACCGACGCGTCGCCGGACACGATCGCGTACGCCGACAGCGCGTCACTCGCCCTCAGGCTCCGCGACGTCAAGGAAACCGCCATCCGCCGCCCCGAGCGGGCATTCACCGTCACGGTTCGCCGTTATGCGGGACGCACACTGACCGCGGCCACTGATCTCACGGTGCTCGACCCGCGCGGCGAGCTCGCGCCTGAGCCTGCCGTTCCCAATGCCCGGCGAACGATCGGCGCCGTGCGGACCGCCGATGGCATCCTGTGGCTGCTCGAGGCGCCAATCGGGGGCGTGATGCCGGCGTCGAATCGGATCGCCATACTTCGACAAGTCACCGCGATGCTCGACGCGGCGGCGATGACGGAGATAGCAGTCCCGCTGATCATCGGGCTCACCAAGATCGATCGGCTGCCCCAGCAGGAGATGAATCGGCTGCGCGAGGCGCCCGAGGAAGCATTGCGCGCGATACTCGGTGACGCGGCCTTCGGCTGGCTGCTCGCGGCATTTCCACGCTTGCACTGCTTTGCTTTCTCCGCGGCAGGTACGGTCCGCAACGCCGCACGGCCCGTCGGCCTCACCTCGATACTCGATTGGTTTACCGACGAGTGGCGTCGCGAAGAGCAGGCAGCGGACACCGCCCGCACGCGAGCGCGCAGGTCGGCGCAGGTTGCGCAGGTGCGACGTCGCGCTCCCCTTGCCGCGAGTGTCGTGGCCGTGGCTTCTATCATTGGATTCGCCGGCGTCGCCGCGGCCCGGTTGCTTGGTCAGCATGGTTCAACGTGGTCCACCGCCGCCGGTTCCGTCGTGACGCAGGGCGCGACGGCGGCGTCGCAGCCACACGCCGCTGACAGCAGCGCTCGTGTCGACAGCACCGCGCATATCGACAGCGCCGAAATCCCGTCCGTAGCCTCCGCCGTCGCGGCCCTCGAGCGTGGCGATCCCTTACGCGCAGTGCAGGCTCTGAGCGCGCTGCGGCTGCCGGACAGCAGCGCGCAGCGTTATGCAGCGGACAGTGTGCTCGCCGCCGCCGCAATGCGCGGCACGGAGCAACTGCTGAACGAGCGCACGCCGTCGACCGATAGCCTGCTCTCGATCGTTTCCGCCACGAGTCAGGCGATCGCGCGGGCGCATCCGGGAACGGCCGTACTCGCTCCCCTCTCGCTCGCCCGCGCGGGCGCGTGCATCGGCGGCCGGCTTGCCTGCCCCGCCGATCAGGTGCGCGAAGACCTGGCGTGGGCGTTGCTGTTAGGCACGCCCGCCGAGCAGGATCAGGCCCGCCGTTTGCGCGCCGCGCTCGTCGGTGACACGGTGCAGGTCCGATGAAGCGCGCGGTGTGGATCGTGGGGTGTATTGTCGCTACGGCGTGCGCCGAGTCCCACGGCGCCAGCGTCAGCGACAGCGTCGCCGGCGAGACCATGCTGCTTCGCCTGCGCAACGTGGCCCTCGACGAGTCGCTGCGAGTCGTGCGGAGCGTGACCGAGCGTCAGACCGTCGAGAAGGACCTGCTCGTTCGCGAGGTCCACAGCTTCGACTACTTCATGCAGCAGCTGCAGGACGAGTTTCGAAAGATCAGAATTCTTCAACAGCAGGCCGGGTCCCTCGATCCACGTGGCGATCCGCTGTCGAGCGTGGAATCGGAGCGCACCGAGATCCTGCGCGCGGCGCGCGCGGCACGCACTCGACTCGCCCATCTCGAGGCGGCCGCCGAACAGCAGGGACGACAGCTCGCCGCATTACGCGACAGCGTCCGGGCAAGCGCCGACAGCGCGCTCGCCGACGGATCGGCCCGAGACTCGAGCCGCACGGCGCTGGCGAGCGTGCGCGTGCTCGTTGCCGATCTGCGCATGCGCCTCGATGATCTGCAGCACCAGGTGGATTCACTCACCTCCTACTCTCGAGCGCTGCATGACGAGAATGAACGTCTCACGGCAGTGATCACGGCGAACGCGGTGCGGGACAGCACCGTGTACTACGTCGTCGGGACGCGCAAGCAACTGCTCGACTGGCATCTCGCGCGCGAATCGGGCGGCGTGCCCGTGACGGGCTGGGGCCGCGTTCTGCAGCCTGCCGACCTCCGCGACAGCACGCACTTCACCGTCGGCCACATTCGCAATCGCGTCATCAAGCTCGACGAGGCACGAGAGTATCAGATCCTCACCCCTCAGCCCACGAGCGCGCTCGAAACCCACGTCGCGCCCGACGGAACGTTCAAAGGGAGCCTCCACATTCGGGAGCCAGACGCGTTCTGGCGTGGGGACAAGTGGCTCGTCGTTCTCGTTAGGTAGGTCAATCCAACGAGCTGCGCCACTCAAATCGCCTTGAAGACCTCGAACGGCTGTTTGCAGCCCGAGCAGTACGCAATCGCCTTGCACGCCGTCGACCCAAACTCGCTTCGAAGCGTCGTCTCCAACGACTGGCAGTACGGGCAGCGCATCCGCTCGGCGACCGACGGTGCTCGCGTCAGGCTCATGAGCGAGTCTCCTGTCGCCGGGCCGGGCGGGGCGATTCCGTAGGCTTCCAGCTTCTGCTTCGCTCCGGCACTCAGCCAGTCCGTGGTCCACGCCGGGGCGTACACCGTCTCGACGTTCACCGCGGCGATACCGTGCGCGACGAGCGCGGCCCGAATGTCCTCCTCGATCACGCGCATCGCCGGACAACCGGAGTACGTCGGGGTGATCGTCACGGTCACCTCGTCGTCTTCGACGCGCGCGTCGCGGATGATACCCAGCTCGACGACGCTCAGCACCGGGACCTCGGGATCCTTCACCTCGTCCAGGATCTCGAAAATCTCGTCCCGAGTCGTACCGGTGGCGCTCACCAGGATGCCCCGGGGTGCGAGCGTGCGACGATCTGCATCTCGGCGAGCATGTGGCCGAGGTGCTCCGTGTGGCGACCCTGCCGTCCGCCCCGCTGCATGTATGCCGAGTCTGGAATCGTTAGGCCCGCTCGCCCGAGGACGTCGCGGACGGTAGACTGCCAGGAGCTCTCGAGCGGTGACGGATCGACACCGAAGCCGGACTGCGCGACCGCGCGATCCACGTCGTCGGCAAGAAAGAGCTCACCCGTGTACGGCCAGAGATCGTCGACAGCGCTCTGCGCCCGTGCACGGCTCTCCGTCGTCCCGCCGCCGAGCTTGAGCACCCAGTCGGCACTGTGGCGCACGTGATAGCGGAGCTCCTTCACCGCTTTCGCGGCGACGCCAGCCACATCGGCGTCCGTGCTGCGCTGCAGCGACTCGGCCTGGAGCAGCGCGAAGACCGAGTAGAGAAGCTGCCGGACGATCGTGACCGCGAAGTCGCCCTTCTGCATCTCCACGAGCAGCGCATTGCGATAGTCGATGGCGTCGCGGAGATAGGCGAGCGCGTCAGCGTCCCGACCCTTCCCTTCGATCCGGGCGGCGAGGCCAAGCAGCAGGTTGGCCTGGCCAATCAGATCGAGAGCGATATTCGCCAGGGCGATGTCTTCCTCGAGAATCGGCGCGTGGCCGCACCACTCCGACAGGCGATGCCCGAGCACGAGTCGGTCATCGCCGAGGCGAAGCAGATACTCGAATTCGTTAGGCACGGCGGCCGGCGACACGCTCACCATCAGATCCTGATCCCGCGCGGGACCTTGTAGAACTGGGGATGCCGGTATGGCTTGTCGTTCCCTGGGTCGAAGAAGGGGCCCATGTCGTCCGGCGTCGATGCGGTGATCTCGATCGAAGGCACCACCCAGATGCTCACGGCTTCACCGCGCCGCGCGTACACATCGCGCGCGTTCTGCAGCGCCGACTCGGCATCCACGGCGTGCACGCTCCCGGCGTGCTCGTGGGGCTCACCGCCGGGCGGCTGCACGAACACCTCCCAGAGCGGCCATTGGCTGTCCGCTGGCGCGCTCGTTCCATCGCCTGATGTCGCTCGCGTCGTGCTGTCGTTGGCCATTGTCGTCATGAGAAGGCGGCCCTTTCGTTAGGCCGCCTCGGATGGGGATTCGCGCTGCGCCTGCTTCGCCGCGTAGGTTGCGGCGGCAACACGCACCCATTCGCCGTCTGCGTGCGCCGTCCGCCGAGCGGCAAGACGTTCGCGATTGCATGGTCCGTTGCCCTTCACCACGCGCCAGAACTCGTCCCAGTCGATCGGGCCGACCGTCCAGTTCTGAGTCTGCTCATCGTAGGCGAGCTGCGGATCGGGTATGACGAGGTCGATGGCCTTTGCCTGCGCGACGCTGAGATTGATGAATCGTTGGCGCAGCTCGTCATTGCTCTTCCGCTTCACGCCCCAGCGCATCAGCTCGTCGCTGTTCGAAGACTGGCTGTCGTGCGGGCCGAACATCATCAGCGAAGGCCACCACCACCGGTCGAGCGCATCCTGCGCCATGCGCTTCTGGTCGGGCGTTCCCGAAGCGAGGGTCGCCATGATCTCGAAGCCCTGACGCTTATGGAAGTTTTCCTCCTTGCAGATCCGCACCATCGCTCGCGCGTACGGACCGTATGACGCCTTGGCCAGCATCGTCTGGTTCACGATCGCGGCGCCGTCCACGAGCCAGCCGATCGCGCCAATATCCGCCCAGGTGAGCGTCGGATAATTGAAGATGCTCGAGTACTTCGCTGTTCCGTTCAGGAGTTGCTGAATGAGCTCGTGCCGGTCGACGCCCAGCGTCTCGGTGCCGCAGTAGATGTACAGGCCGTGCCCCGCCTCGTCCTGGACCTTTGCGAGGAGCGACATCTTGCGCCGCAGCGAAGGCGCGCGCGTGATCCAGTTACCCTCTGGCAGCATGCCGACGACTTCGGAATGCGCGTGCTGAGACATCATGCGAACCAGCTGCTTCCGATACCGCTCGGGCATCCAATCCTTGGGCTCGATGGTCTCACCGGCCGCGATTCGCGCCTCGAAGTCCGCGAGTCGCGTCGGATCTTCGGCGACGGGGTCAGCTTTGTTCGGGGTCATGTTGGTATTATACACGCCTGGCGGGTGGCTGGTGATGTTCCAGCCCACCAGTTACCCATCACAGGTCATGACTTCTTCTGCTACCGCAGCTACGGCCGGAACCGTCCAGACGACCTTCGCCGACGGTATCGCTACGGTCCGCTTTTTTCATCCAAAGGGCAACTCGCTTCCGGCCGCCCTGCTCGCCCGCTTAGCCGACGAGATTCGTGGACTCGGAAAGCGCGACGACGCGACGGTCATTGTCCTCCGGAGCGGCGACACGGGGCCATTCTGTGCCGGCGCCTCGTTCGAGGAGTTGAAAGCGATCCAGGACGCTCGCGCCGGTAAGGAGTTCTTCATGGGCTTCGCGAGGGTCATTCTGGCCATGACGCGCTGCCCGAAGCTCATCATCAGCCGCGTCCATGGAAAGGTGGTCGGGGGCGGCGTCGGTCTGGTCGCGGCATCCGACTACGCGATGGCCGTCGAATCGGCGTCATTGCGACTGAGCGAGCTCGCCGTGGGGATCGGCCCGTTCGTGGTCGGGCCGGCCATCGAGCGGAAGGTTGGACTCGGCGGCTTCAGCGCGATGGCGGTCGATGCCGATTGGCGCACGGCACGCTGGGCCGAGCAGTTCGGGCTCTTTGCGCGCCTCTTCGAGAGCATCAAGGCGCTCGATGACGGTGTCGAGAGTTTCGCTCGAACGCTCGCGCGCTCCAATCCGGAAGCGATGGCGAAGATGAAGGCGGTTTTCTGGCAGGGCACCGAGCACTGGGACCGCCTGCTGGAGGATCGCGCGGAGATGAGCGGCGCTTTAGTGACTTCTGAATTCACCCGCGCCGCGATCGCGGCGTTCGAGAGGGGCTGAGGGCCTCAACCGAACAGCTCGCGGATCGCGTCCTCGAACGAGATTCGAAACTCGCGCTCGCGAACGCGCCTCGTTGCGTCGAAGGACACCGTCTCGAGACGGTGCGAGGCGTCGAGGAGCGTTTCGATCTGGAACGGCTCGCCGGCCACATGGGCGAGATATTCTTCGACGGCGGTGAGATAGCCCATCATCCCACCGAACTCGGTTGGACAATACGCCTTTCGTGCACGACGCAGGACGTCGGCGCCCCTCGGATCGGGCATGACAAGATTCTCCGATCCACAAACGACCGCCAGTCTTCCATTTTCGGCGGAGCGCGCCACGGACTCGGGATCGAGCGAACCCCCGGCGGCGTTGAGCACGAGCGCGTCCATCGGCTCGCGGAGGAATTCTTCCTTTCCCTCGGAGCTCCAGACTCGAATACCGCGCGCGGCAATCTGCGCGCGCTTGGCTGCCTTTGGCTCGACCGCGAGCATTCGTGCGCCCTCGTGACAGAGCTCGTCGAGGATGCGGTTTCCGATGTTGCCGACGCCGATCAGACCAATTGTCGCGCGCGAGACGGGAACCTCGAAGGCGCGCAGCATGCCGTGAAGCACCTGGTAATTCCCAGCCGCCGTCGGCAGCGACGTGTCGGCGACGACGCTTCCCGCGTACCCGGCGTTCAGGTACTGGAGGGATTGCGTGCGACCGTCGGACATCAGGCCATGACCGAGGTCCTGGCCCGTGGTGATATGAAAGCCCGCGCACGACGTGCAGTCGTTCAGACACTCGATGGCGAAATCGAGCATCGCGAAATCACGCGGGCATCCGACGCGCGACTCAGGGGTGGGCTCGAGCACGCACTTGCCGCCGACGATGCGGCCGATGTCATGCTGGGCCAGTGGTCCGCCCACGTGGACCAACCGCGACCAGTAGACTTTCTCCTCCATGCCGGCCGCCAGCTCGATCGCTTCGCGATCGGCACGGAATCCCGGCCGGCTCGTGCGCTCTTCGGGCGCGATACGAAAGCCGCCTAACGACAGCCGGTCGGAGCCAGGCGTGGCGTGGGTCGCGATCGCGAGCGTCCACGGCTCGGTGAGATGCTTGTAGACGTAGACCCAGATTCGGCGTGCATCGGAAGTCTCCGGTGCGATGCATGCCGCTTCGTTAGGCTCGACGACGGTTTTGTTGAACGACCGGCTCACGTCAGGTCGTCGGCGGGTTGAATCCCGCGTGCTGCTGCTCGATCCAGCTCTTGTGGTAGCTCGGATCTTCGATCGCCACTGCCTGTCTGGCGACGTGCAGCGGACGGAACGAATCCATCATCACCGCGAGCTCGTCCGTGCGCTTCGCGCCAATCGACGCTTCGGCGCGCCCCGGATGTGGGCCATGTGGAATACCGTCGGGATGGTGGGTGATGCTGCCGAACTCGATGCCCTTACGACTCATGAATTCACTCGACGCATAGTACAGCACCTCGTCGGAATCGACGTTGCTGTGATTATAAGGTGCCGGAACGGCCTCGGGATCGAAGTCGTACGGTCGAGGGCAGAATGAGCAAATCACGAACCCGTCGCCCTCGAACGTCTGGTGCACGGGAGGCGGCTGGTGGACGCGCCCGACGATCGGCTCGAAATCGTAGATATTGAACGCCCAGGGATAGAAATAGCCGTCCCACCCGACGACATCGAACGGGTGGTGGTCCAGAATGAACTCATTGAGGGCGTCATACTGCTTCACGAGCAGGCGAAAATCGCCCATCTCGTCGTGCGTCTTCAACTCGAGCGGGCGGCGGATGTCGCGCTCGGAGTACGGCGCGCCCTCCTTCAGCTGACCGAACTCGTTGCGATATCGCTTTGGCCAGCGGACGTGACCCCGGCTCTCCATGATGAGAAAGCGCGGTTGATCGCCCTTCATGTCGAGTTTGTAGCGATGGAGAATGCCGCGATGGATGATGAGATAGTCGCCCTCGCGGAACGGGAGATCGCCGTACACCGACTCGAGGGTGCCCGTCCCCTTCGCGACGTACACGACCTCGTCGCCCTGCGCATTGCGATAGAAATGCGCGTCCTGCTCGTCAGGCTCGACGTACAACATCGCGACTTCGGCGTTGAACAAAAGCGGCAGTCGATCGAGCGTCGGGCTGCCGCCACGTTTGACCCTGGATGTTCGGAAATGCCGATGGCGGAGCGCCGCGTCCTCGTCAGGTTGGTACGCGATGTCCTTGATCCGCTTCACCGACTTGATCGTCGTCGGCGGATGCACATGGTAGAGCAGCGACGAGGTCCCGGTGAAGCCCTCGTGGCCCATCAACTCTTCCGCGTAGATTCCCCCGCCGGGTTTGCGGAACGCGATGTGTCGCTTGCGAGGAATGCTGCCTAACGTGTGATAGATGGGCATAGTGATGCATCACGCTCAGAGGTTCCCTCTCGCCGCTTGCTCTCGCTCGATCGCTTCGAAGAGCGCCCGGAAGTTCCCCTTGCCGAACCCGCGCGCGCCTTTCCGCTGAATGATCTCGTAGAACACCGTGGGCCGGTCCTGCACGTTGCGGGAGAAGATCTGCAACAAGTAGCCGTCCGGATCCCGATCGACGAGAATGCCGAGCTCCTCGAGCACGTTCACCGGCTCATCGATCTTGCCCACTCGGCGCTGCAGATCGGCGTAGTACGACGTCGGGGTTCTGAGGAACTCGACGCCGCGGTCGCGAAGCGTGGTCACGGTCTTGATGATGTCGCTCGTCGCCAGAGCGAGATGCTGCACACCAGGGCCGCGATAAAAATCGAGATACTCGTCGATCTGTGACTTCTTCTTCCCCCGCGCGGGCTCGTTGATCGGAAACTTGATGCGCTCGTTTCCATTCGCCATCACCTTCGACATCAGCGCGCTGTACTCGGTGGAGATGTCCTCGTCGTCGAAGGTGATGAGGTTCTTGAACCCCATCACCTTCTCGTAGAAGCCAACCCACTCGTTCATCTTGCCCAGCTCGACGTTCCCGACGCAGTGATCGACGTAGAGGAGGCCGCTCTCTGGCGCCTGATAGTGCGGTGAGATGCGCGTGAAGCCAGGCATGAAGAGCCCGCGATAATTCTTTCGTTCGACGAGTGAGTGTATCGTGTCGCCGTAGATTCGAATCGCGGCAACCACGACTTCCCCACTCTCGTCCTTCAGGACCCTCGGCTCGTGTAGCGGCACCGCACCGCGTGCCACGGCCTTCGTGAAGGCATCGCGGGCATCGTCCACCCACAGGGCGATGTCACGCACGCCATCGCCGTGCGTGTTGACGTGCGCCGCGATCTCCCCTTCCGGCCCGAGCGCCGACGTCATGATGAGCCGGATCTTATTCTGCTGGAGGAGGTAGCTCACGCGATCCCGCGTCCCCGTCTCCGGCCCGCGATACCCGACCAACTGGAAGCCGAAGCCAGACTGATAGTAGTGCGCCGCCTGCTTCGCGTTCCCAACATAGAACTCGACGTAGTCGGTTCCGTTGATGGGGAAGATGTCCTGAGTCGCCGATTCGGTAGGTAGCGTCGCCGTTGCCATGGGTGCTTCGAATCCGTTTGGAGTCCTTGTTCGAATATAGTGACTGGTGATTGGTGACTGGTGGCTGGTAGTACCAGCCACCAGCCACCAGCCACCAGCCACCCGCCACCAACCACTAGCTCTTCAGCTCCGGCAAGTCCCGAAACAGCTCCAACGCCTCTGGATTCGCGAGAGCATCGCGATTCTTGACGGGACGTCCGTGAACCACGTCGCGCACGGCGAGCTCGGTAATCTTCCCGCTGATGGTGCGGGGAATATCTGCCACCTGGACGATCTTCTTCGGCACATGGTGGGGGCTCGCATTACTTCGGATCTGCAGCCTGATCCGTTCCTTGAGCTCGTCGGTCAGCCTCTGGCTTTCGACGAGGCGCACGAAGAGCACGATGCGGACATCCTCGGCTCCATCGGGATCCGTGATCCGTTGGCTGATCACGAGACTCTCGAGCACCTCCGGCAGCTGCTCCACCTGTCGGTAGATCTCAGCGGTACCAATCCGCACGCCGCCAGGATTCAGCGTCGCGTCGCTTCGACCATAGATCACCAGGCCATCGTGGCTCGTGATCTCCGCCCAATCGCCATGGCGCCAGACGCCGGGGAAGTAGTCGAAGTACGCCGCACGATACTTCTCTTTTGTCGGATCATTCCAGAAGTAAATCGGCATGCTCGGGAAGGGGGCCGTGCATACCAGCTCTCCGGGTTCCTCGCGAATGGCGTTCGCATCCTCGTCGAAGATCTCGACGCGCATGCCGAGCCCCCGGGTCTGGATCTCGCCGCGCCACACCGGCGCGATCGGATTCCCGAGAGCGAAGCAGGAGATGAGATCCGTGCCGCCGCTGATGCTGCTCAGCCGTACGTCGGTCTTCACCTTTTCGTACACGTAATCGAAGCTGTGCGCCGCAAGCGGACTACCAGTCGAAAGGATCGCTTTCAGCGGCGTCAGATCGTGCGTCTGGCGCGGCTCGAGCCCCTCCTTCTCGGCCAGCGCGAGCCATTTGGCGCTCGTGCCGAAAGTCGTTAGGCGCTCCGCCTCGGCCATCTCCCAGAGAATGGCGCGACGGCGGAGCAGGGGCGCGCCGTCGTACAGCACGATCGTCGCGCCAACCGCCAGCGCCGACACGAGCCAGTTCCACATCATCCACCCACAGGTCGTGAAGTAGAAAATGCGATCGTCGCGCGTGAGGTCGCAGTGCAGGACATGCTCTTTCTGGTGCTGCAGCAGCGTGCCGCCGGCACCGTGCACCATGCACTTCGGCAGTCCGGTTGTGCCTGACGAGTACATCACGTACACGGGGTGAGCGAAGGGCAGACGCGTGAAGGCGAGCCGTGTGTCCGGCGCATCGCGCACGAAATTCTCATAGCTCACGCCGCGCGGCACAGCGGAGACATCTGGCGACGCATCGCGATACGCGACGATGACTACCTGCTGGATGCTCGTTATGCGCTCGGCGATTCCCGCGACCGTCCGCAGGCTATCGATCTCCTTGCCCGCATACCGGTAACCGTCCGCGCAGAAGAGAATCCGCGGCTCGATCTGTCCAAAGCGATCGAGCACCCCCTCCACCCCGAAGTCCGGTGAACATGACGACCAGATCGCGCCGAGACTCGTCGTCGCGAGCATGGCGATCGTCGTCTCGGGAATGTTGGGCATGAACCCCGCGACCCGATCGCCGGCGCGGACGCCGCAGGCTCTCAGCGCCGACGCGAGTCGCTCCACCTCGCCAAATAACTCGGCGTGTGTCAGACGACGCTGTGGCCCCAACTCGTTCCAGCTGACGATCGCCTCACGATCGTCCCGGTACCGCAGCAGATTCTCGGCGAAGTTCAGGCGCGCTCCATCGAACCACCGGGGCCCGAGCTCAGGGTCGGGTGGCGCGATCCGCTCAGCGCCAACGAGTACCGATTCCCAGGCAGCACCCTTCCGGTCGCGCTCGGCCACGATGCCACAGAACTCCCACACCGCGGCCCAGAAATCCGCCGGCTGTGCGATCGACCACTCGTAAACTGTCGTGTAATCGTGGACCAGCCCCGCACCGCGCCGCCGCACATCGGCGATGAAGCGACTGAGATTCGCGTCGGCGATCTGCCGCGACGTGGGACTCCAGAGCGGCGCGCCCTCCACCAGAGTCTCAGGCGGGAGCGATGTCGAGCAATTCGATCTCGTAGACGAGAGTCGAGTTGGGTGGTATCGGCCCCGTGCCGCACGCCCCGAGTGCGAGTTGCGAGGGCACGACGAGGCGTCGCCGCCCACCCACATTCATTCCGAGCATACCGTCCAGGACGCCGAACGCGCTGATCGTGGCCAGATTCATGTTGAACGAGTGCGAGAGCTGCTGATCGACCACCGTGCCGTTAGGCAGATAGGCAACGTAATAGACGTCCACGATCAGCGGCTGGCTGAGGGTCTGGCCATCGCCGACGACAACGTCCTGCGTGTACACGCCGCTCGCCGTCTTCGACCACGTGCTCAGGTCGATGTTCAGGCTCGGCGCGAACACCTCCGTCGCCGGATCACTCGGATTCGTTGGCGCGCATCGGTTCGGCTCCGTGGAGCACGCCGCAAGCGCGAGGGTAAGCGCCAGGAAAGCGAGGAAGCGCATGGGCGGCCGGACGAAGTGAGGATCAGCTGTCGATCGAGATCAGATCGACTTTGTACACGATCGTGGAATTGCCGGGAATCGCCCCTCTCCCGCAGGCACCGAGTGCGTTCTCCGACGGCGAGACAATCAACCGCTCACCGCCGACGCTCATGCCCAGCATACCATCGGCGAGACCGAGCGTAGAGCCTGATCGCAGATCGAGCTGATAATTCTGGTCCTGGACCTGATCCACGAGCTGTCCGTTCACGAGCCACGCCGAATAATGGATCTCGACTACGCTGAGCGTCGAGAGCGTAGCACCGCCGCCAACCACCAGGTCTTGCTCGTAGTCGCCAAGACCCGTCTTCGCCATGTTGGCGAGGTTCACACCGAGTGACGGGTCGAAGGTCTCGGTTGCGGGGTCAGTCGGACTTTTCGGACAGCTCTTCGGTTCGGTCAGGCAGGCCGTGAGCAACACACACGGCAGAATATAAAGGACGAGTCTCATCGTCGCGGTCAGAGTCGGGGTCGTGAGGCACTTGGAGCCAGTTTTCATAGAGGGAAACTGCGTCAGGAATCCGCCAGACGCGAGGGGGATTCCCAGGTTGGGAAAAAACGGCTATTAACCGCGCCGGCGGAGGCTCAGGCACCGCCGAACGCTCTCCCTCACGCCCCCTTCTTCGAGATTCGTATGCGTCGACTAATCACGCCGCTGGTGCTTCTGTTCGTGGCGAGTGCCCTTCCGGCAACCGCCCAACGACCACTCAAGGTTTACATCTCGGTTGACATGGAAGGCATCGCCGGTATCGTCACGGCGGATCAGCTCACACCGACTGGCTTCGAGTACGAGCGCGCCCGGGAATTCATGACCGGCGAGGCGCTGGCGGCTGTTGCCGGCGCCCGCGAGGCGGGCGCGACGCAGATCGTCGTCAGCGATTCACATGGGAACGGTGAGAATTTGCTGATCGAAAAATTTCCGCCGGACGTGACGATCATTCGGTCGTGGCCTCGCCCGCTGATGATGATGCAGGGCATCGATTCGAGCTTCGACGCGGCGGTCTTCATCGGCTATCACGCCTCGACGACGAATCCGGCCGGCGTCCGCGCGCACACGATCTCGAGCGCGCACCTGGCGGCGGTACTTCTGAACGGCGTCGCGATGCCGGAGTCCGGCATCAACGCCGCGATCGCGGGCTATTACGGAGTCCCGATCGTCGCGATCTCGGGGGACAACGTTGCCGTGGGCGAGGCCCAGGCGCTCATCGGCAACATGGAAGGCGCCGTGGTCAAGCAGGCGATCAGCTTCCACGCCGCGGCGACGATGACGCCCGCAGCGGCGCAGCAGCTCGTCCAGCAGAAGGTCAAAGCCGGTGTGCAGCGGCGCGGCTCGCTGCATCCATACGTCGTGAAGCCGCCGGTGCGACTCGACGTCACCTTCAAGAACTACACGCCCGCCGAGATGTTGAGCTTCCTGCCCGATGTGCAGCGCACGACGTCGCACGGTATTCGCTTCGAGGGTCGCGACATTCTGCAGGTGTCACGCTTTCTGGAGTTCATCAACACCTACAATCCCGACATGACGCCCTGAGCCGCGCGCCTCACGCGCCAGTCTGCCCCTTCCGAGGTTGCAGTGCGAAGCGTGGCTGGCGAATGCCGCGCATAACGATGACACGTCCGTTGCGGGCCGTCTCGACAACGCAGACCCCAGCATCGACGGCATCGACGATCACTCGCGTCACCTCGTCTTCTTCCTCGCCGTCCGGAGTCGACACCACAATGGTGGCGCCGACTGTGAGCGCATTTCGCATGGCACCTCCGAGCGCCTGAAGGTGCCGGTTTTGGCGCGGCGCGCGGTGACCGGTCTCACACGCGCCGCCGCCAATGCACCGCCGAACTAGACGGTCTCGCGCGCTTTCGCGCCTGGCGCGGCGAGCGCGTCCTCAGGCGCAGTGACCGGTGATTTCGGAAGGCGACGCCGCCACATGTAGTAGGCCGGGACGCCCAGCAGCATGAGGGCGAGCGCGAAGATCACATTCCTGGGCTGCGTCACGATGGTGTTGATGACGATCGCCGCCGCCGAGAGCACGAACAAGATCGGGGTGATCGGATACCCGGGAGTACGGAAGGGCCGCGGCATGTTCGGTTCGCGGCGTCGATAGGCGAATATCGCCAGCGCGCCCAATGCGTAGAAGATCCAGCCGACGAAGACGACGTAGGTGAGGAGCCGCTCGAACGAGCCCGTCGCGGCGAGGATCATCGCCCAGATCGAGCTCGCGACGATGGCGATCGCGGGCGTGTTGAAGCGCGGATGCACTTCCGCGAGCTTCCTGAAGAAGAGGCCGTCGCGCGACATCGAGTAGTAGAGTCGCGGGGCGGTGAGCGTGAGGCCGTTTGCCGCGCTGAACATCGAAACGAGGATGATTGCGGCGATGAGCTTGCCCGCCGCCGGCCCGAAGAGCGCCGCCATGGCTTCGGCCGCGATGCGGTCGCTCTTCATGGCGCCGTCGGCTCCGAGCGCCGCGATGTAGGCAACGTTGGCGAGCACGTAGATGCCGATGAGAAGCGCCGTCCCGACGCCGATGCCTAACGGGAACACGCGCTGCGGATCCTTCGTCTCGCCAGCCGAAAACGTGACATACTGCCATCCCTCGTAGGCCCAGAGCACGCTGATCATCGCGAAACCGACGCCGGCCAGAAGCGACCCGTTCCACTGCGCCGGCCACAGCGTGGGTGTCGCCGCGAAGCCGTGACCCACGGCAATTAGTAAAACGCTCATCACGAGAATCGCCGCCACCTTGATGGCCGTGGCGACCCCCTGCACGTTCGCGCCCTGCCGCGTGCCGCGGACGTTGATGATCATCACGACCAGAATCATCGCCACGGCCACGGCCTTGCCCGCGATCGGCGACAGCGTGACGAACTGCCCGAGGTAGCTCGTGAACGCCACCGCGAGCGTCGCGCACGAGCCCGTCGACATCACGAAGAACATCGTCCAGCCGTAGAGAAACGCGGGTAGCGGGCCTAACGCGTCGCGCAGGTAGACGTACAGCCCGCCGGCATCGGGCTTCGCGGCGCCCATCTCTCCGTACGTCAGCGCGCCCAGCAGCGAGAGCACGCCAGCGGCGAGCCAGACGAGGAGCGACACTCCCACGGAGCCGCCAGTCTGTCGCAGCACCGGGCCCGGAACGAGGAAAATCCCGGATCCAATGACCGTGCCGATGACGATGAGAATCAGATCGCGAAGATTCAGCGTGCGATTGAGAGAAGCCATGGGAGGGGCTAGGGGCTAGGGGTGAGCGCGGAGGCGAAGATAGCCACGGAGCAAGACTACGCCAGAACGATTGTTCGAAATGCTAGAGACTTCACCCTCTGCCCTCACGCTCCGCCCTCTACCCTCTACCCTCTGCCCGCTCTACCAGCGCCGCCGATGCCACTCGAGCCGTTTCCGCGAGCACCGCCGCGCCGACGAAGATGCTTTCTTCGGCCGCATAGAACTTTGGGGCGTGCGCGGGAATCGCTACGCCGCCCGGCTCGCGGGCACCGATCCGCAGAAAGCAGCCTGGAATTCGTTCCATATAGTGCGCGAAATCCTCCCCCGCCATGTTCAGAAAGCCGAGCGGCACGACGCTCGACTCGCCGAGGAGGGAGGCGGCGGCGCGGCGTGCCCAGGCCGTCGCGTTAGGTGGATTCACGATCGGCGGCGTGCCCAGATCGAGAGTGACCTGCGCGGTGAGGCGATAGGCCGCCGCGACGCTCTCCGAGATGCGACGCACCTCGTCGAGCATGAGCCGGCGCGATGTCGCGTCTACCGCGCGCACGGTCCCCGTGAGCGTTGCGCGGTCGGGGATGACGTTCGATGCCGTTCCGGCGCGCACCGTGCCGATCGTCACCACACCTGGATTCGCTGGATTGAGCCGGCGCGACACGATGGTCTGGATCGCGCCAATGAGCGCGCCCAATCCGACGATGGGATCCGCCGATTCGTGCGGCCGGGCAGCATGCGCTCCCTGCCCTTGCAGCTCGATCTCGAACATGTCGGCCGACGCGGCGAGAGGGCCCTCGTCGGCTACGACCTGTCCGACCGCGAATCGGCGGTCCACATGCCCGCCGAAGATTGCACTGACGTCGTCGAGCGCGCCCGTCTCGAGAATCGCCGGTGCCCCGCGGCCGGTCTCCTCCGCGGGCTGCAAGACGATCAGCACGTCGCCAGCTGCCGGATCGCGCGCGAGCAGCGCCGCCGCGCCGACAGCCCAGGTGGCGTGCACGTCGTGACCACACGCGTGCATGACGCCCTCGTTATGCGAGGCGAACGACAAGCCGGTCTCCTCGCGCACCGGCAGCGCGTCGATGTCACCGCGGAGCGCAACGACCGATGCCTTGGCATTACGGCCGCGAATGCGCCCAACCACGCCGGTCTTTGCGACGCGACGCACATCGGTCACGCCGATCTCCATCAGTGCATGCTCGAGCTTCTGCGCCGTCCGCTCCTCCTGGAATGACAACTCCGGATCGGCGTGAATGGCTCGGCGCAGCTCGACGAGCCGGCTCCGCAGCGCGTCGTCGAACAGACTGCCGACGGCACCCGGTACCGCGAGAGCCGGCGAAGTCGCCGTCATCGCGCTGCCATCGATCGGCTTTCGATTGCCTCGCGCTTCACCGTGAGATCCTCGACGCGGCCGACGTCCACCGTGACGCCAATGCCGGGCTTGTCGCGCGGCACGCGCACCATGCCTTCGGCGTCCATCGTCCACTCGGGGATGACCACGTCACGCTCCCAGTAGCGCGCGCTCGGGCTCAGGTCTCCCGGCAAGCTGAAATTGGGTAGCGACGCGAGCGCGACATTGTGCGATCGTCCGACGCCGCTTTCCAACATGCCCCCGCACCACACCGGAATGTTGTTGCGCTGCGCGATGTCGTGGATCCTCTTGGACACAGTGAACCCTCCGACACGCCCGGGCTTGATGTTGATGATCTTACCGGAGCCGAGCTCGATCATGTCCTCGGCGCGGTCGGCGTCGGTGATGGATTCGTCGAGACAGAGGCGGGTCTTCAGCCGCTTCTGGAGCTTCGCATGCCTAACGATGTCGTCGCGTCCGAGCGGCTGCTCGATCATGATCAGATTGAATGCGTCGAGTTGCACCAGGTGATCGGCGTCGGCAAGCGTATACGCCGAATTCGCGTCGCACATGAGGTGGACGTCCGGTCCGAGCGCGTTTCGCACCGCGCGCACATACTCGACATCCTGGCCCGGCTGGATCTTCAGCTTGATTTTTCGATAGCCCTGCTCGAACGCCGCCTTCGCGCGCTGCACGAGCGCATCCGGCGAGTTCTGGATGCCTAACGAAATGCCGGTCGGAATGCGCTCGCGCGTGCCGCCGAGTCGATGCGAGAGGGAGACGCCCTCCTTCGTGGCCGCCAGCGCCCACATCCCCATCTCGAGCGCCGCCTTGGCCATGTTGTGGCCGCGGACGTTCTGCTCGAGAACGCCGTGAATCACTTCGGGCCCGTCGAAACTGCGGCCGAGCAGTCGCGGCGCGAGCCATTCACGGATGGCGAACCACGCGGTGTCGATTGTCTCTGGAGTGTAGTTCGGCTGCTCTCCCGCGACACACTCGGCCCACGTCATCGCGCCGTCGGTGTCGTACAGCTCGAGGAGGAATATCCGGCGCTCCGTGCAGACGCCGGACGAGATGCGAAAGGGCTCCTTCAGCGCGAGTCGAATCTCGCGCAGGACAAGGCGATCGAGGCGAAGCATGGCAGCGAGGGGCTAGAGACTAGGGGCTAGGAACTAGGGCGAAGCACAGAACAGCGAGCGCGAGGCGTGAGCCTGCAAGGCATTGCCTGCTTAGCGCGCGCGACGATGCGCTAACAGGTAATAACCGCGCGCACTACAATCATCGATCACAAAGCCTTGCACCGTGAGCCCGGCATCGAGCGCACGGCGAAACGCGGCCCGAGTCGAGTGGCGCCACGTGATCGCCTGCTCGCGATCGGACTCCTGGAGGGCCGCAATCTCCGTCGGCACTTCGACCCGTGCTACGGAGCCGATTGATTTCGTGCCCGTCGATCCGTTCGCGTTGATGATCGGTGCCTGACACAGCTCTGGGTCCGATCCCGCGGCGTGCGTCTCTTCGAGGCGCGTCTGCATCTCCGAGTCGGGGACCGGCCAGGCGACGATGAATCGGTCGGTGCCGATGCCGCTGTGCAGCGGACTCTCCGTGTCACCGTACATGTCCTCCACATACTCGGCGACACGCACGCCGAAAACATTGAAGTTGAGATGCGCGTTGCGCGCCACGAGTGGGTCGTATGTCCAGTATATGACAGTGCCGCCGAGCTCCTGCACGGCGCGACGCTGGAACTCCTTCAGTCTGCGGCCAAGGCCAAGATTCCGCGCCTCGGGCCTGACGGCGAGCATGTCCGACCAGTGGACGATACGTCCCTTCTCGACGCCGGTGAGCCCGTACACGAAGCCCAGCAGTGTGTTCTCGCCGTCGAAGGCGCCGGCAGCAACGCCGCCGACCCGCTGCGACACCTTGAGTATGCTCGACGGGACGACGTCGGTGAATTCGTTCCCCCACGTTTCACGCTGCAGGCTGACACACGCGCGCAGCTCGTCCTGCGTACGCAGAGGCCGGATCTCTATATCGGACATTGACTCGGTCAATCGAGGTGTAAGGCCGGGGAAGCTAGCCGCGGCGAAAGGCGGAGGGCAGAGGGCCGGCGCGGACATCATGCCCGAGTTGCCGCATTCGAGAGGTTCGAACAAACGGATATAGCGCAAGGGACACTGTTACCGCCCTTCCAGTCACGGCGTCTGCTTTGCGTAGGCGGAATCATCACCCGAGCACAGATCGACAAACCCTCAACCAGGTCTTTCGGATGCGAACCATCATGGCACGGGCTGTCATAACGAGCATCGATGCTCCGGCGAGAGCTGACATTCCGCGCACCCCTCGTCTCAATCGCGAGCAGCGTGAGGCGTGGGTGATGGCGCTCTACCTGGGTGGCGCGACGATCGATGAAATTGCCTTCGTGCTCGGCAGCGCGCGGACGTCGATCCGTCAGTGCGTGCTCGATGCGGGGCTGGCCCGGCACCGCGGTACGCGCAACATCGATGTCCTCGCGATCCTGCGCGAAGTGCGACGCCACGGAACGCTGACGCTGCGCGAAGTCGCGGCGCGCATCGGCTACTCCGAGGAGACGGTCCGCCACAGCATCGCGGCGCTCGGTATGGCCGAGTCGGTACGTCGGCTGTTCCGGTTGCGCCGCCGCTCGGCGCGCCGGGTCGCCGCCGCGAATGCCGCGCTGCCCGTCACCGCCCTGTCGCTGCACGAGCACGACGCGCGACGCACCCCGGCGGCTCGCGTCGCCTAACGACGCGGCGTTCGACGGCTTCGGCGCGGATCTTGGCGCGCGCAGGGGCTGTCCGGGCAGGGTGTCCTCGACGAGCTTGCCGTGCCAGACGACCGGCACGCCCCCAACGAGCACATATTCCATTCCCTCCGAATACTGCGCCGGCCGCTCGTAGGTGGCGCGGTCGGTAATGCGATCCGGATCGAAGACGACGAGGTCGGCGTCGGCTCCGACCTGAACACGCCCCTTGTGCCGCATGGCGGGAAGCCGCCGCTCGAGTCGGCGCGCCGGCATCAGGGTCATTTTCCTGAGCGCGTCGGGCAGTGAGAGCGCGTGTGTTTCGCGCACGTAGTGGCCAAGGACGCGTGCGAAGCTACCCGCGCTCCGCGGATGACCATGCCCGTTCTGCATCCGCGCGTCGCTGGCGACGAACGTGAGCGGACTGGCGATCGCAGCGGCGACGGCGTCTTCGGGAATCATGTGAACGATGACGATACCGTGCTGCTTGCGATAGCGCTCGAACGTCTCTGCCGTTAGGCGCTCGCCGGTCGCCGCCCATTCCAGATCGCCGTAGCTGATCCCGAGCGCGTCCTGCCACCCCGGGTCGAACAGCGCGGATTCGATTCCCGAGCTGCCGGCGGTGTATGGATACGCCTCCGTCGTGATATCGAGCCCGTGTGCTCGCGCCTCGCCGATCATCTGTAGCAAATGCGGTGTGGAACGCAGTCCGTTGCTGTGAACGTGCATGACGTGCACCGGCGCGCCGGTGACCGTCGCCGCTGCGATCACTTCCTCGAGCGCGGCAACGCTGCTCGTCGGCTCGTGGTCGCCGATGTAGCGCATATGCACGAATGCCGGGGCGCCGAACGACGCCGCCACGCGGAAGGATTCGAGTATCTCCCAGCGAGACGCTCCGGGAGTGTAGGAGAGTCCGAAGCCGACACCGATTGCACCGCGCGCCAGACCGTCACCGATGGCGGCGCGAATCGCGGCGATCTCCGAGTCCGACGCGGCACGATGCGCGGCGTCGCCGGTCGCGTAAGTCGTGCTCGAGTCCCTCATCACCCGCATTCGAACGCGCATGTGCCCGACCGACACCCCGTAGTTGACGAGGGCCTTGCCGGCGCGCTCCGCGTACCAGCTATCCACGTCGCCCGTTCCGAGCTCGAGCTCCATCGCCGACGTGACACCATCCATCGCGTAGTACCGATAATTCTCGGCGTCCTGACCGTGGGCGTGGACGTCGATGAATCCGGGCGCGAGCACCAGCCCCTTTGCGTCGATCGAGACGCGACCCGAGAGCGGCGCGCTGGATATGGCGGCGATCTTTCCCTTTGCAATTGCCACATTGCGCGTGGCGTCGAGGTGCGTCTCGGGATCGATGACGCGTGCATTCGCGATGACGATCGGATACACCGCGATTCGCGCGCGGGCGGGCGCCGCGCTCGTGAGGAGCGCGACGCTCAACCCAAATCCGATGGCTCTTGAGGAGTGGCCCCTCACGGAACGAGGGTGACCGCGCGGCCGGCACCGACCACGGGCAGAACAATCGCCGAGGGGTACTGCGCCGTGTGAAGGATGGTGGTGTGCGCGACCTTTATCTCTGTTCCGGAGTCTGAATTTGCCGTGTTCAGATTGCGCGCGAAATTCGGGAAGTCACTGCTGGCGACCTCCAGGCGAACGCGATGGCCAGCCTCGAACCAATTGCTCGTCGGGAACAGCTCCACGTCGATCTTGTACACCTGTCCCGGCCGCATGAGCTCGGGCGCGCTGTACGAGTTACGATACTTCGCGCGCGCGATGCCTTCCGTCAGGTTGTGGGCTCGACCGTCCGGATACACGTCGAGCAGCTTGATTGCGATATCGGTGTCGACGACGTTCGTCGAGAGGTAGATCGTGGCGTGGACCGGACCGGTGATCTCCATTCCCTCGGTGAGCGGTTCCCCGGTGTAGACGAGGACGTCCGGGCGCTCCTCGTTCTTGCGATTGTCCACCGAACCTTGCGGCAGGCCGCCGCGGGCGCCAGCGGTGCGACTGCTGAGCGACGGCGTCGGACTCGCCGGATCATAGGTGAATGTGTCGGAGGGCGCGCGGCGTGCACTAGCATCGGTGCCTAACGACCCATCGCCATGCGAGGTGTTCGCGCCGCCCCCGCTCCCGAGGTAGTAGGAAGTGAAGGTCGTGCCGGGCACCGGCCAGGCCGACGCGCTTCGCCACTCGTTCTTCACGGGAAGGAAGTACAGCACGTGAGGCAGATCGGGCCGGGGCGCGCCACGCAAACGACTGTCGAGCCACGCGTCTCGAATACTGTCGAGATTGATGATCGCGTGCGGCCCCGCATCCCGCTCACCGATGACTCTGTTTCGATTGACGCCATGCAACCAGGGCCCGATGACGAGCATGTGGGCATCGGGCGTCTTCGAGAACTTCACCGCGTTCGAGAAGTTCTGCACCGCGCCCTTGAGCTGCCCCTCGTACCAGCCGGTGACGTTGAAGCTCGGGATGTCGAACTTCCCGTAGTTGCCGCTCATCTGCGATGGAAGCCAGAACGCGTCGAGGCGATCGTGCAACATGATCTGTCGCCAGAAGGGCATGTTCCGTCCAGCCGCGGTATCCAGGGACGTCAACGGAAGCCCCTGCATCAACTTGCCCCAGTCGAATCCCGCGGCAGGATGTCCCACCCGCCCGTACATGCCCATCATCCACGTGTACATCAGATCGAGCTTCGGCACACCGTTGTATCGTGACTCGTCGTTCCAATCATCCGCCGGTGAGACGTAGGACATGATCGCGACGTGATGCGGGTTGCTCTGCTTCGCCATCTCCCACTGCACCTTGCCGAGATACGAGCCACCGTAGGTCGCGATGCGTCCGTCGGACCAGGGCTGCTTCGCGATCCAGTTCATCACGTCGCTGCCATCGGGGCCGTCGCCTCGATTCGGCGTGAACTCGCCATCCGAGTCGTATCGGCCGCGTGCATCGATCGAGACGAACGCGTACCCGTGCCTGACGAATGACCAGGCCTCCTCCATTGGCTGGCCGAGATCCTTGCCGTAGGGCGTGAGGATCATCACCGTCGGATGCTTGGCCGTTCCGCGAGGCTCGAAGACGTTGATCGAGAGGTGAACACCATCGCGCATCGGCACGCGCACGTTGTAGCGCACGAGCATCGGGTACTTGATGACCGAGCTGTCCTGCGCCCGAGCCGCGCTCGCTCCAATCGAGAGCAGAGCGAAGAGGGTCGCTACGCCGCGAGCTATCATGGGTGGGTAAAGTTGGGGTTGTTTAGCGTTTCGACATCGGGCAGCGGGAGACAGGTCGTCGTGCCGAAGGGCTGACCCTTGGCGTCGCTTCCGCTGTCGAAGGGAATGCCCAGCCGCAGCATGTCATTGATGCGGTGGCCGGTGAGGAACAGCTCACGACGGCGCTCCTCGTACACCTGCGCCATCGTCGTCGCCGAGTCGGTGCTGCTGAAGGCCGGAAGTCCCGCCGCCGTATGGAGCCGGTTGATGGCATCGACCGCTGCCTGTCCGCCCTCTGCCTCGGCGATGATGAGCTGAGCCTCGCCCCAGGTAGCGATGGGCATCGGCGATGTCTCCGTCGAATACCTGAGCTGCTGCCAGAGGGGCGTGACGCCGTCGTTCCCGAGCCGCGCCGCGTTCTTGGTCGCGACCCGCGGGTCCGCGACGCCGCCGAAGCTCAGATTGCGGAATCGGGGATCGACGGAGGTGTAGAGATTTACGAAGTTATCAACGTACACCCGATTGCGATGTCGCTCGGCCGCGGCGTCGAACGTCGCGTTGAACACGAAACCTTGCGGGACGAGTTTTGCATCGGCATCGGCGCCCGCCAAGTTTCCGATGTCGAGTCGCACCCGCGCTCGGCCCAGGGTTGCGAAGTTGAGAATGGACGTGTTGGAGGCGCTCGTCGCCAGTTGAATCGCATCGGTGAACCGCGCTTCCGCCATCGCCAACGTCTGGGCCGGCGTCAGGGCTGGTCCGCCGTCGACCGCCATCTGGCAGAAGCCCTCGCCGAGCAACGTCAGCGAATAGCCCTCGTACGCGGCGGCCGTGGCGAGCAGCACAGTCTTGTTAGGCACCGACGCATCGGGAAATGCCTTGATCCGTCGATAGCTGTCCGCCGCGGAGAAGCGCGCGGTCTGCAGAGGCGTGTAGACCCCATAGCCGGCGCCGGTGCAGGTATTGCTGCCGAGGCTCGAGTTGTTCGAGGGAATCCGCCGAAGATCCCAGCTGAACCAGGCAATGAATCCCGTGGACTCGATCAATTCGTCCGTGAGCAGGCCGGTCGCGGCTGCGTAGTTGCTGTAGGCGCACTCGAAATCCGCGATGGCGCCCTGCACCATCGTCGGCGCGAAGGAAGGATCGTCCAGAACGCCGGCGGAGACGCGCGTCGGCAGATCGACAGTCAGAATTCCCCTGCAGGCCAGCGCGGTGAGCGCGGCGACGATGAGGGCGATCGCGGTACGAGGCGCGCGCGCACCTCGTCGCGAAAGTGACATCGACGCGATCCGAGTATTCATGGTATCCTCGATGCCGTTAGAAGGTGAGCCGGAAGGTCGTCACGAACTGGGAGAGCGGCGGCACCACCGATTGGACGTAGTTGGACAGCTCACTGCTTGGTATTCCGATCTCCGGGTCCGCGATGATCTCGCCGTAGATGTCCTTCTGCGCGCGCCAGAGCGTGGCGAGGTTTCGACCGGCAACGCTGATCGACGCACCCGACGCGCCGACACGACTCAGCGCCCTCGCGCCGAAGGTGTACGTCGCCGACAGCTCGCGCAGCTTCGCGAAACCAGCGTTGAAGAATCCAAGTTGATCGATCGTGCCCAGCTGGTCATACGCCATCAGAATGGGATCGGTGTGCTCGTTGATCGCCTTCGAGTTGCGAAAGGCCGTGTGCGCGGCCGAGACGTCACCATCGTTGATCGTTAGGCCGCCGCGGAAATCGACGAGCGCATACAGGCGCAGACTGCGCCAGAGCGTCACGCTGCTGTTGACATTGCCCGTCCACCGCGCCGTCGGCGTGCCCCAATACACGAGCGGCGCCGACGCGCAGGGCACCGTCTGGCTGCTCGTCGTCGCGTCACCGGCGCAGATCAGGTTCGTCGGCTTGCCCGATTGATCGAATTGGGCCGACACCACGCGTTTCGCGAAGAAGCCGGCGACTGGATACCCGACACGATCGAACTGACTGCTACCGAGAGAGATCGGGGGCAGCCCGCCTAACGTCATGACCCGGTTCGAGTTCGTCGCGAATTGGCCGCCCAGGGCCCAGTCCAGCTTCGCGCGGCGCAGCGGATGCGTGTCGAGCGTCAGCTCCATCCCATGATTCGCGACCTTCCCCGCGTTCACATACTGGAAACCGGGGAAGCCGAGTGATGGCTCGACCTGGCGCTGCACGATCGCGTCGTGCGCCACCTGGTCGTAGTAGGTGAAGTTGATCCCGATGCGATCGTCGAACGCACCCAGATCGAACCCGAGCTCCACCTCGCTGCTCACCTCGGGGCGGAGATCGGGGTTCCCGATCGCTTGCGGAGTCACGACGGCCGCGTCCGCTGGACCGGTCGCTGGCTGATACAGCCGCTGCGCCGCGAAGACGTCGGGCTGCTTGCCAGCGCGGCCGTACGCGCCGCGCACGCGGAGCGTATTGATGGTGCTCCAACGCCAGAAAGGCTCCTCGTTCGCCACCCAGCTGGCGCTGAACTTCGGATACAGCGCTTGTTTGAAGTTTGCGCCGAAGGCGCTGTTGTTGTCGCCGCGCAGTGCCGCCGTGAGGAAGAGACGGTTCGCCCGACTCACCTGCTCCTGACCGTAGAAGCCAACGGTCTTATTCTCGATCAGGTCTTCGCTCGACGTCGTCACCGCGGCGCCGCCGATCGACGTCACCGAGGGCGATGGAAAGGACTTCCCGACGGCTTCGGCGGTCGCATACCGCTTCGAATAGTCCTGGAATCCGAACGATGTCGCCGAGGCGAGCGAGAACGGGAGGGTCGCGGTTCCGGTGGCGGAATAATCGATCGTGTTGAAGGTGGTCGTTAGGCGATCTTCCGTCTTCTGGCCAAGGCTCAACGTGCCGAAGAAATACGCGGCGCCCGTCGGATCACGGGGAAAGAGCACCGAGCTGATGGAGTTGGCGGCATCCGTACCCACCGTCAGGCGATGGCTAAACCAGCTCGTGGGCTTGTTGAGGATCTGGATGCTGCCCGTGACGCGCTGCATGTCCTCCATGGACTGGATCTGCGCCGACGCCTCGGGCGGGGTGCGCAGGAATCCACGCGTCGGCGTGTTGAGCCGCGACGGTGAACCCCACACGATGTTGCTCCAGAGATCCCACCCGGTGGCCGATTGACCGAATCGCGTGAGATTGTGCGTGTAGCCGAGATCCGCGGACACCTGCACCTTCTCACTGCGCGTCAGGTTCACGTTGGTGCGCCCGGAGTACTTGTCCTGCCAGTTGTACGAGACGATGCCCGTGGAACGATCGTAGGAGCCCGAGACGTAATAGCGCGCGGCATCCGTTCCGCCATTCAACCGGCCGGTGTAACCCTGGACGCTGCCGGTCTGAAATGGATCGCGGCCCGCTGCCTTCTCGGCCTGATAGAGATTGACGCTCGTTAGGCCACCGCTCGCATTCGTCCCCCACAGCGTCGGTACCTTCTGCGCGAGGTCGGAGAGCCAGCTCGTGCCCTGCTGCACGGAGAAGTCGTACGTCTCCACGCCGGCGCGTCCACGTTTCGTGATGATCTGAATCACGCCGCTCGACGCCTCGGTACCGTACAACGTTGCCGCTGCCGGTCCCTTGATGACCTCCATCGATTCGATGTCTTCGGGGTTGATGTCGTTGATGCGCGCGACCTGGGCGCCGTCACGAATCGATGGTCCGCCCGACGCCGTGTTGTCGACGCGCACGCCATCCACGTAGATGAGCGGCTGATTCGTGAGTGATAAGCTCGCGACGCCGCGTACGTGCATCGTGCTCCCTGTCCCGATATTTCCCGACCCCGGTAATACGACGAGCCCGGCTACGCGCCCCTCGAGCAGCTGTTGAGGAGTCACGACGGGCGCCGTGCGCACGATGTCTTCCGTCTGAACCTTCTCGAGCAGATTGCCCATCGCGCGCTGCTCCGTGATGCCAGCGGTTCCCGTCACCACCACCTGATCGAGAGATACGGCGACCTCGGTGAGTAGCACGCGCACGGTCGCGTCACCGACATGGGCTGTGGCCTTCGCGGGCTGAAAGCCGATGAGTCGAACGTCGAGGGTGACGCTGTCGCCGGTCACTCCAGTGATGCGGAAGCGGCCGTTTGCGTCCGTCAGTGCGCCCAGGCGCGTTCCGACGACGCTGACCTGAGCGGCAGCGAGCGGTCGCAGCGACTGATGGGCCAGGACGCTCCCACTGATGACGCCCGTGGCTTGCTGTGCGGTGATGAAGCGCGGGATACCGGCGACGATGACGAAGAGCGCGGCGGCAAGTCGCATGGAAGTGCTCCATGAGCGAGAGATCGGCACCACGCGGTTGCGCGTAGGGCCGACGTCGACCGCGCGGTACACAGATTTGGTATGCCAAACCTTGCGGCGCTATCATGTCCGCGGCCGGCGAGGGTGTCAAGGATTTCACAGCCCTTGCCCAGCCGATGTCCGGCGCTTTAGGTTGCGTTCCATGATCACTGGATTCGCTCGCAAGCTTCACCATCACGCGCATCACCACCACGGCCTGACGGGCCGGGGCGATTTGCGCGCGCGGGGATAGCAGAGCAGGCATCCTGTGTCGTGAAGTCGCACTGGGCCCGTCCATCGGACGGGCCTTTTTCATTTCCCCTGCTTCCCGAAAGTCGTTCGCATGCTACGCATCGCTCTGCCTAACAAGGGACGTCTCGCCGACGACACGCGCGAGCTCTTTGCCGACGCCGGCCTCGAGGTCCGCGCCCGTGGTGAACGCGCTCTCACTGCATCGCTCGGCGGCATCTTCGAAGCCATCTTCGTCCGTGCGCAAGACATTCCCGAATTCGTCGCCGATGGCGCCGCCGACGTGGGCGTCACCGGTTGGGACCTCGTGTCAGAGTCCGATCGAGCGCTCTCCTGCCTGGCGGATCTCGAGTTCGGGCGTTGCCGTCTCGCCGTCGCGGCGAAGGAGGAGATCGGCATCGACGCCGTCGACGACGTGCCCGTCGGGGCACGAGTGGCGACGAGCTTTCCCCGGCTCACCGAGCGTTACTTCGCCGCGCGCGACCTGCCCGTCGAAGTCGTACCGGTCTCCGGAGCAGCGGAAATTGCGCCCCACCTCGGCATCGCCGACATCGTCGTCGATCTCGTCTCGACCGGATCGACGCTTCGCACGAATGGCCTCAAGGAAGTCGCCACCGTGCTCGAGTCGTCGGCTCGTCTCATCGTCGCCTCCGACGGCGGCATCGCCACGCGGGTGCAGCCTGCCACCCGAGAGCGCGACCTGGGCGAACTGGTGGCGGCGCTGCAGTCCGTTCTTCGCGCCCGCGGCCAGCGCTACATCATGGCCAACGTCCCGAAGGACCAACTCGACGCCGTGCGCGCAGTGCTCCCCGGGATCACCGGCCCGACCGTTATTAATTTGCTCAACGGTGGACGTCACGTCGCCGTCCACGCGGTGACGCCCGCCGCGGGGATCTATCGCACGGTGGCCGCGCTCAAGGCGCTCGGCGCCGAGGGCATTCTCGTGACGCGCATCGAGCGGTTGATGCCATGACCACGCTCAGCCGCGTGAGTGCGGCGTCTCCGAACCGCGACCCCATGTCTGGCGTGAAGCTCCGCTTTCGCGGATCGGCGAGCCGACTCACCGACGAAGAGCAAAGCGCGCTCTTTTTCCGTGCGTTGAACGTCGATTTGTCGCTGCGCGCGCGAACGGTGGAGATTCTCGCTCGTGTTCGTGAGGAAGGCGACAGCGCGCTCCTGGCGATGGCGCGCGAATTCGATCGCGCCTCCCTCTCCAGCCTCGAGGTGCCGCGCGAATTCATCGAGCGTGCAGTCACATTCCTCACCCCCGCTCTCCGTCGCGCCCTCGAGCGCGCGGCCGACAACATCGCGCGCGTCCACCGCGCATTTCTGCCGCAGAGCATGGAGACCTCGCCGGAGCCGGGCGTGATCGTCGGACGGCGACCGGATCCCTTGCAGCGAGTCGGCGTGTATGCTCCGGGCGGACGCGCCGCGTATCCGAGCAGCGTGTTGATGGGCGTCGTCCCGGCGCGCGTCGCCGGTGTAGGTGAGGTGATCCTCTGCTCGCCGCCCGGGACCGACGGCTTGCCACCGGCCACCGTCCTCGCCGCGGCCGCGATCGCCGGCGCTGATCGAGTATTTGCTATCGGCGGCGCTGGTGCCGTGGCCGCGATGGCTTATGGCACCGAGAGTGTCCCGCGCGTAGACCGCATCGTCGGACCAGGGAACGCTTACGTCACGGAAGCCAAGCTGCAGCTGGCGGGGGTCGTCGGCATCGACTCGCCGGCGGGCCCGAGCGAGCTCCTTGTCATCGCCGACGAGACGAGCAATCCGGAGCTCGTCGCTCGCGAGATGATCGCGCAGGCCGAGCACGATCCTTCGGCGTGCGTCGTCGCCATCGTCATGGGCGATCGCATGACCGGTGCAATCGAAGAGGCGCTCTCTCGTCAGCTCGAGCAATCCCCCCGCCGCGAGATCGTGGAACGGGCGCTCGCCGGGCAGGGCGGCGTGCTCTCGGTGGATACCCTCGAGCAGGGCACCGACATCGCGACTCGTTATGCTCCCGAGCACCTCCTCATTGCGCTCGCTGCCGACGACCACTGTCGCGCTTGTGCCTCGCGAGTCCGCAGTGCGGGCACCGTCTTTGTCGGCGAAAGTGCATCGAATGCATTTGGCGATTACATGACGGGCGCGAACCACGTATTGCCGACACTCGGGCTCGCGAGGGCTTACTCGGGCCTCTCGATCCTGGATTTCTTCCGCTGGACGACGTATCAGCGGGTGGACCGTGCGGCGGCGGCACGACTCGCCGACGATGTCGCCCTGCTCGCGAACGCGGAAGGGCTGCCGGGTCACGCCGCCGCGGCCGGTGCGTGGGCGAGCGACTCTGCCCCCGTGGAGCGACGCACCGCGACGCCCGACGCGGCGAGCCTCGTTCGGCGCGATATTGCGTTGCTCGCGACATATGTGGAATCCAAGGACGCGGACGGCGCGCCTAACGGTGCAGCGCCGGCTTCGTGCGTCGATCTCAGTGACAACACGAATCTCTGGGGCGCACCCCCCGCCGCTGTCATCGCCTTGCGCGACTCACCCCCCGCACGATATCCCGCGCCCTACTCTGCCGAATTGAAGGAGGCGCTTCGCCGTTATCTCGGGATCGAAGACGCGGGCATCGTCACCGGCTGCGGCTCCGACGATGTGCTCGACGCAACGATTCGCGCATTCGCCGAGCCCGGTGACCGGATCGCGTATTCCGTGCCGACCTTCTCGATGATCCCGACGTTCGCCCGCTTGAATGGGCTCGTCCCCGTGGAAATCCCACTCCGCGATGAGTGCGACGGGTTCGACATCGACGCCGACCGACTCGGCGGCAGTGGCGCGAAGATCATCTACGTCTGCGCACCAAACAACCCGACGGGGACGGGAGTGTCCCGCGAGTCCCTCGAACGGCTCGTCGAGCGCGCGCAAGGTTTGGTAATCATCGACGAAGCCTACGCCGAGTTCGCCCCAACGACGAACATGGATTTCGTTAGGCGCTCCGCGCGGGTGGTCGTGACTCGCACGCTCTCGAAAGCGTTTGGACTGGCCGGCCTCCGCATCGGTTATGGCGTCGGAGCACCGGACACCGTCGATTTCGTCGAGCGGGCGCGCGGGCCATACAAGGTGAACGCCGCCGCCGAACGCGCGGCGTTGGCGGCGCTCGCGAATTCATCCGAGGCGCTCGGCTGGGTGCGACACCACGCCCTCCTCGCGTGTGAGAACCGCGATCGCCTGGCGGCGCGACTGCGCGATCTTGGTTTCGCTCCCCTGCCCTCGTGCACGAATTTCGTGCTCGTCCCGCATGCACGAGCAGTAAAGCTGGGACAGCGACTGCGCGCGGATGGAATCATCGTGCGCACGCTCACGAATCTCCCGCGTGATCTAGCGTCTCTCGACGCTGCCGCGGGTTGCGCTCTCCGCATCGGCGTCGGTCCATGGAGCATCATGGAGCGTCTGCTCCACTCGCTCGGAGCAGCGGCGGTATGACGAGAGCGACGGCCACTGTCGCGATCTTCGACTACGGCGCGGGTAATCTCCACTCGCTCGCCAAAGCCGTCGCTGCGCCTGGTTTTGACGTTGCCATCGTTTCCGACGCCGTCGTCGCTGTGAACAGCGATGCGTACGACTGTCTCGTCCTTCCTGGCGTCGGCGCCTTCGCCGCCGCCGCCGAGCGCATCGCACCGGCACGAAAGGTCCTGCGCGCGGCGATCGACAACGGCTTTCCCTTGATCGGCATCTGCCTCGGCATGCAGTTGCTCTTCGACTCGAGCGAGGAAGGCACCGGTCGGGGGCTCGGTATCATTCCCGGTCGCGTTCGGCGGCTCCGCGCCTCGCGCGTCCCGCAGATTGGCTGGAACACCATCGAGGAGCCCGCAGGCCCCGACGACGCGACCCTCGCTCTGGCGTACTACGCGAACAGCTTTGTCTGCGAACCGCGCGACGAAGGGTGGGTCACCGCCTGGAGTAGCTACGAGAGCGATCGATTTCCAGCGGCCGTCCGCGCCGGCCCATTGGGCAATGTCGTCGGCGTGCAGTTTCATCCGGAGAAGAGCTCGAGCAACGGCGTGCGCTATCTCCGGAGGCTGCTCGCGCGCGCGACACGGCGCGATGCCGAGGCGCCTCGATGATCGCGATTCCGGCGGTGGATCTGCGCGACGGTACGTGCGTGCAACTGGTGGGCGGCTCGTACGCCGATGAACGCGTGCGCCTGCAGAACCCAGCGGCTGTCGCGGCGCACTGGCGTGAGATTGGATTTCGGCGGCTGCACGTCGTGGATCTCGATGCCGCCACGGGTCGCGGCAACAACGATTCCGTGATCGACGAGATCCTTCGCGATGGGTCGGGCGACCTGCAGATTGGCGGCGGCGTTCGGACCACCGAGCGCGTCGACGCGCTGCTCCGAGCCGGCGCCCAGCGCGTCGTCGTCGGTACACGAGCGATCGAGCATCCACAATGGCTTGCCGATCTCACCGCGCGCCATCCGAACCGCATCATCCTCGCGGCGGACGTCCGTGGGCGCAATCTCGTCACGCACGGCTGGGCTCAGGAGCTGCCCGCGAATATCTTCGCGCTCGTGAGCGATCTCTCATCATTGTCCCTCGCGGCGCTGCTCGTCACCGCCGTGCACGTCGAGGGACAGATGCGCGGCCCTGATCTGGAGCTCGTCCAGGATCTCGTCTCGCGTACGCGGCTGCCTATCATCGCTTCCGGTGGGGTGGGTGCCGTCGACGATCTGCACGCTCTCGCCGAGCGTGGTGCCGCGGGTGTCATCATTGGCATGGCGCTTTACACGGGCGCGCTCGATCCGCGCGTCGTCGCTACGGAGTTCGCAACTTGACAACTACTCTCTTGCTCTGGGAACGCGTCGTATGTCAGTGATTTCTCGCGAGACCCGGGAGACGCGCATCCGAGTCGAGCTCACCGGCGGCGATGCGGTCGGCGTGAGCGCCATCGAGACGACGATTCCCTTCCTCGATCACATGCTCGGCACCCTCGCCCGATACGCGGGGTTGTCGCTTCGTGTTCAGGCGACTGGAGATCTTCGCCACCATCTCATCGAAGACGTCGCGATCTGCGTCGGCGCGGCGCTCGCCGAGCACACGCCGCCTAACGTGGCACGCTACGGCGACCGCACCATTCCCATGGACGATGCCCTCGTCCACTGCGCCCTCGACCTCGGTGGCCGTCCGTATTATCGCGGGCCGCTGCCAAGCACCCTCTACGATCACTGGATGCGTTCGTTCAGCGACAACGCCCGCGCCACCTTACATCTCCGCGTACTCCGCGGCGTCGATCGCCACCACGTCGTGGAAGCAGCGTTCAAGGCGCTGGGGCTCGCCGTGCGGGATGCCCTCGCCGATCATGGAACGGTGTTCTCGACCAAGGGAGCCGTCCGCTCCGGGAAGGACGCATGCTGACTCGACGCGTCATCATTTGTCTCGACGTGCGCGACGGGCGCGTCGTGAAAGGCGTCAACTTCACCGGGCTGCGCGACATCGGTGATCCGGTGGCATTGGCAGAGCGCTACGAACGAGAGGGCGCCGACGAGATCGTGTTCCTCGACATCACCGCCAGCGCCGACGCACGCGCCACGATGTGGGACGTCGTGCGTCGCACCGCCGAGCGGCTTTTCATTCCCCTCACCCTCGGCGGCGGCATCCGTAGCGCCGACGACGTCGCGCTCGCGCTCCGCGCCGGTGCCGACAAGGTGAGCATCAACACCGCCGCCGTCGAGCGACCGGAGGTTCTCACCGAGTCGGCGGCTCGCTTCGGCTCTCAATGTGTCGTCGCGAGCATCGACGCGAAGCGTGTGAAAGACGGGGAGAGCTGGGAGGTGTACGTGCGCGGCGGCCGCGAGCCGACGGGCAAGGATGCCGTCCCGTGGGCGATCGAGTGTGTCGAGCGCGGCGCCGGCGAGATTCTGCTCACGAGCATCGACCGTGACGGCACTCACTCTGGCTACGACGTCGAGCTCACGCGCACGATCGCGCGACGCGTCGATATCCCAGTGGTCGCATCGGGCGGGGCCGGCGGAGCCGCTCATGTGCTGGACGCCCTGCGCGAGGGCGAAGCAGATGCCGCGCTGGTGGCTGGCATCGTTCACGATGGCGACACGACGATCGGCGAGATCAAGCGTGTCCTCGCCGCCGGTGGTCTGCCGGTCCGCGCCGCGGGACTTTAGCATATGCTGACCATCGATCTCGACGCGCTCGACTTCGGCAAAGGTGGCGGCCTGGTGACTGTCGTCGTGCAGGACGCCGCGAGCGCCGCCGTGCTCATGGTCGCGCACGCGGATCGCGAGGCGCTCGAACGCACGCTAACCACGGGCGAGATGCATTTTCGTTCGCGCACCCGCGGCCTCTGGCACAAGGGCGCGACGAGCGGAAATGTGCAGCGTGTCGTATCGCTTTCCGCGGACTGCGACGGCGACGCCGTGCTGGCGCGCGTCGTCCCAGCCGGGCCAGCCTGTCACACCGGCGCCACATCCTGCTTTGGCAAGCAGCAGGCGCTGCGCACGCTCGCGGCGCTCGACACCACGATCGCGGCGCGCGCATCGCAGTTGGAGACGGCAGAGGCGCACAGCGAGACCGCTAACCTGACGAGCTACACGCAGCGCCTGCTGGACAACCGCAACCTGCGTCTGAAGAAGCTGGGTGAGGAGGCGGCGGAGCTCGTGCTCGCCTGCGCCGACGACGACCCTGTTCGCGCCACCGAGGAGGCGGCGGACCTGTTCTATCACACCCTCGTCGCCCTGCGCGCGATCGGCGTTGGCTGGACCGACGTGGCGGCAGTACTCGAGGCGCGTCGCTCCTGAGAGTTGCTCGATTGCGGAACGGAGGAGAGAATAGTCCGATGAAAATCCCTTCCGCTCGCCTCCTCCGCGTTGTCTCCGTCGCGGCGCTCCTGCCCTTCCCCGTCGCCGCCCAGCCAGCGAAGCCGCTACCGACACCGGAGTCCTCCTTTGGATTCCCCGTCGGCGCGGACCACAAGCTGTTCGACTACGAGCAATCCATCGCCTACTTCCGCCGCCTGGCAGCGGCGAGCAACCGCGTCAGGCTCATCGACCTCGGCCAGACCTCCTTCGGGCGCACGTTCACCGTCGCGCTCATCTCGTCCCCGGAGAACCTCGCGCATCTCGATCAGATCCGCCGCGTAAACATGCGGCTGGCGCACCCCGAAGGGTTGACCGACAGCGCCGCGCACCGGCTGGCCCGCGACGGCAAGGTGCTCGTCGACATCAGCGGCGGGCTTCATGCGTCGGAGATCGCCGGCTCGCAGCACACGCCCCTCCTCGCGTACGAGCTGCTCGCGCACGCCGACGATCCACGCAACAAGGCGATCCTCGACAATGTCGTGCTCTTCCTCTGGCCGTCGATCAATCCGGACGGCCAGGACATCGTCGTCAATTGGTGCCGCGCCCGCGACGAGCAGAAGAACACGGCACCGATGGAGCTCTATCAGAAGTACATCGGCCACGACAACAACCGTGATGCGTATATGCTCAACGTCGTGGAGTCGCGCGTGATTCAGCGCACCTGGCGCGATTGGGAGCCGGACATCATCTATGTGCACCACCAGTCGCCTCCCTTCCCACTGCGCATCTGGATTCCCCCCTTCGCCGATCCAGTGGGGCTGCGCGTGCCGCCGATCATGGCGCGCGAGGTGAACGCGATTGGAACGCGGATCGCCGAGGAGCTGGACGCGAATGGTCAGCCGGGCGCCGTCCATCAACTCGCGACATTCGACGCCTGGTATCCCGGCTACATCGACTACATGCCGATGTACCAGAACATCGCCGCGTGGTGGACGGAGACGCAGGGGGGCGACTGCGCCAATCCGCGCACGACCACCGTCGACAGCTTGCCCGCGCAGTATCGCGACCTCCGTCCCACGACGATGTACCTCAGTCCCTGGGTCGAGGGCAAGTGGGGGCTGCGCGACGCGGTCAACTACATGCTCACCGCATCGCTCGCCACCCTGAACTACGCGTCAAAGTTTCGCGAGGAAATTCTTTATAATCGCTATCAGGCGGGGCGCAACACGATTCAGCAATATCGAAATAGTCCCCCATACGCGTATCTGATTCGTCAGGCGCAGTACGATCCCGTCGCGCCGGCGCAGCTGCTCGAGCGTCTCGCGTTCATGGGCGTTCGGGTGAAGCAGCTCGATCGCGACATGACATACGACGGCGCTTCCTATCCGAAGGGTACCTGGGTCATCCCGATGGATCAGGAGTACGCGCAGCTCGTCCGCGAGCTCTTCGAGGCGCAGAAATACCCCGAGATCAAGGACGACACACCGTACGATGCCGCCGGCTGGACGCTACCCTATCAAATGAATGTGGACGTCGTGGAAGGCCACACGCCACTTTCACCCGACTTCCGCGCGGCACTGCTGAATGTCGAAGGAAAGGCGGTGGACTGGCACACGACGGCCGACGCGCCGTTCGCTACGAATGCCGCCGCGGCGGGGGTCGCGCCCCTTTCTGGCGAGATATCGGGTGAGGGCAACCTCGTCGTGCTGGATCCCAAGCAGAACAATTCCTTTCGGTTATTGAACCGTGCTCTCGCTTCGAGCGCGACGCTGCGCTTCGCGCCGGCGACACCGTCGCGCGGAGCTCGCTGGATACTTCAGGGCGGCGACTCGGCAGCAATCGCAGGATTGGCGAACGACCTGTCGGTGCAGGCGACGCGCACGACCGCGGCGGCATTGCCCAACACGGCCTCGGCCCGGGCGCGCGTTGCCCTGTACAAAGGGCGGCCGGGCGACATGGACGAAGGATGGACGGAGTGGCTCCTCGACAACCACGACTTCCATTACACCCTCATCACGCCAACCGACCTTCACGGGGGAAACCTCGGCGCGCGCTTCGACGTCATCATCGTCGCCTCGCAGGGCCTAACGACAGCCCGGCGCGGCGGGCGCGGCGCCGCGGCGACGCCCGACAGCGCGAACCTCGCCGAGGACAGCAGTCGCGTGCGGGCGTTCGACGAGTTCGTGAAAGGAGGCGGCACTATCGTCGCCTGGAACCAGGGGGCGACCGCCGTCGCGAATGCCCTGCATCTCCCTGTGCGGAATGTCATCGATGGCGTACCGCGCCGCGACTACTTTACGGGCGGCTCGATCATGCAGGTCACCGTCGATTCGACGCACCCTGTGATGGCGGGTATGCCGGCCCGCGCCGACGTCTTCGTCTTCAACAGCCCGGTATTCACGACCCTCGACGGTTTCGAGGGGTCGGTACTCGCGAAGTATCCGAGCGACGGTCCCATTCTGCGCTCGGGCTATCTCGTTGGACAGAAATACATGCAGGGGATGGCGGCAGCGCTGGACGTGAAGCACGAGCGCGGGCACGTGGTGTTGATCGCCTTTCAGCCACAGTGGCGCGGCCAGTCCACGGGCACCTTCCGCGTCGTCTTCAACGCCGCGCTCTTCGGCGGCGACGTGGCGGCGCAGGCGCGTGGAGCACCTGGCTTCTGGACCGCTCCCGCGTTAGGCACCGACCGCTGAGCGGTATCGCCCTCTCGCGGTCAGGCGGCCCTGCCGCCCCGCGCCGCAGTCGCTTCGTCCCGGCCGTGATCGGTTCGTCACTGGGGCGAAGCGAAGGCCGCCGAACCATCCCACCGTAAGCTCATGAGTCCTCCGTCGCGCCCCGTCGCCGAGGCCGGCCCACGTCTGTTCGTTAGGCGCGCCAGAGTCGCGCTGGCGGTGCTTGCCGCCTGGGTCGCCTTCGCCGGCATCCAGATCACGCTCGGCGTCGCGCTCGCCGATCCCGGGCAGATCGACTGGGGACGCGAGCTCGTCGTCGACGGGACGATGGCGCTCTATTGGTGGATTTGCTGCGCCCCGATCGCGAGCTGGCATCACTATCTGCGGCGCACCCCGCGAAGTCCCGCCGCACTCGTGGCGCTCCATCTCCCGCTCCTGCTTCTCGTCACGGCCGGCGACACCTTCTTCACGCGCGCCAGCCTGCATCTCTTCACGGGCGCGACGACCCCCGCTCCGTTCATCGCGACGTTCACGTACTTCGCCGACTTCGACACGCTCAGCTATCTCCTCGTCGTCATCGCCACCGACGCAATTATTACGCGCGCCGCCGTGCGCGGCGAGGAAGCACGCGCCGCGCGCCTCGAGGGGATGCTCGGTCGCGCGCGCCTCGAGTACCTCGAGGCGCAACTCCAGCCGCACTTTCTCTTCAACGCGCTGGGGGCCGTCAGCGAGCTCGCGTACGAAGCACCGGCATCGGCGCTCCGCGTCCTGCGGCAGCTCGCGCTCATCTTCCGCGGCGCCCTGACGACGCGCGCCGGCGAAGTCACGTTGGGCGAGGAGCTCGTCGCGATCGAGCCGTACCTCGACATTCAGCGGCTCCGCTTTCCAGATTGGCTGCGCATCGATTACGACATCGGTGGGGACACGCTCGACTGTCTCGTACCGCGCTTCGTGCTGCAGCCGCTCGTCGAGAATGCGATTCGCCACGGGCTCACCGGCCGGGAGGCGGCAGGCTGTATCGAGATCTCGGCCAGCGTGAGCGGAGACCGACTGGTGCTGCGGGTGGAGGACAATGGCGTCGGCCTGCGTCGCTCCGGCAGCCGCGCCGGATACGGAATTGGGTTGACCAATGTGCGCGATCGCCTGACGACGCTCTACGGCCCCGGGGAGCAGTTGAGGTTGTGTGATGCCGAAGGGGGTGGCGCCATCTCGGAGCTGCGTGTCCCGCTCCGTCGCATCACCGACGTTGCGACGATCGCCACGACATCGCTGCAGAGCGACGAAGCGGCCGATGGTCCGTTCGATACCGACGCGGCGAGTGGCGCCCGGCCCACGGGGACGCCGCTTGCCAGTCGGACGGCGCGCACACTCGGCATCTGGATCGCGTGTGGTCTGCTCTGGACCATCCAGAGCTACGCCTATCTGCGCATTCGGGGCCGCCTCGGGCAGTACACGTTCTGGTCGCTCGGCCGACACGACGTCGCGGCCGCGCTCCTCTGGGCGATCATCGCCCAGGCCGTGTTTCTCGCGACGTCGCGCTTCCCCTTCTCGCGGTCGCACGTGGTCTCGCGCTCGGCGGCGTACGTCGGTGGCGTCGCGGCGCTCGCGGTCGGCCATGTCGGCGTCCTCGCCTTGATCTTCCATCCGCCAGGCCGCCTCTGGTCCACGTACAACACCAACAGCTTTGTTTTGAATATGCTCATCCTCGGGGTGCTTGTCGGCATCGGCCACCGGCGGCAGCTCGGGGAATGGATGCGTGAGCGCGAGCGCGCCGCCGCGATGCTGAGCGCGGAGTTGCGTGCGGCACGGCGCCGAACCGCTCGCATGCAGGAGATTCCGCCGGTCGTGCTGAGCGCCCTCGACCGCGTGATCGCCGCGGTCGCGGACGAGCCGTCGCCGCAACGCACGGAGCAGCTCCTCGCGCGTCTCGCGGACTATCTGCGCGTCGCCATCGAGTGCAGCGACGAGGAAGGCATCACCGCTTCGCGCGAGCAATCGCTCGCGCGCAGTCTCGCGCAATTCGAGCGGGCCGCGTGGCTCGCGCCGGCCAATCACCCCAACCCGATCACATCCTCATGATTACCGTCATCGTCGTCGACGACGAGAACATCGCTCGCAGACGGCTGGTCCGGCTGCTCGAGGAAAGTGGGGAAGCAACCGTCGTCGCGGAGTGCGCCGGCGGCCGGGACGCCGTGGCGAAGATCGCCGAGCTGGAGCCCGAGATGGTGTTTCTCGATGTGCAGATGCCGGATCTCGACGGCTTCGGCGTGCTTCGAGAGCTTCGCGATTTTGCCCTCCCCGCGATCGTGTTCGTGACGGCGTTCGATCAGTACGCGGTGCGCGCCTTCGACGTCCATGCCGTGGACTATCTATTGAAGCCTTACGACACGGCGCGCTTCGGCGAGGCGTTCGCGCGCGCCAAGGAGCGAATCGCGACGCGCACGCTCAACGACGAGGACAGGCGCCTCCGCGCGCTGCTGCGAGACTATCTCACGGATGCGGAAGGACCCAGCGACCGCGATCACCTCGACCGCGTCGCGGTGAAGGTGGATGGCGTGCTCCGGATCGTCAGGACAACGGACGTCGATTGGTGGGAGACCGATGGCAACTACATACGGCTGCACGTGGGCCCGTCGAGTCACCTCATTCGCGCCACGGCGACGAGCGTCGAAGCGCAGCTCGATCCCAAGCAATTTCTTCGTATCCATCGGCGCTACATCGTGAATCTGGATCGTGTGGTGGAAGTGCAGCCCTGGTTCGGCGGCGATAGTATCGTTCTGCTCAAGGGTGGCGCGAAGCTACGACTCTCGCGCACGTATCGAGAACGTCTGCATTCGCGGCTACTCGGGGTGAGGGGCGAGGGCGCGGAAGTCTAGGTCAGTGAACGGTGGACGGTGAAGGGTGAACGGTGGTGATCGGTGAACAGTGAACGGTGGTCGGTAGCTTTCAGCGTGAGCTGTCACCGATCCCGATCACCGTTCACCGACCACCGCCGTTCACCGATCACCGCGTGTTAGGCGTCCGCTGCGACGTGCGGCGCCGGCGTATTCGCCGGGGTTGTGGTTGGCGTTGCTGGGCTCGTCGACGGCGTCGTCGACGTACTGCCGCCACCCGGGCGGCGATGAATGGCCCGTGCTCCCTGCCACGTAGCGAGGAGCGCCGCGTTGCCGCGCAGCGCCCGACGCACCAACGCGTCGAGCACCTTGAGCACGCTGCGACCTTCCTGCTGCTGGAACACGAGACCTTGCGTCGCGCCCATGCGTCGAGTGCGGCTCGTCTCGCGGTCGCTGGCCGAGGCTTCGAGCTGTGCTACTCCGTTCTTGAACTGATCGAGAAAGTCAGCCGGCAGGCCACGCTCGATCAACGTGTCCTTGTGAATCGTGGCTGCTTCCGCCATGCCGTTGGCGCTTGCCACGAACGCCGGTCCTCCGATTCGGCGCTTCGGCATCTGAAGCGCTTTGAACTCCGGCGTCGTTCGAAGGTTGCGCCGAGCGATCTCGGCGATCGGTCGCATGACGTCGGTCGAGAGCTGGACGCGCAACTGCTGCTGCTTGGCGCTCTCTCCCTTCGTGTCGCGATCCGTGGCGTTCTGCTCGACGGCGTGCGTGGTGAAGCTCGCGATGACATCGTCGAGTCGTTTGCGCGCCGCGGTGAAGTCCACGTCGCCGGTGAGCGCTGCGGCGTACTCCCCGAAGAAGCGTTGAACACGTAACAGCGCGCTGAAGACAGCATTTTGTAGGAATCTCATACGATGTAGCTGTTCCTTGTGCAATTGAGTGGTGGACGCGCGAATGAAAGCGGCCACCGTGCGCGTCCGTCACGGTGGCCGAGTTGGAGTGCGGAGGTCCCGATGGAGACCGGTACCTCACGTGTGCTGGCGCGCGGGGCGCGGGAGGCGGTCGCGCACGCAGCGGGAGGAGTGGGAGTGGCGTCGGTCGGGGTGCGAACATGGTCGATTTGGAGTGGAGTGTGGGGAGTGAGGGTGGACTAAAGCGCGGTGAGCGCTGCTGGGTCGCGGGCGAGGAGTGCCGAGCCACCGATGCGCGTGTGGGTCGTGGCGATGCGGATGGGAGTCGCGGCGGTGCGCATGTGCACCTGGCATGTGGGAGGTGGAGTTGCGGCGATCGCGTTGTGAGTCGCAGCGATGCGAGCGCGCAACCGAGCGATGCAATTGTGCAATGCGCCGGTACGGACGGGAGCTCGACCGATGCGTCGGTGAGTTGCGCCTGTACGAGCTGCTGTTCGGCGTGTCGGCGTGTGCGTTCGAGCGGTGAGCGCCGGAGTACCTCGGGT
>DASXPH010000021.1:0-12561 GCA_036493735.1 Gemmatimonadaceae bacterium
TCGATGATGACGAGCGTGAATCGGCGCTGGCCGGTTGTGAGGGTGATGAGATCGTCCATCGTGACAGTCCGCTCGATTGGCTCATTCGCGTTCACTGACCAGATCGCGCGCTTCACGCTCGGCGCCAGCGCCGCGGCGTCACCCGTGGTTCGCACCACGAGCGACTGCACGTTGTCCACCCACCACCAGTTGCCGACGAGCGCGTAGAAGGCGTCGCGCTGCGTCGCGGCCAGCGACTCCTGCTTCACGTCGCCCACGACACCCACGACGATATCCCATGCACGATTGCTTCCCACTTCGGGCCCGAAGCGAAGACGCTGGCCGATTGGATCGACCTTGCCGAAGGTCCGGCGCGCGAACGACTCGTTGATGAGCACCGGCTGCGGCACCGCGCCGAGATCGGCGGCCTCGAGACCGCGGCCGCGGAGCAGCGGGATACCCATCGCCTTGATGTAGTCCGAAGTCACCGCATACCGCAGCGCGCTCCCGGCATCTCCCGGATTGGCGCTCGGCCGCGACGCGATCTCGTAGCCGTATGAATCCAGATCGCCGCTCAACGGCAGCTGGCTCGTGAATGCCGCCGCCGTCACTCCGGGCACTGTCCGCACCGCATCGAGCACGCGCTCGTAGTAGACCCGTTTCAGCGTATCCGACGGATGCGCATGGCCCGCGTCGATCACCTGCATGGTGAGCAGCCGCGACGGCGTAAAGCCGGGGGCAACCGCGAGTACCTGTTCGAGACTTCTCATCAGGAGCCCGGCGCCGACCAGCAGCACGAGCGCGAGCGACACTTCCGCGATGACGAGCACCCGCCGCGCCATCCCATGATGGCCGGCCGTTCGCCGGGAGCCACGGTGCAGTCGCTCGTTGAGCCCCTGGCGCGCCGCGCCTAACGCTGGGACGAAGCCGACGACCAATCCAATGACCGTCGACGTCGCCAGCGCAAAGAGAAGCACGGCTCTATCGACGCCGATGGTCTCCAGTCGCGGCAGCCCCGCCGGGCTGAGCGCGATCAGCGCGCGGACACCGATCTGTGCGACGATCACCCCACACGCTCCGCCCACGAATGCGAGCAGGAGGCTCTCGGTGAGCAGCTGTCGCAGCAGGCGGCCGTGGCCGGCGCCCAGCGCGACCCGCATCGCGAACTCGCCGCGCCGCTGGGCCGCGCGCGCCAGCAGCAGATTCGTCACGTTCACACAGGCGATCGCCAGCAACAGCACCACGGCGCCGGCGATGGCGAGGAGTGCCGGCTTGATGTCAGCCGCGACCTGATCGCGCAGCGAGCGCACGATCATTCCCCGGCTCATGTCGGCCCACCTCGGCCGCGCGAATTGCTCCATTGGCGCCCGGCCGATGTCAATCAGTTCGCGCTGCGCCCGATCGGCGCTCGTGTTCGCCGCGAGCCGCGCGACGATCTCGTAATGATGTCCCCACTCCCGCGAATTGAACGGGGCGTGAGCACGCTCCTGCAGCGGCGACCAGAGATCGGCCGAGGGTGATAAGACATTGCTGAAGTGCGGCGGCAGAACGCCGAGTACCAGGTAGTCGTCGCCATCGAGATGCACCGGCTGGCCGACGATTGACCGATCGCCGCCGAACCGTCGCTGCAGCAGGCGGTCGCTCAGGATCACCACCTTCGGACCGCCCACGGCTTCGTCCGCGGCGACGAAATCCCGGCCCACGGCGGGCCGCACGCCGAGCGTGCTGAAGTAGCTCGCACTCACCCGCTGGCCCTCGAGCCGCTCCGGCTGATCGGTACCCGTGAGCGACGGTTGCCAGTGGTCCACCGCCGCGATGGCGGTGAACGCCCGCGCTCGCGCCCGTAGCTCGACGAAGGTGCCGAATGTGGGGGAAAACACCGACCCGTCGTCGCCACGATCCCGAATCGTCACCAGCCGCTGCGCACTGGGATACGGCAGAGACGCGAGCAGGATGGGATTGAGCACGCTGAAGATCGCCGTCGTGGCGCCGATGCCTAACGCCAACGTCAGCACGCTCACGAGCGTGAAGCCCGGGTTTGTGCGCAGGCGACGGAGTCCGTACCGCATGTCGGCGACGAGTGACTCGAGGCCGTTCTCCCACCCGGAAGAGCGTACTTCCTCGCGCACCGCCGTCGCGTTGCCCATCTCGAGTTGCGCCGCGCGGAGCGCGGCCGCCGGTGTGAGGCCACGAGCGACGTTTGCCGCCGTCGCCTGATCGAGGTAGTGCTGCACTTCGTCGGTGAGATCGCTGTCCGCCTGACGAGATCGGACGAGTGAGCGCAATCCTCGCGTAAGCTGCCGCCAGAGGGACAAGGGCTCATCCCTCCGCTTCGAGCAGCCGCGCGACCGCCGCCGCGCGTCGTTTCCAGTCCGCCGTCTCGACCTCCAATTGCTTTCTGCCAGCGCGCGTGAGGCTGTAGAACTTCGCCCGGCGTGCGTTCTCGGTCTGACGCCACTCTGCGTTCAGCCACCCGGCGCGCTCGAGCCGCTGCAGGGCAACGAGTAGCGACCCGGGGTTCACCTTGAACACGCTCCGCGAGATCTGCTCGACGCGCCGCGCGATGCCGAAACCGTGCATCGGCTGCAGGCTCAGCGTCTTGAGGATGAGCATGTCCAGGGTGCCCTGGATGACGTCGGTGTTCTCTTCAGCCACGAGCGCTCCAATCGCGGGGACGATTGGAGGATACTAGCGCTTACTCTTGATTGTCAAGATGTGACGATCATGAGGAGGCGCGACGAGCGCGCACGAACAGCACGCGCTCGAGCGCAACGTGTCTCTACCACGCCACTTGCGGCGACGCGTAGTAGTTGATCCCCAGCAATCGCCAGCGCGGCGCGTGCGCGGCAATCCGCGTGCGGAAGCTATCCCAATCATGCGTCGACGTTGGGCTCCAGCCCACCTCGGCGATCGCTGGCAGCCGCGGCATGATCAGGTACTCAGCGGCCGTGATGTTCTGCACCGTCTCGCTCCAGAGCGGCGCCTCCACTCCGAGAACGTCCGATGCGTTCACACCCTTGTACTGCGTGACGGGATCCCAGTCGTAAGAATTCCGGAGCTCGATGAACGCAGCCCAGTCCAGCCCAAGCTCCGTCGCGGGCGTGTACTTCATGTCCAAGTAGGCCTGCGTCGCCGGCGACATGACCAACTTGGCGCCCTGCTTGGCCGCTGCCATCGACGTATCGCTACGCCACATTTGCGCTACGGAACCGGCCTTCAGGTGCGCGCGACCGATCTCGTCCCAGCCAATCATCCGCTTGCCATGCTGGATGACGATGTCCTGCGCGTGGTCGATGAACGCGGCGTACTGCTCAGGCGTCAAGACCTGAACCTCATCGCCGCCGACATGGATGAACGGCCCAGGGGTCATCGCCGCGAGCTCGCCGACGACATCGTTGATGAACTTGAAAACTGTGTCTTTGTCGAAGCAGAGCGCGCTCCAACCGACATGTATCCCGGTGTAAAGGCCAACACCGGGCGCTCCCGCGGGCGTATCGGGGGCGGAGCGGCTGCACCCGAGCTCGGGGTATGAGGCGATGGCGGCGTTCGAGTGCGCCGGCATGTCGATCTCCGGCACGATCGTGATGAAGCGATCCTGCGCGTAGCGCACGAGCTCCGCGTAGTCTGCCTTCGTGAAGTAACCACCCGGCCCGCCCCCTACTTGCGTGCTCCCGCCGTACTGCGCCAATCGCGGCCAGGAGTCGATCTGGATGCGCCACCCCTGATCATCCGAGAGATGGAGGTGCAAGGTGTTGAGCTTGTAGAGGGCAAGGATGTCGATGAGCTGCTTCACCTCGTCCACGGTAAAGAAGTGACGCGACACGTCGAGCATCGACCCGCGCCAGGCAAAGCGAGGCGAGTCCACGATCCGGCCCTGGGGGACCGTCCACGCGCTGGCCGAGCGATGCACGCTCTGTTGGGCCTCGATCGCCGCGGGGAGCAGCTGTCGTAAGGTCTGTATGCCGTGGAAGAGACCCGCCGCTGTCCCCGCTGTGATTCGTACCGAGTCCGCAACGACGATCAGCTCGTATCCCTCCGCGCCCAACGACGGGGCTCCGCCGAGCCTGAGAACGATTGAGCCGTTAGGCGCAGCCGCGTCGAGTGGCACCACCGGCAGCTGAAAGCCCGTCGATGGCCTCATCTCGAAAGCCAATGCTTCGCCGACTTTTGCGACGTCGGCACTCCCAGCGGGGACGACGATGGAGCTCCCAGCCGAGAGCGTGAAGGGAGTGCCTGACACCGGCGTAACCGACACGGGCATCGGTACGACGTGGTGCTCCGCCAGCGAGGAGAGCGGCGTCATGAGCACAGGCGTAGGGCGGGCCGCGGGGCCAGTAGTCGGGGGTGTGACCGACGTGGGGCGGCAGGCTGCGATCGAGACGGCGGCCGTGATGAGAGCAGCGCGATAGATGTTCGTTATGCGAGTCCGAGGCATGCGGGTTGGGAGAGGTCGAGAGTGGGCAGCAGAGGGTCGGACGTTAGAGAAACTCTGGCAAGAACCTGCCACCGCGGAGGGCGCTCGGCAACTCCATCCCGGTCTCCCACTAACCATCGGTAATGGCTCCCAAAGCAATCGGGGAAATGAGAAGCCCCGCTCGGCCAGTACGGCGGAGCGGGGGCGTCTGCGAAATCGTTAGGCCGAGCTTACCAGCGATAGTGGGCGAACGCCTTGTTCGCGTCAGCCATGCGGTGCGTGTCTTCCTTCTTCTTCACCGCGTTGCCTTCGCCCTTCGAAGCCGAGACGACCTCGGCGGCGAGCTTCTCCGACATCGACTTCTCGTTGCGGTCGCGGGAGAAACTGATCAACCAGCGCATGGCGAGGGCGGTGCGTCGCTCCGGACGCACTTCGACCGGGACCTGGTACGTCGCGCCGCCAACGCGGCGGCTCTTCACCTCGACGACCGGCTTGAGATTCGCCAGCGCCTGTTTGAAGACGTTCACGCCCGGCTGGTTCGTACGAGACTCGACGAGATCCATCGCGCCATAGAAGATGCGCTCGGCGGTGGACTTCTTTCCCTGGTACATCAAGACGTTGATGAACTTCGAAACCGTCTGGCTGTCGTAACGCGAGTCCGCGAGGACTGGACGCTTGATGGCACTCTTTCGACGACTCATTTCTTGGCTCCAGCCTTCGGCTTCTTGGTGCCGTATTTGGAACGGCTCTTGTTTCGACCCTGCACGCCCGCCGCGTCCAGCGTTCCGCGCACGATGTGGTAGCGCACGCCCGGTAAATCCTTCACACGACCACCGCGCACGAGCACGATGGAGTGCTCCTGCAGGTTGTGGCCTTCACCAGGGATGTACGCAATGACCTCGAAGCCATTCGTGAGGCGAACCTTCGCGACTTTGCGCAGCGCCGAATTCGGCTTCTTGGGGGTCGTCGTGTACACGCGCGTGCACACGCCACGACGGAACGGATTCGACTTCAGAGCCGGAGACTTCTCTTTCTTGACGACGTCCCGACGACTCTGTCTGACGAGCTGATTGATGGTCGGCATGAACTCAGATTCGGACTAATGCCGCACACCCCAGCCGGGCCACGGCACGAAAGCAAAACCGCCTTCGTGGGCGGTAGAGACTGGGAAACGTAGAGGGGCTGAGTCGGTGTGTCAAGCTGCTAGATGTCCCTAATCTCAAAGGAGACAGAGGGATAGGCCTCCTCCTCATCCCAGGAATAGCAACCACCTTTTTGGATCTCGAGGAGCGAGCGACGAGGGATCTGGTTGCGAAACGACCAGATCCCTCTAGCCTGCGCAATTACCGGTTCGCCGTGTTGTCCAGCGTCGGCTTGTTCGTGCCTGTTGCCACCGTCATGTCGCCATAGGCGGTAACCGTATAGACGCGCCCTGTGTTGAACGAAACGCCAGTCTTCGTGATCACCGGCGTGGTCGAGCCAGCAACGTATGTGCTGATGTCATAATTGCCGGGGTCGACACGGACGAAAGCGCTTGCGCCCTTGTAGGCCATTGCGGCGCCGACGGTAGTATCAGCGCCACTCGCGTTCTTGAGGTGCAACGTCATCGGCTGGGAGTTGGAGCTCGCGTTCACGAATCGCACGTACGTGGTCGTCAGATCCATCGCCGGCAGCGGATCCTCCACGTAGAATCCCTCGACCGTCTTCGACGCCGTGTTGTAGATCCCGCTCAGGTAGTACGAGTAGAACTTTCCATTTTCGAGTGTCGCCGATGTGTTCGAGATGGCGACGCCGTTGTCTGTCGTGGCGGTGATTCGCCCCGATAGCGTGTACGAGCCTGGCGCGAGCGAGTAGTAGAGACCGTTGGTGCTGGCGTTGGCACCGTACGCCGTACCGTTCGTCGTCTCTTGTCCCTTGCTGAGACACAGGGTGTCGGTAGTCTTGCCGTCGACGGCGCTGCTGCAAGTGGCCGATGAGACGGCGGAGATCTTCTGCGTGTCGGCGTAGAAGTTCACCGCCGGGGCATTGACGCCGAAGTTGAAGAACTTTACGGCCGAGCCAGCCGTCGGCGCGGAGATATGCTGTGCGGCGTTCTTCTCGCCGCACGCTACGACGACGGCAGCAGCGACGAGGGCCGCGAATAGGCGGAGGCCTTTCATAGGTCTCGGTTAAAAGGGTTGGCAGAAATCGGCGGTGGCACACGTGATCCAGAGCGGTACCGTCTGGTACGCCGGATCGAGTCCGCTGGTCGGGGTGATCTTCCCCAACCCGTATTGATTCCAGACGTACTCGGAGTTGTACCGCGGACGGATGCGCTGCGCGAAATGGCCGTTGTTGTCTGGATCCAAGCTCGCCGGCTTGTTGAAGCCGGGGTACACCTGCGCCCCAGTCGCCGGATCGATATCCAGGTAGTGATAGCGACGCATGTCCATCCAGGCTTCGTTGTAGCCCCAGCCGAAGAGCGCTATGTACTTCTGGGTCATGATCTGCGTCAGAGTGAGCGCGTTCGGGTCGGTCGGCACGATGGCGAGATTGCCGAGGAACGCACCCTTCTCAGTCGCCGTAATCACGTGCTCCGCGGTGTCACGATTTTCGGCGACGCGAGCGTTCACGAAATCGATGTGCGCTGAGATGCCGTTCTTGTAGGCAGTTAGTGCGCTGATCTTGTCGCCCTTTCGATAGGCGGCCTCCGCCTTCACGAACTGGAGCTCCGCATACGTCATGTTCGGGACCTTCGCGTTGTCGTCGAAGACGTATCGGCCAGACGGAAGGCTGCGGTCCGTCGAGGTGCGGCCGAAGAAATTGTTAGGCGCCGTTAGCGCCGTGAACGCACCGCCCTGCGGGTTGTTCGGATCCGCTCCTCGATACTGACCATCCGGTGAGTATGCGAGCATGCGCGTCATCCGTGGATCGACGACGCCGAAGTCCGTTCCGTTCATCAGATTCAGAGCGAAGTTCGTCTGGCGGAACGAGGTGACATTGTTCCTGCTCTGGCCGAGAAAGTTGAAATCCGCGAATGAAGGATCCTTGTCGGGATAGGTGAACAGCGCGTCGTCCGCGTTGCTCGTAAACGAGCTGTCCACGTACTTCATAACTGTTGCGGGATCGTAGGTGCTCTTGTTCGACAGGTGGTTCCTGCTGATCGCCCGCAGGCCATATGCGAACTTGAGCCATTTCGTGCGATCGCCATGATACAGGTTGTCACCGACGGCGAGATAAGTCGGGTCAACAGCACCATCGGTGCGATTCAGATTCTTGATCGCCTCGCCCAAAAGACTGTCGACCACCTGATACGCGTACTGCTCGGTATCGTAGTCGAACTGCGAGCGCGTTGGATCGAATGCTTCCTTAATGATGATCGGGCCGTGCAGGTCGACCAGCACCTGCCATCCCCACGCCCGCAGGGTCTGACCGACGCCCACGAGATCCCAGCGCTGTTCGGCCTGAGCCTTCGTCAACATGTCGCTCAGGTTCTGACCCAACGACCAGTAAACGTCACGCCACTGCTCGCCGCCATTGTCAAGTCCGCGGTCGTAGCCCTCGCGGTCCCAACTCGAAGGCACACTGCCGGTGACCGGCAGCATGAACATCTGCGTCAACCGGCCGACGTAGCGGCCGTCGTATTGCGGTGACGTGATGAGCCAATGCTCCATCGGCGGCAGGTACAGATTCGCCGTCACGGTCTGGGGCGCATTTGGATTGGTGTTGACGGCAAGGTACTTGTCCATGTTGCATGCGCTCGCCGCGACCAGGGCGCCGGCGAACACTGCGAAGTATCGCATTCTCATTCGTATTTACTCATCGAAGGGAATCAGTGTCCTGAATTAGCGAGCGCTAGAAACCGAGGCGAAAGCCGAAGTTGAATCCACGCGGCGTGGGGAAGTTTCCCCAGTCGACACCAACCGCGCCCGATCCGCCGACCGCGGCGTCGTTGCCGTTGGTCATTGGATCGAGGCCCGTGTAGTTGGTGCGCAGGAACAGATCCGTACCCGTCACGAACACACTGGCGCTCTGGAAATAGCGCGGCGGAATCTGATACGAGAGCGTCACGTTGCGGAGCCAGATCCAATTGATGTTGCGCTCGATAAACAGCTCTTCGCTGGCGCCGGTGTAGTACAACGTGTTGACCGCTGGCACGACGACGATGTTGTTCGGCGTGGGATTGTCGCTGTTTTCCTTGCCATCGCGCAGGACGCCCGGAACGATGCGTGGCGTGTTGCGGTCGCGGGTCTGCGTCGAGAGCCCGTGATTGTACAGGAACGACTCCGTGGCATTGAAGATGTCGCCGCCACGTCGGAAGTTGAGCAACGCATCGAGCGTGAAGGATTTGTATTTGAATGTGTTCGTCAGGCCCACCGTCCACTTCGGCGTGCGGTCGTAGCCGGCGTCGATGAACGTCGACGATCGAATCGGCAGGCCGGATGTCGGATCGATGATGAGCTGACCGCTCTTGTTCCGGAGATAGAAAGCACCGGTGAGCGACTCGGTCGAAAGTCCCGGCATCGTGCCATTGCGCACATTGCCGTAGAGCCAGGTGTCCGACACGTAGGACTCGGGCAAGGCGTTAGGCAGGGTGACCGTCTGGCCGTGATGCTTGTCGAAGTTCGCCTGGATGTCCCATGAGAACTTCGACTGCCGGATCGGTGCGCCTCGGACAACCAGCTCCAGACCGTGATTCTCCGTCACGGCACCATTCAGGTTGAAAAGGACGAAGCCCGTGCCGTAGCTCTCACGAATGTTCTGGACAATCTGGTTCTTCGTCCGGCTGCGGTAATAGGTTGCGTCGACGCCCAAGCGGTCCCTGAAGAAGCTGAGCTCCGTGCCGAGCTCCGTCTCCTTCTTGAATTCGGGCACCAGGTTCGGATTCGGACCGGTGAAGCCATACATGTAGCCGCCGTACGACGTCGGCGCGAACTGGAGCGACGGCCGGTCCGAGTACGGTGGTGCGTCACGACCAGCCTCGGCATACGCCGCGCGCACGCGTCCGGAGGTGAACCACCGCTGCAATGATGGAAACGCGTCGGTGAAGATGAAACTTCCGTTGACGCCGGGATAGAAGAACGAGTGGTGCGCCTCGGGGATGGTAGACGTAATGTCGTTGCGCCCGGTGACGTTGACATACAGATAGTGATTGAAGTCGACCGTCCCCTGTCCGTAGAACCCGATCAGGCGCCGCCGGTTGTCCGTCGTGCTGCTGAACCGATTCGACGTGTTGTTGACCGAGACGAAGTTCGGATCGAGATATCCCCGCCCGACGAGCGCATCGGTGTTGTCATCCTGATCATAGATGGCGTTGCCGAGCAATCCGCTCAGGGTAAAGTGATCGCGCAGGGTATAGGGATTGATGTTGAGCGTCGTCTGCGAGGTCAGGTTTCGCGTTACTTCCGCCGCCTGATCGAGAATGCCGGAGGACGTCACAATGGGGTTGAACCCGAGAACGCTTCCGGGGTCACGATCGATCAGGATCTGATCCGTGTAATAGTCAGCTCCGATCTGCTCCTTGACGTTCGCCCACGACACCGGCGTGAACGTCAATGCCAGGTTCGTCAAAACGCGGTTGTTCGTGGTGTTGTTTCTGTTCTTGTAGACATTGTAGTACGGATTATCGACCTCGGATCCGGCCGTGAGGTTCGTTAGGCGGCGTCGTGTTCCCGCCAGCGAGAGATAGTCGGCCGCGTTGTCGTTGGCGGGCCAAACCAGGAGTCCGACGAGCGGTCCGTCGTCCCCCTTCATGGGCTGCCTATTCACAGCGTTCGAATAGAGCATCGAAAGATCGGCCGACAGCCAGTTGGTGACATTTCCGGTCGACGCGCCCGTGACGTTGACCCGGTCGTAGGTCGAATTGGGCACGACGCCTTTGTTGCGGTCGACGCCCGCCGCAACGCGGTACGTGAGACGACCATCCGGCGCGCCGCCACTGAACGCGAAGTTGTGCGTCTGCGCAAAGCCCTTCTGGAAGAAGCCCCCGATGTTGTCGTAGAACTGCGTGTTGGCCGGGTATGGAGCACCGAAGTACTGAAAGCCGGCACCGCCGAAGCCGGCGGTGACGATTGCTCCGCTGAGCTGATAGACGCGTTGAACGTCAGGTGCTTTCCGCACGCTCTCGAGCCGCAAGCTGTTGTTGTACGTGAACGATTGCGTGCCCGCGCGGCCGCGCTTGGTCGTGATGACGACCGCGCCGTTCGCGGCATCGATGCCGTAGAGCGCTGCTGCCTCGGGGCCTTTGAGCACCGTGATCGACTCGATGTCGTTCGGGTCGATGTCCGCGGCGCGGTTGGTGAAGTCCACGCCGCGGTTGCTGAAGGCAGAAGGCGACCCGGGCTGGTCCGAGCCGAGGACGCCAGTGTTCAGCGTCTTATTGTCCATCGGCAACCCGTCGAGGATGAACAGCGGCTGGTTGCTGCTACTGATCGAGCTGATGCCGCGAATCGTGATCGAGGTCGAGGCGCCAGGTGTGCCGGAGGTGCTGTTGACCGTCACGCCCGCCACGCGTCCCTCCAGCGCGTTGACGAAGTTGTCGCGCTGCGCCTCGGCAATCTGCTGCCCACCGACCGTCTGCTGCGCGGCGCCGATCGTGCGCACCTGTGCCGTCTGGCCGAGCGCCGTCACAACCATCGCGTCGAGGTTCGTGGCAACGTGGTTCAGCTGCACGTCGATGACATCCGCGGTTCCGACGACGCGCTCCTGGGGCGCAGTGCCGATGTAGCGATACTGCAGCGTCTGTCCGACGTCGGCGCGAATGGTGTAGCTGCCTTGCGCGTTCGTGGTTGTGCCGGTGCGCGTGCCTTTGACGACTACCTGCGCGCCGGGAAGAGGATTGCCTCCCTCCGCGGTCACTTTGCCGGTGACGGTCTTTTGCTGCGCGTGAGCTGGTGCGGCGACGAGGAATATCCCCATCAATGCCGCAAGGACCACTCTGTTCTTCATGGCGGGAGAACGGGTCTCGGTGAATGCGAGGGTGCCGACAAGCACCGTGAAGATACGATGCTCGTTATGCACGGCTCCGCGAGTACTGCCGCGCGACAAGATGCGGGCGGCACGGTGCGCCCAATTCGGGAGCGCGGCGGGAAACCTATAGGCCGTCCATACGTCCGTCCAGAAGTTTCTTTAGTACAGGCTTACGGCGCGTTGCGTGATCTGTGGGGCTCCGTGAGATCTGGCACGGGAAAGTCCCCCGCTGGACGCGCCTCGCGGACCCGTACGGCGGACTCGAAGGGCCCCAAAAGCTGCGCGATGCTGTTCGCGTAATATCGGACGAGCTCACGATTCCTTGGCAGCAGCGAATAGCCATCGCCCGTCTCGAGGAGAATTCGCCGCATGCGCAGCATTCGCCACGCTCGCTCCCACGTCTCCGCGATGTCGCGATCGGCGCGAATTACGCGACCATTCAACTCGATGAGGACTGCGCGCATCTCCGCCATCCGATCGAGCAGCACGCGGCGCGGAATGAACTCGCGATCGATGGTCTGAATCGCCGCGCACGCCAGCGGCACCGGCGTGACGGGGACCAATTGCCCTATCCGCTCCATGACCGTGTCGCACAGCGCCTGGACGCGCGTGAGCCGTTCAGACCGCGGTAGCGTGAAGAGATTGGCCTCCCGTGCGAACCAATCGGAGAGCGGCATCGCCGCACCCACAGTGACCGCCGCGCGACCATAACGCTTCCATCTTCGCACGACGAGCCGGGCAGCGTTCCACCAGAGGTAGCTGGCGACCTCGCGTAACTGCGTCACCTTCGAGACCGTGCCGCGTCCGTCGGCCGCGGCTAGCTCGCGTAATAGCGTCCGGTCCTCCAGCACCCGATCGTAATTCACCGCGACGGGCACGATGTACAGTCGGCGTCGATACGCGGGGTCACGCGCGATCCCAAGCACGTAGTCCAGTAGGCCGATCTTCGGTGCTCTGAGCTTGCCGTCCCGCGTGAGGCCGCCTTCGAGGAAGATGCCCTGGGTCACGCCCTCCCGCGTGATCAGCTGCACGTACCGCTCGAGGACAGTGTGGTACAGAGCCTCACGGTAGCGTCGCCGCACAAAGTACGATCCGAACACCTTGAAGAGATGCTCGAGTGGAAAGGCGCGCGCCCATTCGCCCACGGCGTACGAGATTGCGACCTCGCCCGCGAGCGCGTAGCTCACGAGGACGTAATCGGCGTTCGAGCGGTGGTTCAT
>DASXPH010000022.1:0-12205 GCA_036493735.1 Gemmatimonadaceae bacterium
GTAGTTGAGGAGCCCGTAGCGCGGATGGTACAGGTAGCGCCAGACGACGGCGATGGCGACGAGCGTCGTAACGAACGGCGTGAAATAGATGGTGCGAAAGAGACCTCGCAGCCGGATCGCCCTGGCATTGACGAGGAGCGCCGCGCCGAGCGATACGGCGACGGTCAGCGGCCCACCAACCAACGCGAAGTAGAAAGTGTTCTTGATCGCAGTCCAGAACGTGGGGTTGTGAACCAGATTGCTGTAATTCCTCGACCCAACGAACCGCGCGAGCGAAGAATTCCCGAGCGCGTAGATGTCGAAGTCGGTCACGCTCAGGAGCAGCGAGGCGCCGACGGGCAGAAAGAAAAACAGGCCAATGAGAACGAGCGCCGGAGTGAGGAAGTACCAGGCCGCGCGCGCCTGAGCGCCCTCCGGCCCGCGTCTCACCTCGCCGCCACCTGCGCGTTTCGCGACAGAATCCAGCGGCGCTTCTCGAGAATCTGATTCACGTCGCGGTCGAGCGACGCCAGTGCCCGCTCCGGCGGCACGTGGCCGCGAATGACCGACTCCGATGCTTCGATCAACTTACTGGAGATGATCTCGACCTCGGCTACCTTCGGCAGCGGCGTTACGCGCTGCAGCTGCGTGTAGAACGCGCGAAAATGCGGATCACCGCTGAGCGAGCTGTCGCGCCAGGCGGCTACACTCGCGGGCAGGTCGCCCGTTAGGCGCGAGAAGCGAAGCTGCTGCTCGGGACGCGACAGATACTCGACGAGCTTCCACGCCGCCGCCTTGTGCGACGACGCGCGAAAGAGCACGATGCTCGAGCCACCGGCCAGCGAGACGCCGGACGCCGTGCCGGTCGGCCCGGGCAGGGGGGACGTCGCCCACGCACGCTGAAGCTCCGGCGGCAGCCGCTTCGTCATCTCGCCGACATTCCAGGGACCGGTGATCCACATCGCGAACAGGCCGCGTCCGAACTCCTGGTAGACATTGGCGACGTCGTTCGTCCCGAACACCGGCGCGAGCCCATCGCGGAAGAGGCCGAGATAGAAATCGAACGCACGGCTGAAGGCGCTGTCGCTGAACGCACCGTACTGGCCATTGTCCTTCAGGATGGGTGATCCCGCCTGCAGGCCAAGGATCATCGGCTGGGCCCATTCATTGGTCGGCAGGAAGACGGCATAACGAGAGGGGCCCTGCTGACGCTTGACCGCCTCCATCGCCGAGCGCCAGCCCGCCCAGGTCGTGGGAATGGAGTCGTAGCCCGCCTTCGCGAGCAGGTCACGTCGATAAAAGATGACGCGCGTGTCCACGTACCATGGAATGCCGAACGCCGTATCGGCGATGACGTTCGTATCCCAGATGCCGCGAAAGAAGGCCTCCGGCTTCACGGTGGCCGATCGCGCGACGTACGGGTCGAGTGGTTCGAGCGCGTGGATCGCCTCGAACTCCGGGATCCAGGTGTTGCCGAGCTGCGCGACGTCGGGTGTCGCCTCACCGACAAAGGATGTGAGCAACTTCTCATGGGCAGCGCTCCACGGCATCGTCTGCACACGGACGTGAATGCCGGGATTCTCGTGCTCGAACTCGGGCATCATCTGCGCGACCTGCTCGCCTTCGGCGCCCATCGCCCAGAAGCGAAGGGTGATGCCATCATCGCGATTCGGGTGGCAAGCGAGGATCGTTGCCAGCAAAGCAACGACCCATGCACGACCGGTTCGCCTCACTGCAGCCATCCCCCCGTGAAGCCCGCCCTCTGCAATCCCGCTCTGATGTATGGACTCTGGCGCATCAGCTTCCAGATCAGGCCCGTGCGGTAATTCTCGATCATGGCGATGATGGGACCCTGATCGATGCCGAGGTAGTCCGTGTCGAACCAGCCGACCCCGTCGACGACGCGACCCTGCGTGACGCGTGCGCTCGCGAGGTGATAGCTCGGATTGAATGCGTCGAGAAAGCCGTACTGCCCGAAGAGCGGATCGCCGTACTTCTCACGCATCGCCTTCAGCGCCGGCACCGCGATCTCGGGTGCGAAGGCCACCGAGCCGCCAGCGGCCGTGGGTGCGAGCGTGCCATCGTCGCGTACCTCGGTCGCGGCGGCACCGCGGGCCATATATGTGTGAAAGGTGCGCTGCACGCCGTCGATCGTGAAGGTCGTGTCCATTGGGCCGTCGGAGGCAGTGAGGCCCCAGGTCATCGCGCCGTAATCGCGAAACTTGCTCGGATTGTCGATGGCGTACGATCGCTGCGTCAGCGTCGCCCGGCGCGAGTTTTCGAAGTAATCGATGCCGCGGCCGCGCATGTAGGGGTCCTGAATGCCGCGGAAGTCGATCCAGATTTGAGAGTACTGATGCCCGAAGAGCGGCGCGAAGTTGACGTGTGCCTGGTTGTAGAACGTCTGCCACTGGTAGGTGGACGTCCACCCGGTCCAGGCGGTCGGCGAGATCGCGTGGGTTGGGGAACCTAACGCGAGCACGTACAGGATCATCCCCTCGTCGTAGCCGCGCCAGTCGGCGTTGATGAAGTTGGACTCGGGGTGCCAGCCCATGCTGACAAGGGGCGCGTTCGGCGACGCCCACTGCCAGTCGACGCGCGTGTAAATCGAATCGGCGAGGGCGCGGATCGCCACCTCGCTAGGATCACCACCAGTGAAGTACTCATGGCACGACAGCACGCCGGCGAGCAGCAGCGACGTATCGATGGTAGACAGCTCGACCTGCTGAAAGCGCAGGCCGGTGTTCATGTCGAGAAAGTGGTAGAAGAAGCCCTTGTAGCCGGTGACGCCGGTGGTGCCGGGACCCTGGGGGGCGTGATAGAGGAAGTTGAGTGTTGTCAAAACGCGCGCTGCGGCATCGGCGCGCGGGACGTAGCCGCGCTCGACGCCGACGACGTACGCCGTGAGGCCGAAGCCGATCGCGGCGACGGAGGAGAAGGACTTCGTTGGCCATCGGTCGGGCACGAGGCCATTGGCTGGATTGGTAGCATCCCAGAACCAGCGGAAGGTGCGGGTCTCGACAGTGTCGAGGAATGGATCGGTGCGGAAGTCGGGCGTGGGACCGGAGATGGCGGTCGTGCCGCCGTTGCTGCAGTCGAGCGCGAGTGCGGCAAACGCCACGAGAATGCCGAGCGCGAAGCATTTCCCCCCCAAACGGTGGCGTCGTGGCGACGAAGTGCGGTTCACGGGTCAGCTCGTTCGGGCAAATTCTCTGTGACGGATACTCGGCTCGGCGCCTCGTGCTGAGGACCTAATGGCGAAGGCAGCGGGCAGGCGTCCGCTGCCTTCGCGGGATGCTACCAGTTTACCTCCGCGCCGAGCTGGTACCGGCGGGGATCATTCAAAGTGCAGGACGCGGTGCCGAATGCCCGATCCGGCTGAATAACGCCGCCATTGTTGACGAGGCGTCCATTTGTGTTGTAGCAACCGAGATTGGCCCGATTGAAGAGATTGAATACATCGAGGGTGATTCCGTATCTCAGATTACTGAGTCCGAGATTCGGGAAATCCTTCCGGAAACGGACGTCGACGTTCTGATAGGGAAAGGTTCCGGGGACCGTGAAGCCGCCCCGCTGGTACGGATTCAGATCGGTTTCGGAGCAGAAGCGCGTGTTACATCCAACATCCTGCCTGTATTTCCCGCCCAACGTCACCAGACCCGAGAATTGAATGCCGAACGCGTACGGCACGTCGGTAATCCAGTTGCCGACAAGCCGCAGCTTCTCATCATTCGATGGATGCCGCGGGATGCTCGCCGCAGTCGGGAAATCCAAGTCGTCCCCGAGACCATCCGCACCCTTGAGGTCGCGCGACGCGTAGTTGCCCGACAGGCCAAGCCCCCACCCGATGCTGTGCGGCGTCGCCTTGGCGTACGGCCGGTCGATCTGCAGCTGGAGCGCGCTGTACCACGTCTCTTTGTTGTTCGTCGAGTAGATAAAGTTGTTAAACCCATGCGCCGGAAGGCTTATACCTCTCGTCGGGGATACCGACTTCAATGAGTCATTGCAGGTGACGCCGAAGCCGGTCCCGTTGACGCCGCAATTCATCCAGTTCAGCGCCATCATGTCGTACGCATGCGTGTACGCGTAGGTGACGGTGGTTGCCCACCGACCGAATAAGTGCCTGACGCCAAGGTTCGCCTGCTGCGAACGCGGAACCTTTGCGTCGTTCTGGATGAACCAGACTTCCGGAAGTCCGGAGGTGTGCACGAGCTGATCCAGTATCGCGCGATTCGTCGTTAGGTATGTGTCGCTCCACGCTACCTGACCGGCTACCGGTGCCACACCTCGAGGCGCGAACTGCACCGTATACGACGGGTGCGTGATCTTCTGGGTCTCATCCGTCGCGTACAGGTCGCGCTGGATGCGGTCATAGTACAAACCCCAACCGCCGAACACCGTCGTCTTGCTGGCGCGGTCGATTGCATAGGAGAAACCGAGTCGGGGTTGGAATGCGCCGTAGAACGGATTCCTGTTATGCCCGTTGCTGATGTAGTCGCTGATGTTGATCGGGTTCGCGAGCTGGCTGTTGTACCGAGTGAGGGTATCGATGGCATTCTGCGGCGTCACGAAGCCTCGATTCAGCATGTTCGTTTCGAGGTCCCATCGAATGCCGAGATTCAATGTCAAACGCTCGGTCGGCGACCAGTCATCCTGAACGTATGCACCTATTTGCGTGTCGTTGGAGTTGAAGTTGGGGTCGCCGGTCTGGTACGTCATCTGGAATGGCGTTTGGTAGTTATACGTCTGGGTGCCATTCCCAGTATTCGCGGTTGCGCCATACTGAAACGTCGGAATGCGGTTGTTGTCCTTGATGCCGTACATTCGAACGAAATCGGCGCTCACACCGGACTTGAAGACGTGCTCACCGCTCCAGCGGAATCCGGTGTACGTGATGTCGTCGCGCAAGCCGATGGTGCGCTGCTTGAAGTCCTGATCACTCACGTAACTGCCAAGGAACGCATCACCGCCCGGGTACGAATAGTGTCTCTGGACGAGATCCGGAGTATCCGCCGTTGGATTCCGGCGGAAGTACGTGAAGTCGATCTTGGCCTCGTTGAGCATGGCGCCGCTGACGTAGCTGTGCTTCGCCTGCGCGATGGTCACGTTCTGTCGGTAATCTGTTGCGCCCTGGTCGATCAGGTTGCCGCCGAAATCGCGAACGTCAGTCTCTGTGCGGTTGCTGAAGCTGATCTCCCCGCTGGAGTTCTCGCTGAAGGAATTGTCGAGCTTCCCGAAGAACAGCTGTTCGCGAAACGGCGAAGCGAAGCTGCCGTTGTATTTCGTTAGGTTCACGGTGTCGAGTGCTGGAAAAGCTCCGGCAGCTGTCGTTGGCGTGGGGACGGCAACGCGAAGCGTGCGGTCCTGGACATTGCTTTCGTATGACCCGAAAATGTGCATCTTGTCCTTGATGATCGGGCCACCGATGCTCACGGCACCTAGCATCCGCTTGTAATCAGGCTTCACGAACGTTGCTGGGCTGCTGTTCTTGTCCTTCTTCTGGAAGCTGTCCAACGCAACCATGTTCTTGTTCTGAAAGTTCACAAGCGCGTCGCCGCTCCAGCTGTTACCCCCGGATTTGGTCGTCGCCGTGATCACGGCGCTCGATGAATTCTGGTACTCGGCTTTGAAGTTCTGCGCGATCACGCGGTACTCTTGGACCGCGCTGCGAGGGAAGGGATTTCCGCGGCTAGCGTCCTGACCCGCGATGCCGCCTGCGGTGATGTCATTCTTCAGGCTCGTGCCGTCGACAAAAAGGTTGATAGAGTTAGGCGGTTGACCGCCCGCGGAAACGGACTTGAACTGGGGGATGCCGTTGGCACGGTCTTCGGTTACAACGACACCCGGCGCGAGCGCGGCGAGATCGAGGAAGTTGCGGCTCGATGTCGGAAGGTTCTCTATCTGCTGCGTCGTCACGTTGGTCGCGACTTCAGAGGTTCGAGTTTCCGCCGGCGCGATAGCCGACACCGTAATCGTGTTGAGGGTTACTGGCTGATTCGTCAGCGCGAAATTCTGGTACTGGGTGGTCCCAATCTGGACAACGACCTGGCGCGTCATCGGAGAATATCCGATTCGGCGTACGGTGAACTCGTACGTCCCCGGCACCAGCCCCGGAAGGACGTAAGTGCCGTCGTCGCGACTCGTCGTACCGCGCGGAACTCCGCTCTCCACATTTCGCGCGCTGATCTGCGCTGTACTCAGTGGCGCGCCGTTGGTTCCGGCAACGGTGCCGCGCACCGTCCCCGTCGTCGTCTGCGCGAGTGCGCCACGCGAGGACATCGCGAGTGCGCTCATCGCAAGCACGAGCGCCGCAACGACTCGACCGATGCCTGTTCTCCATGTCATGAAGCAAACCTCCAGTGATTTGTAATCCGCGGACGACCGCTCCCGTAGGAGTGCCGTCCGTACTCAGTGTCCCGCACCGACTGCCTTCCCGCCACACGAATGCCTAACGACCAGCGTCGTTGGTAAGGTCTCGCACGTCTTACGCCTTCGCCGGCTAGTCGTGAGCTCCTGCACGAGCCGCTCGGTTGCGCGTTCGCCAAGATCGAGGATCGGCACGCGCACCGAGGTGAGAGGTGGACTGGTGTACTGCGCGATCGGGATGTCGTCGAACCCGGTCACCGCGATCTCTCGCGGTACCGCCACTCCCAGTTCGCGCAGCGCGCTCAACGCGCCGATCGCCATCGAATCATTTGCCGCGAAGATCGCCGTCGGACGAAGCGACACCGGCAGTCCCGCCAGCGCCTTTGCCGCCCCATAGCCGCCGTGCTCCGTGAAGTCGCCGTCGATCTCCATCAACGGATGCTGCTTCGCCTTGCCCGCCTCGAGCGCCTGTCGATAGCCACGCTTGCGCTCCTCGGCGTCCACATTCCTCGCCGCCCCACCGATGAACGCGATGCGCCGGTGACCGAGCGACAGCAGATGCTTCGTCATCGCCGCCGCACCGCCCACATTGTCGATCTTGATCGTGTCGAACTCGGATGAATGTACCGCGCAGTTGAGCAGCACGACCGCGGGGCACGCTGCTAGACTCGAGCGCAGCGTACGCTGATCGAGATCGGGCGACATCACGATCAGCCCATCCACGCGCCCGCGCATCGCGTCGAGCGCCGCCTCGAGCGCCTGCTGCTCGGAGTGGGAGCTCGAGACGAGCATGTGATAGCCATGCTGCTGCGCCACGAGATCGATGCCGCGTATCACTTCCGAGAAGAACTCTCCGTATAGGTCCGGAAGTAACACACCAATTGTATGGGTCCGCCGGGTAATTAGACTGCGCGCGGCGCCATTCGGCGCGAAGCGCAGCTGTGCCGCCACGCGCTCGATGCGCTCACGCGTCGCCTCGCTCACCGGTCCACTGTCGTTGAGCACACGTGAAACCGTGGCGACCGAGACCTCGGCCAGCCGGGCGACATCACGTATCGTGGCCGATCGACTGCGGGAACGGGGAGGCGTAAACGACCCTCGCGAACGACGGTCAACCGCGACAGCTCGAGTGACTGGAAACGTTTACAGTCGTACCGCCGACTGTCAAGTCGGCGTCACGAACTCGTCTCGACGCCCTCCACGCGCTCCGCCGTCCAGACCACCACGCCGCGCGCGCTCTCCTGCGCGCGCGCTTGCGTCGCCGTCACGAGACCAGGGATCGCCGATTGCGGATCGGGGAACACGCCGAATACCGCCGACCCGGACCCACTCATCATCGCCGGCTGGGCACCCGCGGCGCGCATGGCGTCGACGTATGAGGAGATCGCCGGGTGGCGTCGGCTCACGACCGGTTCGAAATCATTGACCGCGACGGCAGCGATCCCTTCCCAGCTATCGAGCTCCGGCGGTGACAGGGCGGTGGCCCGCGCTTCATATGAACCGCGGTCGTGCGCCAGCCAGCCATACGCGTCCTTTGTCGATACGGCGAAGGACGGGATGACGACGACCACGGGTCGCCGCGGCAGTGCCGGCAGAGGCACTAATCGCTCCCCATGGCCCCCCGCCAGCGCCGTCGGACTGTCGATCGTCATGAACGCGACGTCCGCGCCAAGCGACGGCGCAAGTTCCACGAGTCGCGGTCCGAGCGGTGATGGCGAAAGCGCATCGAGCGCGCGAAGCACGGCGCCGGCGTCCGCGCTGCCGCCGCCGAGGCCCGCGCCGGTCGGGATGTCCTTCGTCAACTCGATGGCAAATCGATCCGGCCAGCCGGTCGCATCGGCATACGCGCATGCCGCGCGATACGCGAGATTCTCCCTGGTATCGCCGAGTCCGCCGGGCGGCAGGACGCCGCCACAATCGAGGGTGCGTCCGTGGATCGCGTCGCCGACGCGCACCACGACGTCGTCGGTGAGGCCGAGCCGCAGGAAGACCGTCTCGATACTATGGTAGCCGGACGATTCCCGCGCGAGCACCCGAAGCACGAGATTGATCTTCGCCTGCGCCGCCACGCGCGCGGTGCGGGTCATGCCGCCGGCGGATTGGTGCGCTGCCGCGCGGGCAACTCGGCGGGCGGCTCGTCGTTAGGCGGCGATCCTCCGGAGCCGGCGCGGCTCAGCTCCGAGAAGCTGAGCCCCGCGCGCGCGAAGTAGTACGCGCCGATGAGCGTGATCGGAATGAACGAGAGGAGATGGAAGCCGATCGCCCAGGTCACCGCCGGCGCTTGCGGGATGCCGTAGAGTCCCAACGCGAACTTGCCTAACGCTTCGAAGGTACCGAAGAAGCCGGGACTCGACGGGAACGCGACGCCGATGGCGATGAGCCCCTGCGCGAACAGCGCCATCCCGAACGGCGCGCGTACCCCTACGGCAAAAAACCCCAGCCAGAATGCCAACGCGTTGAGGAGCCAGTGGAGGAGGGCCCAGAAGAAGACCAGCGCGAAGCGGCGAGGACTTCGTAGAACGCTCAACCCATTCGCGAACTTCACGAGGATAGCGCGACCCCGTTCCTCGAACCGCGGCGCGACGCGACGCGCGACCAGCTCGAAGATGGAGATGATCTGCCGCGGTAAGAAAACGATCGCATAGAGCACGATCACGACGGCAGCGACGAACACGGCGCCCCCAATCGCGTACCCGGCGACCTTGCCTGCCGCACCGGCGGGAAAGCTCGGCATCAGCATCGCCGCGAACATCAGCATCAATACGATCAGCGCGTCGAACACCCGATCAACGGCCAGCGACGCGAACGCGGTCGAGAACGGAACCCTTTCTGCCTCCTGGCCGCGTGACAGCGCGTACGCGCGCGCCAGCTCACCGGCGCGCGCCGGTATGACGTTACTCACCATCATTCCGATCGCCGTCGCCCGCCAGAGCGGTCCGAAGGGAAGATTCGGTTCGACCGGATCGAGAATGACGCGCCACCGAACCGCGCGCAGCGGAAAGATGCCAGTCGCGGCGAGCGCAGAGAGAAGAAGCAGCCACAGATTCGCGCGTCGAATCTCGACCGCCACCTGTCCCCATGCGATGTCGTGAAAGGCCCACCAGAGAAGCGCGACGCTCAGCAGGATGCCGAGCGCGCCGCGCCAGCCAAGGCGCATCGGGCTACTCCGCGAGCGCGAGATCGAGCAGGTCGAACAGCTCGGCCATCGTGTCGTCGCTCGCCGAACCGCCCTGGCGACGGATCTCCTCGCGCAACTCGATTGCGCGTTCGATCGCGGCCCGGCCCCGGTACAACAGGGCATCGATCGGGACGAGCGGTTGCTCGGGAAGCTCGACCGGCTCACTCATCGGTTGCGCGGCGATCGAGCTGAGACTGTCGATGCCCTGGTCGAGCACCGCCATCGTGTCGCGCGGCGTCGAGACACGATGCGCGCCGATGGGCGTGTGGCTGCGCGATCCACTCGCGCGAGGCGTGGGTATCACGGGCGGCGTGGTAGTCGGTGCGGCGGGCTGCGGTGCGACTGCGGCGTGAGGCGGCATCAGCGGCGTCGCCATGCTGGCGTCGGCGCGAATGCGTGGCGTGATCACTGGCGTCGGAGCGGTCGAGAACGAGGCGGGAGTGAGTGGCGGTGCAGAAGGCGGTGCTGCCTGACGAGTTGGCGGCGCTGGCGGAGCCGCGGACTCTGTCGCCGTCGGCGCGGGTTGTTGCGCCGGCGTCGCTGAAAATGCGTCGCCGATGCCCGCATCCACGCTGCGGCCGATCTTGAGCTCCGCCAGACGCGAGGCGAGGTGCTCACCCTGCGCCCCCGGGCTGGCCAGCGCCTGCGCCAGCGTCTCGAGTGCGTTGAGGGAGAGATAATCGAGTGACTTTACCGCGTCGAAGTGCGCGCCGATGAGCTCCGCAATCTCGCTCTCGGCAAAACTCTCGGCGTCGGACTTCAGCGAGGCGAGCGCATGACGTAGCTCGCGTCGCAGGCGGTCGGCGGCGGCTGGGTCATTGCGGCGCGCCTCGGCGACGAGTCCGCGCAGATGCTCTCCCTGGCTCACGACCTCGAGGCGAAAGCGCTCGGCGGGCGTGGTCGGCGGATTTGGCGACGCACTGACGACGTGCGGACCGCCATCGGCGTAGAACAGCTGAGTGATCGGCACGATGCGCGCTGCATTCTGCTCGCGCGCCTCGAACTTGGACAGAGCCTCGACAAAGGCGTCGCGCTCTGGCGACGGTGCGTCGGCGGGCTTTCCCTCCCGCATGGCGCCCGCGGCTCGTCGGAGAAGGGCGGCGGAGGCGCGCAGGAAGACGATGCGATCGGCGTCCAACGGTCCCTGTCCCAGCTCGAGCGGCTTCGCGACGAGCTCCGCGCCTGCCATCACGTCGGCCAGGGGCGCCACGTCCTTGATGCCGGCGACGCCGCGCAACGCGCGAACGCGGCGCAACACATTCGTCGCCGCGTCACGATCGTTAGGTCGAGTGGCGAGGAGCTCGAGCCCCGCGGCGATGTTCGACGATTCGGCCACGAAGAATCCACTGCCCGAGCCAGCCGCCGCGGCGGCGGTCGGGGCGGCTGGTGTCACGGCCGGAGCGATACGCGTCAGTTCCGCCGTCCGCGCCGCCGCGCGCTGATCGTCCCCGATGGACCAGTTGCGAACGGCTCTGATGAGGATCTTCAGATCATCCACAGCCGCCACGAGTGCGCCAGCTATCGCCGGCGACCAGGCGACCGTTCCCTCGCGGAGGCCGCGGCCCACCCGCTCGAGCGCCGTGGACAGCTCGGCGAAGGGCCTGAGCTTCGCCATCGTCGCGCTGCCGCGGAGCGCGCGCGCGTTTCGCGCCAGGGTCTCCGTGTCGACCGGCGCGTTCGTCGCGCTCGCGCGCGCCAGGAGCCCGTCGAGCTGTTCGACGTACTCGCTTGCCTCGAGGATGAAGAAATCGAGAAAGCCGGAAGACATCGGGGGCAGAGGGACGGAGGGCGGAGGAGAGAAGAGCAACCGCGGAGCCTTCCGAGCGCAACTCAGCGCCGCGGCATGATCTACAACTGTAACAACCCCGACAAAGCTAGGACGACGCTCGGGCCTCGTCCATAACGTCGCGAAGCTCGCGAACCGCGTCGGCAAGTCCAACGAAGATCGCTCGGCTCACCACCGAGTGGCCAATATTGAGCTCTTCGATCTCCGGAATCGCCGCGACCGGACTCACATTTCCAACCGTCAGTCCGTGGCCCGCATGCACCGCAAGCCCGAGCTTCGCGCCGAGCCCTGCCGACTCGATCAGCGCGGTGAGCATTTGCGAATCGTTCGGGCAGTGCGCGTATTGGCCCGTGTGCAACTCGATGGCGAGCGCGCCGAGATCACGTGATCGCTCGACCGTTTCATTGTGTGGCGCGATGAAAAGGCTCGTCCGAATGCCGGCGCCGTTGAGCCGCTCGAGGCCAGCGCGAAGCCGCTTTGGGTCGCTTGCGACGTCGAGTCCCCCTTCCGTCGTGATCTCCTGGCGGCGTTCGGGTACGAGCGTCACCTGGTGCGGCCGCAAGCGTGTGGCAATGTCGAGCATCTCCTCGGTGCAGGCCATCTCGAGATTGAGGACGGTCGTAACCGTGGTTGCCAGACGCTCGATATCCACGTCCTGAATGTGCCGGCGGTCCTCGCGCAGGTGCGCGGTAATGCCGTCGGCTCCGGCGCGCTCGCAGACATGCGCGGCGTCGACGGGATCCGGCTCGTCGCCGCGGCGGGCTTGGCGGACGGTCGCGACATGATCGATGTTGATGTACAGCCGCTGTCGTCTGAGCACTGTCGGCGTCGGTTTGGTTGGGGCAGCTCGCGGGTTATTTGTTATTGGTTATGTGTTGCCCGTCATTGTTCTCGGC
>DASXPH010000023.1:0-46809 GCA_036493735.1 Gemmatimonadaceae bacterium
GCGGCGAAGATCGCGAGCAGGAGACTCGTGAAGCGCGGCGCCGCGGCCGAATCGTCCACGAGGCGGCGCAGCTCGCGCATTGTGCCTAACGGGACCGTCGCGTTCACCGAGGCGACCGCATCGCGAACGGCATTCGTCAGACCGGCATCGACATGGGCGTCGCCCGCCACGCGGAGCAGTACGAACGCGCGTGTGGAGACGGAGTTCTGGCGTAGCGGCGCGTACAGCGACGGCTCCGGTACGGCAGTGAGGCTGTCGCGACGGACGTTGCCGATAACGCCCACCACCGTCACCCAATCCTTGAGCCATATGAAGCGCAGCCGCTTGCCGATCGGGTCCTCGTTAGGCCAGAGGGCCCGCGCCGCCGCCTGATCGACGAGCGCCACCGGCGGCGACCCGTCGCGATCGGCGTCCGTGAACGCCCGCCCGGCGAGCAGCGGTATTCCCATCGTCCGCGGATAGTCGGGCGTGATCGCCGCGAACTTCGGAATCGGACCAAGCACACCTGGACGCGTCGGATGCTCTTCGACGTCGATAGCGGCCCGATTGCTCATTCCTCCAAAGGGAATTGCCGTCGCGACCGCCGCGGCGCGCACCGTCGGCAACGCCTGCATGCGCGCGAGCACCGATTCATAGAACTCACGGCCGCGCGTAATCGAGTCACGCGGAAAGCTCGGCAGTGGCACGTCTACGGCGAGCACCTGGTCGGCCCGGAAACCAGGATCGACCTCGCGCAGCAGCCAGAGACTCTTGAGCAGCAGGCCCGCGCCGGCGAGGAGCAGGACCGCCAGAGCGATCTGCGCCACGACGAGCGCCTCGGAGAGGCGACGGTGCGGCGTTGCCGTGCGCGATGCGCCCGTCGCGAGCGTGGACCGGAGATCGGGGCGCGACGCACGAATCGCGGGGATCAGCCCGAAGACGAAGCTCGTCGCCAGCGACAATCCCAGCGTGAACGCGAGCACGCGGCCGTCGATCCCGATCTCCTCCACGCGCGGCAGTTGCGCCGGCACCAGCGCGAGGAAGGCGTGCAGAGCGGCGTATGCCACCGCCAGCCCAGCCACCGCGCCGAGCACGGCCAGCACCACGCTCTCGGTGAGCATCTGCCTAACGACTCGCCCGCGCCCGGCGCCGAGGGCGCCACGAATCGCGACCTCGCGCTCGCGCGCCGCGCCGCGCACCATCACGAGGTTGGCCACGTTCGCGCAGGCGACGAGGAGCACGGCAAGCACGGATCCGAGCAACACCGTCAGCATCGGTATCGCGCTCGCGGTGTCATCGCGATCGAGCGGGATCACCGCCGCATCTCGTCCCCAGCTGTCCGGCATCCGCAGCGGAAAGGTCGGTCGTGCGCGATCGGCAGCGGCGCGCAGATCGGCCGTCGCCTGCGCGAGTGTAACCTCGGGTCGAAGCCGGCCGATCATCCGCAGGTTGCTCTCGTACCAGTACTCGACGCCATTCGACGCGTTGATCGTCGCCGGAAGCCAGAGCTGCGTGCGGGCGGTCGGCAGCGCGAAGCCATTCGGCATGACGCCGATCACGGTTCGCGGAATGCCGTCGATCGACACGCGCGTACCGACGACGTCCGGATCACCGCCGAACGCCTGCTGCCAGAGCGCATGTCCAAGGACGACGACGCCGTCCGCGCCCGGCCGGTCCTCGCCATCGCGCAAGGTACGCCCGAGGGCGGCTCCGGCGCCGAGCAGCGAGAAGAGATTTGCCGAGACATCCACGGCCGTCACGCGAGCGGGCGCGCAGGTCGCGTCGTCGGAGGCACACGGGCGGAGGAGGCTCACGTCACGCTCCAAACCGTAGCCGGCGAGGCCGGTGAACGAGCGCGTATGCTCGCGCATCTGGACGAAGATCGCCTTCGGCGGCGGATACGTGGACCACACGCGTACGAGCCGACTGGGATCGCGATACGGGAGCGGCTTGAGGAGCACGGCATCGACGACGCTGAAGATCGCGCTGTTGGCGCCGATGCCTAACGCGAGCGTCGCGACGACGATGGCCGCGAACACCGGCTGGCGGCGCAGGCCGCGCAGCGCGAAGCGGAGATCGAGCACGAGCTCGTCGCGCCACGCACCCCGTCGGCGCCGCCGCGAGAGTCGCTCGTCGATCGAATGCAATCGCGCCCGCACCGCGGTGACGCTCCCGAACTCGGCCAGGGCGATGGCTCGCGCTTCGTCGCCAGGCATCCCGCCGCGCACGAGCTCCTCGACCCGCTCCTCGAGATGGAAGTGCAGCTCGTCGTCGATGTCCGCATCGACGTCGTGTCGCCAGAAGCGCAGGTAGCGCCGCCAGGCCAGACCGCGAGGCTCCATGGTTCGATCATAGCCTCAACATTTGATGGAATCAAGTGGTGGCTGGTGGCTGGTGATTGGTGAATTCGGTAGGCAGCGCTCCGCGCCGCCCATACATGTCTGCCAACAACCAACCACCAGCCACCAACCACCAGGCCTAGCCACCGACCGTTCGCCGGTGCAGCATCTTGAGGCTGATGAACGTATGCAACCGTCGACTCTCGCCCGGTGGCCCGTGATGCCTCACCTCGATGCTCGTGACATTCTCTTTCTCGCGCTCGCGATAACGACGGTTGCCTACATCGCGATCCTTGTCATCGGTGTCCGTCGCGCGGCGCCCGTCTCCGAGCCTGCCGATCCAAACGCAAACGCCTGGGCGCTCCTTGCTACCGGTTTCGTCACGAATTTCTTCGACACCCTTGGAGTCGGCTCCTACGCGACCACGACGTCGATCTTCCGGCAGTGGCGGCTCGTGCGCGACGAACGCATTCCCGGCACCCTCAACGTGGGCCATACCCTCCCGACGATCGTTCAGGCCTTCATATATACGCGACTCGTCCCCGTCGATTCACGAACGCTCATCGTCATGATCCTGGCCGCCGTGATGGGCGCGTGGCTCGGTGCCGGCGTCGTCTCGCGCTGGCCGCGACAGCGCATCCAGATCGGCATGGGCACGGTGCTCTTCGCGTTCGTGATCATCCTCATCTCCAAGCAGCTTGGCATCGCTCCCGCCGGCGGCACGCTCATGGGACTCAGCGGCACAAAGCTGGCCGCCGCGGCAACCGCGAACTTCGCCCTCGGCGCGCTGATGACCATCGGCATCGGCCTCTACGCGCCGTGCATGATCGTCATCAGCCTCAGCGGCATGAACCCGACGACGGCCTTTCCGATCATGATGGGCTCGTGCGCCTTTCTCATGCCCATCGCCAGCGCCCGCTTCATCCGGGAGAGATGCTTCGATCGCCGTGCATCGTTAGGCCTGCTCGTCGGCGGAGTTCCCGCGGTGCTGATCGCCGCCTTCATCGTCAAGCAGCTCTCGCTCTACGTCGTGCAATGGCTGGTCGTCGTCATCGTCATCTACACCGCGACGAACCTGCTGCGGGCTGCCTATCGAGAACGCGCCGCCAACGCCATTCCGGCTGGCCCGGAGCCGGAAGCAGCTGCCTAACGAACAACAACCTCTGCCTTCCTCGGCCTTCCATCGCATGAGACATCATATTCCATCCGCTCTCGCCAGCGTAATGTGCGCCGCCGCGGTGCTCGCCTTCAGCAGCTCCGCACTCACCGCCCAGGCTCGTCAGCCCGGTAATGCGCAGCGCGACACGGCGCGCGGCGCCACGCGCGACACCTTGCGGTCGGCGGTGCGCGACTCGCTCCGGCCGAGTGCGCGCGACTTTCTCTCCATGGTCGAGGCACTGCCGGTCGTCTCCCATCACAGCATTCGCCTGCACGGCGCGACGCTCGGCTACACGGCGACGACCGGGATGCTGCCGATCCGGAATGACACCACCGGTGTCGTCGAGGGCGGCATCTTCTTCGTCGCCTACAACCGCGACGGCGTCACCGATCAGAGCACGCGGCCGCTCACCTTCGTGTTCAACGGCGGCCCGGGTTCAGCCACGGTGTGGCTGCACATGGGCGCATTCGGGCCGAAGAAAGTGCATCTCAACCCGGACGGTACCAATCCGCCGCCCCCGTACGTCTACGAGGACAATCAATCCACGCTGCTCGACCAGACGGACCTCGTCTTCCTCGATCCGGTGGGCACAGGTTTCAGTCGCGCGGCGCGCCCTGAGCTCGGCCCGAAGTTCTGGGGGCTCGACGAGGACATTCGCTCGGTTGGGGAGTTCATCCGCCTGTACCTGACGAGGTTCGACCGTTGGGGATCGCCGAAGTTCCTCGCCGGCGAGAGCTACGGTACCACTCGCGCGGCGCACCTCAGCGGCTACCTCACGGACCGCGGAATCGCGCTCAATGGTGTCGTCCTCATTTCGACAGTGCTCAACTTCGGCGCGTCGGCAATGGACGCCGGCAACGATATCGGCTTCATCAACTTCATCCCGTCCTACACCGCGACGGCGTGGTATCACAAGAAGCTTCCGCCCGATCTTCAGAAGCTCACGGTCGCGCAGGCGACGGCGCAGTCGGAGAAGTGGGCGGAGTCCGACTACGCGCACGCCCTCATGCGCGGGGCGCGACTCAGCGACGCCGAACGACACGCGACCGCGGAGCAGCTCGCGCGCTTCACCGGAACGACACCGGCCTTCGCCGAAGAGAATGATCTGCGCATCTCGCTGGGCCGTTTCGACGCCGAGCTTCTGCGCGATCAGCACCTCAACTCCGGCCGACTGGACAGCCGCTTTACCTCGTATTTGACCGATCAGGGCGCCGAGCGTGGACAGTTCGACCCGAGCGACGCGTCGATTCGCAATTCGTTCACGCCGGTGCTGAGTGAGTATGTCCGTCGCGAGCTCGGCTATCGGAACGAAGACGTGTACTACATCCTCGGCGGCGGTATCGGACGCTGGCGCTATCCGCAGAACAACGGCTACGCGAACGTCGTCCCTTCACTGGAGCGCGCATTCGCCAAGAATCCGGAGATGAAGCTGTACGTAGCCGAGGGCTACTACGACATGGCAACGCCGTATTTCGCTGTCGAGTACACGCTCGCCCACATGTCCGTCGATCCACGCGTTCGCGCGGGAATCGTAACGGAGCACTTCGAGGCGGGGCACATGGTCTACATCGATTCGCCGTCGATGGTGAAGCTCCGCGAAGGCCTCAGAAAGTTCATTGACGGTGCGTTACCTCAGGGTCAGCGAGCGCAGCGCTAGGGGTACGGGCTAGGGCCTATCGGCCGAGCGCAGGGGACACAGTTTTTATACAGCGAGGCGGAGCAGGAGCGAGCGCAACCCGCGAGCGACTTCATATAAGGCTTGGATGTGTGCGCGCTTGCGCGCGCACATCCCGAGTCAGGTCACACGGGCGCGTAGCGCCCGTGTGACCTGGCTCAGTGACGTTCGGCCCATACACGCGTTACTCTTCGACAGCCCCTGGTCCCTCGCTCCTACCCCCTGGTCTTATGGATGAGAAGCAGCTAGCCAAGCTCGTACGGCAGAATGCGGCCAAAGCCGAGAAGCTGGCCAAGGCCCGTTCGAGCCGGCGTTACGATAAGACGCTGCCGCCGACGCGCGACGAAGATGCGGATGTCGAGCGCGAGCACTTCTTCAAAGAGATGAAGCGCCGCGAGTTCTAGGCTCCGCGGCAACACAATCCACGATGCCTTGACGTTCGACAACAAGCGTCTCATCTTGTTGTCGAACGTCAAGGCATCGTCCTTTTTGAGGGGCTACGGACTAGGCTGTCAGACTCCCAGTCCCCTGTCCCCGATCCTAGCCCCTGACTCGATGGATTCTCGAGCCGATCTGCTCCAGGGCACCCTGGATCTGCTGATCCTCAAGACGCTCGCCCTCGGACCGCTCCACGGGTGGGGGATCTCGAAGCGCATTCGGCAGCTCTCGTCCGAGGTGTTGCAGGTCGGGCAGGGCTCGCTCTATCCCGCCCTCTACCGACTCGAGGATCGCGGCTGGATCGAGGCCGAGTGGGGCGTCTCGCCGGAGGGGCGAAAGGCCAAGTTCTACCAACTCACGGTCGAGGGGAAGCGGCAGCTCAATGCCGAGACGGAGAGCTGGCGCGTGTTCTCGCTCGCCGTGAACCACGTCCTGCGCGCCACCTGAACCGCGAGGGATCCATGGGTTGGCTCGAGAAACTCCGCCGCCGGGCGCGTCTCCTTTTCGATCACGACGCGGTCGAGCGAGAGATGGATGACGAGATGCGCTTTCATCTCGATATGGAAGCCGACGATCTCGGGCGCTTCGGGGCAGATGCGGATACGGCGAGTCGCGTCGCCCGGCGCCGTTTCGGCGGCGTGGCGCGATTCCAGGACGAAGCGCGAGAAGCGCGCGGCGGCTGGTGGCTCGAGGAGCTCCGCCAGGACACTCGTTATGCGCTGCGTGTCCTCGGCCGTGGCCGGGCATTCGTCGTGATCGCGATACTGACGCTCGCGTTGGGCGTTGGTGCCAATACCGCGATCTTCAGTGTTGTCCGGGGCGTGCTCCTACGTGCGCTGCCCTATCCGGAGCCGGCGCGGCTCGTTGCCATACAATCAGTCATTCGCGGTAGTACAGCGGCCGTATCGCCTCCGGATTTCTTCGATTGGCGATCCCAGGCACGGTCCTTTGCCGGTATGGCCGCGTTTTTCCTGAGCACGACGAACCTGACCGGCAATGGAGAGCCGGAGCGCCTGACGCAGGCGCGCGTGTCCGCCAACTTCTTCGACGTGCTCGGCGTGCGACCGGTGCACGGCCGCGGGTTCGTCGCCGGTGAGGACGCGCCAAGCGCGCCACGTGTCGCAGTATTGAGCGACGGACTCTGGCGCCGGCGCTTCGGCGCCGACCCGTCGGTCATCGGCCGCACGATCGATCTCGACGACGCGCCGACCACCGTCATTGGGGTCGCGCCCGCGGATCTCCACCGGCCCTGGGACGTCGATCTGTGGCTGACGACGCGGTTCGCGCCGTCCGATGTTGCCGCGGGTGCGCGAGGCGCGCGTTGGATCGAGGTCGTCGGGCGGCTCGCGCCCGGTGCCTCGTTGGGAAGCGCGGGGGCGGAGATGAGCGCGATCGCCGGTCGCCTCGAGCGGCTCGACCAGCGACACAACCTCGACGTGACCTCGCGCGTGATGCCGCTGCAGGAGGAGCTCGTCGGGCACGTTCGCGGGCCGCTGATGGTGCTCCTCGGCGCCGTCGGCTTCGTAATGCTGATCGCGTGCGTGAACGTCGCGAGCTTGTCGCTGGGTCGTACGGCGGGGCGGGAAATGGAATTAGCGGTCCGCACCGCGTTGGGCGCCGGCCGGGGAAGGCTCGTCCGGCAGATTCTCACGGAGAGCATGGTGTTGTCACTTGGCGCCGGGATTGTGGGTATCGTGCTCGCGATGCTCGGCACACGCGCGCTCGTCCTGCTCGCGCCCGGCGAGCTGCCCCTCCTGAACGCCGTGCACGTCGATGGCGTCGTGCTCGCCTTTGCGTTGCTACTGACGATCACCAGCGGATTGTTATTCGGGCTCGTGCCGGCGGTTCAGGGCTCGCGCCGGGCCGTGGAGGGTCGGCTGCGCGCCGGCAGCCGCGGCAACTCGTTAGGTGGCGGCCGCCTGCGGCAGATACTCGTCGTCGCCGAAGTAGCGCTTGCGATAACGTTGCTGGCCGGCGCGGGGCTCCTCCTGCGGAGCTTCGGCCAGCTCACCGCTGTGGACCCCGGATTTCAGTCGGCTCGGGTGACGACGTTCTCTCTCTCGCTCTCGCCCGTACGCTACCCCGATGCGGCGCGACAGGAGCAATTTGCCTCGGCGTTGTTGGCACGGCTCGATCGGCTGCCCGGCGTCACAGGCTCGGGCATCTCCTTCTCGCTGCCCTTGAGTGGTGGCGGCTTCAGTCTGAGCTTCGCCATCGGCGGACGACCCGAAGCCAGTGGCGCGGAGGAGCCGCATGCGCAGGTTCGCGTCGCGACCGCTGATTACTTCCGCACCATGGGCATTCCCCTGATTCGGGGACGTGGCTTCACCGCCGAGGACCGCGCCGGCGGCGATCGTGTGCTCCTGATCAGCGCCGAGGCCGCGCGCCGCTACTGGCCTAACGAGGATGCGATCGGTCAGACCCTCGAAACCGGGTGGCACCGCGATGGCCGCGCTCTCGGTGGACGCATCGTCGGGATCGTCGGCGACGTGCGGCAGTTCAGCCTTGCCTCGCGTCCACAGCCGGGAATCTACGCGCCGCTCGCGCAGTGGCCGCTCGACGAGATGAGTGTGGTCATGCGCTCGTCGGGGCCAGCAACGGCGGTGCTCGCCGGCGCGCGCGATGTCGTCCATCAGCTCGACTCGTCGCTGCCCGTCTATGACGCGCGACCGCTGTCGGACGTCGTCCGGGAATCCATCGCCGAGCGCCGCTTTTATGCGGCGCTGCTCGCGACGTTCGCGGCGCTCGCTCTCGCTCTTGCGGCGGTGGGTATCTACGGCGTCATCGCGTACTCGGTGCAGCAGCGCCGGCGCGAACTGGGTATTCGCATCGCCCTCGGCGCGTCCTGGCCGCAGGTGATCATGATGGTCATGCGACAGGGAATGTCCCTCACGCTGTTGGGAGCCGCGCTGGGTCTGGTGGGCGCGGCTCTCCTGACGCGGGTTCTGCGCGGCCAACTCTTCGGCGTGAGCGCGACCGATCCTTTGACGTTCGTGGCGGTACCGCTGATCCTCGTCGCGGTAGCGGCGCTGGCGTGCGTGGTCCCGGCGCGGCGTGCCGTCGGGATAGACCCGGCTTCGGCCATCCGATCCGAGAACTAGCTGCTCGATGGCGCGGGGCGCGGCTGCCGGCGCGTCCCGCTGCCCTCCAGCCGCGCAGGAGAGTATTCTCTACTCCATTCGTCAGGCATTGACCCGAGTGGAGACTCATCATGCGCAGTGAGAGAATACTCGTCGCGCTCGCTTCGGCAGCTCTGTTCGCGCTCGGATGTGCTTCGGGCGGAGGCAGTCCGTCGTCCACCGCGTCGCAGGCGAGCGCGACGCGAGGACCGACGGGGGTGTCGCGCTATATCGTCACCGAGCAAGAGCTCGAGAGCGTCAGCGATCGATCGGCGTACGAGGCATTACAGCAGTTGCGACCGTCGTTCCTGCGCTCGCGAGATGTGCAGACGGAAAGCAATCCGATAGCTCGACCGGTGGACGTCTACGTAAACGGTGGCCGCGCCGACGGGCTCGAGGCCCTGACGAGCATCCGCGCGAGCACCGTGAAGGAGATGCGCTTCTACGAGCCCCAGGACGCGAACACGAAGTTCGGGCCCGGGCACAATGGCGGCTTGATCGCGGTGACGCTGAAGTAGTGATCGGTGGACGGTGTGACGGTGATCACGCACCACCGTTCACCGACCACCGCTCACCGTCAGAAATTCGCGACCATGTGCACGAACCAGGTCTTGAGCGGGGGCGTCGGTGTGATCGTGACGTTGTTCACGACCGGATAATTGTTCGACAGCTGCTCCTGATAATCAACGGACATCGAGACACGCCGGTTCAGGTCGAAGAAGATGCCGCCGATGAAGACATGGTACTGCGCTTCGGGGCTGTAGTTCGTATTCGTCGTGACTTTGTCGTAGCGCGCGATGAGGTTGAACCATCTCATCGTGGTGTCGAACACGGCGAGCGGCTTGAGGACGGCGAAGCCCGAGATGATGTGTCCCGTCGAGTCGACGGTGACGGCAGGAGACGCTGGGGTGTTGAGACCCGTCTGGCTCTGCCCATGGAAGTTCACGTAGTGCACACCAGCCGTGAGGCGCGGATCACGAATGCCGCTGAAGACACCCCAGCGGTTGCGATCCAGTCCGATACCGACCGGTCCGTTCGAGGTGGCTCCGGGGGCGGGACTGTTGACGAACGGGCTGGCGACACGGCCTTCGTAGATCCAGGGCGAAATCGCCCAGGTCGTGAAGATGCCTGCCTTGCTGTTTGCGAGTGGTGTGAGCGTGAAGCGTCCCTGATAATCCTTGAATCGATCGACCTCGCGCGACGTGTAGCCCGGTCCGTTCGTCACGGGGACGTAGATCTGGCCGAACTTGTTAGGCAGATTGATCTCGGTCGCGACACCGATATCGGCGGAGCTCATCAGGCCCGCGCGCTCGACATCCGTCTGTGAGATCCAGCGGGGCCAGAACTGCTCCTCGTGATCGATGACGACGGTGTGCAGTGAGCCCATGCGGAATGCCGCGGTCAGGTCCGTGGGCTTGCCGGTGATGTAGTTGTACTGCAGGTACGCGTACTTGAGCCGGATGGCCCAGCCCTGATAGTACTGATCCTGCGGCGTGTTCTGCTGCTGGTAGACGTCGGTCGTTATGCGGATGCTGGCGCGGTCGCCGGCCGGCGTACGGAAGGTCAGATACGCGCGCTCGAGATCGAACTTGTTGAAGTTCGGAGCGCGCTGATCGGTGCGATATTGAAAGTTGCTGTAGATCACGCCCGAGAAGTCGATGGGCGGAATGGTCACCGTGCTTTGCGCCGAGAGCATCGACGCCGACGCGAGCATGATCGCCGCGGCAGCGATTGCAGTTGAGCGGAGACGGATCGTTGTCATGGATCTCGGAGTGGAAGGGTAGCGTGAACAGACCGGACACTACCGGTGCCTCGTAACGACCCTCCGACCAGTTTGTAACGCCGAGGTCACGGGATGCAGGCGCTGATCAGCTCCTGGGAGCCGCGGCCTTGCCCGCGGCGCGTTCCTCGAAGTGGTGCTTGATCTGCTTCCCCTCGGCGAGATACACCGCGCCCTCGCCGATATTCGTGGCGAGATCCGCCACCCGTTCGAGATTACGACTCACTAACAGGAGCTGCAGCGCCGGCGAGATCGTCGTCGCGCTCTCCATCATATGAGTCAGCAGTACGCGAAACGTCGACTCCTCGAGCGCGTCCACTTCGTCGTCGCGCTTGCAGACCGAGCGGCCCAACGCGCCGTCGGCCCGGATGAATGCATCGATGGCATCGCCGAGCATCTCGCGCGCGCGCTTTGCCATCTCATCGATCTCGAGGCCGGGAGCGAGCGACATCGGTACGTCGAGGAGACGCAACGTGCACTGCGCGATGTTCACCGCGTGATCGCCAACTCGCTCGAGATCACTCGAGATCTTGATCGCGCCCACGATAAACCGAAGGTCGCGCGCCATCGGTTGTTGTAGAGCGAGCAGAGAGATCGCACGCTGCTCGACCTCGACTTCGAGATCATCCAGCTCGTGATCGGCGGCGAGCACCGCTTCGGCTTTGCCTGAATCACGTTCTCGCAGCGATTCGACAGCAAGGTCGATCAACGACTCGGCCTTCTCCGACATGTCGAGAAGGCGCTGCTTCAACTCGGAGAGCTGCTCGTGGAAATGGCGAAAGCCGGTCTGCCGTTCGCCGGCTGCTTGAGGGGTGGTCATCCGAACCTCCCGGTCACGTACGCATCCGTACGCTCTTCACGTGGGTTTGTGAATATCTGATCGGTTGGCCCGGCTTCGACCAAACGTCCAAGGAAAAAGAAGGCGGTGTTGTCTGAAATGCGCGCCGCCTGCTGCAAGTTGTGCGTGACGATCACGACCGTCAGCTCCTGCTTGAGCTCATAGAGCAGCTCTTCGACTCGCTGCGTCGAGATCGGGTCGAGGGCGCTCGCCGGCTCGTCGAGGAGGAGGACTTCCGGCTCGTTCGCCAGGGCGCGAGCGATACAGAGCCTCTGCTGCTGCCCGCCCGACAGGCTCGTCGCGCTCTCGCGCAGGCGATCGCGGACCTCCTCCCACAGCGCCGCGCGTCGCAACGACGTCTCGACGATGAGATCGAGCTCGCGGCGATCGTGCACCCCGTTGATCCGAGGGCCGTACGCCACGTTCGCATAGATCGACTTCGGAAATGGATTCCACCGCTGGAACACCATTCCGATGCGCTGGCGAAGTGTGACCAGGTCGACGGACGAATCATACACGTCGGCACCATCCAGCTCGATCCGGCCCGCATGGCGCACACCAGGGATGAGCGCATTCAGGCGATTGATCGAGCGCAGGAACGTCGATTTGCCGCATCCGGACGGCCCGATGAGCGCCGTGATCGCACGGGGCTCGATCACGAAGTCGATGTTGTGAAGCGCCTGATTCTCGCCGTACCAGAAGGAGAAATCTCTGGCGACGATCGCGCCGGGGTGCTCCAATACTCTTTCGGACGCGCCGCTCCGGCGGGCAGGCACTGATTCGTTAGGCACGACGCCGGTCATCCGAACCGTCCGGTGATGTAGGCTTCGGTGCGCTCGTCGCTCGGACTCGTGAACATCGCCTCCGTCGGCGCGACCTCGATCAGCTCGCCGCCGAGGAAAAACGCCGTCTGATCCGAGACGCGCGCCGCCTGCTGCATGTTATGCGTCACGATGATCACGGTCACGTCGGTACGCAACTCGTAGATCAGCTCTTCGACTTTCTGCGTGCTGATGGGGTCGAGCGATGCCGTGGGCTCGTCGAGCAGGAGGACCTCCGGTTCGGTCGCCAGCGCACGCGCGATGCACAGCCGTTGCTGCTGGCCCCCGGACAACCCCGTGGCGCTCGTCTTGAGGCGATCCTTCGCCTCGTCCCAGAGCGCGGCACGCTTCAGGGCGCGCTCGACGATCTCGTCGGTTTGCTTTCCATTCGGCTTGTGGTCCGCGACCACGAGACCCGCCGCGACGTTCTCGCGAATGGACATCGTCGGAAATGGCGTCGGTCGCTGGAAGACCATACCGATCTGTCGCCTGACGGCGACGGGACTCACGTCGTAGATGTCATGCCCGTCGAGGAGCACCGTGCCGGTGGCGCGCGCATTGGGTATCGTTTCGTGCATGCGATTCAGGCACCGCAGGAAGGTGGACTTCCCGCAGCCCGACGGGCCGATGATGGCCGTGACGTGACGATCGGGCAGCGCGACAGAGACGTGTCGCACAGCATGAACATCGCCAAAGTACGCGTTCAGATCCTCCACGGCGATGCGAACCGCCGGGGCGCCCGAGGTCGCGGGCCGCGACCGCTCAGTCGCCGGCGCCGTAGCGACGTCGCGTGGCGACACGTGCGGCAAGACTGATGACGAGGACAATGCCGACGAGGACGAGGGCGGCCGCCCAGGCTTGCGTGTGCCACTCGTCGTAGGGACTGATTGCATAGTTGTAAATCTGCAAAGGAAGCGCCGCGATCGGCGCCCGAAGCGACGTCGACCAGAACTGATTGCCTAACGCCGTGAAGAGCAGTGGCGCGGTCTCGCCGGCGATCCGCGCCATGGCGACGAGCGCGCCCGTCACGATGCCGCCCAGGGCCGTTCGCAGGACGATCGATAGGGAGGTCCGCCAGCGCGAGTAGCCTAACGCGAGGGCTGCTTCTCGGAGCGAGATGGGCACGAGCCGCACCATCTCCTCCGTGGTGCGCGTCACCATCGGGATCATCATCGCGCCCAGCGCCATGCCGCCAGCAAGCGCCGAGAAATGTCTCACGGGCTTCACCAGCAGCGACCAGGCGAAGATGCCCATGACGATCGATGGCAGCCCGTTCAGCACGTCGGCGAGAAAGCGTACCGTCGTCGCCAGTAGCGTCGCCCGCTTTTCGGCCAGGTAAAGCCCCGCGCCAATGCCGACGGGCAGCCCCACCGCGCTCGCGATCGAGATGAGTATCAGCGTCCCGACGATGGCATTCGCCATGCCGCCCCCGGACTCGCCCGGCGGCTTCTGCACTTGGGTAAGAAAGGCGACGTTGATCGACGACGCGCCCATGCGGAACAGATGGATGACGATCAGCAGCAGCGGGAGAATCGCAATCACCGCGGCGGCGTACATCAACCCGATCATGATGTGGCTGCGCAAGCGGCGTATCCGAATCGAGCGCTGGGTCCGCTCCGCGACTGCGCGCTGGCGCCCGCTCGGCGCGTGCCTCCAGCTGGTCTGTGTCGTTGCCATCAGCGCTCCTTCGCGGTTTGCCAGACGAGCCAGCGCGCGATCGCGTTGACGAGAAAGGTCACGAGGAGCAGCACGAAGCCGACGGCCATCAGCGCCGACAGATGAAGATCACCGGTCGCCTCGCTGAACTCGTTCGCGATGAGCGACGCCATCGTGTAGCCCGGAGCAAATAGCGAGGCCGAAATCTCGTGGCGATTGCCGATGAGCATCGTCACCGCCATCGTCTCGCCTAACGCGCGTCCCAGGCCGAGAATGATGCCGCCGATGATGCCCGACCGCGCGTACGGGATGACCGCGTCACGAATTACTTCCCAACGTGTCGCGCCGAGGCCGACCGCGGCTTCGCGCTGTGAGCGCGGAACCGCGAGGAGCACCTCGCGCGTCACGGCCGAAATGTACGGCAGGCACATGATGGCGAGGATGAGCCCCGCCGCGAGCATGCTCGAGCCATAGGCCGGCCCCGAGAAGAAGGGCAACACGCCGAGGTGCAGCGTGTCGCGCAAGAACGGCATGAGATTTTCGCGGAGGAAGGGAATCAGAACGAAGATCCCCCACAGTCCATAGATGACGCTTGGCACAGCGGCGAGCATGTCGACGCCGAACGCGACCGGCTGTCGAATCCAGGGCGGCGCGAACTCCGAGAGAAACACCGCGACGCCTAACGCAAGCGGTGTCGCGATGATCAGTGCGAGGATCGACGAGACGATCGTTCCGTAAATCGCCGGTGCCGCACCGAAGTGCCCCGCGACCGGATCCCAATCGCTCGACGTCAGAAACGAGAATCCGAAGGTGCGGAGCGCGGGCCACGCCGCGACCCCAACCGCCAGGAAGATCAGCAGGAGAAGGATCGGTACCAGCGCGGCGAACCCCGTGATCGACCAGGAGTAGATCCGATCACCGAGCTCGCTGCCGATCTCCGTCCAGCGTCGCGACGGACGCGTCGGGACGCCCGTCGCGGTTCCCACTGGCGCAGCGTCGCGCGCGACGATCTCGGTCACGGCGTCGCACCGACCTTCATGGTCGCGAGCGTGGAATCCAGTCGCCTCACCATCAGCGCGGGGAGGGGCGCGTAGTCGAGTCCGGAGGCCTCGACTTCACCTTCGTGCAGCGCCCAGTGGACGAAGTCCTGCAGCTTCTTTCCCTTCTCCGCGTTAGGCTGGGTCTTGTACATGAGGATCCACGTGAACGACGAGATTGGGTAGGCTTGCGCGCCGGGTGCGTTCGTGATCGAGAGCCGGTAATCCGTGCTGGCGGGAAGGTTCTGAGCGACGCCGGCCGCCGCCGCCGTGACCGCCTCGATCGACGGCGCGACAAACTGACCCGCGGCGTTCCGAATGGCCGCCGTCGGCAGCTTGTTCTGCCGCGCATAGGCCAGCTCGACGTAGCCGACAGCACCAGGCGTCTGCTTCACCTGGCCAGTGACTCCATCATTTCCCTTCGCACCGAGTCCGGTGGGCCATTGCACTTCCTTGCCCTTGCCTGGAGCGGAGTTGAAGGCCTGACTGACCTTCGTGAGGTACTCGGTGAAGATGTAGTTCGTGCCGCTCGCGTCCGCGCGGTGCACGACAACGATATCGCGATTCGGCAGCGTGACGCCTTTGTTCAGCGCGGCGATGCGCGAGTCGTTCCACTTCGTGATCTTGCCAAGGAACATGTCGGCGATGACATCGCCGGTGAGATTGAGAGGTTTATTAACTTCCGGCAGGTTGTACGTGACGCACACGGCGCCGAGCACCGTCGGGATGTGCTGGACCGGCCCGCCCTTCGCCTTCGCCATCTCGTCGTCGGTCATCGGGGCGTCGCTCGCGCCGAAGTCCACTGTCTGCTCCGAGAGCTGGCGAATGCCGCCGCCCGAGCCGATCGGTTGATAGTTGATCTTCACGCCGGTCTTGGCGGCGTAGTCAGCAAACCATTTCTGATAGATGGGCGCCGGGAAGGTCGCGCCAGCACCGGTGAGTTGCGCATCCGACGCGCCGCCAGTCGTCGCCGCCGCCGCGCCTCCGCTCTGTGCGGCCCCAGCCGCACTGTCCTTGTGCCCGCTGTCTGAATTGCTGGAACACGCCGCGACGACGAACGTGGCCGCGATGGCGAAGGGGAAAAGCTTCACGGTTCTGCTCCGGTGAGTGGGTTGCCCGATGACGGCGCCTCTGGACGTTCGCCGGCTCGGGTAACGCGACCCGGAACGTTTTGTAACAGACGCGTAACGGAGCGTTGGGCGTTGGGCGGGTGAAAATGAACGAGGCGTTGATATGGTGGTGAGCACTCGAACAACTCACGCCAAATCAACGCTTCGTTCAATACCCGCCACGCTCAACGCGCCACGCTCAACGCGCCACGCTCAACGCGACGGCGGCGGCCGGCTCACCTGACGCCGTTCACCGACCCAAACTCGAGCAGCCCATGCTCCGCCGTATACCGCACGAGATCGGCGTTGGTCGCGAAGCCCAGCTTCTCCATCAGCCGCACGCGGTACGTGCTCACCGTCTTCGGCGACAGGCCTAACGAGGCAGCGACTTCCTTCACCGTCCGGCCCGCGCCCAGTCCGCGCAGCACGTCGAATTCCCGGTCGGAGAGCTGCTCGTGCGGAGCGCCAACGAAGTCCTGCCCCAGCTGCGCCGCCAGGCGTTCGGCGAGCGACGGACTCACGTAGCGGCCGCCGCGGTGCACGCGGCGAATGGCGTCGAGCAGCTGCTCGGGCGAGTGGTCCTTCGTGAGGTAGCCGGCTGCGCCGCCGCGAAGAGCGCGGACTGCCCACTGATCTTCGGGGTGCGCGCTGAGCACGAGAATGCGTACCGTGGGATGCGCTTCCCGCAGCCGGCGCAGCGTCTCCGTGAACGGTGAGCCGGGCATCGACACGTCGAGCAGCACGACGTCGGCCACATGCTGCCTCAGCGCGGCGAGGGCATCGTCGCCGCTCGGCGCCTCGGCGGTGACGCTGATGCCGCGGTCGTCTTCGGCGATCCGTCGCAACCCGGCGCGCACGACCGGATGGTCGTCGACGATGATGATGCGGATCATTGTCCTCCCGCGGTCGCGCTGCCTAACGGGATCCGCAGCGCGACGGTGGTGCCCTGCGTCGAGTTGCCGGAGATCGTGACGTTGCCGCCCCAGACCATGGCGCGCTCACGCAAGCCGAGCAGGCCGAGCGAGTGCGATCCGCGCAGCTCCTCCGGCGTGATGCCGCGCCCGTTATCGCACACGTCGAGCGCGAGCGAATCGGGCTCGATGCGGAGCATGACGCGTACGCGCGTCGCCCGCGAATGCTTCGCGACGTTCGTGAGCGCCTCCTGGAGCATGCGAAAGACCGCCGACGACACGCCCCCGGCCGGCGATTCGCCACGGCACTGGATGTCGAGATCCAGCGCGAGCCCGGTGCGCGCGGCGAAGTCCTGTGCCTGCCACTCGATGGCGTCCCCCAGGCCGAGTTGGTCGAGCACACTGGGTCGCAGCTCGGTGATGATGCGCCGCACGGAGATCATCACGTCGTCGAAGCGGCCAAGGAGGTTGGCGCAGCGATCGACGAGCTCGGACTGCGAGTGCCGATTCAGCCGGCGCTCCAGCCAGGCGAGGTCCAACTTCAGTCCCGTGAGCGCCTGTCCGAGCTCGTCGTGCAGCTCGCCCGCGATGCGGGTGCGTTCCTCCTCGCGGATCGTCTCGAGCCGCGCCGCGAGCGCGCGCAACTCCCCTCGTGAGGCTGCGATCTCCTCGGCGGCACGATGTCGATCGGTGATGTCCCGTTGAATGCCGAGGTGCCCCGTGATACGGCCTTGCTCATCATACACGCAGAGATAATGTCCCTCGATGCGCACCGGCGTGCCGTCCATGCGGCGCTCGTCGGTCTCGTTGTGCAAATGACCGGCGTCGAACATCGCGCGCCATCCCGCCTTCCCCGCCTCGATGTCGTGCGCGAAGAATTCGGCTGGCGTTTTTCCGATCAGCTCGTCCATCGAGACGCGGTATTGGCGCGCGTATGCTTCGTTGACGATCGTCATGCGTTGATGCTGAAAGACGTGCTCGAGGAGCGCGTCTTTATCGGCCGCGTCGTTCCACTCGATGGGCTCATCGAGCATCATGATGAAGAACCCGTCGATGGACTGCGCGAAGAACAGCTCGCGGAGGCTATCGGGGGATAGGGACACGGTCGTCTCGACGCGAAGGATGGCGCGTTAGGCACCGCGCGAACAGCGGCGCATGGCGTGACGCGCCGTAGGACAAATGACTACGCGGACGGCGACGGCGCCAGAGTGTCGGACGCAGTCCTACACGAGGTTGGCTTCCGGTCCGACAGCGGAGTCGCCGCGGCGCCGATGCTCGCGCGCCGTCGCAATCAGTAAAGTGCGGCCCATGACAAACACCCACCTTCCGCGCATCAGCGCCAGCAATGCACGCGACGGCAGCCGCCGGCTGGATACGCTCGCGACCCTCGTAGTAGATGGGCGCACATTCGCATATCAGGACGTCGGAGCCGGCGCGCCGGTCATTCTTGCGCATTGCTCGGGAGGAACCCACGCCACCTGGGCGCCGCTCGTCACGACGTTGCGTGATCGCTATCGCGTGCTCGCGCCAGATCTCCTTGGCTACGGCCGCTCCGAGCCATGGCCGGTGAACACCGCTCTCCATCCCTGGTCCGACCTCGGTGCGATCCTGACGTTGGCCGATCGTGTCGGTGAGCCGGTTCATCTCGTTGGACACTCGTATGGCGGCACCGTCGCCCTCGAGGCGGCCCGCGTACTCGGCCCGCGCGTGAAGAGCCTAACGCTCGTGGAGCCCGTCGCCTTTCACCTTCTCCGCCTCACGGGACGCATTCGAGAATGGAAGGAGATCACCGGCGTTGGCGAGCGTTTGACGTCGGCGTTGCGACTGCGACGCGACCGCGGTGCAGCCTCGGTGTACGTGAAGTACTGGGTGGGTCGGATGCGCTGGTGGTCGATGTCTCCGAGGGCGCGCCGAGGCGTCGTGCAGACCGTCGGCAAAGTCGGGGCCGAGTTCGAGCTCATCTCGCACCTGAACGCGTCCATTGGCGACTACCGCGGCATTCATGCTCAAACACGCCTGATCGCGGGGGAGCGCACGCCGAAGCCGGCGCGCGCGATCGCCGACGAGCTGGTTCAGATCCTTCCGGATGCGCATCTGCGCGTGCTGGCGCGCGCGGGGCACATGAGTCCTCTCACGCATCCGGCTGAGGTGAGCGCGATGATCGCCGAGCACGTCGACGCGGCGGAACAGTGTGATTGCGCGGCCGAGTCTGGCCCGCGGCGACGATCCATTGCGTAGACAAGAAGAGAGGCTACGGGTTAGGCCCTAGCCCCTAGTCCCTAGCCTCTGGCACTCATGACAGCCCGACTTCGATGTGTCGTGCCGCTGGTCGATCGACGTGCGCCTCGACGGATCGTTCCAGTCCGAGATGACCGAAGTGTCGCCACCGCGCAGGCGCTCGACTGGCCCGGAGTGTTGTTCGAGGCCGGGCGGAACGACGTCGCTGAGGTCGATGATATCGCTCTGGCGCATCATTATCTCGGCATCAATGTCGACGAACGGCCAGTGACGATCGAGATCCGCGAACAACATGGCTACCGCGCGGTGCGGCTCGATCCGGGAACGGGCTGGTTGAATCCGGCGGGGCAGGGCTTCTCGTTGCGCGTTCGGTGCGCGACCCCGCACGCGTACGTGCGCATGTCGTTCGATCCGGTTCGCTTCGACCGTATGCTGAGTGGCAGCGACGACGGGGCACGGCCCGTCGCGCTCCACCGGAGCTACGAGATTGGCGGACCCCAGGTTCGACATCTCGTAAGCGCGCTCGCCGAAGAAGCACGCGCGAACACGCCCAGCGGATTGGCGTTCGTGGACACGTTGGCGGCGGCGCTGGGGCTGCAGCTGGCGCAGCAGGCCGGCACGGCGCCGCATCGTGGCCCTCCCGCGCGCGGTGGACTCGCGCCAGGCGTTAGGCGCCGCATCCTCGAACTGATGGAGGCACAGGCCACCGGTCCGTTGACGATCGACGTGCTCGCGCGCGAGGCCGGCCTGTCGCCGGCGCATTTCGCGCGCTCGTTCAAGGAGTCCGTCGGCAGCGCGCCACATCAGCATCTGCTCGCGCTTCGCCTCGATCGGGCGCGCCGTCTGCTGGACACGCCGGATGTCGCCCTGTCGGACGTCGCCTTTCGGACGGGATTCGCCGACCAGGCACACTTCACCCGCTTCTTCAAGCGGCGCTTCGGAGTCACTCCTGGTGCGCTGCTTCGGGCGCATCGTCGGTGAAGGCAAGAAGCCGGTCAATGAACCAGAGGTTGACGCGCACCTCGACGCGTGGCTGGACGTGCAACAGACCGAGGAGGCTGGTGAGCCTGGTGACGCCATAGTCCGGCAGATGGAGAGGAAACCGGGACGTGACGCGCGTGATCGACGCACTGCGTGTTATCGTCGCCGGGACCTCGACGCGGCGCGACACACCGCGAATCGTCAGGACGCCTTGCAGCAACACCGACGTCACGTCGCGGTTGCCTAACGACACAGCGACCACGGTCGCACCGCGCAGCACGAATTGAATCGACGAGTGCCGGTCGGCGTCGAGCGCCCGCCGCACGTAATGGTCGACGCGTGTGCTGCCGGTGGCGAGCGTGGACACCGCCGCTTCCACCCAACCGCGCGCCATCGAGTGGTCCGGCGCGCCAACCAGCGCGCCGATGATGTTCGTCGTCGACCCGATCATCGTGCCGAAGCGCGTCCGCGCCTCAAAGCTCAGCGTACCGGCGTGCAGCGCCGCGTCGGGCACCGCGCGCTGCGACAGCGTCGTCTTTGCCGCTTCGACTGCCGGCGCCCAGGCGAGCAGGTAGCGCAGGCTTCGCTCGAGGTCCGCGGTTACGGTCATGGCTCACTCCGTCAGGGCGTCATGAGTGTGGAGAGACTCACTACATTGCGTTCCGTGGCGCCGTTCGTCGGCACCGCATTCAGGCCGAGACCCAGCGTGCCGCCAGTCCTGCTCACGTTCCAGAGCACGTTCACACCAGGCTGGAGCGCCCACGCCGCATCGAATCCCGACACTGCCGTGAGATCCGGTATGGTCAGATCGTAGCCGCCGCTCGTCAGGCGGGCGTAGGTCGCCGTCATCCCGACGGTGACGAGCGTGTTCTCACCCTGCTGGTAGGTGATCAACGCGCTCCGATCGTAATCCGGCTGCGCCGTGAACACCCCGCGCAAGCGCAGCGAGGGCGTCGTGGCGACGGTGCTGACGGTCGGCGCCACCAGCGGCGCGCCGATCGTGATCGTCTGATTGCCCGGCGCGCGGAAGTAGACGCTCGCCGTCCGAACGCCATCGGTCGGGTTGGATGAGGGGGCGACGGCGGCCGTGAGAACTTGCAGATCGGCCGCGGCGAGCTTGCTCTCCGGGAGCGCGTCGTAGCCGTGGATCGCGGCCGTCACGTTCGTCGAGCGAAAGGAGATGATGCTCTCGCTGTTCGCGGTGTGCAGCGTCGTATGCGTGATCACCCCTTCCGGACCCTGACCGAGCACGGTGAGGTTCGCGACGACCGGCGCGAACGCCTCGGGGGAATTGAAGTCGAAGACGGGAATTGTCGCGCTGTCGGCAAGCTGCGGCGTGCGACGGAGAATCATGCTCGTGAGCACTTCGACGTTGTTCACACGGCTGTCGCGAGTCGCCAGGATGTCCTGTGGGCCGTTCGCGAGGCCGCTCAGAATGAAGCTGTGCTGCGCGTCGAAGACGATGAACGCCCGTGAGAACACGCTCGCGCTGATCGTCGCGATGTCGTCGCTCTCGAGGCCGGCGATCGTGCCGAGCAGGGTCTTGGAGACCGCCGGTCCGCAGTGCGACGGATTCGTGTCGGCGACGATCGCCAGCTCTTCGGGTGCACCATACTGGATGTCGAGCAGCGTGAGGCTGTTCGCGAACGCGGATACCTTGGCGATCGCCGCGTGATTCGACGAGAAGGTGTGCTGGAAGACAGTTTGCTGCCCGATCACGATTGGCTGCGCATGAACCCACGCGCCGTCGCCATCCTGAAACGCGACCCAGCGTGGCTCCAGCCCCGAGCAGAACGCGACATTGATCGTCCGCGCCGGGCCAGGGCCGTGCACGACCGGGGACACGACATCCTTGTTGCAACCGGCGGCGACAACGAAAACGAGCATCAGGCTGGCGATTCTGTGCCGAGCCGGGGCATTCCTGAGCGAGCGCACCTGGACCTCCAGGGTATCCGTGCGGTGACGTGTCGTAAGCTGCGACCGGTGCACGTCAACGTCTTGAACGGACTTTCGCTCTTGCTTTGAACAATCCTGCTGGCGAAGGCCCAGCAGCTATCGTGTGGCGCTCGGCAGTGAGCGGATCAGGTCGCGCGCCTGATCGGCGAGCTCCATGACGAGAGAACGAAGCGTCTCGCGTCGATCGCGCACCTGTGCCTTGAAAATCGTGCGCGCAAGTAGCGCAGCCCCGGCGATGACTCCGCCCCACAACCCCAAGGCCATAAAGGCCGAGTGAAACGCGCCCATCCCGATACCGAACGCGATGCCGCCCGACCCACCGCCGCCACCGCCGACAATGCCGCCGTATAACCCCCCGGCGAGCTGGCCGAGACGCTCGTCCACCCGAATGCTCGTCTTACCATGGCGAGCGACGATCGAGATCTGAAGGCGGCGGTTCTTGTTCGCCGAGCTCCACGAGACGCTCTTGCCGATGGTGCCGACGTGCCCCGGCTCTCCCATACGACGCCGAATCGTATCCACCAGCACGTACAGTTCCGACTCGGGCACTTCGCCGCTCAGCTGCACTTCGTAGAGTATCGACATCGGCGCGCCAGCCCACATCGAGCCGCGCGGTGTTTCGTCGACAATCGCCACCGGTAACGTCGAGTCGTTAGGTGCGCCGGGCGCGAGCAGCTCGGCGGCCGCGCGAGATAGATAGCGCTCGGGAATGCCCGCCTCCACCGCCGCATCGCGAACGTCGGTGTAGCGATAACCACTCGTCAACGTCCGTCGGTCGCGGCTGTCGAGCGGTTCGACTGGCGGAGGGACGAGCTGCCGCAAGGGCGGCGCGGCAACGGGCGCCTGCACCCCGGTCATCGCCTGCAGCTCCGCGGCGCGCGACCATACCGCCTGCGCTTCGCGCTCGGAGATCACGTTAGGCACACTCGCCGATATCGATGGCTCGAGCTCGGTCGCGCCGATGGCCGCGTCGAAGAGCGACGCCAGGCTGTCGCCCACGGCCGCGCGCGCATCCGGACTCTTCGCGAGACAGCGGTCGATGAGCTGCGCGACCGCCGCCGGTACGTTAGGCGCAACCTCGCGCACGCGCGGCGGCGGTTTGACGACGTGGGCGACGAGCACCGCCGACGCCGACTCGTTGTCGAATGGCAGGCGACCCGTCACGGCGCGAAATCCGACGACGCCGAGCGAATAGAGGTCGCTCCGCCCGTCGACGCTCTCGCCGCTCACCTGCTCCGGGCTCATGTAGTGCACCGTGCCGAGCACCTGGCCGGTAGCGGTGAGCGGCTTCGCCTCGGCGACACGTGCAATGCCGAAATCCGTGACCATGGCGCGACCGGTCTTTCGGTCGATCAGGATGTTCTCTGGCTTGACGTCGCGGTGCACGATGCCGAGGGCATGGGCGTTATCGAGCGCGCGCGCGACATCGCTCAGGATCGGCAGCGCCTCGCCGGCGGCCAGCGCCCCGCGCGCGGCGAGTCGATCGGCCAGCGACTCACCGTCCACGAACGCCATGACGATGAATACGACGCCGTGGATCTCGTCGGCTCGATAGATCGGGACGATGTTCGGATGCGACAGCTTCGCCGCGGTGCGCGCCTCGCGCAGAAAGCGCTCGCGGACGTCGGCGACATCGGCCAGTGCCTCGGGAAGTACCTTGATCGCGACGGTTCGGTCGAGCCTCACATCCACGCCGCGGTATACGACACCCATCCCACCGCGCCCGATTTCTCGTTCCAGCACAAAATCCGGCACGAGCGCGGCGGCGCGGGCTTTCAGCTCGGCGGCGGTGTCTGGCATCGCGAGGATTTCGTGGTGGCTGGGGTGTTCTATGCTAGGGGGAGGTCGGAGCTTCGGCAACGGGCGGTCGGGGTCGCATCCCCGGCCACGCAGGGTAAGTTCACGCGATGCGAAACTCATTTTCTCGCTCGGTGTGCCGCGGCTTGCTCTGCCTAACGATCATCCGCGCCGCGGCCGGCGCGCAGCCGGCGACTCGCGACACCATTCCGCTGCCCGAGCACCCGCGCCCCGATTTCGAGCGCGCCGAGTGGCTCAACCTGAACGGTCGCTGGCGTTTCGCCTTCGACGCGCGCGACGGCGGGCTGAGCGCCGGCTGGCCGGACCGCGGTATTCCAGCCGGTCACGAGATCCTGGTTCCATTCTCGTGGGGCGCTCCCCTCTCCGGCGTGCCCGATAGCGCGAGCCTCGCCTGGTATGAGCGATCGATCACCGTGCCTAACGGTTGGCGCGGGCGGCGAGTCTTTCTCGTTTTCGGCGCGTCCGACTGGCGAACGACCGCATGGCTCGACGGCCAGAAGCTGGGCGAGCACCAGGGCGGTTACACACCCTTTGCCTTCGAGCTTCCGCGAGCCACGCCCGGCTCACCGCAACGGCTGGTCGTTCGCGTGGACGATACACCGCACCCGTTCAAGCTGGAGGGCAAGCAGGGCTACGGCGCCGCGCACGGCATGTGGCAGACGGTCTATCTGGAGGCGCGCGGCGGCGATCCGCTCGAGGCAGTGCATTTCACGCCGCAAAAGGATCTCGCCGGCGTCACGGTGGACGTACGGCTCGCCGAGCCCGCGCCGGCGGATCTTTCGTTGCGCCTCGCGTTCACGAACCGTGAGGGCCAACCGGTCATCACGCAACGCATTCCTCGGGGCTCTACGACGACGCGCGTCACCGTGCCGCTGCCTAACGCCCACCGCTGGTCGCTCGACGACCCTTTCCTGCACGAAGTGACGGCGACGGTCGAAGGCACCGGCGTGGTGACCGACCGCGTGCGCACATACTTTGGCATGCGGACCATCGGGGTGGTCGATCTCCCGGGCACGACGTATCCGTACGTCGCGATCAACGGCAAGCCCGTGTTCCTGCAGCTGGCGCTCGATCAGGCCTATCATCCTGGTGGCTATTATACCTTTCCGACGGACAGCATTCTGCGCGACGAGATTCTCCGCGCACGACGCATCGGTCTCAACGGATTGCGCGAGCACATCAAGATCGAAGCGCCGCGCAAACTGTACTGGGCGGACAAGCTCGGCGTCCTCATCATGGCCGACGTTCCGAACTGGTGGGGTCCACCTGATTCGGCCGCCTTTCACGAGCACGAGGTCGCGCTTCGCGGCATGATCGACCGCGATTACAACCACCCGGCCGTCTTTTCCTGGGTGATGTTCAACGAGACGTGGGGCCTGACGACCAAAACGGCCCAGGGTGAACGGTACGAGCCTGCCGCGCAGCGAAGAGTGGCGAGTGTCTACCGACTCGCGAAGTCGCTCGACTCGACACGTCTCGTCGAGGATAATTCGATCTGCTGCCATCGCGGCCATACCGAGACGGACCTCAACTCCTGGCATGAGTATCTGCCCGGCTGGGAGTGGGAGCACCATGTCACGGTCCTCAGCGACAGCACTTTTCCGGGCTCGACGTGGAACTTCTCGCCCGGCTGGCGACAGGATCATCAGCCAATGCTCAACTCGGAGTTCGGCAATGTCTGGGGCTACGAGGGCAGTACGGGCGATGTCGATTGGAGCTGGGATTATCACCGCGCGGTGAACGCGTTCCGCCGCCATCCCAAGCTCGCCGGGTGGCTCTACACCGAACACCACGACGTCATCAACGAGTGGAACGGCTACTGGCATTACGACCGCTCGCCGAAGGAGACCGGTTTCTCGGATCTCGTGCCGGGCATGACACTGCGGGACCTCCATACGCCGCTGTATCTGGCGGTCGGCGATCCAGAGCTGAGCGCGACCGTCCGTCCTGGCGCGCACGTGGACGTCCCGATCTACGCATCTTTTCTCACGGGCAGCACGGCGTATGGCGACTCCGTCACCGTCCGCGCGGAGCTGAGCGGCTGGAATCGGCTCGGCGAGCATCGCAACTACGCTTCCGTCGTCCGGCGCATTCCTTACCAGCCCTGGACGTCGGGCGCGCTCGCACCCCTCGCGATGACGATGCCTAACGAAGATGCCGTGGCGATCCTCGCCGTGCGGCTCGAGGACGCGAGTGGCACGGTGCTCCATCGCAACTTCACCGTGTTCGTCGTGCGCGGCGACGAGACGCCGAGTGTGGTGACCCTCGCGGACGGCCGCCGCGCGCGCATCGCGAGCGTGCCGGCAGCAACCATCGCAAGCTCACACTGGAGCCTGAAACAATGGAGCATTCTCGGCGGTGAGAAGATGGACGGCGCAGGCAGCGGCTTCTTCGAGTATCGGATTCCATGGCCCGCGGGTCTTGCGGCCAGCGACGTCGCCAGCGCGACCTTTCTCGTCGAAGCGTCGGCCAAGCGACTGAACGGAAAGGATCGCGACACGACCGCGAGCGAGAACGACGATTACATGCGAGGCGGCGGCTTCCACGATCCGAGCCGGAACCCGAACAGCTATCCCATGACGGGGACGAGACCATTTCCCAGTTCGGTGACGGTCACCGTGAATGGACAGGTCGCCGGCCGCTGGGATTTGGCCGACGATCCCGCCGATTCACGTGGCATGCTCAGCTGGCACGCGCAGCCGCACGACCGGCATCTCTACGAGGCGGGATCGTACGGCCAGCTCGTCCGCGTGCCCATCCCCGCGGCCGCGCTCGCCGACGCGGCGCGCGCCGGCGCCGTCGTCGTTAGGCTAACGGTCGATGACGGGCTGCCCGGCGGGCTCGCCATATATGGAGCACAGTTCGGACGCTATCCCGTCGATCCATCCGTGCTGTTCGTGCTCCGCCACTAAAGCTCTCGAGACCCGCACCCTCATGGTCTCGCGCAACGGACATGTGGTTTGGCTGGCCGGTCTCGCAATACTCGTTGGGCTGCCGCGCTGGGCGTTGTCCGCGCAGCGGCCCGACATCGACAGCGTCCCGGGTCGCTCGGTTACGCCACTGCTGATCTACGACGGCGAATTGATCAGCAATGTCGCCGGTGGCCTTCAGCGGGGGAGCACGTACGAGGCAGTGGCGCAGGCGCAGTTCACCTTCAACTTCCGGCGCATCTTCGGGTGGCGAGGCGCCAGCGGCTTCTTTTTCATCGCCGGCCTTCACGGCGGCCAGCCGGAGCCTCTGGTTGGCGATATCCAGGGCGTGAGCGATCTCGAGGGCCAGCCGATGCTGCGCGTCCAGGAGCTGTGGATCCAGCAGAATGCGATTGGCAACCGGGTGTCGCTCCTCGCCGGCCGCTACGACGTGAATAGCGAGTTCTATCTCTCGCGCTCCGGTGAGCTTTTTCTAAACGGCTCGTTTGGCATGGGTGCGGAGTTCGGCCTCAGCGGCTTCGACGGCCCGTCGTCCTTCCCCAACACCGCGCTCGGCGCGCGGCTGGCGACGAAGCCGACCCCGAATTCGATCTGGCGATTCGCGGTCGTGGATGCCGTCCCCTTCGACCGGCCTAACGGTGGCATACACCCCTTCGCCACCGAGGACGGGGTGTTGCTCGTCAGCGAGGTCGGGCTGCTCTCGCGCGAGGACACCACCAACGGCCCGCGCCGACGACGGTTCCTCATCGGCCGCGGGCACACACGCCTGTACACGGCGAAAGTGGCCATCGGCGGCTGGAACTATACGGCGCGCTTTCCCGATCTCTCGGACACACTCGCCACTGGCCAGCCAGTGCTGCGCCGGGGAAGTCGTGGTGCGTATCTGATCGTTGACGAGACGGTGCTGTCGGGGAGAAACAATCCACGCGCGCTGTCGGTGTTCTTTCAGGCTGGTATCGGCGATCGCCGGGTGAACCAGATCGGCAGCTACACAGGCGGTGGTCTGACCTTTCAAGCACCCTTTCTCAGCCGGCCAAAGGACGAGATCGGCCTCGGCGTGGCCGCGGCGCACGTGGGCTCTCACTGGGTGCGCTCCCCTGAGTCGTTAGGCCTGGCGGACGGAGAGACGGCGATCGAGCTCACCTACGCGGCGCAGCTCTCGGAATCCTTCGCCCTCCAGCCGGACGTGCAATACATCAAGAACCCCGGCGCAACGCGGGCGGTGAAGAACGCGCTCGTGCTCGGGCTGAGGGCGGAGGTGAGTGGATGGTGATGACGCCTAGGGACTAGGGCTAGGGGCTAGGACTTCTGAACAGCCGACCCATGGCCCCGAAGTGCTGTCCACCAGTCACCAGCCACCAGTCACCAGCCACCATCAGGGGTGGCCGAACGATGCCTCTCGGAGTAGCGTTGTCGCCCATGCGACGCCCACGGCGCCTCCCGAGATGAGCCACGACGCGCGACTTCTCCTCTACGCGTTAGGTGCCGTGCTCCTCCTCATCGCGCTCATCGCGCGATTCAAGCTGCATCCGCTCATCGCGCTGACAGGCGTCTCGCTGGCCATGGGCGCGGTCGCTGGCATGCCACCGGGGGCGATCGTCACGGCCTTTCAGAATGGCGTCGGTGCCGCGTTAGGGTTCATCGCCATCGTCGTCGGGATCGGCACGATGTTGGGCAAGATCATGGCGGAATCGGGGGCCGCCGCGCGCATCGCGACGACACTCATGTCCTGGTTCGGCGAGGAGCGCGTCCACTGGGCGCTGATGTTCGTCGCTTTTATCCTCGGGATTCCTGTCTTTTTTCAGGTGGGCTTCGTCCTGCTCATTCCACTCGTCTTCACGATTGCTCGACGCACCGGGCTCTCGCTCGTGAAGATCGGCATCCCGCTCGTCGCGGGCCTCTCCGTGGTGCACGGCATGCTGCCGCCGCATCCGGCGGCGATGCTCGCCGTCGGCACCTTCAAGGCCGACATCGGCCGCACGATTCTCTACGGTCTCATCGTCGGACTGCCGACGGCAGCACTCGCCGGCCCGATCTACGGTGCCTGGATCTCGCGACGCATCACGCTGCCGAGGGAGAATGCGCTCGCCCTGCAGCTCTCCGAGCGTGACGACGCGAACGCGCCCTTGCCGGGCTTCGCCATCTCGCTGTTCACGGTGCTGGTGCCGGTCATCCTCATGATCCTCGCGACGATGGCGAACTCCCTGTTACCCGCCAATAGCGCGCTGGGCACGGCGCTGAATGTCGTTGGCAATCCGATTGTCGCGCTGCTGCTCGCCCTGCTCTTCTCCTTCTGGTCGCTCGCACGCGTACGCCATTTCAGCAGCGCGCAAGTGCTGAAGTTCTGCAACGACTGTCTGGCGCCCACGGCGACGATCCTCCTCGTCATCGGAGCGGGTGCCGGATTCAACCAGGTGCTCGTGGCGAGCGGCGTCGGGACAGCGGTTGCGGACGTTGCGCGGGTGTCGCACGCCTCGCCGATCCTCCTCGCCTGGGTCGTGGCCGCGCTGATTCGCGTCGCGACGGGATCGGCGACGGTGGCGATGACGACGGCCTCGGGCATCGTCGCCCCGCTGGCTGCATCGTTAGGCACGCCCGCCGAGCTGCTCGTCCTCGCCACCGGCGCCGGCTCGCTCGTGCTCTCCCACGTCAACGACGCGGGGTTCTGGCTCGTGAAGGAATTCTTCGACATGACCGTTCCCCAGACGCTCCAGACCTGGACGGTCGCCGAAACAATCATCGGTGTCGCCGGCCTTGGCTTCACCCTGCTGCTGAGTCTCGCTCTCTGATCGGAGGAAACGTGAGAACACTAGGCCTTCTCTGCACCGCCGCCCTCGCCGCCTGCGCGTCCACAGCCGCGCGATCGACCTCTCCGACAGCGGAGGGAGGCTGGATCGACGTCACGACGACGCTCGACTCATCGACCACGCCCGTCTACCAGGGCGACGCACCAATGAGCTTCGCGTTCCTGAAGGACATGCGCAGAGGCGACCCGCTCACGCTCTCGGCCTACTCGCTTGGCGCGCATAGCGGAACGCACGTCGATGCCCCGATGCACTTCATCGCCGGCGGCGCGTCGGTCGACCAGATCCCGATCGACCGCCTCATCGGCCCCGCGCGCGTCATCGAGATCGCCGACGACGTTCAGGCCATCGACGCGGCCGAGCTGGCGAAGCACGACTGGCGTGGCGCACCGCGCGTTCTCTTCAGGACGCGCAGCTCGATCCGTGGTTGGATGTCGCAGCCGAATTTTCACCGCGACTTCGCCTACATCGCTGCGGACGCCGCGCAATTGCTGGCCGACGCCAACGTCCAGCTGGTGGGCATCGATTATCTCTCCGCCGAGCAGTTCGCCGCGCCGGCGCCACGCGCGCACCAGATTCTCCTCGGCAAGGGAATACCAATTGTCGAAGGATTGTCGCTCGTCTCCGTCCACGCCGGCGACTACGATCTCATTGTGCTACCGATGAAGGTCGGCGGCCACGAAGGAGCCCCCGCGCGAGCGGTGCTGCGAAAGCGTTGAGCGATGGGCGATGGGCGTTGCGCGTTGAGCGTTGGGCGTGAAGCGTTGAGCGTTGGGGAGTCAGCGCGCCACGCGCCACGCATCACGCCCTACGCCCCTCGCAGTAGATTCCAGGCGTATGACGTCCACCGCGCATCGCCCTTCGGGCGCGCTCTCGGTTGGTTCGGAATTCGCCGAGCTGTGGGCCGCGCTTGCATCGCAATACGCCGTCGAGCGCGAGCTGGGGCGCGGCGGGATGGGCGCGGTGTTTCTTGCGCGAGACGTGCGGCTCGACCGGTTCGTTGCGATCAAGGTGTTGCCGCCGCATCTCGCCGCGGAGTCCGATCTGCGAGAGCTCTTTCTGCGCGAAGCGCGCACCGCGGCGCGGCTTTCCCATCCAAACATCGTTCCCGTGTTTCGCGCCGATGAGCTGGCGGGACACCCGTTCTTCGCTATGCCCTTCATCGAAGGTGATAACCTCGCCGAGCGGGTGAGCCTCCAGGGGCCGCAGCTGCCGGCGGACGCGGTGCGCTGGTTGCGCGAGGTGGCGTGGGCGCTCGCATACGCGCACGCGCGCGGAGTGATTCACCGCGACGTGAAGCCCGAGAACATCATGATCGAGCGGGGCTCGAATCGCGCGATCGTCACCGACTTTGGTATCGCGCGTGTCGAGTTCGGACCGGTGCTGGCACAGGACGCGCTCATCGTCGGGACGGCGAGCTACATGAGTCCCGAGCAGATTCGCGGCGAGGGCCTCGATGGCCGCAGCGATCTCTATTCGTTAGGTGTTGTCGGCTTCGTGCTCCTGACCGGCAAGCTGCCCTTCAACGCCGCGAGCGTGTCGGCGCTGCTCGACGCACACACCCGCGAACCGGCGCCCCCGATCGCCTCCGTCGTGCCGAGCGTGCCCGCGCCGATCGCCTCCGTCATCGACCGATGTCTCGCCAAGGAGCGTGAGGGGCGCTTTCCGACGGGCGAATCACTGGCTGACGCTCTCGAGAAAGCGCTGCGACTATCCGAGTCGGCGCTTGGCCGCACCGGCGAGTACGCCATCGCCGCGCTCTCCTCGGGTGACGCGTCGCTCGTCTGGCAGCGCGCCATCGCGCTCCAGATCGCGGAGCTGAGCGACTCCGGCAATTCCATCGGCGATCAGAAGACAATGATCGCCGCGCGCGAGCTCGAGGCGGCGGCCGTCGCCGCCGGAATTCAGTCGCGATTCGTCAGGCGAGCACTGGACGAGCTGATCGCCGCCGGTAACACGCGTAAGTAGGTGGCGTTAAGAGCCCGCCCATCGCCCATCGGCGGTTAGGGCGTGACCTGGCCTTTCACGCCGTCGAGCTGTTCGATCGTCGCGTTCGAAGGTGGACGCTCCTTCTGCAAGCGCTTCGCGACCTGCTCCGCCTGCGCCAGCACCCGCAACACGTTTCCGCCGGCGAGCTTCTTGAGGTCCGAGTCGCTCCATCCGCGGCGCGCCAGCTCGGCAAAGACCGCGGGATACTTCGAGACATCCTCGAGGCCGATCACCGTCTCCTCGATGCCATCGAAGTCGCTGCCGATGCCGACGTGATCGGGACCGACGATCTTTCGAATATGCTCGATGGCGTTGGCGACGTCCGCGATCGACGCCGTCGGGCGGGGGTGCGCCGCACGCCAGCTCGAGACTTCGGCGCGGGCCGCCGCCGTGTCGCCCGGATGCCGTCGCGCCGCATCGGCCGCGATCGCGGCCAGCTGGTTGTCGTCGTCGTAGACGGCCCTGGAGACGAAGCTCGTCACGAACGGCACCATCACGACGCCGCCATTCTTCGGGACGCGCGCGAGGATCGAATCAGGGACGTTGCGTGGATGATCTACCAGCGCGCGCGCCGCCGAATGCGAGAAGATCACCGGCGCGACGCTGACGTCGAGCGCGCTGCTCATCGTGCCCGGCGAGACATGGGACAGATCCACGAGCATCCCGAGGCGATTCATCTCGCGCACGACCTCGCGGCCGAATGGCGTCAGCCCGCCGTGCTTCGCCGAGTCGAGCGCGGCGTCGGCCCAGTCGAGCGTGACGTTGTGCGTCAGCGTCATGTACCGCGCACCCATCGCGTAGTAGGCGCGCAGTAGATTGAGCGAATTCTCAATGGCATGTCCGCCCTCGAGGCCGAGCATCGAGCCGAGATGCCCGCGCTTGATCGCGGCGCGCACCGAATCCGCCGTCGTCGCCCATTCGAGCTCCGGATATTTCGCGACGACGCGGCGGGCAATGTCGATCTGCTCGAGCTGCACGCGCGCGTAGCCGGGCTTGCTGCTGACGTCGCCGTTAGGCGCATACGTCCGATCACCGCGCTCGCCGGGAATGTAGATCGACCAGAACTGTCCGCCGACATGGCCGGCCTTGAGGCGGGCGAGGTCGGTCATCCCCGGCATGTGGCCTCGCAGGTCATACGCCTCGACATCCATGGGATGCGTTTTGTCTTCGCGGATGCGCCACGGAAGGTCGTTGTGGCCATCCACCACCGGCTGCTCGGTGAGGACACGAATGGCGCGCGCCATGTAGGGGTCGGTAGCAGCGTTTCCCTGTGGCTGCTGTGCCGAGAGCGTTGCCGCGACGAGAAGACCCATCGTCGCGAGGCGAATCGAGTGTGAGGGCATGGCTCATGTTAAAGGGCGGACTCCGAAAGAGCGAGCCGAAAACAGCGAGCCTTTCTTTCAGTTACGCCGCGAGAGGCTTGCCTATCTCCAGAGACGCTTCGTCGGCGGAGCGGAGCGTGACGATCGTGATCTCTGGAAAGGCGCCGAGCCGAAAGGGAATCCCCCAATAGCCAGTCCCTGGATTGATGTAGAGCAGCGCGTCGCCGGCGCGGTGCGCGCCCATCGCGTGCTCCAGGAAGGGGGATGCGAGGCTCCAACCGAGCCGCGGCAGCGCGAACTGGCCCCAGTGCGTGTGTCCGCTCAACGTGAGCGCGACCCCCCGTTCGGCGAGCCCCGGCCAGAGCGCGGGATTGTGGGCGAAGGCAACGACCGTCGTCGATGCCGGAACGCGCGCGAGCGCGCGGTCGACGTCGGGCGCCGCGCTCTCGTTAGGTGCCTTGACACGGTGGTCGCCGGCGGCCGGATCGCCGGTGCCGACGATCGCGAGCCTGGCGCCGCGCCGTTCCACGAGACGCGAGTCGTTGACGAGGATCGTGGCGTCGGTGCGCTGCCGCAGGGAGCGCGAAACGGCGTCCCATCCGGCGTAGATGTCGTGATTCCCCGGTATGACGTAGACGCCGAGCGGTGCGTCGAGGCCCGCAAAGGCCGCCGCGTACCACGGCACGTCTTCGGCACGATCGTCCACGACATCGCCAGTCACGGCGATGATGTCGGGCGCGGCGCGTTTCACGGCGTCCGCGACGCGAGAGAGAAAGCGGCGCGGTGTGTGTGGTCCCACGTGCAGATCCGAGATCTGGGCAATGCGCACACCGTCGAACGCTGCCGGGAGCCCGCGCACCCGCGCTTCCACTTCGCGCACGACCAGCCGTCGGGAGCCGAAGTACCCAGCGAGCAGCACGATCCCGGTTCCGGCGACGATCGCGGCGCCGACCGAGAGCCCCAGCAGGAGCGCCCGTCCGAACGCGAGCCCGACAAGCATACCGATGACTGCGCCACCCGCCGCGAAGGGCAGGATGAGCTGCGTGTAGAGCAGCACCCGCACGACGAGCAGGCGGAACAGCGCCCCCGGGTAGAAAGGCCAGCCCCGCCAGCGGACGAAGAGCAGCAGCGGGATTGTCGTGTACAGCGCGAGCGCCGCGACGACGAGAGGCGCGAAGGTCCAGAGCGCTCGCGAGGCAACCGCGAGCGCCGTCCACGCCGCCACCTCGTATGCGAGAAAGCGCGCGAGGATTGTTCCACCCCGCGCGCCAGCACGACCTCCGCGACGTGCTTCGCTCACGACTTCCCTGTGCTCATCCTCTGATACTACTAGCCCCCGCCAGCTGCTTCGACGAGCGCGGCCACCTCACGCACCTTTGGCGCGATGACCGGCGCCTCGGGGAGGACATCGCGCACTGCTTCCGTCGTCTTGAGGCCATTTCCCGTTATGCAGAGCACGACCTCGTCGTCGGAGCGCAGCTCGCCGCGCTGCGCGAGCGCGAGCGCCGCGGCGACGGTGACGCCGCCCGCGGTTTCCGTGAATACGCCAGTGGTCTCGGCGAGGAGGCGAATGCCGGCGACGAGCGCCTCGTCGCTCACCGCCTGCGCCGAGCCGCCCGTGTCGCGCATCGCCTTCGCGGCGAAGATCCCATCCGCGGGATTGCCGATGGCGATCGAGCGGGCGATGGTGTTGGGCACTTCGGGGATGATGCGGTCGTCGTTGCGATCGAAATGCCTAACGATGGGCGCGCACCCCTGGGCCTGGGCTCCGAAAAGCCGCGGGGGCCGGCCAGCCGCAAGCTCGGCCGAGAGCACCTCGCCGAAGCCTTTGCGGAGCTTCGTCAGGACGGACCCGCCAGCCATCGGCGCGACAACGGCCGTCGGCAGCCGCCAGCCCAGCTGCTCGGCGATCTCGAAGGCCATCGTCTTCGAGCCTTCGCCGTAGTAGCCGCGGAGGTTGACGTTGACGATGCCCCACCCGAAGCGGTCCGCCACCTGCACGCAGAGTCGGTTGACGTCGTCGTATGTGCCGCGGATGCGCACGAGGTGCGGCGCATAGATCGCCGTCCCGATGATCTTGCCGATCTCCAGATCGTGTGGAATGAAGATCCACGACTCGAGTCCGGCGCGCGCCGCCTGTGCCGCGACCGAGTTGGCGAGATTCCCCGTCGACGCGCAGCCGATCGTCGTTAGGCCGAGGGCGTGCGCGGCGTTGATCGCCGTCGCCACCACGCGGTCCTTGAACGACAGGCTCGGATGCGAGACGCTGTCGTTCTTGACCCACGCTCTGGCCACACCGAGACGGCTGGCGAGCCGGGGTGCCTCGACGAGCGGCGTGAAGCCGGTGTCGAGCGACAGGACTGGATCGCCCTCGAAAGGAAGCCATTCACGATACCGCCAGAGCGACGGCGGACGCTTCGCGATCGTCGCGCGATCGGGCAGATCGCGATCGGCGGGATAGAGTGGCTCGAGTGGACCGAGGCAGTGCTCGCAGATCGCGACGGCGCCCCCATCCTGCTCGGCGCCGCAGAGCCGACAGCGCTGCGGAAGAACCTTGAGGCTTTCGTGTCGTTGTGCGGTTGTCATTGTCTATAGGCCAGGGGGCGACCCCTCGGCGTGTGTTCAGTATTTTGGTAATGACGGATCAACTTCGTCCGCCCAGCGGTGAATGCCTCCCGCGAGGTTCCATACGCGCCGGAATCCAGCGGCCCTGAGCTGCGTCACGGCGCGGCCGCTGCGAGCGCCGGTCCGGCAGATCACCACCGTCTCTCGTGAGTGGTCGAGTGTCGGCAGCGCCTGGGGGAGTGTGCCGAGCGGAATGAGGTTCACGTTCGGAATGCGTGCGATGTCGAGCTCGTACGGCTCCCGCACATCGATGAGATCGATGTCGTCCCCTCGCTTCAGCCGTGCCGCGAGCTCACTTGGTGTGATCTCGGGGATCTCGTTCGCGTTCGTCGCGTTGGATTCGGTGGTCACGCCGCAGAATTGGTCGTAGTCGATGAGCTCAGTGATCTCGTGCGTCCCGCACGCCGGACAGTTGGGGTCCTTGCGCAGGCGCACGGTGCGGAATTGCATCGTCAGCGCGTCGATCAACAACAGTCGTCCAACGAGCGGCTCGCCGACGCCGAGGACGAGTTTGATCCCTTCCGTTGCTTGAATGGTGCCGACGAGACCTGGCAGCACGCCGAGCACGCCGCCCTCGGCGCAACTCGGCACCAGCCCGGGCGGCGGCGGCTCGGGGAAGAGACAGCGATAGCACGGCCCTTCCTCGAGCGCGAATACGGAGGCCTGTCCCTCGAAGCGGAAGATGGATCCGTAGACGTTAGGCTTGCCGAGCAACACGCAGGCGTCGTTGGTGAGATAGCGCGTCGCAAAATTGTCCGTCCCATCGATCACGACATCGTAGTCACGTATGATGTCGAGCGCGTTCTCCGACGTCAGACGCGTCTCGTAGGCCTCGACGTGCACGTGCGGATTGACGTCGCGAATGCGGTCGCGCGCCGACTCGAGCTTGGGACGGCCAACGTCTTTCGTACCATGCAGCACCTGGCGCTGCAGGTTGGACACGTCCACGACGTCAAAGTCGACGAGACCCAGCGTGCCGACGCCGGCCGCCGCGAGATAGAGCGCGAGCGGCGACCCCAGTCCACCCGCGCCGATGAGCAGGATGCGACCCGCCTTGAGCTTTCGCTGACCGTCGAGACCGACGTCGGGGAGAATGAGATGCCGGCTGTAGCGCAGCACCTCCTCGTTGGTGAGCGCCTCGGTTCCGTTCACCTGTACCATCGAATCATCCTCCGGCGATCGCCGGCACGATCGTCAGCTCGTCGCCGTCTTGTACGATCGCGTCGAAGCCACCATGGAAGCGGATGTCCTCGTCGTTGAGATAGAACGTGACGAACGGATACGGGTTCCCCGCCTCGTCGCGCAGCCGCGGCGCGAGCGCGGGGAATCTGGTCGCGACGTCGGTTACGACGGCGCCGACGGTCTCACCCTCGGCGTCGAGAACGCGTCCATCGGCGAGCTTGGCGAGGACTGTGGGGAGGTGCAGGGTGATGGACATAGTCGTTAGGTGATCGAGTGTCATCCTGAGCACAGCGCCTGTCAAAAACGAAAATCGCCCGGGCGGAGATGCCGCCGGGCGCGTCGCGTTTTAGCACTTTGTTTTACGTGGCGGCAATAGGCGGCAAATGACCACGAACCTTCGGTTGTCTCCGGCAGTGTAGTGCGAAACCGGGGAGTCGTCAAGAGCACGCCGTTGCCGCGCTCGGTGGCGACTCGTCTCACGACAGCGAATCCTTCTTCAATCGACGCCACGTGAGAGTCTCCGCAACGTCCGCCGTCTCCGCCATCAGCCCTGTCGCCCCTTCGCGCGCGGGCGCCGTGGAGCTCAGCCGCGCCGCGACCTGGCTACCCTGGCTTGCCGCCGTGATCACGTTGGTCGCGGCGATGCACGCCATCGAGCCACTGCCCATCGGCGTCTTCTATGATGATGCGCAGTACCTCGTGCTCGCCAAATCCCTGGCCACTGGCCAGGGTTATCGTTTTCTAAACTTACCTGGCGCGCCGCTGGCGACGCACTTTCCCCCCGGGTATCCGGCCTTTCTCTCGCTGCTCTGGCGCGTCGCGCCGTCCTTTCCCGAGAACGTGGCGCTGTTCAAGTTCGCGAATGCATTCCTGATCGCCGCGGTCGCGGGGCTCGTCACTGAATTCGGCCGACGCGTGCTCGCGCTGCCCCGCCCGCTTACGGCTGTTGCCGCCGTGGCCGGCACAGCCACCATCCCTTCGCTCGTCCTCAGCAGCGCGATCATGTCCGAGCCACTCTTCCTCGCGCTGCTGCTGCCGCTCCTCTGGTGGTGCGAACGGGCGACGGACCGAGTCGACGCCCATCCACTGCGTACCGCGGTGCTGCTCGGGGTCGTCGTCGGGGCGCTCACGCTCGTGCGCACGCACGGCATCGCGCTCGTCCCCGCAATCGGCTTCGCGTATCTGGCGCGCCGACGACGCGGCGAGACGCTGGCCTTCGCGGGGGCGGCTATGGTGACACTCGCGCCCTGGTTCTTCTTCGTCGCGACGCATAACGATGCGCTGCCGCCACTCGTCCGCGGCGCGTACGGTTCATACACCGCGTGGCTCGTGGAAGGATGGCGCAGCGAAGGTTGGCATCTGCTCGCGGTGACGCTGCCGGACAACGTCGCCACCTTCTGGATGTCGGTCGTGCGGTCGATCGTTCCCGCGATGCATCCGGTCGTGGAGCTCGTCGTCGGTGGCATCTACACCGTGCTCGCCGCGTTCGGCATCGCGCGCTGCTGGCGTCGTGCGCGCGTGACGACGGTCTTTCTCGGCTGCTATCTCGGCATCGTGATCGTGTGGCCGTTCTCGCCGCTGCGCTTTGTCTGGGCCATCTGGCCGCTGCTCATGCTGCTGCCCGCGGCCGGGCTGGTGTCGGCATGGGGGTCGGCGCTCGTTATGCAGCGGCGCTCCTATCGGCACGCGCTCGTGACCGCGGGACTTCTTCTCACCGCCGCCATCCTCGCCTTCAACGTGCGTGGCTACGCCAATGCATGGTGGTCGTCGAACGCGCGCTTCCATGCGCGACGTGTGGTGCCCCAGCTCGCGTGGGTCGCGCGCTCGACGGAGTCGAACGACGTCGTCGCCTCCGACGCCGAAGCAGCAGTGTACCTCTACACCGGTCGCCGCGCCGTCCCGATCACGACCTTCACCGCGGCGGAATACTCGCGGGAGCGCACGCTCGTGGAAGAAACGTCTGTCGTCACGCGGTTGCTCGACGGATACCGTCCGCGGTACGTTCTTGCGACCTCGCCGCACATCATCGACGCCCTGGCGCAAGTCGCCAAGAAGCGGCCGACGACAATGGTACGCGTGGATTCTGTAGGAAATGGAGTCGTGTATCGCGTCACCGCCTGCACGGCACTTGGAGGCAGTACAACGCATCAACCCTGCGAGTGATGCGATGCCTTCGATTCACCAGAATGCCGGCAAAGCCCTGAGCCGTTAAACGATGGTAGCGCCGGCCTTCTCGACGACGCGAAGCGCCCAGAACAAACGCGTTCCCTGCGATTCCTCTGGACTGCGGACGACCTCGTTGGAGGGCCCGTCTTGCCGGAGTCTTCGGAGGCCTGTCGATTCTGACCCTCCTCGTTCGACGTCTTGGTAGAGCTAGGACAGCCCTAGCCCGAGGACATGAGAACCCTGGCCCCAACACACATGCGCTTCATGGTCATGGTCAAAGCGACCACCGAGTCCGAGGCCGGCAAGCTGCCGAGCACGGAGCTGCTCTCCGCTATGGGCAAGTACAACGAGGAGTTGGTGAAGGCCGGCGTCCTGCTCGCCGCGGAGGGACTGCGGCCGAGCGCGAACGGCGCGCGCGTCAAGTTCTCGGGCGACAAGCGGACGGTTGTGGACGGTCCGTTCACGGAGACCAAAGAGCTCGTCGCCGGATTCTGGCTCTGGCAGTGCCGGTCACGCGAGGAGGCGATCGAGTGGGTAAAGCGCTGCCCGAACCCGACTGGAGACGTCGGCGAGATCGAGATTCGGCAGGTATTCGAGGCCGACGACTTCGGCGCCGAGCTCACCCCCGAGCTCCGCGAGCAGGAACGGCGGATCGGCGAGCGAATGTCCGAGAACGTCGAACGCGCAATTGGTGGCTAGTGGCTAGTGGTTGGTGACTGGTAGCTCCCAGCCACCAGCCACCAGTCACCAACCACCATCAAGACGCTCCAACCCAAATGGGATAGCGAGTGAAGCGAGCGGACGATCAAGGCACCGGCCGCGCCCTCGACTTCGCCAGTGCCTCGATCTCGCCGATCTCCCGTGGCGCGCCCGCGCTGATCCGCTCCACGCCGTTCTGCGTGACGACGTAATCGTCTTCGATCCGCACCCCTGTGTTCTCGTACTTCTGCAGAATCGGACGCACGCGCGCGATGTACGCGCGATTGCGCGGGGTGTCGGGCAGCGCCGCGAGCGCCCGCGTGCTGAGATAGATGCCGGGCTCGATCGTGAAGGCGTCGCCGGGTTGATAGGTCCGATCGCCGTAGTAGAACTGCGCGGGATCATGCACCGCGAGCCCCAGGCCATGGCTGATCCCGTGGATCATCCATAAATATGCTTGCGTGCACGCGCGTGGCGCATTCGCGCACATCGCGCCCCACGGCGGATCGATCGGCGCATTGACGCTGTCGATGATGCCTAACGCGGCCAGGCCGCGCGCCCGCACCGCGAACGACGAATCCTCCGCCACCCGCGCCAGCGCGCCCGGCCTGGCGACACGCTCCGCCGCCCCCTGGGCGTCGCGGACGAGCTGGTAGATCGCGCGCTGCGCCGGCGTGAAGGTGCCGCTCACGGGCAGGGTGCGCGTGATGTCCGCGGCATAGCCGTGATACTCCGCCGCGGCATCGATCACCACGAGATCGCCCGGCCGTGCCGCCGCCGTGTCCTTCATATAATGCAGCTGCGTGCCGTTCACGCCGGCGCCAACGATGGAGCCATACGCCGGCCGCTCCGCGCCCAGGCGCTTGAACGTGTACTCGATCAACGCGGCGATCTCGTACTCATGCTGCGGTTGCGCCGACTGCATCACCATGCGGTGACCCTCGGCGCTGATCTCGGCGGCGCGCTTGAGCAGCGCAATCTCCGCCGGACTCTTGCGCGCCCGCTGCTGATCGAGGATCCCATGAGCGTCCTTCACCTGCACTCCCGGGTGGCGCGCGATCAGCTCGCGGACGAACTCCTGTCCTCTCGTTAGGCTGTCGGTGCGGGCGAAGTCGGCGTCCTCGAAGTCGGCGAGGGTGTATACCGTCAGGCCGGCATTGGCGAGCGAGTCGACGACGCTCGTGAGCGACGACGCCGGCCGCGAGGACAGGTCGAGTGAGCGCGCGATCGCCGCCGAGTCCGGCCGGAAGCCGTAGTAGAACGCGCGCCGTGGATCGACTGCGGTGACGAGGAGTGTCCCCGTGCCGCGGCCGCTGTGCGCGACGAGCACGAATGCCGCGTCGGGCTCGTCGTAGCCCGTGAGATACTCGAACGCCGGCAGCTGAAAGAAAGTGCCGAAGTCGGTGACCGGTGTTCGACCGCCGAAGGCGATGAGGACGCCATCGCCAATCCGAGCCGCCATCGAGTCGCGGCGGGCCCGGTACTCGGCGGTGGTGATCTGTCCATCAAGCGGGAGGGCCGCGCCGATGGTGAGGGCGCAGGCGACCAGGGCGCGGCGGGAGAAACGAGGCTGCATGATTGCTGGAAGCGGCTGGTGAAAGGGCGGAGATTGCGGTCAATCTGACACGCGCGTCGCCTGTCAGCCAGTCGCGGGTCGCGGGATGCGGGTCGCGGGATGCGCGTCACGGGATGCGGGTCGGCGGATGCGCTGACAGCTTTATCACAACGCGCCACGCATCATGCGCCACGCGTCCCACGCAGGAGTCAGGCATGGTCGTTCATCTACTCGACGGCACATACGAACTGTTCCGCCACTTCTACGGCCTGCGCCGTTTCGTAAAGGGGGAAGATCCTCCATTCGGTGCCGTGATTGGCGTGCTCCGCACTGTTTTGCAGATGCTCGAGACAGGCGCGACACACGTGGGCGTCGCGACCGATCACGTCATCGAATCGTTTCGCAATCGGCTGTGGGATGGTTACAAGACGGGCGCCGGCGTCGAGCGCACGCTGCTCGCGCAGTTCCATCCATTGGAGGAGGCGCTCACCGCGATGGGAGTCGTCGTCTGGCCGATGGTCGAGCTCGAGGCCGACGACGCGCTCGCCTCGGCCGCTTTTCTCGCCGCAGCGGATTCCACAGTTGAGAAGATCTGTATCTGGACGCCGGACAAAGACCTCGCGCAGTGCGTGCGTGGCGACCGGGTCGTCCAGGTCGACCGGCGTGGCAATCAGATTCGTGACGCCGCCGCGGTGCGCGCCAAGTTCGGCGTCGATCCCGAGTTGATTCCCGACTTCCTCGCTCTGGTCGGCGACTCAGCCGACGGTTATCCCGGACTGCCTGGTATCGGTGAGCGCACCGCGGCGCAACTGCTCAATCGGTACGGCGCGATCGAGCGCTTTCCCGCCGACGTGTTGCGCGACGAAAAGCGCGAGCTGGCATTGCTCTTCAAGACGCTGGCGACGCTGCGCACCGATGCGCCGCTCTTCTCGTCCGTGGACGAGCTGCGCTGGCGCGGTCCGACACCGGGATTCCGCGCTTTCGCTGAACGGATGGGCGAGCCGCGGCTCGTCGAGCGATGTGAGAAGCTGCAGGCGTCGCCGGCGGTCGGCTTGCGCAAGGACGCGCCAGTCGAGTGATTCCGTCGCTGTGACGACTGATACACACCGCGCCATCGACGCCGTCTGGCGGATCGAATCGGCGAAGCTCATTGCGAGCCTCACGCGGCTCGTCGGCGATGTCGGCCTCGCCGAAGATCTCGCGCAGGACGCGCTCGTGGCGGCGCTCGAGCAGTGGCCGGAGTCGGGCGTTCCGAACAATCCCGGTGCCTGGCTCATGGCCGCGGCGAAGCGACGCGGAATCGATCAGCTCAGGCGTCGCTCACTCCTCGATCGTAAGCACGAGCAACTCGGTCATGAGCTCGAGTCGAAGCAGGAGGCGGTGGTTGCGGAGCTCGACGAATCGCTCGACGACAACGTCGGCGACGACCTGCTGCGGCTGATGTTCATGGCCTGCCACCCGGTGCTTTCGACCGAAGCGCGCACCGCGCTCACGCTGCGACTCCTCGGCGGCCTCACGACGGAGGAGATCGCCCGCGCGTTTCTCGTTCCCGAGCCAACCGTCGCGCAGCGCATCGTGCGCGCCAAGCGCTCGCTGGCCGACGCGGGGGTGCCATTCGAGGTGCCGCGCGGTCCCGATCTGCACGCGCGCCTCTCGTCGGTGCTCGAGGTCATCTACCTCGTCTTCAACGAGGGGTACGCAGCGACGGTTGGCGACGATTGGGTGCGCCCGGGCTTGTGCGAGGACGCGCTGCGCCTCGGCCGCATCCTGGCGGAGCTCATGCCTAACGAATCAGAGGTGCACGGGCTGGTCGCCCTGATGGAGATCCAGGCTTCCCGGTTGCGTGCCCGCGTCGGTCCCTCGGGCGAGCCGGTGCTGCTCCTCGATCAGGACCGTGGCCGCTGGGATCAGATGCTCATCCGCCGCGGCCTCGCTGCCCTCGACCGGGCTGAATCGTTAGGCGCCGCGGCCGGACCCTATCGACTGCAGGCCGCGATTGCCGCCTGCCATGCCCGCGCGCGCGTTGCCGACGACACCGACTGGCGGCGCATCGCCGAGCTCTATGCCGCACTCGGCCAGCTGTCGCCGTCGCCGATCGTCGAGCTGAATCGCGGGGTGGCCGTCGCGATGGCGTTCGGTCCGGCCGCGGGGCTCGAGGTCGTGGACGCGCTCCGGTCCACCCCCGCGCTCAAGAACTATCATCTCCTGCCCAGCGTGCGCGGCGATCTGCTGATGAAGCTCGGCCGCATGGACGAAGCCCGTCGCGAGCTAGAGCGCGCGGCCAAACTCACCCGCAACGCGCGCGAGCGCGCGCTGCTGCTCGAGCGGGCTGCCGCCTGCGCTCAGTGAGTGCTGTGGTAGCTCGCCGTGATCACTTCGTGTCCCGGTGTCGCGAACAGCTTCCAATCGTAGGTCGCGCCGCGCTGCACGACGACCGGATCGGACAATACCGAATGGCCGTCGCGCTTGAACGACGCGGCGAGGAACTGCACCGTGGCCTGCAGCGGCACATCGAGCTGCGTGAGCACGAAGGTCGCCGAGTTCAACCCCGAAACAGTGCCGAGGCGACGACCCTTGTAGCCGTCATGCATCACCCAGATCGTCTCGTCCTCCGATCGCTGGTTATGCACCGTCAGCAGTGAGACGGCTGGAGTTTCCTCGCTGGTGTGCATGACGGACGCACACGCACCGACGAGAAGAAGCAGTGCGGCAAACAGCGCTTTCATGGACGTGTTCCTCGAGCGGGACGGTCACCGCGGCCGTCACTCGATACCTACGCATTCCGTGCCACGATGGGGTCACGATGCTCGAACCCTGACGATTGATGAACAGATCCTTCGCAACTGCTTGCGCGACGCCGTCACGACGCTCTCAATTACCAACCACGTGATCCGCCACGCTGACCATCGACCATCTCCCGTTCGCCCCGTAATGCATCCTCGTCGAATCACGAAACCGTTAGGCATCGTTTGCGCCCTCGCGCTCGCCGCTGGCGTCGCGCGAGCTCAGGCGCCCATCGTCGTCAGCTCACCCGACGGCAGGAACACGATCGCGGTTGGCGTCCGCGACGGGAACGCCGTCTACTCGGTGGACCGGCGCGGCATGCACGTGATGCTCCCCTCGCGGCTGGGCTTCGCCTTTCGAGGCGCGCGGTCGTTAGGCGACAGCGTGCGAATCGCCGGCACCGCCCGCGCGCGCGTCGACACGACCTGGCCATTGCCATGGGGCGAAGTGGCTCGCGTTCGTGAGCAGTACAACGAGGCCCGCGTCACGTTCGCCGAGACGGTCGAGCCGCGGCGACAGTTCACCCTCGTCGCCCGCGCCTTCGATGATGGCGTCGCCTTCCGTTACGAAGTCTCGAACAGCGGCGGCCTCGGCGACTTCGAGATGACCGACGAGCTCACCGAGTTCGCGGTCGCCGACGACGCGCGCGCGTGGTGGATTCACTCCAACGTGCCCCGTCCCGATCGGTACGAGGATCTCTTCTCGGCCTCGCCGGTGAGCGTGCTCGATAGCGTCCAGACTCCGCTCACACTCGAGATGCAGAGCGGCCTCGTCGCCGTCATTCACGAGGCGAATCTCGTCGACTACGCGGGGATGACCCTCGCCGGACATTTCGAGAGTCGCACGCTGCGCGTCGCGCTCTCCCCCTGGGCCGATGGCGTGAAGGTGCGGGGCACCGCGCCATTCGTGACGCCCTGGCGCACGATTCAACTCGCCGATCGCGTCGAAGATCTTGCACCGTCGCTGCTCGGGCTCAAGCTGAATCCGCCGAGCCGGATTCAGAACACGAGCTTCATCAAACCGATGAAGTACGATGGCATCTGGTGGGGTATGCACCTCAACCTGTACACCTGGAGCCAGGGTCCACACCATGGCGCGACCACCGCGAACGCCGAGCGTTACATCGATTTCGCCGCGGCGAATGGACTCGCCGGAACGCTCGTCGAGGGCTGGAACGTCGGCTGGGACGGCGACTGGATCAAGAACGGCGACAAGTTCTCCTTCACGCAGGCGTACCCCGATTACGATCTCGCCGCCGTAGCTGCCTACGCGCGATCCAAGGGTGTGTCGCTCATCGTGCATAACGAGACAGCGATGGGCATTGCCAACTACGAGCGTCAGCTCGACAGCGCCTTCGCCCTGTATCAGCGGCTCGGCGTGCACGCGATCAAGACCGGTTACGTCACCGACAAGACGCCGGAGGGTCATTCGCACACGGGGCAGTACATGGTGCGGCATTACCGTAGGGTCGTGGAGACCGCGGCGAAGTACGGCATCGCCGTCGACGTTCACGAGCCAATCCACGACACCGGCGAGCGTCGCACCTGGCCCAACATGGTGAGTCGCGAAGGGGCGCGAGGACAGGAGTACAATGCGTGGGGTGGCGAGGGCGGCAATCCGCCGGAGCACGAGTCCATTCTTTTCTTCACGCGGATGCTCTCCGGCCCGATGGACTTCACGCCCGGCATTTTCGATTTGCTCATCAAGCGTCCTACCGGGAAGCCACACGCGCCGGAGGAGGCACGTCCGCGAAGCACACTCGCCAAACAGCTCGCGCTGTACGTCGTGCTCTATTCGCCAGTGCAGATGGCCGCGGACCTGCCGGAGAACTACCAGGGCCAGCCCGCGTTCAAGTTCATTCGTGACGTCGCCGTGGATTGGGATACGACGCGGGTGCTCGCCGGCCGCATCGGCGACTACGTCGCGGTCGCGCGCAAGACAAAGGGAAAGGACGAGTGGTTCGTCGGCGCCATAACTGACGAGCAGCCGCGAACGCTCGATCTGTCGCTCTCCTTCCTGCCTAACGGTCGGCGTTACGTCGCCGAAGTCTATGCCGACGGCCCGAACGCGAGCTGGCGCGACAATCCCGAGTCCATTCGCATCTCCTCACAGCCGGTGAGCTCGTCGACCCGCCTGCATGTCGTCCTTGCGCCAGGCGGCGGTCAGGCGATTCGCCTCAGAGGTGCTGTCGACGCCGATGATGGTGCCCCACCCTCACGTTCTCGAGGTCCTCGATGATCCCTGCGTCTCGCCTCCACATCGCGCTCATCGTCTCTGCGCTGTTGCCGGCGATCGCGGCGGCGCAGCAGGCACCGTCGCAAATCGCGCATCCCGCCTGGAGCTCGAGTGCCGTTCTCTACGAGGTGAACGTCCGGCAGTACACGCCGGAGGGCACACTCGCCGCCTTCGACCGGCAGCTCCCGCGCACGGACAGCCTCGGCGTCGACATCTACTGGATCATGCCGGTGCAGCCGATCGGAAAGCTCAATCGCAAGGGTCCACTGGGCAGCTACTACTCGGTGCAGAACTATACGGCCGTCAATCCCGAATTCGGCACCATTGCCGATTTCAAGGCACTCGTGAGCGACATTCATCGGCGCGGCAAGCGCGTCATTCTCGACTGGGTGCCGAATCACACGTCGTTCGACAATGTGTGGATCACCGCGCATCCCGACTGGTACATGCACCGCGCCGACGGCTCGATCATGAATGCGCGCGACGATCAGAATCGCCAGACCGACTGGACCGACGTCGCCGAGTTGAATTATGACAACGCCGCCATGCGCAAAGCGATGATTGCCGCAATGCGGTGGTGGGTAGACAGCACCCACGTGGACGGCTTTCGCTGCGACGTCGCGGGTGGCGTGCCGATGGACTTCTGGATGGAGGCGCGTCGCGC
>DASXPH010000024.1:0-335631 GCA_036493735.1 Gemmatimonadaceae bacterium
GAACTCGTCAGGCGTCGGCGTGCCGGCGGTGACGACGGGTGCCGGCTTCTGGTCGGCGACGGTGACGCACAGCCAGCTGGCTGGTGCCACCTGCGGTATCGGCGTCAACACCACGAACCCGATCATCACGACGGCGGGCGATGGTGAACCCAGCTGCTACGTGCCGTAATCGATTTCTCTCGGGGTGCATCCCCAGGGAATGGCAAGAGCTCCGCGTGTTCGCGGGGCTCTTTGCTTTTCGACCGGGGATCGACGGCGCTTACTTTCCCACATGCCAGCGATTCCGCCGCCGCGGTCCGAAGGGTACACCGAAAGCACTGATGTCGCGCTCTACTGGTGCGCCTACGGCAACGGGAACGGCGAACGAGTGCTGCTCCTTCACGGCGGCCCTGGCGCCCACCACGATTATCTGCTGCCGCAAATGTTGCGTCTCGCGAACGCGCCTTCGGGCAAGCAACGCGATCTGCTCTTCTACGATCAGCGCGGTGGTGGTCGCTCCCGCTCGGACGATCGAGAGAAGGAGGGATACGTCGGCTGGCAAACGCACGTGGCGGATCTCGCGCACGTCGTCGCGGAGCTCGGTGCCGCACCGCTGACACTTGTCGGCTATTCCTGGGGCGGCCTGCTCGCGCTTCTCTATGCGCGTGAGGCAGCCGCGGGGCGCGTCGCTGATGCCCCGTCGCGGTTGATTCTCATCGATCCCGCACCCGTCACTAGACACTTCCGCGAGCAATTCGAGCGGGAGTTCGCGCGACGACAGGCCAGTCCCGAGGTGCAGGCACTCCGCGAACAGCTTGCGACATCTGGATTGCGCGAGCGTGACATCGACGCGTACCGGCATCGCAGCTTCGAGCTGAGCGTCGCCGGCTACTTTGCCGATCCACGAGCCGCGGTCAATCTCACACCCTTTCGTGTCACGGGCCGCGTCCAGCAAGCCGTCTGGGAAAGCCTCGGTGACTATGATCTGCTGTCTGACCGAGACTTCGAGAGGATCATGATTCCCACCTTAATCGTACACGGAAAGCAGGATCCCATTCCGGTCGCCTCATCTGAAGCCTGCGCGAGTGCCCTTCACGCCTCATTGGTCGTCATCGACCAGTGCGGTCACGTACCCTACGTCGAGCAGCCGAACGCGCTCTTCGCGGCCATCGAAGACTTCCTCGCTCAGAATCGACTCTAGCTTGTCGCCAGCTTAGGGAATGCCACTCCACGACGATACGGTGCAACCACACGTGACGACGATCGACTACCAGGGTCGACGCTACAGCGTATCGTGTCGCATCGCGTTCGACGGAATCGAATACGTGGGTCGGCTCTGGTTCGCGGATGACGCATGGGATGACAACGGCATCCCGGATCGCGGAGCGTTGCCCGGCAGAGATCGCGACGAAGTCCTCGATCTTGCGAAGCGTCTCTCTCCCGCGGAGCTCGTGCTGCGGTATCGTCGCGCCCTCGCCGAAAAGCGCCGCTTCGTGGGCCTGCGCAAAGTCACCGATGAAGTTCTCTCGAAGATCCGGTATCTGAACCAGGTCGCGATCTCGATGCGTGCTGGTCTCCTCGACATGGATGGAGCCGCACAGGAGATCGACCTCACCGAGAAGCAGCTTCATGAGCTGATCGACCGGCTGAAGAGCTATGCAGGCGTGGAAGCGTGATTGGATAGAGAGTCGCGGGTAGAGGGTTGCGTGCGAATTCGGAATGAGGCCGACGGCGTTGCCGTCGGCCTTCCTTATTCCACCCTCTACCCTCTACCCTCTACCAATGGACAGTCGTACCGCCTCTCACGTCCTCTCACAGATCGCGTCCTATCTCGAGCTTCGCGGCGAGAATCGCTTCAAGGCGCAGGCGTATCAGACTGCCGCGAAGGGCATTCTCACCTTGAATGCCGACGACCTCCGCCCGCTACTCGAGTCGGGCGAGATCGGACGGGTGCGTGGGCTGGGGCCAGCCACGCTTGCCGTCGTGCGCGATCTCGTCGAAACGGGATCGTCGCGCTACCTCGATCAGTTGCGCGAGGCAACGCCGGAGGGGCTCCTCGACCTGCTGGCGATTCCCGGGCTCACGCCCGAGAAGATCCATAAGATCCACGAGGAGCTGGAGATTGCCGATGTCGCGCAACTGGAAGAGGCGGCGCGCGACGGACGCCTGGCCAAGGTTCGCGGCTTCGGCCCGAAGACCGCTGAGAAGATTCTCAAGGGCATCGCGTTCTCGCGGGAGACCGGCATCCTCGAGCTCTATCCGCGCGCCCGCGCCGAAGCGGAGCAGCTCGTTAGGTTCGTGCGGGAGCACCCCGAGGTGGACGACGCCGCGATTGCCGGCGCGATTCGCCGTCATCGCGAGGTCGTGCGCGGCGTGACGATCGTCGCGCGCTGCCTGGCAACGGCGAATCCCGTGGAAGTTGCGACGTCCTTCACGCGAATCAGTGGCGTGAAATCGGCGAAGGGAGCCGGAACCGACTGTGTCGACATCCATTTTGTCGATGGCGCGCGATTGACCCTTCGTTGTGCGCATGCGCGTCACTTTGCCGTGGCGCTGTGGCGCGCGACGGGGACCGAGGAGCACGTCGAGCTGGTTCGGGCTCGCTTGACGGAACGCGGCATCGGGATCGTCGGCGACGAGCTGCATGACGCACCCCACCACCCGATGGACATTCCTGATGAGCATTCGCTCTACCGCGCCGCTGGCCTTGCCTACGTTCCGCCCGAGCTGCGCGAAGCGGAGGGCGAGGTAGACGCGGCGAGTCGCGATGCGCTGCCGCGACTGCTGCTCCCCGACGACATACTCGGCGTGCTGCACTGTCATACGCACTACTCCGATGGCAAGAGCTCCATTCGCGAGCTCGCACTGGGCGCTCGCGCTCGCGGGTGGAGTTATGTGGGCATCTCCGACCACTCGGCCGCCGCGTTCTACGCATCCGGTTTGCCGCGCGAGAAAGTGCTCGCGCAGTTCGAGGAGATCGACACGATCAACGCCGAGATGGACACGGGGTTCCGGATCCTCAAGGGCATCGAAGCCGATATTCTCGCCGATGGTCGACTCGACTACGACGCGGAACTGCTCTCGCAGTTCGATTTTGTCATTGGATCGATCCATTCACGGTTCGGAATGGATGGACCGGCAATGACCGAACGCGTCCTGCGCGCTCTCGATGAGCCATTTCTGACGATCCTCGCTCATCCTACCGGTCGCTTGCTCCTCTCGCGCGAGCCGTACGCGATCGACGTCGACGCCGTGATCGAGAAGTCTGTCGAAGTCGGCGTCGCCGTCGAGCTCAATGCCGACCCGCATCGTCTCGATCTCGATTGGCGACACCTCATCACCGCGAAGCGGCGCGGCGCGACAGTCGCGCTCGGCCCGGATGCCCATTCGGTGAATGCTCTCGACAACGTTGCTCTCGGCGTGGGAATGGCGCGCAAGGGTTGGCTCGAGGCAGCCGACTTGCTCAACGCGCGCGAAGCAGATGACGTGATCGCGTTTGCGCGGAGCCGGTGGCGTTAGCTTTGTCGCATGCGCCAGAAACGAAATCCGCCGCGGCAGCCACTTGCTCAGTCGCGGCCGAAGGTCGCCGCGCGAAAGCCTCTTTCCGCGGCGAAAAATCTGAAGACAGTGCGCGGCGCGGCCGCGCCTAGCGCACCGCGCAGTAAGTCCAAGAGCACCGCCGCAAAGCGGCCGGCGAAGGGGCCTGCCTCGCGACGCGCGCCAGCCGCCGTGCGTGCGCCAGAGATCTTCGCGCGACTGCACCGCACGTATCCGGACGCCCACTGCGCGCTGGACTTTCAGAACGCATTCCAGTTGCTCGTCGCGACAATTCTCAGCGCGCAGTGCACGGACAAGCGCGTGAACATGGTCACGCCGGCGCTCTTTAGCCGTTATGCTACGCCGGCAGCGATGGCCGTCGCCAAGCCCGAAGAGCTCGAGGAGATGATCAAGAGCACGGGTTTCTTCCGAAACAAGACGAAGAGTCTGCTCGGCATGTCCGCGGCCGTCGCCGAGCGACATGGGGGCCTGGTTCCATCGGAGATGGAACAGCTGGTGAAGCTGCCTGGTGTCGGTCGAAAGACAGCGAACGTCGTCCTCGGCAATGCATTCGATCGGAACGAGGGCGTCGTGGTCGACACGCATGTCACGCGTGTGAGCCAGCGACTCGCCCTCACGAAGAACACGGATCCGGTGAAGATCGAGCAGGATCTGGTGCGGCTGTTTCCCAGGGAGCAGTGGACGCTGCTGGCTCACCTTTTCATCGAGCACGGTCGGCAGATCTGCGTGGCTCGCAATCCGAAATGCGACCAGTGCCCGCTCAGTGACCTTTGCCCATCGTCGCGAGTATAGGGAGGAGGACTCCCTCACACTCGATGATGATGCGCCTCAACCAGTGTCTCTGGGGCGTTCTTGCCCCGGTCGTTTTCGCCGCCTGCACCCATTCGTCGCCCTCGTCGAGTCCAGCGCCCGAGACCGAGAGGGGCGTACGGATCGCCGGCCCGCTCAAGTACGGTGACTGCGATGAAGCACGTCGTCGAGCCGCGCTGCAACCCGACCTCGAAGTCGAGCGGCTACCCGCGCCGGTCGCGATGACGCCCGCGCCCTTCGAGCGCGTGCCGGAGTCGGTATGGCGAAAGGATGGCAGCGCCGAGATCAAGATCGACGTCATCGTCGACACGCTCGGCCGCGCGGATATGAAGACTTTCAAAGTCGTGAAAGTCTCGAACAAGTGGTTCGCGGAGAATGTGCGTGGTGTGATCAGGAAGTGGACGTTCACGCCGGCATTGCTCGCTGGATGCAAGATCCCGCGCATCTACCATTTCATGTCCTCGCGTCCCGCGCGCACGACCAACTAACCCTTACGGAGGCGCGGTGAGCGCCGCCGGCGGACGGAACAGTTCCTGTTATTCGCGGCTCTGGTGATTAGCTTTTCGAGTGCCGAATGGCGAGAATGAACCCTCCCACCCAGTCAGTCGTGAAACGCGCCACGTTCGAGACGAGCCGCGGCTCCATGGTCGCGGACCTCTACGAGAAGGATGCTCCGAAAACCGTCGAGAACTTCGAGAAGCTCGCCAACAGCGGCTTCTACGACGGCATCAAATTCCACCGCGTGATCCCGGATTTCGTCGTGCAGGGCGGTGATCCGCTCTCCCGCGATCTTCCGGCGGGCGATCCGCGCATCGGAACTGGTGGCCCAGGATACAAGATCAAGTGTGAGACAGCCGGCAACAATAAGACCCACGAGCTGGGCGCGCTGTCGATGGCTCACGCGGGTAAGGATACCGGCGGCAGCCAATTCTTCATCGTCCTCAGCGACGCGAATTGCCGGCACCTCAACGGTGTGCACACCGTCTTCGGCAAAGTCGTCGAGGGACTCGATGTCGTGAAGAAGATCCAGAAGAACGACGTCATCAACAAAGTGCGCGTCGCCTAACGACTTGCCGCTGACACAACAATGGCTGACACCCACACGCACGCGCAGACACACGTCGCGCACGGCTCCGACATGGGCGCCGCATATCTCGGCTTGGTGATCGGCGCCATCGCGCTCTTCCTCCTCCTCGGCAGCATTGTCATACTGACGAATCGGCACTACGCGAACGAGAAGCCGACCGCGGGAGCGGAGAAGTGATCCTGGTGAGTGGTGGTCGGTGAGTGGTTGGCTGGCCAGTCACCACTCACCGACCACTAGCCCAGATGCCGCAAGAACCTTCCCGGATCATTGAGGAAATCCCGCGTCAACACCACGTGATCCAGCTCGTCGAAGCGCATTGACTCCATCGGAGCGCGGTCGCAGCTGTAGATCAGCGCGCCGGGGAGAGCCAGAAGAATCGGGGAGTGCGTGGCGATGACAAATTGGGCGTCTTGCGCCACCATCTCGTTGATCATCGCGATGAGCGCCAGTTGACTCTGCGGCGACAGCGGCGCTTCCGGCTCGTCGAGCAGGTACAGACCGCCGGGTACGAAGCGCGAGCTGAAGAGCCGCAGGAAGCTCTGCCCGTGAGAGTTCGAGTCGAGGTCGATCCCATAGCGGCTCTCCATGTCCGCCAGCGAATTCACGAATGGCAAGCGCGCAAAGCCTTTCGCATATGCTGAACGGTCGCGGTATTCCACCTCGATCTCGTCGAGGCGAGCCACGAACTCTGCACGCATTTTCGCGAGCGTCTTCGTGAAGCCAAAGAAGTCCTCGGCTCGCAGAAAAAATCCGCGCCGCGTGCGACGCCGCCAGACGAGTTTGAGGCACCTACCCAGAGCTCGTTGTGCCTCGAGCGTCGTGTCGTCCGCGACATTGAGCGTACCGATCGCTGGAAGACCGGTCGCGGCGGCGAGCGCCTCGAGCAGTGTCGATTTTCCGGAGCCGTTCTCGCCGACCAAGAAGGTCACTGCTGCATCGAGTGAGAGGTGATCGAGCTCTCGAACGACTGGCACGCTGAAGGGAAAGCGGCCGGCGCGCTCCGGATCGGGGGTTCGCTTCGTGATGGACCGCAGGTGAGGCATGCGTCGATGCGATGAAGGCGGTACGTCTTTGGTGGCCTAATTCCCGGGCACCCGCCGCTGTATAGTGTTCTACTCTCGTACCTGCTCGAAGCACAGCCCTCTCGGATTCGTTGCCCAAATCATGTCACTGCCTTCACGCTCCGATGCGCTCGCGCTGATGCACGATTACACTGCCAGCGAATCACTCAGAAAGCACATGCTCGCCGTCGAGGCCGCCATGCGGGCATACGCGGAAAAGTTCAATGAGGATCCCGACCGTTGGGGCCTCGCGGGACTGATTCACGATTTCGACTACGAGCGATACCCTAATGCTGCCCACTCGGCGATGGAGGAGCACCCCGCCCAGGGTGTCCGTCTGCTGCGCGAACGCGGCTGGCCCGATGACATTCTGCAGGCGATACTCGGACATGCCACGTATTGCGGGGTCGCCCGAGAGACGAACATGGCCAAAGCGCTGTTCGCCGTCGATGAATTGACAGGACTGGTAACGGCAACGGCACTCGTGCGCCCCTCGAAGAGCCTTCACGAGGTGGATGCTCGGTCGGTGCGGAAGAAAATGAAGGACAAAGGCTTCGCTCGTGGCGTGAATCGGGACGATGTCATGGTCGGCGCTCAGGAGCTCGGAGTCGACCTCGACGCCCACATTCAGTTCGTGATTGACGCCATGCGCGCTCGGGCCAGTGACTTGGGCCTCGACGGAAACGGTGGCTGAGTGCGTTCAGCTGTTTTCAACGGTCGATGGTCTCCCGCCGTACATGAGGTGAACATTGGCAGGAGTTTACTGAGCGAGGATGACCGTCGCGACCGCAGCCCAATCGACCTTCGCTATGCCGTCGCCGTCTGACGGAGACCCGCGGAGGGGTTCGGACGAACGGGCACTCGTGGTGCTGGCCCAGCAGGGTAGCAACGAGTCTTTCGCCGCGCTCGTCCGGCTGCATCAGCGTCGGGCATACGCCGTTTGTCGCGCGATCGTGCTCACCCACGAGGACGCGGAGGACGCGGTGCAGGAGGGGTTTCTCCACGCGTTCCGCGCGTTGGATCGGTTTCTTCCTGATCAACCGTTCGGGGCCTGGCTCTACCGCATCATGGCCAACGCGTCGCTCGATCTTGTCAGGCGACGCAAGGTTCGCGACGCGGATGAGCTATCGGAGTCGTCGCCCGCTCCCTTTCGGGATCCGGGTGAGGCGGACGAGTTGCGACGGCGCTTGACGGAGGCGCTCACGCGGCTCACCGGTCGGCAGCGCTCGGTGATCGTGCTACATGATGTCGAAGGGTTCACGCATGGCGAGATTGGCTCGATGCTCGGCATCCCCGAGGGGACGGCACGATCGGATCTGCACCATGCGCGAGCGACACTACGAAGACTGCTCAAGGACGTTCGGAGCGATATCTGATGACGAAGCTCACGATGCATAACGAGAACGGCGACGACGACGTGACGCGCGGCCTCCGCGCGCTCTACGCCGCGCCAGTTGGTGAGCCGTACTGGAGCGATCTCGAGGCGCGCATCATGGGCCGGATCGCCGAGGTGGACCTCGGCTGGTGGGCGGAGCTCGACCGATGGGCGCGGCCAGCGCTGCTCGCCGCTGCCGTCCTCGTCCTCGCCGCCGGCATCGCCATGTTCCGCGCCCGACAGGTCGAAACTCAGACGGCGTATGAGCATATTCTCACGCCGAGCCCGGTGCCGGTCGAGACGGTGATCCGCCCGACGCTCGAAGGCGACCGCGAAGCATCGCTTCGCGACGTCGTTGGACACAGAGACAGAAGCAACGGGAGACCATAAATGCAGCGGTCGAAGCAGCAGGCACTCATGTTTCTTCTAGGCGCTGTGCTCGTTGGCGGCGTGCTGGGGTTTTCGGCCGAACGGGTGATGACGCGCACGACGAAGGACCATTCGTGGGCAGCGCGACAGACGATGTACGATGACCTCGGCCTGACGGCGGGACAGCGCGCCGCGATGGATTCGGTGCTCGACGAGAAGAACCGACGCGTTGATTCGCTGCTCAAGCCGGTGAAGCCGCAGATCGACAGCGTGCGTGCCAATGCGCGCTCTCAGGTGTATCGTATCTTCACCCCCGAGCAGCGCGCCAAGTTCGACATGCGCGTGCGCGAGGATTCGTCGCGGCGGGAGCAAGTACGCCACACACGCGAACACGATGACAGTTTGCGGCGCGCCGAGGCGCGTCGGAGTTCTGGAGCCTGACGAAAAAATGAAACGGATTGCTTTGGTGCTCTTTGCGATCCCCTGCCTCACGCAGGGGATCGCCGCACAGGGGACCCCCGTCGCGCTGGCGTCGATGCGCGACACGGTGAAGCGCGTCTCGATCGACAGCGACACATCGTTCCATCCAATCGACCTGCAGCACGCGGTTCAGCTGGCGCAGCGCAACGCGCCGAGCGCCGTCCAGGCGCGCGGTCAGATCAAGGTCGCGAATGCCGAGGTCCGACAGGCGTATGCCGCATTCCTCCCCAACGCCAGCATCACGGCGGGCCAGACCAGTCAGAGCGGCGATCGGCTCGGGCCAGGGGGCGGCATCATTGCGTACAAGTCGCCCCATCCCTGGTCATACTCGACTGGACTCCGCGCCTCGGTGCGCGTATTCGATGGCGGACAACGCTTCTTTCAGATCTCGCAGTCGAAAGCCGACGTCAACTCCGCCGAGGCGAACGACGTCGCGCAGCAGTTCAACCTTTCGTTGCAGGTGAAGACGCAGTATTACACCATCCTTGCTGCTCGTGAGTCGGAAATCGCCGCGCTCACGCAGCTGGACCAGGCGCAGGCCGATCAACAGGCGGCGTCGGCGCGCGTTCGCGCCGGTGCCGCGACGCTCTCCGACTCGTTGCGCACGGTGATCGAGGTTGGCAACGCCCGCCTCGCGCTGCTCACCGCGCAGAACAGCCTGCGCATCGCCAGCGCCGCGCTCACCCGCCTGGTCGCTGCGCCATATCTTGTCACTGCAGCACAGGAGACCGATACGCTCGAGCAGCCGATCGTGCCGATCGACAGCACTGCACTCGTCCAGCTCGCACAGCGTGGACCGGCCGTGAACCAGGCGAGTGCCCAGCTTGTTGCGACGCGCGCGGCGGTGCGCTCGGCGCAGACCGTGTATCTCCCGACTCTCGATCTCTCGTTCTCCCGTGGCGGAAGTGGCTATGCGCCGTACGGCACCGGTGGCAGTCTCGATAGCACCCGTCTTTATCCGTACGCCAACACCTTCTCATTCAGCTTCTCGTATCCGCTCTTCAACAACTATCAGCGCGAATTCGCGCTGAATACGGCGAAAGTCGCTCAGGTTAACGCGGACGCGACCCTCCGTGACGCGCGCTTGGCGGCGCAGCAGAATCTCGTGCAGCAGCTGGCGTCGCTGCGTGCGGCGCAGGAGCGTATCCAGATCCAGCAGGCGTCGATTGCCTCCGCCGAGGAGGATTTGCGCGTGCAGCAGCAGCGTTACGCGCTCGGCGCCTCCACACTACTCGATCTCCTCACCTCGCAGACGACACTCAATCAGCAGCGCGCGGCGCTCATTCAGGCGCGTCAGGACTACCGCATCGCGCGGGCGCAGATCGAGGCGGTCATCGGCCGCGATCTGCAGTAGTAGATAACGGGTTGGCGGTCGCGATCAGCGAGTGAGAAGTGAGGGCCCATCGTGTATCGGTGGGCCTCGTGTTTTGATCGCGCGGCACCGCTCGCTTTGCGCTAAGATCTCTCAGCACAACGGCTGAGCCGCGCGTAATATCCGGGATGCTCATTCCCACCGTGAGGACCCCTCTCGTGAAGCGAAATTTCGCGCTGGCGCTCGCCGTCATCGGCACCGTCGCGTGTGGCGGTAGTAGAGATAAAGCCCCATTCGTGCAAACCGCTGCCGTTACGCGCCGTACGATCGTCATCGATGCGGAAGCGACGGGCGCCGTGGAGCCAATCAACGTCGTCGAGGTGAAGTCCAAAGCCTCGGGTCTCATCACGAAGATGCCGGTCGAGACGGGCACGCTCGTCAAGCCGGGCGATCTCCTCGTGCAGATCGATACCCGCGACGTTCAGAATCAGTACAATCAGGCTGAGGCAGATCTCAAGGCGTCGCAGGCCAAGTTGCAGGTTTCCGAGCAGCAGAAGAAGCGCAGCGACGATCTATTCAAGGCACGTGTCATCACGTCGCAGGAGTACGAGGCGGCGTCACTCGATCTCGAGAATTCCAAGGCGGCGGTGATTCGCTCGGCTGCGAATCTCGATCTCGCCAAGCAGCGCCTCGAGGACGCGACGGTCACCGCGCCCACGGCCGGTACGATCCTGACGAAGACCGTCTCGTTGGGCCAGGTCATCACCTCGGCGACGAGCTCCGCGACGGGTGGCACGACGCTTCTCACGATGGCGGATCTCGGCAAGGTTCGCGTTCGGGCCCTGTTCAACGAGACCGACATCGGCCAAGTGAGAGCCGGCCAGACCGCTTCGGTGGCGATCGACGCGTACCCCGACCGCCGCTTCCAGGGCGTCGTGGAGAAGATCGAGCCCAACGCGACGATTCAGCAGAACGTCACGATGTTCCCGGTGCTCGTGACGCTGGACAACAATGAGTCTTTGCTCAAGCCGGGCATGAACGGTGAGGTGGCCGTTCTGATCGATCAGGTCAATGACGTTCTCGCCGTGCCTAACGATGCGGTGAAGAATGTGCGCGAGGCTGCGGCCACGGGTCAGATGCTCGGACTGAACGTCGACAGCGTGACGGCCGAGGTGCGCGCCCAGATGCAAAATGGCTTCGGGCGCTCTCGCGCCGACGCGAGCGGCGGCGCGAGCAACGGACGCGTGGCCTCGACGTCGCGGGGCGAGGTGGCGCTCCAGGCCGAGCCGATGCAGCAGCCGCAACAGCCGCAGCAAGGCCAGGGACGGCAACAGATCGAGGTGACCGACAAGCAGTGTGCGGACGTAAAAGCGGCACTCGCGAAGAAGCCCGATCTGCAGAAGAAGCTCGATGATCTTCGCAACAGGGCTCGCTCCGGTGAACTCGATTTCACGTCGATGCGCACCGAGAGCGAGAAGTTGTATAGCAGCGCGGGAATTGACATGCGCGTGGCGGGTGCCTGCCGGCGCAAGGAGATGCAGACGAACGGCGGCGGCTTCGGTGGACAGTCTGGCGGCATGGGCGGTCAGTCGAATGGATCCGGACAGCGCGGCGATCGCGCCGGTCAACAGGCGCAGGGCAGCCGCCAGGGCGGAGGTAATCTCCAACTGTCGACGCCGGAGGTTGGCGGGGTCGCTCGTCGGACCCGGCCCGGCCTCGTATTCGTCGCCGACAGCGCGCACAAGACGTATCACGCGCGCGTGGTCATGCTCGGCGCGTCGAACTTCGATTACACGGAGATCGTCACGGGGCTCAAGGAAGGCGAGCGTGTCGCGCTGCTCGCGTCGCTGGCGTTGCAGGCGCAACGTCAGCAGCAGAACGATCGCATACGCCAGGGCATGGGGGTGCCGGGGCTGACGCCTAACGCTGGGCCTGGCGCTGGTGGCCGGCCTGGCGGTGGTGGCGGCGGTGCCCCACGTGGCGGCGCTCGCTAAAGGACGGCAATCATGCTGTTTGGTGAGACGATCGCCGTCGCGCTCAGCGCGCTTCGAGCAAACAAGCTCCGCTCCATCCTGACGATGCTTGGCATTGTCATTGGCGTCGCAGCCGTCATCGCGATGATCGCACTGGGAACGGGGGCGCAGTCGGCGGTCAAAGATCGCATCGCGGCGCTTGGCACGACTCTGCTGACGATCAATCCCGGTCAGCAGCGTGGCTTCGGCGTGGCGATCGCCGATGCACAGGCGAAGCTCACGATGGACGACTCGAAGGCGCTGGATGAGCGCGCGACGTCGCTTCTCGCGGTCCAGCCGGAGATGAATCGCAGCCTCCAGGTACAATGGGGCAACAAGAACGCGAACACGTCGGTTGTCGGCACGTCGGCCAACTATCTGGAGGTCCGTAAGTACGCCCTCCACTCTGGACGGATGTTCACCTCCGCCGAGGACGAGGGGCGTCAGCGTGTGGCGGTTGTGGGACCGACGGTGGCGTCGAACATGGGCCTGGATTCCCCTGACGCGCTACTCGGTGAGAACATTCGCATTCGCGGCATCCAGTTCGCCGTCATCGGCATTCTCGAGTCGAAAGGCCAAGCAACACCCTTCGGCAACCCTGATGATCAAATTCTCATCCCGATCAATACGGCCCGATTCCGCGTCATCGGGAGCGATCGCCTGCGCTCGATCAGCGTACTCGCCGAGACCGAGGACAAGATTCCGGAAGCCATGGCCGACATCCAGCGTGTGCTTCGCCGCGAGCACCGACTGCGGCAGGGAAGGCCCGACGATTTCCAGATTCGCAGCCAAGCCGACTTCCTGAACACACTTGGCGAGACGACGCAGGTCTTCACCTTCCTGCTCTCTGGCATCGCGGCGGTGAGTCTCCTCGTCGGGGGCATCGGGATCATGAACATCATGTTGGTCTCGGTCACGGAGCGCACACGGGAGATCGGCGTTCGTAAGGCACTTGGCGCCACGCGGCGCAACATCCTCTTGCAGTTTCTGATCGAGGCAGTGGTGCTCTGCTGCATGGGGGGCGTAGTAGGAATCCTGCTCGGCGCGAGTGGCGCGACCGTGATGAGCCGGACGGCGGGTTGGAATACGCAGGTCTCGCCCGCCGCGGTTGGCCTGGCGTTTGCTTTCTCGGCACTTGTCGGGGTCCTCTTTGGGGTGTGGCCCGCGCGCCGGGCCGCGGCACTCGACCCGATCGTCGCGCTGAGATACGAGTAGCGGTGGTCCGTGATCGGTGGACGTTGATCGGTAGTGAAATCGAGAGGGCGGCGCTTTGGCGCCGCCTTTTCGCCCGACGATCGCCGTGCACCGTGCACCATACGCCGTATACTCGTTAGGCACCGTTATGCAGCCGGACCGCCCGATGTGCGCGGTCACTCTTGCCGATCCGTCGTGTTTCTCGACAGTGGCGACCTGCGTCGCTGGCCGAACGTGATCGACATCACATGCGCTCCCTGACGTCAACTGGTATCTCCACTCCCGTCGCGACACGATCGCGCGATCCATTCACAACGCCTAATCACGTTCATGCGGCACGCCGGGCATTCGGCCCAGTGCGTTCAGGAGATTTTCGATGCGGAAACGTCTTCTTGGAGTAGTGAGCGCCGCGCTCATGGTCAGTGCTCTGGCGGTCGGTTGCAGTGACCGCATGCCAAGTGCACCCGAGGTGAGCGCCAACCACGCGGTGGCCCCCGCGTCAAAGAGCCTGCTGGGCGGGCTAATCGGCGGCCTTCTTGGGACCGTCAACAATCTGCTCAACATCGTCGTCACGCTCGTGACGCGTCCGGCGACGCTGCAGCAGGACATCGTCTGGTCCTTCTACGCCGGACCGGCAGGCACCATCTCGGCGAACCGCACCGCGGGCCTCTCGATCACGGTGCCGCCCGGCGCGCTGTCGCAGACCGTGCACATCACCGTCACGGTCAAAGCTGGCAACGTCTACAACTATCAGTTCCAGCCCGAGGGTCTGCAGTTCGCCGTGCCGGTTGTCGTCACGCAGAATGTCTCGGACAACTCGCTGCTCGGTTCCTTGCTCGGCGGTCTCCTCGGGTCGAACAAGACCGCGAAGGGCGCTTATTACTCGGCGTCGTCGCTGCAGTACGATCCCAAGACCGGGAGCGCGACGGTCAACGAGCTGGAGCCGACGATCACCGGCGGCGGACTCCTGAGCTTCCAGATTCGCCACTTCTCCGGTTACACGATCGCGATGTGCGACAACAGTAGCGGCGTCGGAGGATTTTAAACCGCGATGTCTCCATCGCCGGCCACGAAAAAGCGCGACGCCGCCTCTCCCGAGGCGGCGTCGTTGCCTATGGGACTCGCCCATGGGTTGATGGACGAGGCGCGGGTGGCGGCAGCTGCTGGCCACCGCGAGCTGGCGCGACGACGCTTTGAGAGCGCGCTCTATCTGCTCCGCGAGCCCGATCAGGCACCGGACGCTGCGGCGATCCTACGAAACATCGGCCACCTGTATTTCGAGGACGGCGACTTCAGCGCCGGCGAGGATTGCCTCGAGGCGGCGCGGGCGGTCGCCGAAGCGACTGGCGACGCCTCCGCACTGGCGCGAACAACGAACGCACTCGCTGGCGGCTTTTGGCTGCGTGGTCGGTTGGATGATGCCCAACGCCTCTATACCGAGGCGGGCGCCCAGGCCCGACAGGTCGGTGATGTCAAGCTCGCGGCGATGGTCGAACAGAACCTGGGCACCATCGCCAATATGCGCGGTGATTTACCAGCGGCGATCTCGCATTACGAGACCAGCCTGGCTGGTTACCGCGAGCTCGGGCTCGACGACCAGGTTGGCAACTTACTCAACAACATGGGCATGGCGCACGCCCGACTCGGCCAGTGGGCCGAGGCGGAGCGCACATATCTGGAGGCGCTCGCGATGTGCGCCGCCTGCGGCGACGTGCGTACGAGCCTCATGATCGAGGTCAATCGTGCGGAGACGCTCATCGCGCGACGTCGCTTACAGGATGCGAAAGTCATCTGCGAGCGCGTGCTGCGTCGCGCCCAGCCGCTGAACGACGTCCGAGCGGTCTCCGAGGCGCAGAAGAATCTCGGCGTCGTTGCTCGCAATGCTGGCGCCCTCGATGCCGCCGACGGGTATCTGCGCGAGGCGTTCACGGCGGCAAGCGGCCGCCAGGATCTTCTTCTCGCCGCCGAGGTGGCACGCGAACAAGCCGAGTTGTACTCGGCGATGCGTCGCGAACGCGAGACGCTTCAGGCGCTCAACACCTCGCACCGACTGTTCACCGAGCTCCGCGCGCAGCGTGACATCGCCGATGTCACGCGACGTATGCGCGGCCTCGAGCAGCGGTTCTACGACATCGTCGGCGCGTGGGCGCGATCGATCGAATCGAAAGACCCCTACACGCTGGGCCACTGCGAGCGCGTCGCCGACTACGCGTGCGCGATCCTCCGCGCGATCGATCCGGACCAGAGCACGCTTTTCTGGTTCCGCATCGGTGCGCTGCTGCATGACGTCGGAAAGATCAATGTACCGACCGAGGTGTTGAACAAGCCTGGCAAATTGACTCCGGAGGAACGGGCGCAGATGGAGAGTCATCCCGTCGCCGGTGTCGAGCTCCTCAAGGACGTGGAGTTCCCATGGGACGTACTGCCGATGGTGCGTAGCCACCACGAGCGCTGGGACGGCAAGGGCTACCCGGATCGCCTAACGGGCGAGGAGATACCGCTTCACGCACGCGTGCTCGCGCTGGCAGACGTCTTTGACGCGCTCACGACAGATCGTCCCTACCGACCCGCCTTTTCGCCCGAAGAAGCGTTGCGCATGATGCGCGACGACTCCGGCAAATCATTCGATCCGTCGCTGTTCCCGGTCTTCGAGCAGCTCGTTCCGTCGTTCCACGCATTCGTCGTCGCCGCGTCGGGCAATCAGCCCGAGATGGCGGCACGAGTCGCCGCGTAGGCTGCGTCAAGTCCGAGTTTAGAACTTTTGTTACGTCTCGAACGGCGTGATTCGTATCACGGCCACTGTTGGGTGCAGAAGATTATCTCCTGTTGTGCTCGTTTGTTCGTGAACCGGCGCCGTCGACGGAGCCGGAACCTGACCGACGGAGATCGTTGATGATGCCGCAGCGCCTCAGACTCGCACACCTCGCCATCACCCTTGCCGCGGCCATTGCAGTGGCCTGCGGCGGTGACCAGGCGTTGCTGGTCACGCCGCGCCCTGGCAACGCTCCGCCGTTAGGCGTTGTGGCCGACCCCAATGGGGCGTCGATCCATCCGGTCCATCGCGAGCAACCGCTCGCCGATGACGAGGCGTGGAGCTTCGACGTCGGCGCGGAGGGTACGACGGTCCACTATCCGTCGGTAGGCCTAACGATCACAGTGCCCCCTGGCGCGGTCAGCGCCACGACACGCATCACGTGCATCGCGTTGCATGGCGGTCCCCTGGCGTATCGATTCGAGCCACACGGGCTGCAGTTCGCGCAACCAGTACAGCTCACGCAGTCGCTGCGCAGCCTGCGGCTGAGCAAGGCCTCGCTCGGCATGCCGCCGCTCATCGCCGGCTATTTCGCCGATGATTCGCTCATGACCGACGCCACGACTGGCGACGCTCGCGCCCTGGAGATCCTGCCCGTTCAGATCGACGTCCGCGGGCACAACGCGGTCGTATCCATCCGCCATTTCTCCGGCTATACGGTTGCGTCGGCGGAACGCGACTCGCTCGACGCTCCGCGCTGATGCGCCCCACGAATGCTCCGCGACGTGTTGCGCGCGGCCGTCATGCGACGGCCGTCGGCACACTCCTCGACGAGGCGCATCTGGCGGAGCGCGCTGGCCAGCGCGAGCTGGCGCGGCGTCGCTACGAGAGCGCGCTCTATCTTCTTCGCTCGGACACCGACGGGGAGGAAGCATCCATCATCTTGCGGCGCATCGGCCGCCTCTATCTCGACGACGGCGATGTCGAAGCTGGACTCGATTGTCTCGCCGGGGCGCTCGTCGTCGCCGAGCTACGCAACGACTCCGCAGCAATCGCCAATGCAAAGAACATCATTGCCATCAGTCATTGGCAGCGCGGGCAGCTGGACGAAGCGGATGCGCTTTACCGCGAAGCAGGCGAGATGGCGCAGGTGGCCGGCGACGCGCGCCTCGTTGCCATGGTGGAGCAGAACCGCGGTGTGATCGCCAGCATGCGCGGTGATGTACCATTGGCACTGCGTCATTACCGCACGAGCCTCGCTGGCTATCGTGCCCTCGGTCTCGATTATTACGTCGCGAACTTGCTCAACGACATCGGCCTCGCGTACGCTGATCTCACGCGATGGGACGATGCCGAGAGCACCTACCGCGAGGCGCTTGGCCTCTGCGAGCTGTGCGGCGATGCCAGCACCGCTCTCATGGTCGAGGTGAATCGAGCGGCGATGCGCATCGCCCGCGGAGACTACGTCGACGCGCAAGTCGTCTGCGAGCGCGTGCTCCAGGAAGCGCGACCGCTCAACGATATCCGGGTGCTGAGTGAGGTATACAAGCACTGTGGCGTGATCGCGCGCGAGCTCGGACGAACCGAGGAAGCGGAAGAGTACCTGCGCGTGGCGTTCGAGAGCGCATTGCGCCGCGAAGATTTGCTGCTCGCAGCCGAGAGCGCTCGCGAGCAGGCGGAGCTCTATACGACGCTCCGCCGCAATCGCGACGCCCTGCAATCGCTGAACGCCTCGCACCGGCTGTTCACCCAACTTCGAGTACAGCGCGACATCGCCGACGTCCGGCGCCGGATCGACCGGCTCGAGCGGCGGTTCCTCGATGTCGTTAGGCAATGGGGCCAGTCGATCGAATCCAAAGATCGCTATACCCTTGGCCACTGCGAGCGGGTCGCCGACTACACGTGCGCGATGGGCAAGGAGCTCGGCTTCGATGAGCAGACACTCTTCTGGATGCGCATCGGCGCCATGCTGCACGATGTCGGGAAGATCGTCGTCCCGTCCGACATTCTGAACAAATCAGCGCCCCTCACACTAGCCGAACGCGCCATCATCGAACGACATGCGTCGGCGGGCGCCGATCTGCTGAAGGACGTGGACTTCCCCTGGGACGTGTTGCCGATGATCAGGCACCATCACGAGCGCTGGGACGGAGCCGGCTACCCGGACGGATTGTCCGAGCAGGCGATTCCGGCGAGCGCAAGGATCCTATGTGTCGCGGACGTGTATGATGCTCTGACGACTCACCGCCCGTACCGCCCGGCATTCTCGCCGGCGGAGGCACTCGAGGCGATGCGCGCCGATCGCGGCCGCGTGTTCGACCCCGACATTCTGGATCGCTTCGCGCGCATCGCGCAGACACTGCCCGCTCCGATTGCGTTTCCGTCGGCGGTCACGCCGACATCGTCCTCCAGCACGGGATCAGTCGCGCCACCATTCGCCGCATGATCGCTCACGAATCGTTTCCTCCTCGCTTGCGCGTTGCTATCATTGACCACGGCTCCGATGGCGTGGCCGACGAGCTGCGCGTCCTGCTCCGTGACGTGCGAGCCGTGGAGCTCATGGCTGCGCTGGCGCCGGACGAGAGCCTCGGCGAGCTCTCCGCCGCGCGAACGTCGTGGACGCCGCCCGAAGTCGTGGTCATCGCGTTAGGTGCCGCCGTCGAGTTGGGAATGGCGATAATGTCCGCTCGGCGCGCTGCTCCCGACTCAGCAACCGTTGTCGTGGTGCCCTGGTTCGAGGAGGCACTCTTCCTCAGCGCGATTCGGCTCGGCGCCGAAGACTGCGTTGCGGCGGCACAGCTCGATACGCCCGGTCTGCTCCGCATTCTGCTCGTCGCCGCCGAGCGTCATCGCCTGACGTCTACACTCCGCGCCGCCGCGTTCACGGACGAGCTCACGGGGCTGTACAACCGCCGCGGTTACGTCACGCGCGCGGCAACTCTGCTGAAGGTTGCCGAGCCGAAGACCATCTGGCAGATCTTCTTCGACGTCGACGAACTGAAGATCATCAACGACACTTTTGGCCACTGGGCCGGTGATCGCGCGCTGATGGAGGTAGCCACCGTACTTCGCCAGGCATTCCGCTCCACCGACATCGTTGCGAGGGTCGGTGGCGACGAATTCGCGGTGCTCGCAACTGCGCCCGCGGATGCCGCGCCGGAGTCATGGACCGCTCGCTGGCGTGAGCCGCTAGTAACGCTCGCAACGAGGCAGGACATGCCGCTGTCGGTGAGCGTCGGACTCGCTCAGCCCGACGAGCATGGCCAGATGACACCTGAGGATCTCCTCACCCGCGCCGACACGACGATGTATACCGCCAAGCGGTTGAGAAAGAAGCTGAGTGATGGACGAGGTGGCCGGATGTCCGGGCCGTTCGTAGCCACGATGGGCAAGTAACGCAAAAGAAGAACGGCCGGCGAGCGAAGCTCGCCGGCCGTTCGTATTTCAGCAGTGCAGCTCAGTCTTCGTTGTTATCGGCGTCGACCTGCTTTTCGCCGAACTTGCGCTGCACCTTTCCCTTCAGCTCCTGCGCCTTCCCCTTGATCTGCTCGCTCGTGTCGCCGGTGATCCCGCCGACCGTGTTGCGAACGCGGCCCTTGGCCTCATCAAGGAGCCCTTCGCCTTGATTCTTGATGCCGTCTCTGGTGAGATCGTCAGACATCGGAGTCTCCTGATGCTGGAGCCGCCCGCGCCTCCACCCCAGAAGCGTCACCCAGGCGGCTCACAACGGCGGCAGAGGGCAAGGCATGTGCCCCATCTTGCGCCGATATATCATGTGATATATCGTTATCGCGTACACGATATATCGCAGAGGAGAGTCTATGATCGGCGCGTTCTTCGATTTCGCCGGACTCGGTCATGGCTGTGGCAGTGGCGGACCGGGCAATCAGCGTGGCCGCTGGGGCTTTGAGGGATTTATGAATGACTTTTGGGGTCCTCGTGGCGGTCCGCGAGGTCGCGGATGGAGGGGAAGAGCGGGCCGTGTCTTCGAGCAGGGCGATCTCAAGTACGTCATTTTGCGACTTCTCGCGGAAAAACCGCGGCACGGCTATGAGATCATCAAAGAGCTCGAGGACCGATTCGGCGGGGCCTACGCCCCGAGTCCTGGCACCGTGTATCCCACGCTCACAATGCTCGAGGATCTGGGTTATGCCCGGGCCATGCCGGAGGAGAGCGGGCGGAAGATCTACCAGATAACCGACGAAGGGCGGAAGCACCTCGAGGAGCACAGCGCCACGGTGGACGACATTTTCGAGCGCATTGCCAAGTTCGTCGAAGGCTTCTTCGACGCTCCCATGGCGGATCTCAAGCGCTCGATGGCCAGCTTGGGCCGGGCGACGTTCTACGTCGCGACCCGATCGCCGAACGACCGAGAGCGCATTTCCAAGATCAGCGAAATCCTGAAGCAGGCGGCCGCCGAGATCGAGCGGCTGACGCAGGAGGATGCCGCTGGGGCGAAGGGCTCGGCCGAAGGGGGAGCGACGACGCAGCCCTAAAAAGACGCTAGGGCACGCGCTCCCGTCTTTAACCGGTTTGAGCCCGGCACTAGATTGAGGTCTTGGGTCACGGCTTTTGACGCGTGACCCATTTTTGCGTTGCACTGTGCTGGAGACCTCTCAGGCTTCAGCATGAGTGCGATGGGACTCGGGCGGGTGCACTCCCGCCATACTCGATGACTGCAGAACCCCTTCGTAAGGGCAGCTCGAATGCTGCCACGGAGACCGGGGCGACTTCCGCCGAGGCCTCCGCACCCGCGGCACCCCGAGAACCAGCGCCACCAGCCCCGCCCCCCGGTGCTAGCGGTTATTTCGCCGCCGTGCGACCACATAGACAGGTGCGCGAGGCGCGTCCGAGCGGAAGACGTCTCGCCGCGCTGTCGGTCATCGCGCTCGGCATCGTCTTCGGCGACATCGGCACAAGCCCGCTTTATGCGCTACGGCAGTGCTTCGATCCGGAGTACGGACTCGAAGCGTCACAGCTGAACGTCTACGGCGTGCTGTCGCTGATCGTCTGGCTGCTCATCGTCGTGGTGAGCATCAAGTACATCGTCTTCATCATGCGGGCGGACAATCGCGGTGAGGGCGGAATACTCGCGCTGCTCGCGTTGCTGCTCCAGCAAGAGCGCCGCGCGGCCGATCGCCGGCGCCGCGTCTTCCTCATCTCGTTAGGTCTGTTCGGCGCAGCCCTGCTGTACGGCGACGGGATCATCACGCCGGCCATCTCCGTGCTCAGCGCTGTCGAGGGCGTCCAGGTCGTCCATCCGCACATCGCGGAGTCGATGATCGTGATCGTGGCGCTCGTAATCCTTCTCGCGCTATTCGTCTCTCAACGCTTTGGTACCACGCGCTTGGGCGGGGCATTCGGCCCAATGATGGCCCTCTGGTTCGTGTCGATCGGTGTTCTCGGCGCGATCGAGATTGTGCGCGAACCTCGTGTGCTGCTTGCGCTCAATCCCTTCTACGGCCTCCAGTTCTTCATGGAGAACGGAAAGACCGGCTTCCTCGTCCTGGGGGCGGTCGTGCTGGCCGTCACTGGTGCTGAAGCTCTCTACGCCGATATGGGCCACTTTGGAAAACGACCAATCCGGCTCGCCTGGTTCGGCCTCGTATTCCCCGCTCTGCTGCTGAATTACTTCGGGCAGGGCGCGCTCGTGCTTCGTGATCCGTCCGCGTCAGCGAACCCGTTCTTCCTGCTCGCGCCGACTGCGCTGCTCTGGCCGCTCGTCGTCGTCGCGACGATCGCCACCGTGATCGCCTCGCAAGCGTTGATCTCTGGCGCATTCTCTCTCACACAACAGAGTGTGCAGCTCGGCTATTCGCCGCGTGTGACCATCATTCACACGTCACACTCCGAGGTTGGCCAGATCTATATCCCGGAGATCAACAATGCGTTGATGATCGGCTGTCTGCTGCTCGTTGTCGCGTTCCGGAATTCGACGAGTCTCGGTGCCGCGTACGGCATTGCCGTGACGGGGACGATGGCGATTACATCGGTGTTGTTCTATGTCGTCGCCCGTTCACGCTGGAACTGGTCGCTGGCCCACATCGGTACGCTGACCGCGGCCTTCCTGTTCGTCGACGTGTCGCTCCTCTGTGCAAACGCTATCAAATTCGAGCACGGGGGCTGGGTGCCGGTCGCGATCGCCATCGGCGTCTTCACCCTGATGAGCACGTGGAAGAAGGGCCGCATGATGCTCAACGATGTGCTCCACGCGGGCTCGCTTCCGCTCAGCCTCTTTCTCGATGACGTCGAACGGCGAAAGCCGCCTCGCGTCGCCGGCACCGCGGTGTTCATGACGTCGTCGGCCGAGGGCGTGCCCGTCGTCTTGCTGCATCACCTCAAACACAACAAGGTGCTGCACGAGCAGGTGGTGTTGATGTCGATTCTGTCCGAGGAAGTTCCGGAAGTTCCCGAAGACGAACGGGTCAGCGTCGAGCGTCTCGAGCAGGGCTTTTATCGAGTGACGGCACACTATGGGTTCATGGAGACGCCGGATGTACCCGAAGTACTCACGCTCGCCAAGGCACAAGGTCTCCGCGCGCGAGCACTGGACACGACTTTTTATCTCGGGCGTGAACAAATAATCATCGCTGATCGAAAGCGGCGGGGGCGCGAAGCGTCACCGCGTCCGGGCGTGCGACGGGCGCCGGCACCGGAAGAGGGCGCGCCGCGGCCGATGCGGCTTGCGCGCTGGCGCAAGCGGCTTTTCGTCGTGATGGTGCGCAATGCGCGCTCGGCGACAGAGTTCTTCGGCATCCCGCCGAACCGGGTGGTCGAGCTAGGCGCGCAGGTGGAGTTCTAGATCCCGCCTTTGCTGGGCGAGAGGCCGCGCGCAGGAAGCAGCCTGCTCCGACCTCGCTTATTAGCGCTTCACCAGCAGTAGCGCATTGCCTACCGCGCGCTCACCCGTGGAATCGGAGGGATGATTCACGACGCGGCCGCGGATGAGGAGCGTCGTCGAGCCGCCGCCGTCGAGATTGAGCCCCTGCGCGATGCCTAACGTCTGCATCAGCGATGCGAATTCGGCGAGGGACATGCCGGAGCTGGATTCACTGCGGCCGTCGACCGTTACGAAGTAGAGCGTCGTGCTGTCGCGTGAGAAGCCAATACCAGTGCGCGGGTGTCGCGTCACGGAGAATCGAGGAAACGTGCCCTCCAGGCGATCGACGGTGTCGGTGATGCTGCGGCCATCGACAATGAGACGCGGCCAGCCGCCGACAAGGCTGCACAGCCGGCCACGCCTCGGGGCGAACGAGGTTACGACGCTCAGCGGCGCACCGCCGGCGAGGGACGCGCCCAGCCGTCGCACGACCTCCGCCGCGGCGCCGGAGCCCGAGAGCACCGCTTGACTGCTGCCGATCGTCACGCCGCCGCCGGATCTCGGCGCTGCCGTTGCCTGCAACTGCAACGTGTCCCCGCGGCGCGCCACGACTCGAAAGGGAATCTCTACCGTTAGGCGAGAAAGCGAGTCGCTCGGCGTAACACCGTACGCAGCAGTGTACAGTACCGTCGCGTCGCCGCGGGGCCTGAAGTTGACCGCGTCGAGCGGGAGCACGGCGACTGACGGCGGTGGCGTGAGGACGGCGCCGGCGAACGCGAAGCGATCGATCACTGGGTGACCGTCGCAGGTCATCCCGAACTGACTGTGGACTGTGTGGAGTGAGTCAAACGGCGAGTCGGTGATCGCAACGGCCTTGAGGACAGCACCATCGATCACCTGGTTGTTCTCGTTCTCTCCGGTCTTCAGATCGAAGAAATCCGCGTTGATGGCAGCGATGACGTTCGCGCCCGTACTGGCGCGGCCGTTCGCCATCGCGCTCACCTGCTGTCGTCCGCGAAGCGAATCGAATGCATGCATCGCGGCAATCGACAGATCGCGACGGCGAAGGTCGATCTCTACGACATGGATGGTGAATGGGCCCTGATTCGCGACGAGACGACGATGAACGACGCCGGCAGCGACCTGCTCTGTCGTCGCGGTATCGTAGGGCGTCCCGGAGGATTGTCGGGGCAGCGTCGAGCCACCGCATGCTGCGGTTGAAACGGCCGCGACAGCTGCCACCGAAAGAAGTATCGGATGCACGCTCCTCACTCGCCCTCCGTGAGACACAACGGATTCAGTAGATCCAATACTTCCGCGACTGCTCCTGAAACTTCTCCGCCTCACTCGACCATTTTGCCAGCAGCGCGTCGACCGTGCCCTGTTCCACGGCCGGCCGAAGGGCATCAGTGCCAGCCAGACGATCGATAGACGGCAGCCACTGCCATTCCGAGCGGTGTCGCACGTAGATCGCACGGAGTAGGCGCAGCCCTACCTCCACCGGTCTCACGGCATTTCGATCAGTGACCGACAATTCGATCATCGGAATGGTCTTGCCGCCGAACTTATAGTCGCCGTCGTTCTGAATCGTTCGCGAGGTGGAATCGAATCGCACGCCTGGAAGGCTCAACGCGTTCATCTCGCGAGCGATTGCTCCGGCGTCGGACAGCCACTCTGCCCCTATGAGCTGGAACGGCTTATCAGTGCCGCGCCCCTCCGTGGCGTTGGTCCCTTCGAAGAACACAGTACCCGGATACAGCAGCGTCGCGTCCAGCGATCGAAGGTTGGGCGAAGGATTGAGCCACGGCATGCCGGTGTCCTGCCACCACATCGACCGACGCCAGCCCCGCATCGGAACGACGGTGACATCGGCGTTAACCTGCCCAGTGCCGACCAGGTACCGAAGCAGCTCGCCTGGCGTGAGACCGTAGCGCAAGGCGACGGGATACTGCCCGACGAATGAGCGAAATCTGGTCTCGAGGATGTTCCCGTCGACGCGATCACCACGAATCGGGTCCGGGCGATCCAGGACCACGAATTTCTTGCCAAGCTTACCCGCCGCTTCCGCGGAAAGGGCCATCGTCCACTCGTACGTGTAGACGCGGGCGCCGACATCCTGGATATCATAGACCAGCACGTCCACATCACGCAGCATCTCGGCGGTGGGCGCGTTGGTCTGACCGTAGAGCGAATAGATCGGTACCCCGGTGGCGGAATCAACCGTGGAGGAGATCTTTTCCCCGGCCCTGGCCCCGCCGCGCAATCCATGCTCGGGCCCGAACAGCGCCGTTAGGCGAACGCCGGGCGCATGGAAGAGCAAGTCGATCGTGCTCGTGCCGCGTCGGTCGCGGCCACTCTGGTTGGTGATGAGACCGACTCGCTTTCCCTGAATGAGGCGCAGCGAATCACTCAGCAGCACCTCGACGCCAGGAGCGACGCCCCCCGCCGGAGCTCCGGCGGCGGGTGATTGCATGGCGTGCGCGCAGGCGGCCATCGTCGCCGCGCAGAGTAGAGCAAATGTGAAACGTGTCAGTCGCGGATCCTCGAGCTGGGATCCCGCCGCGACTGACGCGAGGATCGTCAGCGACGGGCGGGAAGCGTCACCGAATGGTGCACGCCATCGCGCAGAATGTCGAGTTGTGCGTCACGAAATCGCGGCAGTGCGACGGTGACTTCGTCGGATCGACCCATGGGACGAACCGGCGATCCGTCGACGGAAAGCACGACGTCTCCCGCGTGGAGCGCGTGGGTGGCCCAATCGGGCACCTCGATAACGAGCAGACCGCGCTCGCTTCCTCTGCCGAGATACGACGAGAGCTCGGAACCAACGGGAACCATCCGCAAACCGCCGACGTCGAGCGCAGCAGCTCTTGATCGCTCGCGCGTCCGCGTCGCCGCCGCAACCATCGGTGCGTTGATGCTGCTGTCGTCGAGCAGCGCCGAGGTATACGGGATCTTCGGCGGCGCAACCCGACGCAGCCGGCTCGGCTCCAGTGGCTCGATGTGAATAGGCTCGATTGGCTCCACGCGCATCGGCTCCATTGGCTCGATCCGCAATGGCTCAATCGGTTCGACACGTTTCGGCAACTCGTCATCGTCCTGCAGACGCAGCCGCGCGCGTCCCAATCCGCGACCCATGCCCTCGAGCGCACGCCCTGCGCCGTCCATCGCCCGTTCGATTGCGGTGCGCACTTGTTCTCCGATGAGTGCTCCGTCGAAATCGGGTGGAAGAGCGCCGGGCATCATGCCGGGCATCATGCCCATGCCGTCGCCGATGATGATTGCGCGGCCTCGTCGTGGAAGGTCGGCTGCTCGTGCGGCACGGAGGCGGACCGTGCGGAGGTCCCCATTTGCGTAGACGCGGAGATCGACGTTGTCGCCGGGGTGGAGACGCGCGACTTCACGCTGCAGCCGGCGCACCTTCGACGTCGCGGCAAATGCGTCGCCGGCATCGTCGCGGCTGGCGCGGAGATCGATATCATCGATCGCGGCAATGCGATTGCCTTCCTCAATGCCAGCGCGCGCCGCCGGACCTGAATCGTCGACGAACATAACGAGAACGCCGAGGGTGTCGCGCCGGCTGTTCGTCGCGCCAAGGCCGAAGCCGAGCGTCGCGCGGTCATCCATGCGCGTTCGAGAGACCGCGCGCCGCGTGTACAACGAGTCCGAGTCGGCCGTCCGGAGCCTGAACGTCCGCGCCCGGCCGTCGGAGTACACCCGAAGATCGACATCGTCGCCAGGACGCAGCCTGCCTAGCTCTCGCGTGAGGCGACGACTCATCGTGTTTCCGACATCGAAATCATCCGCGTCCGCCGGCGATGTCCTGAGACTCACGCCATTGATCGAAGCGAGGCGATCACCCTCCTGAATTCCCGCTCGCTCGGCCGGACCGTTCGGCGCAACGTAGGTCACCAACAGACCCAGCGTGTCGCGAGAGCTCGTGGAAGAGCCGATGCTGAGACCGAGAACCGCTCGCGGCTGATCGGCGCCGACACGGAACGCATCCGCAGAAGGCGCCGAGTAAATGCGGCCCGGTTGCGCCACTGCCGTCGCCACCGAGGCGCAGAGCAAGGCAGGTGTGAAGAAATGGTGGAGTCGCATACGGCCTCGAGTACGAGTCTGGGTAGGTCCACCTGATCTGACACTCGCGGGGCCGTCGAGGGTTTCCGTGGGGGAGTTAGGTTGTTGGATACGCCTCTCCAGCCCTGTAATGACCGCGTCCGAAATAGAACCCCGACAGCCAGTCTCGGCGCCTGACCTTCACGCTTTCGAGCACCATTGGCAGGACGAGGCCGATGCTGCCTACCTATATCGACTGCTCTCTGAGGCAGAGTCCGACGAGAAAAAGAAGAGTCTCTATCGGCGCCTGGCGGAAGTGGAGGATCGGCACGTCGAGATATGGGCCAAGCTGCTCGCGCAATACGGTCATCCCGTTAGGCAGTTTCGCCCCAGCACCCGTACCCGCCTGCTGGCGATGCTCGGCAAGCTGCTGGGACCCAATTTCCTCCTGCCGATGCTGCTTGCCGAGGAAGGCCGCGAGGTCAAAGGCTACCTCGACATGCACCGCACGACCGCGCGTGGAGTGGCCGGTCGAAGCGAGGCGCTCACCCTGGCGCGCGAATCGGCGGAGCATGCGACCACGCTTGGCGAGATTTCCGGGCGTAAGGGCGAGCCATGGCATCGCACCGAATCGGGTGGATTCCTGCGCAATGTGGTGTACGGTTTCAATGATGGCTTGACGGCGAATTTTGGCCTGGTCGCGGGCGTCATCGGGGCGGCGGCGGCAGAAGCGCACCACACCGTCATTCTTGCCGGCGTCGCGGGCTTGATCGCCGACGCGCTGTCGATGGGATCGAGCGGATATCTCGCGGCGAAGAGCGAACAGGAGGTCTACGCCAACGAGATTGCGATGGAACGCGACGAAATCGCCCTGATGCCGGAGGTCGAGCGCGACGAGTTGGCGCTGATCTACGAAGCGAAGGGCATGAGCGCGGAGAGTGCGTACGCGCTCGCGACGGAAGTGATGGCGAACCCCGAGCGCATGCTCGAGGAACAGGTGCAGGAAGAGCTAGGCATCGGCGAGCCACACATGTCGCCCCTCCGGGAGGGATGGGTGACCGGTTCGGCGACCGCCGTCGGCGCATTCATTCCTGTCTTCGCGTTCCTGATCTGGACCGGGACGACAGCGATCGTGGTAGCGTTTGTGCTGTCGATGCTGTCTCACTTTCTAGTGGGCGGCGCGCGGTCGATCTTCACGGGACGGGGCGTTTTCCGATCCGGACTCGATATGTTCGTCGTCGGCCTCGGTGTTGCGGTGATCGGCTACTTCGTCGGTGAGTGGATCAGCCGGATGCTGTGATGGGGATCCGCCGGATTGGCGTGTCCCCTGGATGAGTCATTCCCGAACTCGTTTCCGTTCCCTCTCATGCCTAACGCACATGATGCCTAGAGCCTCGATCATCGCGCCACTCTTCGCGCTCCTTTCGATCTCCTCGACGCTTGCCGCACAGGGTTCGGCAGTGCAGACCATGCCGTTGCCGGTGCTCGGAATCGGCGGGGGCATCAGCATCCCCGCGGGCGGCATCGCGAAGGATCGACAGCCGGGATTCAATCTCGACGGGATGGCGGAGTTCCGCGTGCCGAGCGAGCCGCTCGGTCTGCGCGCCGAAGTGCTATATCAGTATTTCGGGACCAGTAAGAATGCGCTAAACGCTTCGAGCGCGAATACGGTCGGGTTCCTGTTGAATGTCGTCTATCACTCGCCCGGCGTGCTGGCGCATCCGTACCTGATCGGCGGGATGGGTCTCTATCACATTTCCGATCAGGGCAACAGCGCGGGCTTCAATGTCGGCACGGGCGTGACGATCCCACTGCAGGGCGTCGGTGCATATGCGGAAGCGCGGGTGCACTTCGCGCTCGCACAGGGTCCGTCATTCGTGACGATCCCGATCACCTTCGGCGTAACGTTCTAAGGTCTGGTAGGAGGGGCTAAGGGGCTATGGCCGGCGGTGACCATCTTTGCGCGTGGCCCTAGCCCCTAATCCCTAGCCCCACTCTTCACACCACGAGATTCAGAAGTCTTCCCGGCACGTAGATCACTTTCTTCGGGACGCCGGGGACGAACTTCGCGATGCCGGCATCGGCAAGTGCAGCGCCCACCGCCGCATCCTGACCGGTGCCCTGCGCCACTCGAATCGTGCCACGCAGCTTTCCGTTCACCTGCACGGCAATCGTCGCCAGCTCCTCGGCGGCGAGGGAAGGGTCGAAGGTCGGCCAGCCCGATTCGAACACGCTAGTCGTGCCGCCGAGACGCTCCCAGAGCTCCTCGGCGATGTGGGGCGCGAAGGGCGACACGAGCTGCACGAGTGGACGCACCTCCTCCACGTGTGGGCGCCGCTCCTTGGTGCGCATCGCGTTCATGTACTCCATCATCGCCGCGATTGCAGTGTTGTACTGAAGTCGTGGCACGTCGTCGCTCACCTTCCGAATCGTCTGGTGCAGCTTGCGCAGCACCGTCAGATCGGGCGCACCGTCGCGGCGTGCATCGACCGCGCTCACCCAGAGCCTATCGAGAAAGCGTCTCACCCCGGCGATGCTCTGGTCCCTGAAATCGCCACCTTCCTCATACGGTCCCAGGAACATCAGATAGGTACGGAAGCTGTCCGCGCCCCACCGATCGATGTACTCGTCGGGGTTCACGACATTGCCGCGGCTCTTCGACATCTTCGCGCCATCGCGAATGATCATGCCGTGCGCGCGGAATTTCGTGAACGGCTCCTCGAATTCGAGATGACCGGCGTCGTGGAGCACCATCGTCACGAACCGAGCATACAACAGATGCAGTACCGCATGCTCGTTGCCGCCGATGTACGAGTTCACCGGCAGCCATTTATCGAGCATCTCCTGGTCGAATGGCTTGCGCTCGACGTCCGTGCTGGGATAGCGCAGGAAGTACCAGGCGCTATCAAGGAACGTATCAGACACATCGGTCTCACGACGCGCGTCGCCGCCGCATTTCGGACACTTCACCTTGTACCACGATTCGACGCGCGCCAACGGTGAGATGCCGGTGTCATCGGGCTTGAAGTCATCCACGTTAGGCAGCAGAACCGGCAAGTCTTTCTCGGGTACCGGCACGACACCGCAGGCGTCGCAGTAGATGATCGGAATCGGTGGTCCCCAGTAGCGCTGTCGCGAGACACACCAGTCGTGCAGCCGATAGTTGACGACCGGTTTCGCGTGCTCGCGCTCGGCGAGCCACGCGACGATAGCGTGCTTTCCCTCGTCGACCGTCAGGCCGTTGAACTGCCCCGAATTGACGAGAAATGCATGCTCGGTGTCGATGTACGGCTCCTCGATCGGCGGATGCTCGTCCCGATTCTGGGAATCGACGTGTGCGGCGCTCGGGTGATGCGCGGCGCGCGGCCCTCGCGGTGCGACGACGCGCACGATGGGCAAACCGAATGCTTTAGCGAACTCGAAATCACGCTCGTCGTGCCCCGGCACAGCCATGATCGCGCCGGTTCCGTACTCCATGAGCACATAGTCGGCGATCCATATCGGAATGGGCCGACCGGTCGCGGGGTTCGTCGCGTAAGCCCCCGTAAACACGCCGGTCTTCTCGCGACTCACCTTACGCGTGACGAGATCCTGCTTCGCGGCTGCCGCGCGATAGGCCGACACCTCTTCACGCTGCTCGTCGCCCACGATGTTATCGACCAGCGGATGCTCCGGCGCGAGGACCAGATACGTCGCGCCGAAGATCGTGTCGGGGCGCGTGGTAAAAACACGAATGTCGGTCGCGAACGCGTTCAGCTCCGCGGTCGTCGCCATCACGTTCAAGCCGACGGTCGCCGCGCCGCCCATCTCCAGCAGGTCCATCACGCGAAACACGATCTCCGCGCCGTCGGAGCGGCCGATCCAGTTGCGCTGTGCCGTCTTCGTGGTCTCGGACCAGTCGATCCAATCGAGATTCGCGAGCAGACGTTCCGCGTAATCGGTGATGCGGAAGAACCACTGCTCGAGGAACCGCTGCTCGACCTTCGCGCCACAGCGCTCGCACTCGCCGGCGATGACCTGCTCGTTGGCGAGCACGGTCTTGTCGGTGGGGCACCAGTTGACCGCCGCGCGTCGCCGGTATGCCAGTCCGCGCTTGTACAGCTCGAGAAAGATCCACTGCGTCCATTTGTAGTACGCTGGATCCGTCGTCGACAGCTCGTGTGGCCAATCGACCATCAAGCCGGCACGCTTCAGCTGGCGCCGGAAGTTCGCAATGTTTCGCGGAATCAGTTCCGCGGGATGGACTCCTACCTTCAGCGCGTAATTCTCGGAGTGAATACCGAAGGCGTCGAAGCCGATCGGCTCGAAAACGGTGTGCCCTTGGAGCCGTTGGAATCGTCCATAGATGTCGTTGCCCGTGAACGCGAAGAGATTGCCGACATGCAATCCTTCCGCTGATGGGTAAGGGAACATCATCAAGGCGTAGAACGGGCGCGCGCCATCACGCAGGTCGGCGTCGTTGGTTCTCCGCTCGTCCCATCGAGTCTGCCATTTCTTCTCGACGACGGCAGGATCGTAGCCGGTCGGCTCGGAGGCCGAATCCGGAGATGTTTGCGTCACTTCAGTCATTTGCGAGACAGACGGTGCGCCGCCGCGGGCAATGCCTCGGACGCCGTCCTTGAGATGAGCGATTTCTCTACGGCAATGTAGGCGGAGTCGAAGGCATCGCCAACCGCGAACCGCGCATGACGTCGATAAGCATCTCGCGATTCTTCCGCCGCCGCTCCCACACGAGCGCCGCCAATACGGGAAGCTCCCTGCGTCGCCGCTATGTCTTCACGACAGGCGCCGCCGCGATCTTCCTGCTCCTGATCATAACCGCCACAGGTATGATCGGTCTCGGGCGTTCGACGACTCAGCAGCAGAACGCGGTCCTCTCCGACGCCGCACGACGCTCCGCGCTGCTCGTCGATCGCGTGCTCGCCGAGCGAATGCGACAGGTCGACCTCATCGCCTGGGAGTCGTCCGTCATCGAGGCGGCGAAGAAGGGCACGATCGTCTCGCGCCAGCGTGGGCTCCCTCTCCAGACCATCTCGGCGCTCGAGGAGCGATTCAAGACAACGCGCTCACAGCAGGTCGATTCTGCCTCGCTCGAGTATCTGCTCGACCTCCTGCCCAAACTGGATATCGCCGAGGTAATGCTCACTGACCAGTACGGGTACAACGCCGTCGTCACATCTCCATCGACCGACTTCGTCCAGAGTGACGAGGCATGGTGGCAGGTGGCGTGGAAGAGCGGCGTTACCGACGCCGAGGCGACCCAGGACCCAGCGACTGGCGAAACGGTCGTCGAGCTTGCGCGCGCTGTCCGGGACCATGGCCGCCGGGTCGGCGTGGTGAAGGTCAAGTTCGGCCTGGCGACGGTCGACTCGGCGCTGCTCCAGGCCGGCTCCGGCACGACGATTCGGGTCGACCTCGTCGACTCCGTGGGTCACATCATCGCCAGCTCGGCGGGAGGGAAGCGCTTCCAGGTCATTGGCGGATCGAGCGAGGCCGTTCACGTGCGGGCGGATAGCATCGTCGCATTCGGCGTCGGCGAGGCTCGCCAGCGCGGAGCGATTGTTTTCGCGAACGACAGTCACTGGCGCGTCATCGCCCACGGCGATGAGGCAACCTTTGGTGCCCCCGTGCTTCGAGCGCAGCTCGCCCTGCTCGGCGGAGCGCTCGTGGTACTGGTCGCAATTCTAGTGATGCTCAGTCTCGTGAACCGCTCGATCGAGCGGCGAATCACGTCGCCCGCCGCAGCGCTCGCGGAGCTCGCGGAGGCGGTTGCCGCGGGCGACCTGTCGAGACGGATTCATCATGCCCTCGCCGAGGACGAGATCGGGCGACTGTCGCGTGCCGTCGCGGCCATGGTTGCCGAGCTCCGTCGGCTGGCCGGCGCGCTGGGGTCGTCCGCGCAGGAGACGTCCGCGATGGCGGCCGAGATTACGGCCGGGACCGAGGAGATGGCCGCGTCGGCAGGTGAGATCGCGCATACCGCAAGCGAGCTATCGCAGCAGTCGGCTGGAATGGCGCAGTCCATTCAGTCGCTCTCGGCGTCAGCGGAGCAGCTGGTTCGCATCGCTGGCGAGCTCAGAGACGGCGGCCACGAAGGAGTCGACCGGAATCGGAAGTTGCGGGGGCTCGCACTGGAGAGCCGAGGCAAGCTCGATCAGAGCTCCCAGGCTCTCGAGCTGCTCGCGAAAGACGTCGGCGCAAATGCGACGGCAATCGAAAGCCTCGGCAAGGCATCGCTCGAGGTTCGCAGCTTCGTCACGCTCGTACAGAAGCTCGCTCGCCAGTCCAAGTTGCTCGCGCTGAATGCCGCGATGGAAGCAGCCCGCGCCGGCGAGCACGGGCAGGGCTTCGCCGTGGTTGCAAGCGAAGTGCGACGTCTGGCCGCCATGTCCTCGGAGGCAGCGCAGCGTACGGAGCAGGTAATGGGAGGTGTGCTCCGCGGCATCGACGAGTCGAGAGCATCGAGCGAGCGATCGGTGAACACCGTACGACAGGTGCTCGATGCGACGGCGCACGGAGTCCGTTCGTTCGTTGCCGTCGAGCAAGCGGTCGAGACAAACGAGGCGTGGACAACCTCGATCGAACGCGCCGCCACGTCGGCGAATGCACTCGTTGGAGAAATCACGAAGCGCTTGACGCAGCTGACCTCCGGCACCGAGTCGTTCGCGGCAGCGATGCAGCAAGTCGCCGCGTCGAGTGAAGAGCAGAGCGCGAGCACGCAGGAGATTGCGGCTGCCGCGGCAGCGTTGTCGACCGCCGCCGAAACGCTCTCGCATCTCGTGTCGAATCTTCGGCTCGAGGCAGGAGAGCCGAAGCCCGGAGAATCGGCGGCGACGCAGTCGCCGCCAGAGCGAATGTCGCAACGAACGCTCGGGCTGCTCCCCAATCCTGCTTCGGCCTAGTGCCTCAGGTGGCGTGCGCACGCGTGGGAACTAATACGCGGTGATTCCGGATACGGTCTATGCTCGGGATCGGCATTTAACCAGCGGAGCATTCTGCATATGCGTCACGCGAAGTTCATCTCTTTGTTCATTTCCTGCGTTCTGGCTGGCTGCGGTGGTAGTGGTGACAGTGGGGGCACCAATCCGCCGCCAACGCCAGTGCTGACCAGCGTTACGCTGAGTAAGACCGCGGCCACTCTGCGACCGACGGAGTCCACGACGATCACGGCGACACCGAAGGACCAGAATGGCAATGCCATGAGTGGCCAGACGGTCGACTGGACGATCGCACCGACCAGTGGCATCGCCTCGATCACGCCCAATGGCACGTCCGTCACGGTTACGGGAACGGCGCTCGGTTCGGCGGCGCTGACCGCAACGGTACAGCAGAAGACGGCGACCGCGCAGATCACGGTTCAGAACTCCTTCCCGTCGAGCGCCGACATTGCCGTGGGCGCGAACGGAGCCAACGCATTCGACCCGCAGCAGGTTGATATCGCAGCGGGTGGGACGGTGAACTTCAACTGGAGCGGCGTTACTCACAACGTGACGTGGCAGGCGCCGCCAGTTTCAGTGAGCAACATTGCTGACCGGTCTTCGGGCACCGTCTCAGTGACTCTGAACACCGCTGGCACGTACAACTATCAGTGCACGCTGCACGCGGGCATGACGGGAACGGTCACGGTGCATTGATAGCGCGGAGGGCGCGGAGGACTGCTCTTGTCATCCTGAGCGAAGCGAAGGATCTGCTGTTGACCTGCCAAACAGCAGATCCTTCGGTCGCTTCGCTCCCTCAGGATAACCTGGCGCTAACGCGGCCGCGGGCGCTCGCTGTTCTTGAAGAGGTAAACCGCGGGCTCCAGGCGCGGACCACTCGCGTCGGCCACGGCGAAGTGATTGCCCTCGTACGCGGCCGAGCCGGCGTACCGTCCGTCCTTGGTCACCGCATAGTAGCTCAGGTCGAAGTACGGTCTGCCCCTGTCGTCGACCAGCCGTTTTTCGGTCATCGCGATGACACGGCGCATCACCTCCAGAAGCGCCTCCTCTGGCGATTTCCCCTGACGCATCAGCTCGACCGCCAGGAAGGCGCCGCAGACCTTGATGTTCGATTCACCGCGCCCAGTGGAGCCCGCGGCACCAATGTCGTTGTCGCAATACTGGCCCGCGCCGATGATCGGACTGTCCCCGACGCGCCCAGCAATCTTCCAGGAGATTCCACTCGTCGTTGTCACCGACCCGATGTCGCCACGGGCATCCACCGCGTTCATGTTGATCGTGCCGTACGTGAAGGGAACACCCCGTTCATCGAGGAAGACGTGGCTGTCCCCCTCAAACGGAGGTGCACCGCCGCGCTGCGGCGTGGGAGTCGGACGAGGGCGCCGAGCCGCGGTCGTATCGTCCGGGATATCGAGCCAGCTGTCATTCGGGTTGAGACGAGATTTCCACTTGAGCCACGCCTCCCGCGATTTGTCGGTGATGAGATTCTGCTCCTTGAAGCCCATCTCGAGCGCGAACTTCTTCGCGCCGGCACCGACGAGAAAGATGTGATCGGTATGGTCCATCACGGCCTTCGCCACCAGCGACGGAGTGGCGATGTCCTCGAGGCATCCAACGGCGCCCGCGCGCTTGGTCGGGCCGTGCATGCAGCTCGCGTCGAGCTGCACGACGCCGTCTTCGTTAGGCAGGCCACCCAGTCCGACGCTCATGTCGTTCGGGTCGAGCTCCACCATGTTGACGCCGGCGATCGCGGCATCGAGCGGATCGGCACCGGTCGCCACCATATCGTAAGCTTTCTTGATAGGGCTGCCGGCCGGATTGTCGCGATAGAACCCGTTTGCCGACGAGACAATGATGGGGCGATGGGGGGGCGCCCCGGCGCGCGGAGCGAGCTCGGCGCGATCGACCATGGAAACGCGGGGTGCGCCCGACGCGAGCGTCGGAAGGGCGAGACCGGCCGCCGCCGCAGCGCCGGCGCCAAGGAAGTCGCGGCGGGAGAGAGACATGGATCCTCCAGCAATGACGGGAATGGGGGCTTCGTGACCCGTATTCTACGCTCCAACCCAGTCGGCCGTCATCCCCGTGAGCATCTGCTCGACAGCCGGTCCTCTGCCGAATGGCGAACGGGACGCATAGCTTTGCTGCGCACGACTTCGGGCCGCGCCGATGCGCGGCCCGCCGCGCTTTGCCAGCAACAACAACGCTGCACATGGCTGCCCCTCAATCCGCGACGGTTCCCTCGGTACGCGATCAACTGCGACAGGCGGAATTCCTGGCGGGACTGACCGAGTCCGCGCTTCACCAACTGTCGCGTCTCGTCACTCCCCGCGTTTACGAGTGCGATGAGGTGCTCTTCGAGGAAGGCGCGCCGCGCACTTTCCTCGCCATCGTCGCGACGGGTGCCATCGCGATCGAGAAGAACGTCCGCGGGCGCCCGGTGCGCCTCGTGACGCTCGGTCCCGGCGAGGCGCTCGGCGAGGGACTGCTGCTCGACGACTCGCCGCACGGAACGAGCGCGCGCGCCGTCCAGCGCACGGAGGGGTTCGTTCTGCGCGCGGATCAAGTTCAGGAAATGCTAAAGGAGTATCCGCCGCTGTATGCGGCCCTCGTGGCGCGGGCGGCGCGCACCATCTCGCGCCGTCTGGCCGCCACGGACGCGACGCTCGTGGGGCACGGGCGTACCCTCGGCTTCACCGGCTCGCGGACGCGCCGTGAGCACGACCTGCTCGGCGAGCGCGATGTTCCCGATGACGCCCTCTATGGTGTGCAGACACTCCGCGCGCTGGAGAACTTTCCGATCACGGGTATTCCCCTTCGGGAATTTCCCGCCCTCGTCGAGGCCCTCGCGGCAGTGAAGGAAGCCGCGGCCCTCGCGAACGCCGACCTTGGCCTGCTCGATCCGGATATCGCCAACCTCATCGTGCGTGCGGCCGAGGAGATCCGCGCCGGTCGGCATCATGAGCATTTCCTCGTCGACATGATCCAGGGGGGCGCGGGGACATCGACGAACATGAACGCCAACGAGGTGATCGCGAATCGCGCGCTCGAGCTCATGGGCCGGCCGCGTGGTGATTACGCGGCGATCCACCCCAACAATCACGTCAATCTCAGCCAATCCACGAACGACGTCTATCCGACGGCGGTGAAGCTCGCGCTGCATCGCTCGATCGACGAGCTTCGCGCGGCGGAGCGTGCGCTCGCGACGTCGTTTCTCGACAAGGGCAAAGAGTTCGCGCATCTGATCAAGATGGGGCGCACGCAACTGCAGGACGCAGTGCCGATGACGTTAGGCCAGGAGTTTCGGGCCTTCGGTCACACGATTCTCGAAGACGTCGAGCGGCTGGGCGAGGTGCAGCAGCTGATCAGCGAGATCAATATGGGGGCGACGGCGATTGGCACGGGCATCAATGCGCCCGCCGGCTACTCCGACGTGGTGCGCGAGCATCTCGCTCGCATAACGAGACAGCGCCTCGTCACCGCTCCCGATCTCGTCGAGGCGACGATGGACACCGGCGTCTTCGTGCAGCTCTCGGGCGTGCTGAAACGCTGTGCGGTGAAGCTGTCGAAGATCTGCGACGACCTCCGTCTGCTGAGCTCCGGACCGCGCGCTGGGCTGGGCGAGATCAATCTTCCGGCCATGCAGCCTGGCTCGTCGATCATGCCGGGGAAGGTCAATCCAGTCATACCGGAAGTCGTGAACCAGGTCTGCTTCGATGTCATTGGGGCCGACGTCGTCGTGACGATGGCGGCCGCTGCGGGACAGCTCCAGCTCAACGTCTTCGAGCCGGTGATCGCATTCCGGTTGCTCTCGGCGATCAGCGAGATGCGCAACGCCTGCGTCGTGCTGCGCGAGCGGTGCGTCGATGATATCACCGCGAACGAGGACCGACTCCGGTATTTCGTGGAGCACTCGATCGGTGTCGTGACCGCGCTGGTTCCCGCGATCGGCTACGAGCGCGCGACGCAGATTGCGAAAGAAGCACTCGACAGTGGTCGGGGCGTGTACGACATCGTGCGCGAGAAGGGCTTGTTGACGAAGCAGGAGCTCGATCGACTCTTGAACCCCGAAGCGATGACTGGCGACGGGACCAATCCGGCCGCCTAGAACCTGCTCTCACCAATGCCTCGCCGTCGCAAGCGTCTCGACCCCGCCGTCTTTCGTCTGCCCGTCGACGAGATTCGCCAGGGCTTCTATACCGACAAGTACTTCGAGCGCGCGCGAGAGATTCTTCGCGCGGACTCACATTCACCGCGGGTGTTGATGCAGGTCAGCGGCAAGAACGCCGGCTACCTCAGCGGTGTCGACGAGGCCATCGCGATCCTGAAACAGTGCGCCGAGGACTACAGTAGCCTAACGGTGAGCGCGCTGTACGAGGGCGACGAGTTCGAGGCGTGGGACGCGGTGATGACCATCGAAGGGCCCTACGAGTGCTTCGCGCATCTCGAGACGCTTTACCTTGGTGTTCTCTGCCGGCGCACGCGGATATGTACGAACATGCGCCGCCTCGTCGAGTCCGCTCGACCCAAACCGGTGTTGTTCTTTGGTGCGCGTCAGGACTTCTGGGGGTCGCAACCGGGAGATGGGTATGCGGCGCATGCGGGCGGCGCGTCGTCGGTCGCGACCGACGCACAGGCCTCGCTGTTCGGCGCGTCCGGTATCGGCACTGTTCCACATTCACTCATCGCCGTGTACGACGGCGACACCGTCCGCGCGTCGAAAGCTTTTGCCGCGCATGTGCCGGGCGTCGACCTCATCGCCCTCGTGGATTACGAGAACGATTGCGTCCGGACGAGTCTGGACGTCGCGCGCGCGCTCGAGGGCCGGCTCTGGGGCGTCCGCCTGGACACGTCCGAGAATCTCGTCGATACGTCGGTGATCCCACAGATGGGCACGTTCAGACCGACGGGCGTGAATCCACAACTCGTGTGGAACGTGCGCAACGCACTCGACGCCGAGGGGTTCGGCGAGGTGAAGATCGTCGTCTCCGGTGGACTGAACGCCGCGCGCGTGCGGGAATTCGAGGACGAGAAGGCGCCCGTCGATGTGTACGCCGTCGGGACGTCGATCATTCACGACGGACGCTTCGACTTCACCAGCGACATCGTTATGGTCGACGGAAACCCGCAGGCAAAGGTTGGCCGCGAGATGCGGCCGAATCCGAAGCTGGACCGAGTGAAGTAGGCGTGTCGCGGGGCGCGGGGCGCGTGGCGCACGGGGAGAGCGTTTGCGAATTGACGCCTGGTTCGTCAACCCTCTGCGCTTCACCGTCCACGCACACGCGCCACCCACCACCCTTCACGCGCAACGCACATGGCTGGCTTGCGACTCGATGGCGCCGGACAGGCAAAAATGAAGACGCTCGACGACGCGATGAATGTACTGCTCCGCCTCAATGGGCTTGTCGAGCACTACGCGTTGCAGATCAAGCGTAACCAGCAGGGCGGCACCTTTCTCACGAATATCAAACGGCAGCTGCCGGCACTGAGCGAAATGCTCAAGGCTCAATTCGGCATGATCGCCGATCAGGTGATGCAGACGAGTCTCGGCGCGACCCGCGGTGCAAGCGAGCAAGTGCGTGTTCGCACGCTGCGCGAGGGCGTCGCGCAGATCAAGATTGCTCTCGAGATTGCGATCGCTCACGTCAAGGAAAAACACGACCTCACCGCAGCCGAGGACGACAAGGCGCAGTCGGCGTAAGGACAAACCCGACAGAAAGCGAATCTCCGCGTTGTGCGCATGATTCGGCGCGCGCTGTGCATCTTGGGCCGCCGCTTGATTCAGCCAGAGTCAGCCGGTACCTTGCCGATGCTCCAGACAAAATGCGCCCCGTGCGCGCGACATCACGTCGTGTCGAAAGGGACGCACCGCACGCCGGAAAAAAGGACAGCGCAATGCATCATCAACTCCGCCCGCGCCGGCTTTTTCGAGCCGCGCTGACGGTAGCGCTGGCGGCCTCCTCTATCGTCATTGCCGCCTGCGGCCAATATCCCAACTCCGTCTTTCACTCTCGAACAGACACCAATCGCGACGTCGGATTTCTCTTTGAGATCCTGATCTGGTTCGGATCGATCGTCTTCGTCGTCGTCGAAGCGGTCCTGATCTACACCCTCGTGCGCTTCCGTCGCCGCGGCACGCCGCGGCAGCCGGAACATGTACACGGCAACACGACGCTCGAGATCACGTGGACGGTCATACCCGCGGTGATCCTCATCTTCATCGCCATCCCGACGGTGCGCACGATCTTTCGCACGCAAAGCAAAGCGCGGAGCGACGCACTGCAGGTTGAGGTGATCGGACATCAGTGGTGGTGGGAGTTCAGATATCCGCAATTCACGATGCGGAGTCCGACCGGCAAGCTCGACACCGTCGTCACCGCGAACGAGCTGTATCTGCCGAAGGGCCGGACAGTGAATTTCACGCTCAAGTCCAACGACGTGATTCACTCATTCTGGATTCCATCGCTCTCGGGTAAGCGCGACCTCATCGCGAACCATGTGAATTATCTGTGGTTCACACCGGATTCGTCGCCCACCACGGCGTTCAACGGATTCTGCGTCGAATACTGCGGCGCGTCGCACGCGAATATGCGATTCCGTACGTTCGTCGTGTCGCCTGACGAGTTCCAGAGCTGGATCTCGCACCAGGAGACACCCGCCGCGTTCGCCATCCCATCGCCGGCCCAAGCGCCAGCGAACGTCGCCGCCGCGGTCGCGCAAAGCCCGCAGCTCGCGCAGTCGAAGGTTCCCGTCGGCGCACAGGTGCAACCGGAGCGGAACCTCGGAGGGAAGCCGGCGCTCGGCCACGCGACGGGAGCGAACGCGCCCACCGTTACGGCGGCCGGTCCGCCGGGCGTCGGCGTTCCTGCGGCGGCGAACGCCGCGGCGCAGACAACAGTCGCGCAGGCCGGGTTCATCGGCTTCTCGCCGGACAGCATGCCGGCGTACACGCGGCCAAAGACGCCGACGCCTACCGATGTTCAGTACACGGACATGTATGGCGATCCGGCGCGCGGCGCCGAACTGCTGATGCATGGCCAGGGCGCTTGCCTCGGTTGCCACACGATTCGCGGCAACCCGAGCATGATCGGGCAGATCGGACCGAACCTCACGCACGTCGGCAGTCGTACGACGATCGCCGCCGGGCTCTATCCGAACGATCGACGACACCTCGCGCTGTGGATCAAGAACGCGCGAAAAATGAAGCCGGGCGTGCTCATGCCCACGATCGGCCTCAACGAGTACGACCCGCAGTTAGGCACGACGATGAAGGCCGGTCTCACCGATCAGCAGATCGCCGACATCGTGGCCTACCTGCAGGCGCTGAAGTAGCAGTCGCCGTTCGCACTTCGACGAATTCCTTGGAGACATAGACGCATGGCAACAACCGCCACCGCTCCAGCCTACGCCGGCGCTCGGGTGCACGCCGAAGAAGGGCTCTGGAGCTGGCTGACGACCGTCGATCACAAGCGCATCGCCGCGCTGTACCTCGGCACTTCCCTTTTCTGGTTCCTCGTCGGCGGTCTGGAGGCATCGATCATCCGCCTCCAACTCGCGTTCCCGAACGGACACGTCGTCTCGGCCGAGACGTACAACGAGCTGTTCACGATGCACGGCACGACCATGATCTTCCTCGTGGTGATGCCGCTGTCGGCCGCGTTTTTCAATCTGCTCATCCCGTTGCAAATAGGAGCAAGAGACGTGGCCTTTCCACGTCTCAATGCCTTCAGCTACTGGGTGTATCTGTTCGGCTCGATCTTCATGAACGTGTCGTGGTTCATCGGATCGGCGCCGGACGGCGGATGGTTCGGCTACACTCCGCTCACGACGCTCGCCTATTCGAAGAATCTCAACATCGACTTCTGGGTGCTCGGCCTACAGATCCTCGGCGTGTCGTCGCTCGCCGCGGCATTCAACTTCATCACGACGATCGTCAACATGCGCGCGCCGGGTATGTACTTCATGCGCATGCCGATGTTCACCTGGATGGCGTTCATCGTCCAGTTCCTGCTGGTGCTTGCGTTTCCCGTCATCACGATCGCGCTCGTCTTCCTTCAGTTCGATCGGTTCTTCGGGACGAACTTCTATGAGATCGCGCAGGGAGGAGACCCGCTGCTCTGGCAGCATCTGTTCTGGATCTTCGGCCATCCGGAGGTCTACATCCTGATTCTGCCGGCATTCGGTCTCGTATCGGAGATCATTCCGACCTTCTCGCGCAAGCCGCTGTTCGGCTATCCCGTGATGGTGTACTCGGGCATGCTCATCGCCTTCCTCGGCTTCGGCGTGTGGGCCCACCACATGTTCGCCGTTGGCATGGGCCCGATAGCGGATACGGTGTTCGGCGTTACGACAATGCTCATCGCCATCCCCACCGGCGTGAAGATCTTCAACTGGATCTTCACCATGTGGGGCGGTGACTTGCGCTTCACGACGGCGATGAAGTTCGCGATCTCGCTCGTGGGACTGTTCACCATTGGCGGTATCTCGGGCGTCATGCACGCCTCGCCGCCGGCCGATCTCCAGCAGACCGACACATACTTCATCGTCGCGCACTTCCACTACGTGCTCGTTGCCGGCTCCATGATGGGACTGTTCGGCGGCGTTTATTACTACTTCCCGAAGTTCACCGGCCGTCTTCTCGACGAGACCCTCGGCTCGTGGCACTTCTGGCTCTTCTTCATCGGCGTGAATCTCACCTTCTTCCCGATGCACTTCTCGGGATTGTACGGGATGCCACGCCGCATCTATCGATATGACGTCGGCCAGGGCTGGGAGACCTTCAACCTGCTCAGCTCGATCGGCGTCGCGTTCCAGATTCTCGGCGTCGGCGCCGGCTTCTGGAACTTCCTGCGGAGCAGAAAGAATGGTGTCATCGCCGGAGACGATCCGTGGGGCGCGCCAACGCTGGAGTGGTCGATTCCCTCTCCACCGCCGGACTACAACTTCGCGCGCATTCCCACGATTACGTCGCGATACCCGCTCTGGGAGGTGAAGTCACCCGGGCTCACGAGCGATGTGCCCCACGCCCGCGCGCCACTCAGGCCCGTGCCGCCACGGCGTTTGCCAACGGCGCGTGAGCTCGGCATCCCGATGCCGAACCCGTCGATCAAGCCGTTGTTCGTGGCGCTCTTCATGACGCTCATGTTTGCGTCGCTGATCGCGATTCACAAAGACAAGCTCCACCTGTCGATCGTTCTCGTGATTCTATTCGCGGGCGCGATGACGGCGTCCCTGTATGGCTGGCTCCTTACACCGCTCGAGGACGAGCACTAGTTCACGAATCCAACACGATGTCTACTTCGGCAATACCGCACGCGCACGCAGGCCATCCCCCGACGACCACCGGCCTCGATCACCGCAAGATCGCGATCTGGGCATTCATCGGCTCGGAGTGCATGCTGTTCGCGTCGTTGATCTCGACATATCTGATTTACAAGGGACGCAGCGTCGTCGGCCCCTTCCCGCACGAGTGGTGGTGTGCGGCGACCAAGGCCACGTCGGCAACCGGCCCGATCGCCGGCTGTCCCGCGGGCCAGCTATACAAGCCGATCCTCAACATTCCGATCACGTCTCAATCGACATTCGTCCTGCTGATGTCGTCGCTGGCGATGGTGCTCGCGCTCGCCGCCGTCGAGAACAAGGACAAGCCGGGTTGGGCAGGTCCCGGTTGGGGCGGCAGGCTGCTCGAGTCGTCGAAACTCTGGCTGTTGGCGACGGCGATTCTTGGCGCGGGATTCCTCTGCTACCAGGCGTACGAGTTCACGTCGTTCGTGAACGAAGGCCTGACCATCAGGACCAATCTCTTTGGCTCCTCGTTCTTCACGCTCACGGGTTTCCACGGCGCGCACGTGACGGCAGGCGTTCTCTGGCTGGTGACGCTGCTGGGAATCGATATGAAGCGTGGTCTTGGTCCTCGCGACGCGCTTCTCGTCGATATCTCGGCGCTATACTGGCACTTCGTGGACGTCGTCTGGATTGCGATCTTCACGCTCGTCTACCTCATTCGCTAGCGGCGATTCCTATGGCTCACGAACCTGTGCACAGCACTCCACTCTCCGAAGCGTCGGCGCAAGCGCACATCGCCGAGGGTGAGGTGCACGAGCATCCGACGTGGCACACCTACAAGTGGGTCGCGCTCATCCTCACGGTGATCACGATCGTCGAGGTCTGGGTGTACTACATCCCCGCCTTTGTCGCATCGCGATTGTTCGTCCCGGCATTGCTCATCATGTCGGCAGTCAAGTTCGCGATCGTCGTCCTCTTCTACATGCACCTGAAGTACGATCACAAGCTCTTCCGCGCGCTGTTCACCGGACCGCTCATCATCGCGGTGACAACGATCGTCGCGTTGATGTTCCTTTTCGCGAAGCTCGTCATTCGCACGGGCTGATCGCGATCGTTGCTCGTTGTGATCCCATCGCTGCACGTCTTTGCTCTGCTGCACGCTGGCGCGACGCTCAGTGCGTCGGGCTTCTCCGTGCACGCGAGCACCGTGGTGGGAATCCTCGCGCTGGCGGCGCTGTATCAGTGGCGCAGCCGCGTTCACATACATGACCGCCGGCAACCGCTCGAACGAACCAGGACCGCGGTCTTCGCAGCAGCGCTGCTGATTCTGTTCTTCTCGCTCAATGGCTGGCTGCACGACCTGAGCGATTACTACCTCTTCAGCGCGCACATGCTGCAGCACTTGCTGCTCGCACTCGTCGTCGCGCCGCTATTGATCATGGGCACACCCGGCTGGATGCTGAGGCCCGCGCTCCGTGTTCGTTGGGTTCGGTTCGTAGCGGGGTGGGTAACGCGACCATGGCGAGCGTTCGCGATCTTCAACGTCGTGCTCGCCGCCTGGCACCTGCCGCCGTTATACAACCTCGCGATGGCGCATCATCCGGTGCACATCGTCCAGCACCTCATGTTCCTGATCGCCTCGGTGCTGATGTGGTGGCCGATCCTCAGTCCATTGCCGGAGCTTCCGCGACTCGCCTACCCCATGCAGATGCTCTATCTCTTTTTGATGAGCATCCCGATGTCGATCGTGGCGGTATACATCGCGCTGGCAGATTCGGTGCTCTATCCCGCTTATGCGAGCGCGCCAAGAATCTGGGGTATATCACCGATGCAGGACCAGCTCATCGGCGGTCTCATCATGTGGATCCCCGGCGGCTTGTTCTTTTTCGCGATTATCTCGGTCATTTTCTTCAGATGGCAGCAGCACGACGGCGACGAAACCGTAGCCGGAGCTCAGGTCGCGGCGCCGATCGAACAATTGCCGCTGCCGCAGTAAATCGTCAGAAGGGACTGGGGGCTGCCCCACTCCCTTCTGCTCACGTAGAGGTTGCATCATGAGCACTACCCTCCTGCCGCCTGCCGAGCAGCTCGGCACGGTCGAGCGTCGACCGCCGCGTGCAGTCGATGGACCGAAGCGGTCGCGAGAACGACTTCTGTCACTGGACGTCTTCCGCGGGATCACCGTGGCGGGAATGCTGCTCGTCAATGATCCGGGGACCTGGAGCGCGATCTATCCGCCGCTGGAGCACGCAGAGTGGAATGGCTGGACTCCGACGGATCTCGTCTTCCCATTCTTCCTGTTCATCGTCGGCATCACGACCCACCTGTCGCTGAGTGCGCGACGCGCTCGCGGTGCTGACGAGAGCGACATTCGCCGCCAGATCCTGCGTCGCGGCGCGATGATCTTTCTGCTCGGATTCCTGCTGAACGGATTTCCCTTCTTCACCTGGGGAGACGTGAGCGGCATCGCCGATCCGAGCTTCCTGCAACGCGTCGTGGATCGACTGTATCACTGGCGGATCATGGGGGTCCTGCAGCGCATCGGCCTCGCCTACATGTGCGCCGCGCTTCTCACGCAGAGGGCAAGCGTGAAGCGCATCGTCGTCACGGCGGGTGCTCTCCTGCTCGGCTACTGGGTGGCGATGACGATGCTCCCCGTACCGGGCAGCAATGGCACTCTGGGTGGTCTGTTGCTCGATGTTCCGTCCGGCACCATGGCGGCGTATTGGGACCGCTTCTTCCTCGATTGGAGCCGTTTCGGCCTAGGAAATCACATCTGGAGCGGAAGCGTCACGTTCGACCCCGAAGGATTGTTCTCGACGATCCCCGCGATCTGCACGGCGATGCTCGGTGTGCTCGCCGGGCGATGGATCGGTACCAACCGGCCAATCGAGGAACGGCTCAATGGACTCTTCGCCGCCGGCTGTCTGGCGATGATGTTCGGCATGATCTGGAATTGGGGTTTTCCGATCAACAAGAGCATCTGGACCAGCTCTTATGTCCTGTTCTGTGCCGGACTCGCCGCCGTGTCGATCGGAACGATCATGTGGCTCGTGGACGTCCAGGGCTCCCGTCGCTGGACGAAGTTTTTCGTCATCTACGGCACGAACCCGCTGATCGCGTTCATGGGCTCGGGACTGCTCGCACGTCTCATCTACTCGGTCATTTTCGTGCGCTATGACGGCCAGCGCGTGCCACTCGAGAGTGCGATATACCAGTCGCTGTTCGCGTCGTGGCTCACCCCAGTGAACGCGTCTCTGGCGTTCGCGCTCTGCTTCGTGGGGCTCTGGTACTGCATCCTCTTGGGCCTCTATCGTCGGCAGATCTTCCTCAAGGTCTGACGCCCCAAATGCTTGGCGACTCCGACCCCCACTCACGAGTGGAGCGAATCCGCACGCACCGGGTACAGAGCTCTGGAACACGAGTTGCCAACTCCATCACTATGAGCGCGAGTCGTAAGAACCTCCGCCGAAGAGTGGCGCGCGCCGTCCGGCGATTCGCGCTCACCACCCTCTGCGCGTGGATGGGCGTATGCGTGGTCGCGGCCGAGGCCCAGGCGGCGAGCGGTCCTGTGGCGCAGATCAGTCAAGCGGCGCAGCAAGACGTGACGGCCGGCGACTCCACGGCAGGTGGGTCGCGTAAACCAGGAATTCGCCCCAAATCCAAGCGCAGGCGGCGAAGCGCTTCACGAAGCAGTGTGAGTCGTGGCGAGGTGGCCAATCGCCCGGCGACGCTCTCGTGGATGTCGCCTCGAGGTGTCGAATCGCTGTCGGATGCGCTGGGGGCGGCGCTCACGCAGCACACGCGCAGCGGACGATGGGGCGTGATGGTTGTCTCGCTCACGCGCGGCGATACGCTCTTCCGTTCCAGTCCGGAGGCGATGATGCAGCCGGCGTCGACGATGAAGATGTACACGTCGGTGCTCGCTCTCGACCGCTTTGGTCCGGACTACCAACTGAAGACCACCGTACTTCGCGAGGGTCAGCTCGGCGCGGATGGTACGCTCGAGGGCAGCCTCTATCTGCGTGGCGGTGGCGACCCGTCGCTCTCGCCCCGATTCTGGGGGGCCGTCAATCCAATGGATTCGTTGGCGCACCTGATCGCTGCCGCCGGGGTCCGCCACGTTCGGGGCGACATCGTTGGTGACGCTGGCGCGTTCGACTCTCAGCTCGTTCCCGAGGGATGGCAGTCACGCTACCTGGGCGCCGCTTACGCCGCCCGTGTATCCGCGCTGTCGCTGGACGAGAATCTCGTGTGGGTGGTAGTACAGGCCGACGGCAAGAAGGCGGTCGTGTCACTGGATCCGGCGACGACGACCATTCCGGTGCAGAGCACCGTTCGTGTGGTGGGAGGCAGCGGCGGTCGCATCAGCGCCGTTAGGCAGAAGGACGGCAGCATTCTCGTCCGCGGGACCATAGGCGCCTCGGCCGCACCGCAGCGGTATTCCCTGGTCGCCGACGACCCGGCCTCGTTCGCCACCGGTGCGTTGCGGGCGGCGCTCGAGAAAGCCGGCGTCACCATCGACGGCCGGGTTACTGTCGGTTCGACGCCGAGCAACGCGACCGAAGTCGCTGCGCTCGCATCACCGACGCTCGCGAACATCATCGCCGAGATGAATCGCGAGAGCATCAATCTTTACGCCGAGCTGCTCTTCCGCGACGCCGCGCATGCGGCGAACCCAGACCAGGTCGGCTCGGCTCAGACGGGACTCACCACCCTCCGCGCGCTGCTCGCCGACAAAGTGCATGCACATGCCGAAGACGTTCAGGTCTCCGATGGCAGCGGTCTCTCCGTGCTGGACCGGGTGACACCGCGATCGATGGTGGAGCTTCTCTCCTACGCGCACCAAGCGCCATGGGGCGCGACCTTCCACGCGTCGCTGCCGCTCGAGGGAGAGTCGGGAACGCTGCGGCATCGTGCCCGCTTCACTCCGGCGCGAGGCAACCTGCACGCCAAGACCGGCACGACGAACACGGTTGCGTCGTTAGGCGGATACGTCACGGCCAAAGACGGTGAGATCCTCGCTTTCTCGTTCATCTACAACGGCAGCGATCGCTGGAACGCCAAGCTGGCGATGGATCAGATGGGAGCGACGCTGGCGGAGTTCGTCCGCGAATAATTGCTGTCCAGCAGTTCTGCGTGCCACGCCGCATCGCGACGTCGCGATCCTTCTTTCGGTGGAGCGAGATCACCGCGCGCGGCTCAGGCGACTTCCCTGATCTCCACCCCTCGTTTGCCCAACTCCGCGATGTACTGCTCCGCGGGGATGCACTCGTCAGGCGTGTGCACGCCCGCCGGCTTCACCTGCCCGCGCACCTGCATCATGCTCGTGATCGAGAGCGAATAGCCCGTGGTGCGCATCATCGCGCTGATGTGGTGCTTCTCGTCGTAGCGATCGATCAACTCCCAGGTCAGCGATTTCGGCTTGCCGCCTTTGGTGCCGCTCACGACGACGCGCAACGCCACCAGATCTCTGCCCTCACGCTTCGTTAGGCGCGGCCCGACGATCGCCATGAACGCGTCACGAGGCACCACCTTCAACCCGTTCACATCGACGGGATCGAGGTCGAGCAGCCCCAGGTCGCGAATTGCTTCCATGCGCTCCGCGTGCCCGGGATACCGCAACGTCTTGTACTCCATCTCCGGGATCTTGTCCTCGTAGCGGAACGCCATCGTGGACAGACCGCCGGCGGTATGGAACGCCTCGAGCTCGCCAACGCCATTCCCGAAGCTCACGGGCTCGATCTCCGACAACGCGCGGACCTGCGTTCGCTTACCTCGGCGCAACACCCAGGAGAGGGTCGTGTAGTAGTCGAGCACGCCCTCCAGCGAATACACAATCTGATAGTTCAGTGGTGGTTCCGGATTCTGCGGCAAACCACCGACGTAGATGCGAACTGATCGTACCGAATCCAGTTGGCGAATGCCGTACTCGGCGAGAATGTTGACCATTCCCGGCGCGAGACCGGAATCGGGTACAACGGTGATGTTCTTCCGTTTCGCCTCGGCATCGAGAGTTTTCTGCTCGTTGACTATCTCCGTATTGCCGCCGAGATCCGTGAAGTGCACGCCCGATTCAACGGCGAGACGCGCCATGTCGAAGTTGAAGTAGTATGGAATGGCGCTCATCACGGCGTCGCATTCCCGCATCAAGCCGCGCACGGCGTCTTCGTCACGCACGTCGAGTGGCGTCGGAAGCAAACGCCGACCCGAGTACGGCGCGAGGAAAGAGGGCAGATGACTGATCTTCAGATCAGCCAACCGTACTTGCTCTACCTCCTTGTCCTGCAGCAAATCAAACGCGCAAGCAGAGCCCTGTAGCCCCGCTCCGAGAACGAGCATCCGCATTTCAGAAACGTCTCCAGAAAGAATCGGATCTACGGCCACCGGGAAACTAAACGCGTCGCTTGGCCCATGGCAGACGAGCCAGGCGTGCAGGGAATGGAACTTGAGGAACTACCTCTCATGGAGACGATGCGAACGGCAAATCGCAGCGACGATTGGCAGCGGCACCTGATCGAGGACACGGAGGGCGTCAAGCGTGTGCTGGTCGAGACCCAACGCATCGCCGTGCTCGGTATCAAAATCGAGGAATCTGCCGCGCCGGCGTTCTTTGTCCCTGAGTACGCTCAGCAAGTAGGCTTCGAAATCGTGCCGGTGCCTGTCTACTACCCCGACGTTACCGAGATCCTCGGCGAGAAGGTCTATCGCACCGTGGCGCAGATTCCGGGTTCAATCGATATGGTGAACGTGTTTCGGCGACCGCAGCGGATTCCCGAGCACGTGGACGACATCATTCGGAAACGACCGAAATCTGTCTGGTTTCAGCTCGGCATCAGAAACGACGAGGCAGCGGAGCAGTTCGCTCGGGCGGGCATTGACGTCGTGCAGGACCGCTGCCTCATGGTCGAGCTGCAACACATCGGCAAGTGACCCTGCTACTGAAGGATGATCGCTCCACGCTTTGCGTCGAGGGTCCAGCGGCGCGTCGAAAGCAGCGCTTCGCTGGCTCGTGAGGCAGAGCCTTCCCAGCGTCCATCCAGCAAGATGCGGAGCCCCTGTGCGTCGACGAGCATTGGTGCACGAATGCCGACGGTAGTCGGCGCAACCTGTCCACTGCGTCGGAGCGTGATGGTTTGCGTCGAGGCATCGAACGTCGGTGCGAGACGTCGCAGCACGTCGAGTCCAATCGAGGCACCGCTCGCCGGCTTCCCGTTCGCGCTCTGCTCGAGCCGGGCGGGCACGTTGCTCAGAGTAACGTCCCCGAGATGCAGCTCGATAACGACCGCGACGACGCCGGTGGAGTCCTCGCCGAACGAGTGGAGGCCCTCGCGTCGCTTCGCCTGCCGGCCGCGCAACACGACTCCGGTAACGCCGGCATCGATGACGGCATCGACCTTTCGATCACCGAGGCCGATCGAGATGGTGCCGATTCCAGAGCCATCGGCGAGTGGCTTGTAGTGCAGCGTGTCCACCGAATCGGGAAACTCGAGTACCGGCGCGTGGCTCACGAGCCACCGCGCGCGCTGCTGCTCGATCGGCGACAGCGGCGACGCGGGAAGCACGGACAGCGCGCGATAGTCGCCTAACGAATTGTAAATCGGCGCCAGCGAGCGCGCGATGCTCACGCTGTCGCCGCCAAAGAGTCGCGCCTCTTCGAGCAAGATGGCGCCGGGCCGCAGCGCGCCGCGAGAGGCGAGGTATCGCCCCAATGCGGCGCGGGCGATTGCGTCACGCGGACGCGCGCTGGACGCGGCGTAATACACCGACTCCGCGGTCGTCACGCGACCCGACGCGAGCAGCGAATCCGCGTGCTCCACTCCGCCGTACCATTGGGCGCGGGCGCGCGCGGGGACGACGAGAATGAAAGCGATCGTCAGGCGAACGGCGCACCGCAGCCAGGTACGTCGTGCATCGAGTTGGCGCATTGCTCGGCTACCAGTGGTGAACGGCGATACGGGCGAGGAGCTCGACGTCCGGGTCCACCACGAGCGACGACGGTGTGATCGGACGAGTCCCAGCTGGCAGGACGAGTCGCACGTGGTTCTCCGCCGGAACGAACAACGTCGTCCGTTGCGTCGCCCCATTCGCGTCCCGCAGCTCCACCGTGAGTGGAAAGCGGTACGCGCCAAAGCGGGTCCCCTGCGCGATCTCGAGCGTTACCTGGTGCGACGACGGATCGGACGACCAGGTCACTTCAAGCTCGGGATAGCCAGGGCGCCGCAGCCACTGGTCGAAGAACCAGCCGAGCTGCTGACCGCTCGCCTGCTCCATCGCTGCCTTCAGATCGTCGCTGAGCGCCGTACCATCGCGAAAGGTCGCGTAATAGTTGCGGAGCGCGCCAAAAAAGGCGCTGTCCCCCACCTGGCGGCGCAGCATATGGAGGACGAAGCCACCCTTCTGATAGCTATTGGCGTTCAGGAGGGCGAGCAGATCTCGCTGGAGCGAATCGATGACCGGATGTGTCGGCACCGACTCGTTGTCGGCGAGGACGGTCGCGCGAATCTGAGCCATATCGCGATGGAAGGCCGTATCTCCATGCGCATGCTGGGTCCACAGCGCGGCAAAGTAGGTCGCGAACCCCTCCGACAACCATAGGTGCGACCATTCGCGCTCGGTGACGGCGTCACCGAACCACTGGTGGGCCGTCTCGTGGGCGATGAGGCCCTCGTTCATTCTGCCGGTTCGGAAAGCGGCGTCCGCGTAGAAGATCGCTGTCGCGTTCTCCATTCCGCCGAACCGAGTAGACGACTGGAGGTGCTTCAAGTCCTCGTACGGAAATGGTCCGACGAGCGACCAATAATATGAGACGATGTCTCCTGCGCGCGCGAAGGCGCCCGGCAGCATCGATCGCTGCTCGGGTGCCGTGTACACGAACTGCCGAATGCATTTCGTCCGGCTATTGCCAGCGCATCCCGCCAGCGGACCGAGAGAATACTCCACGAGCGGCGCCGCGGCGATGACCATGAGATACACGGGGATCGGGTGCGACTCGTGCCATCGCGTCTCCATTCGGTCGTTAGGCAGCGGCTTACGGTAGACGAGCTCACCGTTCGCGACGACAGTGCGATTGGCTGGCGCCCGAACCGTCCACGTGACGGTCGCTTTGTCGCTGGGGTGATCGACGCTGGGGATCCAGTTGCGCGCGCGATTCGGCCAGTTGTCTCCAAAACCAGTCCAGCGGCCAGCGCTGTCGGTGCGGACGATGAGGCCGTCCTCCACCGCGCCATGATACCCCACCTCGACACGTACCGGAAACTTCCCATTCGGACGAAAAGCGACGTGGATCTCACCTGGTGTTCGCGTGAATGGCACTCGCATTCCGTCCATTCGCACGCTGTCGACGTCGAGCTGGAGGAGATCGAGCACCAGCGTGTCGACGCGTGTCGTATGGCGAACCTCGAGCACCGCGTATCCACCGATGACGTTGCCAGTCTGAGGCAGATCGAGCGTCAGATCGTAACTCTGAACGTCGACGCCTTGCCGATACGGGTGTTCGATCGCGGCGTCGCGCGTTGCTCCCGGTCCAATGTCCGCCTGCGCGGTAAGCCGGGTTGCCACCCCGAAAACCGCCACCAACGCGACGAACAGGTGACCCAATATGACTCGGCGCCTAGGTAAATCGAGAAAGGGAAGCATTGAAAAGGAGGCCGCTGAAACCGCTGACACTACCCTGAGATCACTGACAAGTGCTCTGCAACAATTTGATCTGAGCGGATGCAACGAGGATAGAGACGGGGAACCAAGTCGCTCTTCGTCAGCGGTTTCAGCGCAGTGTCAGTGGTGTCAGCGGTCCCCGATATGCTCTCCCCATCTCCACTACGCCGCACTAGCGACCGAAGAGCTTTCCGAGGATGCGGGAGTCCGACGGCCGCGAGCCGTCCACCGCGGCGCTGGCGAAGGCCTCGGCGAATTCCAGCGTCGTCTGGTGACGTGCGTCGGGACTGCGCTGGAGCGCCTTGTTCAGCACGCGCTCAACGGCCTCTGGAAAGCTCAGGTCGGAGCGCATTCGGCGCAGCGGAATCGGATCGCTCCGCAATCGCGCGATCATCATCTCCTGCTGCGTCCGACCGAGGAAGGGGAGTTTGCCTGTGAGCATCTCGTACACGAGCAGGGCAAGCGAGTAGATGTCCGTGCGCGCATCGAGCGTCTTGCCGCGGAGCTGCTCGGGACTCATGAATTCCGGCGTGCCAAGGATGATGCCCGTCGCCGTGAGCTTCTGCAGCTCTCCCTCGGCACGGCGCTCCTTGGCGAGCCCGAAGTCCATGACGACGGCGTACTCGGTACCGTCCTCGCGTTGACAGATCATCACGTTCTCGGGCTTGAGATTGCGATGGACGATCTTCAGCTGATGCGCGACGTGAAGACCTTCCGCCATGTCGCGCACGAACGCGACTGTATCCGTCAGCGCGATCTGGCCCAGCCGGTTGGTTCGGTCGGCGAGCAATTCACCCTCGACGAAGGGCATGACGACGTACACCATGCCGTCCTCCGTCTCACCAAGCCGCATGATGTGGCAGACATTCGGATGGGCGAGCCGCATGCCCAAAGCGGCTTCACGACGCAGCCGCGCCATGGCGTTGGCGTCCTCGGACAGCGCGGGCGAGAGCACCTTGATCGCATAGCGATCTTCAGTAGCGACGTCGTGCGCGAGATACACGAACGACATACCACCTTCGCCGACCTTTCGAATCATCCGATAACGGCCTTCCAGGACTTTACCGACGAGGTTCGCGGGGGTGAGCGGCGTCATGCGCATCGTGCGCGCGGGCGGCTCCGTCGCTCGACTCGGGGTATTCGTACCCGCTGACGGCTCGCTGGTGGGCGCGTCGGCCGGCCGAGGCGGCGGCGACAAGATCGAGCGCGACACGAGACGCGAGCCATCGCGAGGACAGAATTTGGCCTCGGCTGGATACGTCGTTCCGCACGCCGGACACCGATTCATCAGGTGCGCACCTGGTTACGGCCACTCGACTTGGCCCGATACAATGCCTCGTCGGCGCGCGCGAAGAGATCCTCGGTGGAATCCACGCGCGGCGAGGGAAAGGTGGCCACGCCGATACTGGCCGTCAAATGTAGCGGCTCGTCGCTGGTCGCGTCGAAGGGATATCGCTCGATCGATTCTCGCAACCGCTCCGCGAAAATGATCCCCCCATCCTGGGACGTCTCGGGGAGGATGAGGACGAACTCCTCTCCGCCGTAGCGCGCCGCGATGTCCACCGTCCGTACCGAGGCCTCCACCAGTGCTCCGATCTGCCGCAATACCGCGTCGCCCACCAGATGGCCCCGTTCGTCGTTGATTCGCTTGAAGTGGTCGATGTCCAGGAGTAGCAGGGTGAGCATCGACTCATAACGCTTCGCGCGGTCCACCTCGCGCGAGAGCCGCTCGAGCAAGGCACGCCGGTTGAGCAGCCGCGTCAGGGGATCTGTCGTGGCGAGCGCCTCCAGCCGGCGATTGTCGGCTCGCGTTGACTCGAGCGTCTGCGCCCGCTTGATCGCTGCCACCGCGGCGTTCACGACGGTGCCCGCGAACTCGACGTCGTCGTCCGTAAGCTCCCGCTCGTGCCGCTCCGTCCGAAGCATCAGAGCCCCGGAGCGCCAGCGGTCCACGCTGAACGGAAGCGCGGCTACGGAGCGAATGGCAACGTCCCGCCCCTCTTCGGCCCAGAGCTTTCGCGTTTGCTCAAAGAGCGGGTCGTTCTGGACCTCGCGCACCAGCACCGGACGCTCGCTCTCGAGTGCGCTCACGAGCTCCGGATAGCGCTCGAGGCGGATGACGAGGTCGGGCGCCGCCGGATCCTCGAAGGACGCGACGACCGCTCCCGTCGCGTCGCCAGCACTCGCGAGCACCACCGACGAGCGGGAGAGCGATAGTGCCCGGGCTACTCGGCGAACGAGGATCCGGTAGATCTCCGTCGCCGAGAGCTCGCCCGTGACCTCGTTGAGGATATCGACGATCTGGCGATTGCTGGCGACGTCCTCGCGGGCGCGCTCGAGCTCCGCCCGCGCGACGGCGAGTGCCGCCCGCGCGGACCGGAGCTCGCTCTGAGCGCGCAGCTGCGTCTGGATCCGCGCGAGTAGCTCCGGCACGCGGAAGGGCTTGGTGACGTAGTCGTCGGCGACACGAGGGGGCACGAGCGGACGCGTCGCTTTGCCATTCGAGGGCAAATGGGTCGCGACCACGATCGGCACGTCGCGCCATCGCTCGTCGTGCTTGACGCGCTCCAGCAGCTTCTCGCCGTCGGCACCCAGGTCCTCGACGTCCACGAGCAGCAGATCGGGTCGCGTTCGCTCGAGCGCGTCAACGAGCCGCCGTCCCTCCGACACGCTGGTTACCTGATATCCCTGCTCGCGGAGAAGCCACGCGAGGGCTCCAGCCGCCACCGGATCCTGGTCGGCAACGAGCACGTGCGGCGGGGCTCCGGTCCTGAAGGGCGCTTCGCCGCGCTGAGCAGACTGCATCGGACCGGTGGAGCTCTCACGCACTGGTTAAGAGCTCCTGCAGGCCTGACCACTCGATATTGCCGCCGCTCAACACGGCCACCACGGGACGCTGGTCTGTCGGCCTAACGAGTCCCTGCATGAGGGCGGCGATCGTGATCGCGCCGCTCGGCTCGGTGACGAGCTTCAATCGATCCAGCAGCAGACGCACGGCGGGCGCGAGCGCCTCGTCGTCCACCGTCACCACTTCGTCGACGTACCGCTCGTGGTGCGCGAATGGCAGACGTCCGACTTCGATGGCCATCAATCCATCCGCGAGGCTGCTCGTCTTCTCCAGCCGGACTGGTCGCCCCGCCGCGCGCGCACGGCTCAGCTTCGGCGCGCCCGACGGCTCGACGGCGACGACGCGCACACTCGGTATGCGCCCCTTGATGGCTGTCGCGACACCCGCGCTCAACCCACCGCCGCCAACCTGCACGATGACCGTGCCCACGTCGGGCACGTCATCAGCGATCTCCAACGCCAAAGTTCCCTGGCCAGCAATGATCGCTGGATCATCGTAGGGCGGGACGAGCGTGCCGCCCTCGGCGCGTACGATCTCCAACGCCCTGTCGTAGCGATCCTTGGTGGTCGTGCCGGCGAGGACAACGCGGGCGCCGAGTCGCTCGGCGCCGCCGCGCTTGGCGGCAGTCACGGTCGTCGGCATCACGACTGTCGCCGGAACACCGAACAGCTTGGCTGCCAACGCGACTGCTTGCGCATGATTGCCCGAAGACGGGGCGACGACGCCTTTCGCGCGGTCCGCGGGAGAAAGACTCGAGAGATATGTATAGGCGCCCCTGAACTTGAACGCCCCGCCACGCTGCAGCATCTCGGGTTTGACGAAGACGGGCGCGCCCACGGAGTCGGAGAGCGCGTCGAACGCAAGCAGCGGCGTGCGCACCGCTACTCCAGCCAGCCCACGAGCCGCGCTCTCGATATCACCGAGAGTCACGAGCTCGACTTCGCTCGCGGACATCGTTGTCATACCAACAGAACTCCTTTGAGCAGGTTCGTCGTCAGCGCGGCGTTCATAGATGCAGTACGTACGCGAGTCGAAGTCGCGTAGCGCGCCACGACGACAATGTTTGAGCCGATTGCTCCCGTGGCCGCGGCGTGTCCTCAGCACTGTCGGCAACGATGGCGACATGTGCGTAGCGGCGAAGGGAGGGCCTAAGCTAGCATCGGCTCTCAGCGAGGTAAAGCGACGCGACGCGGTGAGAATAATCGAGCGCGGCAAGCGTGCCTCGAAAAAAAGAACACCGCCGCGACTGTGTACAGACTTCAGTCGCGGCGGTGCCGTGCTCCGTCATTTCGTCCGGTAGAGCGTTATTCCTCCTCGTCTTCCGGGCCAACGTTCACCGGCTCGCTGGTATCATCGCCGGGAACCTCGCCCTCGTCTTCGGGCACGACGCGCGCGACGTCCATCACGGCATCGTTGGCGTCGAGGTTGACGAGCTTCACTCCCTGAGTGTTGCGCCCGGAGACGCGAATGCCCTTCACCGGCATGCGGATCGCCACCCCCTGCTTCGTGATGAGCATCAACTCATCGTCGGGCAGGACCTCCTTGATCGACACGGCGTCGCCGGTCTTGTCGGTGCGGTGCACGGTGATGATGCCCTTGCCGCCGCGTTTCTGAACGCGGTATTCATCGATGGGCGAGCACTTGCCCATTCCCTTCTCCGTGACCACGAGCAGGTTCGCCTCTCGCTTGATGACGACCATGCCGATGACCTCGTCGTCGTCGCCGAGCTCGATGCCTTTGACGCCGGTGGTGTCGCGTCCCATCTCCCGCACGTCCACCTCGTGGAAGCGAATCGAGAGTCCGTGCCGCGTCGCGAGCACGATGTCGTTCGTGCCGGTGGTGATCTGGACGTCCATCAGCTCGTCCTCGCTCTCGATCTTCACCGCTTTGACGCCGTTCGAACGAACGTTGGAGTATTCGGACAGCCGCGTCTTCTTGACCGTTCCGTTCTTGGTCGCGAAGAGGAGGAACTGGTCGTCGGCGAACTCACGCACCGCGACCAACGCGGAAACCGTCGTCTCGGCGGCCACGTTGATGAGATTCACCACCGGCTTTCCTTTCGCGGCGCGGCCGGCCTGCGGAATCTCATGCACCTTGAGCCAGAAGCAACGCCCGTCCTGGGTAAAGATGAGGACATAGTCGTGTGTGGACGCGATGAAGAGATGCTCAACGAAATCCTCGTCCTTGAGCGTCGCGCCGTTGTTGCCGCGCCCTCCGCGTCGCTGCTTCTTGTAGGTCGAGACCGAGGTGCGCTTGATGTAGCCGGAGTGCGAGATCGTGACGACCATCTCTTCTTCGGCGATCAGATCTTCAATTGTGAACTCGCCCTCGTCGCTCGTGATCTCCGTGCGACGCTCGTCGGCGTACTTGTCGACGATCGTCTTGAGCTCGTCCTTCATTAACGTCATGCGCTTCGGCTTGGACTCGAGCAGCGCGCGCAGCTCCTTGATCGCCCCGCGCACCTCCTTCAGCTCCTCTTCCAGCTTCTCGATCTCGAGACCGGTGAGCCGAGCGAGGCGCATGTTGAGTATTGCTTCAGATTGCCGCTCCGAAAGCTTGAACCGCCTTTGTAACCGCTCACTAGCGGTCGGAGTGTCCTTTGCTTTGCGAATGATCTGCACGACCTCGTCGATGTTGTCGACGGCGATCTTGAGACCCTCGAGAATGTGTTCGCGCTCGAGAGCCTTCTCGATCTCGAACTGCGCGCGGCGGACGATGACCTCGTGCCGGTGACTGATGAAGTGCTCCAGCATTTCGCGGAGCGGCATCACCTTCGGCACGAGTTGCTTCGTCGTCGGATCCGGCACGAGCGCGAGCATGATGACGCCGAACGTCGACTGCATCGCGGTGTGCTTGTACAGCTGATTGAGCACCACGCGCGGAATGGCGTCACGCTTCAACTCGATGACGATGCGCGTCTCGTCGGCCGATTCGTCACGCAGGTCCGAGATGCCCTCGAGCTTCTTGTCACGGACGAGATCCGCGATCGCTTTCACCAGATTCGCGCGGTTGACCTGATACGGAACCTCGGTGACGACGATCTGCGACTTGTTGGACGTCTCGCGCTCCTCGATCACCGCCCGCGCGCGCATGATGATGCGGCCACGGCCGGTCTCCTGATAATCCTTGATGCCCTGGCGGCCATAGATGTACGCGCCCGTGGGGAAATCAGGACCCTTCACGATCTTGCGCAGATCGCCGATCGTGGCTTCGGGATTGTCGATGAGGTGCAGCACGGCGCTGACCACCTCATGCAGATTGTGCGGCGGGATGTTCGTCGCCATGCCGACGGCGATGCCTGACGAGCCGTTGACGAGCAGGTTCGGCAAGCCAGCGGGAAGGACCTTCGGCTCCTGGAGTCGGTCGTCGAAGTTGGGCGCGAAATCGACGGTGTTCTTGTCGATGTCGGCCAACATCTCCATCGCGATCGGCGTTAGGCGCGCCTCGGTGTACCGGTAGGCGGCCGCCGGATCGCCGTCCATCGAGCCGAAGTTTCCCTGCCCATCGACCAGGGGATACCGTAGCGAGAAGTCCTGCACCATACGCACGAGCGCGTCGTAGACGGCGCTGTCACCGTGCGGGTGGAATCGGCCGAGCACGTCGCCGACGACCGTCGCGGACTTCTTGAACGGGCGATTGGGGACGAGCCCCAGGTCGTTCATCGCGTACAGGATTCGCCGGTGAACCGGCTTGAGTCCATCGCGCACGTCGGGCAACGCACGTGACACGATGACGCTCATCGAGTAGTTGATGAACGACTCTTTGATCTCCTCGTCGATGAGACGTGGGAGAATTCGTTCTCGATTGTTTGGTGCGGTCATTTGCTACGGGGGAACCAGCGACGGGAAATAGCCAATGCGGCTGCAATGAGCCTTGGCGGGAGAGTCTGAAAGTTACCCGTGCGCCCCACGAAAATCAATTGATGTACCACACCGTAAGATGTGAAACATCAAACACTTACAATATCGAAATGGCCGGCCGTCACCCTCGGTTTCGAAGGCGTGATTCAGCCGATCCGATGGTGGGTTCCTGCGCCGACGTCGACATCGTCGGACGAACGATGTTCCTCGCGCCGTTTCTCGTGCGCGCGCTCGTTCGCACGCGCGATTTCCCGCTCCTCCTCCTCCATCTCGGCAGTGTCCGCGGCTTCAGCTGCGCGCTCGCGCGCGAGCAGCTCCTCGCGCTCGGTTCGCCACCGCTGGTACCATTCGCGCGTCACCTCGGCGGCCAGCTCCCGATTGCCAAGCCCGAAGGCGAGCGCCATCGCCAGAGCGATCGCGCCGAAGAGGATCGCGAACGCTGTTGTCACGATATCCGTCGCGATGCCGAGCTCCTGCAGCGCCATGAACACCGCCAGGAGAATCACACCGCCGCGACCCGTGCGTGCGAGGGCGCGCCCACCATGCATTCCGCCTGCCGAGGCTTGAATCAAACCACCGACGAACCCACCGAGCACGATACCGACGAGGACAATGACGATCGCGGCGATCACGCTCGGGATGTAGCTCACGAGCGTCGATACGACGTCCGCAAGCGACTTCAGGCCCAGCGCGTTCGCGGCGATCAGGATCACCGTGAACATCGCCAGCCAGAAGACGAGATTCGAGATCACGCGCGTCGGGTTGACGTGCGTGCCCGAGCGCTCCACGGCCTGCGTGACGCCGCCGCGCTCGAGCAGATAGTTCAATCGAATACGCCGCAGCAGGCGCTCGGTGAGCTTCTCGAGGACCTTCGCGAGCAGATAGCCGGCGAACAGAATGACGAGCGCGCCTAACAACGGCAGCGCGAGCTTGCCAAAGACGTCGGTGAAGCTCGTCTGGAGCCGATCTCCGAAATTGAGCGAGTCTGTCGCTTGTGGGAGCTGCACGAATGCGCCGTTGAAAATGCCGATGAGTCGAGCGCCCTTCAATTTCGGGTGCCGCGCTTCTGATCGAAGATTACACTCCGGCGGCACTCTGGACAGATCAACCATTCGCGACGTCGGGCGTAGCCGAGACCGAAGGATCCACCCCCGATCGACCGCGTGGTCATTGCGGCGCCGTCCCGGGGGCAGTGGGGCGTTTCGCCCGCGCTGAATGCCTGGCGAATAGCCGCCTCCTCTTCCGGGCTGTACTGCGCTCGCTCCATCGACCTGGGCTCCTACTGGAGATACGGATAGCACGTTCGGGGGCCGCTGACACCACTGACACGGCGCTGAAACCGCTGACGAAAGAGCGACAGATTGACTTGATGCAGGGCATTTGTCAGTGGTCTCTGCGCAGTGTCAGCGGTTTCAGCGGCCCAATTCGATGCTCTCCCTCCTCGATTACACTCTACTAGCGAGATCGATCACGACTTTCCCGAACTGCTCCGCTTTCTGCAATCGCTCGAAAGCCTCGCGCGAGCGCTCCAGCGGATAGACGTGGTCGATAGGCGGATGCAAGCGGCCGGCACGGAGCTCATTCACGATAGCGTCGTATTCGGCGTCGTTGCCCATCGTCGAGCCGAGAATGCTCCACTGATTCCAGAAAAGCCGGCGGACGTCGGTCTCAACTATCGGACCTGTCGTCGCCCCGCAGGTGACCAGGCGGCCTCGTCGTCCGAGCGCGGCCAGGGATTGCCTCCACGTCGCGAGGCCGACGTCGTCCACGACGACATCGACACCGCGCTTGCCCGTGCGATCGCGAATGACCTTTGCGACGTCGGTCTGTTTGTGATTGATGGCTTCGTCCGCGCCGAGAGCGCGTGCTCGCTCCAGCTTCGCGTCGCTGCTCGACGTGACCCACACGTGCGCGCCGATCTGTTTGCAAATTTGTAACGCCGCGATGGCGACCCCACCGCCAATTCCCCAGATGAGCACGTTCTCGCCAGCCTGCACACGCGCGCGCGTGACGACCATTCGCCAGGCAGTGAGCGTCACAAGGCTGAACGCCGCGGCCACGTCGGCGGGAATGCTCGCTGGTATGCTTCGGACGTTCGCGGCGGGAATTACGACGTACTCGGCGATCGTTCCGGGCGCGTGTTCGCCGAGAATACCGAATCGGACGCAGAGCGACTGCTCGCCTTGGCGGCAATACTCGCAGGTGCGATCGCTGAGACCCGGATTGATGACGACGACATCGCCCACGGCGACATCACGAACCTCGTCGCCAATCGCGTCGACCACGCCCGTTCCATCGGCGCCCAGTACCCAACCAGGCGCGATCGTGACGCCGGGCAGGCCACCGACAACGAAGAGATCGAGGTGATTCAGCGCGGCGGCGCGCATGCGGATGCGCACCTCGGTGGAGCGCCGCAGCTCCGGTATCGGTAGGTCGCTGCGGACCTGGAGCTGGTCCAGGCCGCCGTGCGCGGAGATCGTCAGGCCTTTCACGAAAACGGTACCGTTATATTGATGAGCAACTGACGTCTCATATTAACACAGCGCCTTTCAGCGATGACATCAATCAAGGTGCCTCCGCTCGGTGAATCGATCGTCGAAGCCACCGTTTCGCGTTGGATGAAGAATGAAGGCGATCAGGTGTCGCCGGGCGACACGCTGGTCGAGCTCGAGACCGACAAGATCACCGTGGAAGTGCCAGCGATGAGTCGCGGCGTGTTGACCAAGCGGCTCCACGCTGAAGGCGACATCGTGAAAGTGAACGATCTCCTTGGCGAGATCGACGAGAGCGCCGCCGCGGCGGCGCCGAAACGTGAGCCCGCGACGGCAGCCGCGAGCAGCACGACGCAGAAGAGTGGTGCGGCAGCAACGAGCACGGCGACTCCGACTCCTTCAGCGACGCCCGCGCCCACGCCGCCACCGGCCACGCCGCAGGCAGCCAAGCCCGCGACGGGAGAAGTGCGCGCGTCTCCCGCAGCCGAACGTCTCGCGGCGCAGCAGAAGATCGACCTCGGCAATGTGAGTGGCACGGGCCGGGGCGGAGTCGTCAGCAAGGCTGACGTGGTCGAGAGCCGCGCCGATGGCGCGACTGCCCCGTCGCGTGCGCCAGCGCCCGAAAAGGAAGCGGCGGCCTCGTCAGGCAGTGAAGCCGCGCCGCAAGCGCAACGCGCGCCTGCTGCCCCCGCGCCGCCACCGCCGCCGTCGGTGCCAAGGAGCGACGGAAGTCGCGAGACGCGCGAGAAGATGTCGACACGGCGTCGGCGCATTGCCGAGAACTTGCTCCAGGCGCAGCATGCAACGGCGCACCTGACGACGTTCAACGAGATCGACATGAGCGCCGTCGAGGCGTTGCGCGGTCGGATCAAGGAGCGCATCGAGAAGGAGCAGGGCGTCCGGCTGTCGGTGATGCCGTTCTTCGTGAAGGCCGCGTGCCTGGCACTGAGGACGTATCCGGTCGTGAACTCGCAGATCGACGGCGACAGCGTCATCTACAAGCATTATGTGAATATGGGGATCGCCGTCGCCTCCGACGCTGGTCTCGTCGTGCCGAACATCAAGGACGCGGATCGAAAAGGCTTGCTGGACATCGCGCGCGACATTGCCGCCGTGGCGAAGAAGGCCCGCGACGGCAAGCTCACGATGGAAGACCTCACGGGAGGCACGTTCACCATCACGAATGGTGGGGTATTCGGCTCACTCGTCTCGACGCCGATTCTGAACTATCCGCAGGTCGGCATCCTGGGGCTCCACAAAACTCAGGAGCGGCCGGTGGCGGTCGCGGGAAAGATCGAGATCCGGCCGATGATGTACGTCGCGCTCTCCTATGACCACCGCATCATCGATGGCCAGCAGGCGGTGCTCTACCTCGTTCGCGTGAAGGAGCTGATGGAAGATCCCGCGACGATGCTGGTGGAGTGACGGCGGAAATCCCTGGCGTACCTAACGAGACAACGCCGGGCCCGCGTCAGCCGCGGCGCTCTTCCGCGTCTTTTTAGCTTTCAGATGGGCCGTGACTGGTCGTTCACGGCCCAGCCCTGAGACTCACTGAAACAATGGCAACGCAATCAACTCCCGCTGACGTCGTCATCATCGGCGGCGGTCCCGGCGGTTATGTCGCGGCGATTCGCGCCGCGCAACTTGGGCTGTCCACGGTGTGCGTCGAGCTGGACAAGACGCTTGGCGGCACGTGCGTGAACGTGGGCTGCATTCCCTCGAAGGCGCTCCTGGCGTCGTCCGAGCATTACGAGTTCGCGCGACTCCATGCGGCCGAGCACGGAATCAAGATCGACGGCTTGTCGCTGGATCTCGCGACGATGCTGAAGCGAAAGGACGAGGTGGTCGGCCAGAACACGCGGGGGATCGAGTTCCTGTTCAAGAAGAACAAGATCACCTGGGCCAGGGGGAGGGGCTCGCTTCGGCGTCATGAGGGTGGCCTGGACGTCACGGTTTCTCCGAGCAGCTCGGCTGGGGGGCCCCCCCCGCAAGACAATATCGCGTCGTACGCCGCGAAAAACGTCATCATTGCCACCGGCTCCGTACCAATCGAGCTCCCATTCCTGAAATTCGACGAGGAACGCATCCTCTCGAACATCGGCGCGCTGACCATCCCGACGGTGCCACGCCATCTCATCGTCATCGGCGGAGGCGTCATCGGCCTCGAGCTCGGCTCCGTCTGGCGCCGTCTCGGCGCCAAGGTCACGGTCGTCGAGCTCATGCCAACGATTCTGCCCGGCATGGACGACGACGTCGTGAGGGAGTGCGATCGCGTCTTCCGGCGACAGGGACTCGACCTTCGGACCGGCACTCGAGTAGTGGGTGGCCGTCGCGAAGGAGACAAGATCTTCGTCGAGATCGAGAAAGACGGCGCTAAGGAAACGCTCGAGGGCGACTACACCCTCGTGGCGATCGGGCGCAAGCCATCGCTGGGTGGCCTGGACGCCGCAGCCATCGGAATGGACGTCGGTCGTCGCGGCGAGATTCTCGTCGACGATCGAATGCGCACCGGCGCGCCTAACGTGTACGCCATCGGTGATTGCGTGCCCGGTCCGATGCTCGCCCACAAAGCCGAGGAGGAAGGCGTCGTCGCGGCCGAGACGATCGCCGGCGAGAACGTGCACATGCACTACAAATCAATTCCGAATGTGGTGTACACCTGGCCGGAAGTCGCCGCCGTCGGGCTCACCGAGCGACAGGTGAAGGAGAGCGGCCGAGAGTATCGCGTCGGGAAGTTTCCCTTCAGCGCCAACGGCCGGGCGCGCACCATGGGCGAGAGCGCCGGGTTCGTGAAGTTTGTCGCGGACGCCCGCACCGACGAGCTACTCGGCGCGCACCTGGTGGGGCCGAATGTGTCGGAGCTCGTCGCCGAGGTCGTACTCGGCTTCGAGTATCGTGCGTCGGCGGACGACATCGGGATGACGATTCATGCGCATCCGACGCTCTCCGAAACGACCAAGGAAGCCGCGCTGGCGACCCTTGGCCGCGCACTGCATATCTAGTGATACGCGAAGCGTATCACTAGATATGCTCGCTGCGCTCGCATCTTATTTGAAGTCGCAAACGCGGGCGCGTTTGCTCCCGCTCCTCTCGCTGCTCATCCCGCGTCACGCGTCACGCATCACGCATCCCGCATCCCGCATCACGCGCCACGCATCATGACTGGATACTTCGCGCAGGCGCCGCGGGTTCTGTCACGGGACGATCATGTTCCGGCGCGCGTTCTCCTCATGGGCGCGCTCGGTGTCACGCCATACATCGATCGGGCGATGGAAGTGCTCCGGCTGGCCGAGCGCGGCCATGACGACGAGCACCGCGCGCTCGTGATCGCTCGCGACGGAACGGTCGCCGGGCTCGCGCTTTTTGGGGCCGTCGCCGGCGCCGTGGGAGTGAGCAGAGTGCACGCGGCTGTCGTCGCGCCGAGCGTGAGTGCAGCCGATGTCGGCGAACGAATCGTCACCGCCGTCATCGACGACTCGCGCCATCGCGGCGACCGTCTCCTCGTCGCCGAGCTGCCGGATGATCCGGCGATGAGCCAGGCACGCGCCCTTCTCTCCGCCGCGGGTTTCGCGGAGGAAGGGCGTGTGCCTGATTATTTCCGCGACGGCGTTGCGCTCACCCTATTGCGACGCGAGCTCTGACGCGCTGACATCAGCGACGCGTCTTGTCGGGCCGCCTTGGAGGGCGCGTCGTGTCGCGCCGCGTGGTTGGACGATGCGTCGCATTCGTGTTCGGGGGCGTGCCAGGGTTCAGCCGCGATCGATTATTTCGGCCGCTCACGCTGTCTGAAGTCGAGAAGTTCAGATTCAACGCGCGATACACATCGCTCGCATTGTTGCCCGAGATGTTGTTGTTGCGGCGGTAGCAGCTCATCGCGCTGCGCGTCCGCGAGCCCATCACTCCATCAATCGCCCCCGGATCACAGTTGGCTTGCTGGAGCGCAGTCTGGAGCTGCGTGACCTGATCGTGGTTCAGGCGAGTGTTCCGGCCGATCGCGCCTGACGAGGCCTGCCGATGGATGCGTCGCGTGCTATCGGCCCCGCGCATGCGCGTCGAGTCATTCTGCGCGGCAAGTACCGCGGGCAGCAGACTCAGCGCCATCACTGTCATTCCGAGTCTCGTCATGTGCTCCTCCTCGCGTTGACATGCATCACGATCTCACCTTTTTGCGAAAGGCGACTCGTGTGCAATGGCTGCGCCGCGAACGAGAGAGCCATCAGAGAGTCTCGCGACTCCAACTCGAATAAAAACGTCACACCCGCGGCACCATAACGCCGCGGGTGTAGCAGCAGCAACGCTCAACGCCCAACGCCACCTACTTGCTCTTCAGCTGACCCGCCTGCACGGTCGTCGTCGTCTTGATGAATCGGTCGTACCAGGCGAGATACCGCTCGAGGCGATCCTTGCGATAGCTCGGCGTCGTTAGGCCATGGTACTGATTCGGGTAGATGACGAGTTGCGTCGGAATGCCGAGCGAGCGCAGCGCCTCATACATCTGCTCGCCACCGATGATCGGCACGTTGAAGTCCGACGCGCCGCCCATGAACAATGTTGGCGTCTTGATGCGATCCGCGTGGAAGAACGGGTACGAGATCTTGATCCAGAGCTCCTGCGCCTTCCACGGCGGCCCGACTTCCTGATTGTACTGCGTGATGTACTGATCGGTGCCGTACATCGAGAGTTGCAGCGCGCTTCCTGCGCCGGCGACCGCCGCCTTGAACCGCGGCGTCGTGGCGATAGTGTAGTCCGTGAGAATGCCGCCGTAGCTCCAGCCGCCGATGCCGAGCCGGTCCGGATCCGCGATCCCAGCGCGAACCACTTCGTCCACGGCGCCGAGGAGATCGACGACCTCCTTGTCGCCCCAATCGGCGAAGATTGCCTTCTGATACGCGGAGCCACGACCGTTGGAACCCCGGTAGTTCACCGATAGTACAGCGTAGCCGCTCGCCGCGAAGAATTCGCGATCGAAGCTGAAGCTGTACGCGTCCTGCCCGTTAGGCCCGCCATGGATGTAGAGTATCAGCGGCAGCTTGCCGGCCGGCGCATTCGCCGGCCTAACGAGGACGCTATGCACTTCGGTGCCGTCCTTGCTCTTCGACGTGACCCCTTCGGTCGTCCCGAGCTGCAGCTGGGCGAAGAGCGAATCGTTCTGGTGAGAGAGCTGGCGCAGCGACCCGTTGTCCCACGCGAACACTTCCGCCGATCGCTCCGGCGTGGACGTCAGCAGCGCGAACTTGCCGCTCGGGCCCGTCGAGTATGACGTCACGACGCGCTTGCCAGTGACGAGGCGCTCGACCGAACCGTCGGCAACACGCACGCGCGCGAGCTGTTGTTCGCGATCGTCGGCGAGCAGCACGTACACCGACTTGCCATCGGCGCTGAAGCTCGCGCTCGAGAGTGGACGGTCGAGTGCTGCGGTGAGCACGCGCGCCGGCGCGCTGCCGTCGCTCGGCACAATTGCGAGTTTGCTCAAGTTGTACGCCTGATACTTCGGCTCGTCACCGCGGAAGAAGGCCAGCCATTTACCGTCGGGACTCCAGGCGGGACGTCCGTCATCCGGACCCGCGAAATCCGTGAGCCGCTTGGGAGTGGCGCCCGCTCGCGCGTCGATGACGTAGACGTCGTTGTCACGCGTGCTGTCGGGCTGGGCGACGGGACCGCGGACGAACGCGATCTCGCGACTGTCTGGCGACCAGCTCGGCGCCTCATCGTCGTCGAGACCGGACGTCAGCGTCTCGATCTTCTTCGTCTCGACATCGAACAACGAGAGATGGCTCCGTTTGCTGCCGAGGTAGCCGGTGATGTCCTGTTTGAAGTTGTAGCGGTCGATGACGATCGGCTTGGGCGTCTTGTGCTCGGCCGTATCCTTGCGCGCGATCGAGTCCGTCTCCTCGTCGACGACGAGGACCATGCGCTTCGAGTCGGGGGACCAGGCGAACTCGGAGACGCCGCCCTTGAGCTGCGTGACCCGCTGCGCTTCGCCCCCGCGCCGGTCGAGAAGCCACACCTGCGCGCCCTTCCCTTCCTGTCGGCCAGAGAGAAACGCGAGATATCGTCCGTCGGGACTCCAGCGTGGCGAGCTCTCGCTCTCCGGACTGGACGTCACGCGGATGGTGGTCGCGCCATCCCAGCTCGTCATCCAGATGTCGTTGTCGGATTTGTCCTTAGCCGAGTCGACGGTGGTGACGGTGTAGGCCACCCAGGCGCCGTCGGGGGAGAGCTCGGGGTCGCGGACGTCCTTCAGCAAGTAGAGGTCGCCGCTGCGAAGCGGCCGCTTCTGCTGCGCTGCGGCGGACGCGGAGAGAAGGGTCGAACTGAAAAGGACTACGAGCGCAGCGGAGTAGCGGCGCATGAGAAGGCCTCCCTGGCAGAGGGCTGAGAGTAGAGGGCAGAGGGTAACTACAAGAGCGTCGATTTGTCTATAAGGCCAGCTCCGCCCTCTGCCCCGAAACCCTCTACCACATGTCCAGTTCGCCGGCACCGGGCTTGCGACTGCTAGGCCCTCGATTATGACCCTTCCGTCCGCGTTGAATCGGGATCGAGCGCAGTCGCTCCCGCCCGATCTGAACGCTCTCCGACAGCGCATCGAGGCGCTCGCGCGAAAGTCCGAGGCGCGGGCCATCGCTGTTTCTCTCCATGACACCGAGAACGGCAGCGAGCTGCAGTACGATGCGGATCGATGGTTTCATGGCGCGAGCACGATCAAAGTCGCGATCCTGCTCGCTGTCTACGGAGAGATCGATCGCGGTCGGCTCGCTCGGCAATCGCGATTGCACGTTCGAAATCGGTTCCTGAGCGCGTACGACGGCTCCCCTTTCCGCGTGCTCGCCGATCGCGACGCCGATTCGGAGGTGCATGCCGCGATCGGCAAGACGATGCGCGTGAGCGAGCTCGCGCTGCACATGATCGCGACGAGCAGCAACCTGGCGACGAATCTCCTACTCGACCTCATCGGTCTCGAAACAGTGCAGCGTACCATCGTGCGTTTCGGCCTAACGGGCGTCGACGTTCGCCGCGGCGTCGAGGATGAGAAGGCGTACGAGCACGGGATCGTCAATCGCGTCACGGCGAACGGACTCGTCTCGCTCCTGCGTCTGATCGCCGAAGAACGGGCGTACACGCCGGAGCTATCCCGGGAGATGCTCGACATCCTGCATCAGCAGGAATTCAAGAAGGGCATTCCGGCGCGGCTGCCCCGAGAAGTCCGCGTCGCGCACAAGACGGGGGACATCTCGACGGTGGCCCACGATGCCGGCGTGGTTTACGCGCCGAGTCGGAAGCCGTACGTGATCGCCATTCTCAGCGAGTGGTCGGCGGACGTGGGGAGCCGATCGACGATGATCGCGTCGATCTCACAGCTGGTGTACGAGGGGCTCCGCGGCTCCGCGAGCGAGGCGGCGAATGCCTGACGTGAAGACGGCGACGCTGCGAATCGTGGATGGCTTCCGGCTCGACAAGCCGCGACGCGACGCCCTGATGCCTGGCGGCGTACTCAGCGACCGGGAAGGCCGCACCCGGCAGTTGCCGCGCTACTTCTACGAAGTCGACTCGTGGGAAGCGGCGCTCGAGCACGAGCTGGCTCCGCACTTCAATATGTGGGAGTTCGTCCAGACGGATGTTCGTGAGGCGACGCCGCTGCGCTTCTTTCCCCGTTATGTGCCGTGCGCGGTGACGCTGACCGCGGCACTCCTCGAGCGATTCCGGGAGGCGGTCGGCGAGCCGGTTCGTATCGCGGCGAATGGGGGTTACCGATCGCCGCAGCACAACCTGACCAGTCACGCGTCGACGCACTGCTGGGCATCGGCGGTGAACATCTATCGCATCGGCGACGATTACCTCGACACGCGAGAGCGAATCGAGCGATATGCGGAGATCGCGCGGGATGCGCTGCCGGGAGCGTGGATCCGGCCGGCTGGCGAGGACCGCGGCTTCTCCGACGATCACCTCCATCTCGATTTTGGGTACGTCGTCGCGGTGCCGCACGACGCCCCTGGCGACCCCTTCAACCCGAAGCTCGAGGGCGACCCGCTGTGAGCGGGTAACGGAGCATGGCGGCGCGGCGCGAGAAGACGAAGCGAGAGCGGCGGTCACGCCTAACGACGTTCCGGAGTGGAACGCCCGCGGTCGCGCCGCGTCCGTCGACGATGTCGGCGATCGGCATCGAGGCGGAGTTCGTCGTCGTCATGGACGGCGCGCCGGTGCGACCGGAAGTTGTCTTCGGCTCGCCGCGTCGAATAGTCCGTGGTCCGCTCATGCACCGTACCGGGCGATCGTACCATCTGCCCACCGGAAGCGCGGTGTATTTCGACACCGGCGTCATCGAGCTCGCGACGCCGATGATCGAGATCGATCGCGGCTGCGCCGCGCGGGCGGGGCGGTCGCTCTGGGAGAGCATACTCTTTCTCCGGCGCGAGCTCGATCATTGGCAGGAGCGGAACGGCCGCGAGGTGCGACTCGTCGGATTTAGCACTCACTACAATGTCTCGTTCGACATCCCGGCCAGCGATGCCAACCCGAGCCGGACGGTCGAGAAGCTGGCGCTGCTGTTGACGTATCTGTTGCCGGCGCCCGTGATGCTGCTCGCCGCCAACCGGCAGTCCACCGGGATCGGTGTTCGACCGCGGGGCAATCGCGTCGAGGTCACCGCTGATTTCACACCCGATGCCGCGCTGATGATCGCGACGGCAACGCTCGTCGTCGGCATCGTGCGCGAGGTGATGACCTGGCCCACCTACGAGCTGTCGGCTCTCGACGCGCAGCAACAGCTGCCGCGCTTCCGCCACTTCGCACCGGCGCCCCACAGCTCGCGCAAGGGCTGGGTCGCACGCTACTCGTGCTTCCCACGCAACCCATTCACCTCGCACGTCGACGACGATCGGTGGGAGACTCAGAGGGGAGAGTCGATTTCCCTGCGGGAAATCGCCGGTCTCGTTACAAAGCACTTCTGGCCGGCAATCCGGAGGTACGCCGATCCGTTCACCCTGCGCCTCATCGGCAACGTCATGGCGGGCCGCGCGCCGTCGCTGCTCGAGCTGGCCGACCGTCCACCGGCGTACGAGAGTGTCGGCACGCTCTGCGCCTGGGAGGCGAGCCTCTTCCCGGAGCACGAGCTGCCGCGCTCGCGCTATGAGCGCGTGCTCATCCGGGCGATCCACGGCGACCGCCTGCGCCTCGACGGCGGCGAGACGTACACGCCAACCGGAATGCGTGGCTGGTCGCACGTGATCTTCCGTCGCGAGCGTGACCGCAGCAAGCACGTCTTCTCACTCGACTACCTGCTCCGCCACCTCGAGGACTGGGAAGCGCGGAGTCGTTGAGCGTGGAGCGTGGAGCGTGGAGCGTGGAGCGTGGGGCGTGGGGCGTGGGGCGTGGGGCGTGGCGCTTGGCGCGTTAGAAATGCAACGAAGCGTTGATTTGGCGTGGGTTCTTCCAGTACTCACCACCATAACCAACGCTTCGTTCAGTTTCCGCCGCGCGCCACGCGCCACCCACCACGCTCCACCCCCCACCCCACCCCCCTTGACAACTCCAGGACGACCCATTATGGGTTCAACCACTCTGGGGTTGCCCTGGCGCGCGAAATCATTCAAAAGAGCTCGCCGTCCCCTTGCGGACCATTGAGTGCACCCCCGCGTGACCGTATCGCAGGACCCGTAGCGCTCGCAGCACCGAACAGCAGCATCGTAAGGGCTTTCCCCGCAGGACCCGAGCGCCGTGAGGCGCGATCGCTGACGTGTGAGACGCTCCCCGTGACCAGCCGGTCAACTGATGCGGAGCACGCTCCGGGCGGTTGGTAGACGCAAGTCACTACGGGCATCGGCGGGACTGTGCGGGCATCTCGGGCGAATTTGGCGTGCAGCTGTCCGGCGAACTTTCGCCGGCGGTACTGTGTATCGCGGGCCCCGATCCGCGGTACCGGAAGCTCGGCTGCACCCTGCGAATTGGTCGCGCACCGGAATCCATCACAACTAGAGCGTGTGTACCGTAGCGCCGATCCCGTGACTAACGGGACCGCGTCGCGCCATGCGCTCGGAGTCGCGTCAGTCCGCACGGCCGTACCAATCGGCCGGACGGGCGCGCCTCGCTGTCATGACGTTCACTGCAGGCATCGAGTAGTCCAACGCATGACTATCCGGAGAGCTATCCCTGTGAAAGCAGACGAGAAGCGACAGGCTCAGTCGTTTCGCGGCGCCGAGGGTTGGATCGATGCGCATCCGACTCTCGTTCCGCCCGAAGCAGCAGGTCAGGTCGAGGCGCTGAAAGGCGTCAATCAGCGCCTCGGGCAGTATGCAATCGATCAGGAGCATCAGGGTCGCGCTCGCAGCGCGGGTACGGTTACCGTGCAGCAGCTCCGCCGCGAGTTGCGGCAGGACCATCTGATTCCGATCTCGACGATGGCAAAGAGCGTCGTCAAGATCACGCCGGAGCTCGAGGTTGCCTTACGAGTCCCGAAGCAGTACTCGGATGACGAGAAGGTGTTGGCTTCGGCGAATGCGATTGCCAAGATCGGCGACGAGCACAAGGACGTGTTGGTGCAGCATGGTCTCTCGTCGAACTTCGTCGATGAGCTCCAGGCGGCGGCGGCCAATTTGAAGGCGGCCGTCGACGCTCGGCGCCAGGCGCAGAGCGGTCGTGTCGGTGCGACCAAAGCCATCGCCGAAGAGATGAAGAAGGGTCGGTTGGTGGTGCAGGCGCTGGACATCGTGATCACGCGCGCGCTCCGAGGGCAGCCTGGCCCGCTCGCGGAGTGGAAGAACACCAAACGCGCGACCGTCAAGCCGGTGATACCGTCGGCGACCGCGCCCGAGGCGACGGCTCCCGCGACGGCAGCGGTGGCGACGCCGGAACAGAAGGCGGCGTAGCACGATGAGGAAGATGTAACGCGGTAGCGGGTGTGGGTGTGGGTGGAGGAGAGCGGGTCTGCGCGTGCGCAGGCCCGCTCTTTTTTCATCCACCGAGCTGCATAGCGCGTTGAGATGAGATCATATCGCGTTCAGTCGTCGCCTCCGCGCTTCCAGTCGCGCCCTCCGCACGTTCACTCGAGCCCGCGGGCCGTTCCGGTTGTCCCTCCGGGCATCGAGATGTGGCCACAGGCGGTTTCACCTTTGCCCTCACGGCATGACGCAGACTCCATCCCTTGTTACGACGAGGTCACCGGCCCTCGCAGCATAGCCCACTCGCCTTCGAGATGAACCCGTTCGTCTCGCCGCGGAGGTCACCCCAATTTCACTCGAGGCGGAGGCGCTTTCCGCCAAGGCCGCGGCACTTCGACACGACGCGGACGCAGTTCGAGATTCGTCCGTCGACATTAGAGGTTCGGCCTCCCCTGCCGCAGTTCACCTGGTCGCGTCTCAAGCACCGCGCGCGTGCCAGTCCGCGAGCGCTTTCGCCTCCTGCTCCGGCTTTATCGCGAAGTGCGGGTTGGCGCGACGCGTCTCCGGCACGCTCGGCCACCCGGCGAGCGTGTCGCGCACGGTCGTCGCGAGCGGGCGATAGGTCAGACCCGCCGCGATGGCCTTCTCATGCCGGATCGACATCATGCCGTCGTCGTTGCCCGCTAATCGCGCCCACGGAATGGCCTCGTAGATCTCATGCTTCGCGAGGAAATCGTAGTCGTCCACCCAGGTGAAGCGTGCGTCCGAGCCAATGGCCGCCTTTGCCTGCTCCAGGAAGGCCGGCATCGTTAGGGTATCGCGCGGACCGACGGCGTTGTACACACCCGACGCCTGTGTCTCCAGCAGGTGGATCATCCATTCGGTGAGATCGCGGACGTCGATGAATTGCACCGGATCGTCGCGGCGGCCCGGCGCGAGCACTTCGCCGCCCTTCGCCAACCGCACCGGCCAATAGGGAAAGCGATCGGTGGTGTCGCCCGGTCCCACGATGTAAGTGGGCCGCACGATCAGCGCGCGCGCTCCGAATGCCTGTTGGGTCTCCTGCTCGCATCGCGCCTTCGCGACGCCATAAGTCTCCGAGCCGTCCTTTGGATCGCTCACCGTCAGTCGCGGGGCGACCGTCTCGTCGATGCCACGTTTGAGATAGGGATAGTAGACGCCCGTCGAAGAGGTGAAGAGATATCGCCCGACCGAGTCCTTCAGCAGCTGCGCCGACTGTCGGACCCAATCGGGGTTTGTCGCCGAGTCGTCGACGACGGCGTCCCACCGCTTGCCGGCCAGCGCACCAAGCTGGCCGTTTCGATCACCGATGAGGTGCGTTACCTCGTTAGGCAAGTCCGCCTGACGCCGGCCGCGGGTGAAGATCGTCACGCGATGGCCTCGCGACACGGCGTACCGCACGAGATGCGGTCCGATGAACCCTGTGCCGCCGAGGATGAGCAGATCTATTGGCGCCCGGGAGGACACACGCGTCGCCGCATCGGCGAGCACGGATGTGCCGCGTCCGAGCAGAGCGCCGCTCGCGATCGCGGTGGCTTTGAGGAAGTCGCGTCGTGTCGTCATGTACGGCGATGGTGAACGGAGCGCTTCCCGAGATGTTAGGCAATCCCCGAGCGCCGAACTACCCGCCCGACCAATTCCTTACACCTCGTGGGTGTAATCGAACCGAAGTGGGCCGCTGAAACCGCTGACGGTACGCTGAAACCACGGGAAGTGTGGCTTTGACGCAAGGGCGGCGTCCTCCGGTGAGTAGGTCAGAGGAAGCCCCGGAGCGCGGGCAGGACTCGCTGTTCGATGAACCAGCCAGCCCAGTGAAGCGCGCGTACGGTGTTGATGCCTCGAACGGGCTCCGGCATGACGTCATCGCAGAATGGCTCAACGGAGAGTTCGGGCTTCATGTTCACATAACACGTCGGCCTAGCGTGTCGGATCTGCACATGCGCGAGTGCTGTCTCCGCCTTGAGAATCCCGGCCAACGTTTCCTGGGAAAGCAATACGCCGCCGCTGATCTCAAGATGAAGATCAGCAACGCGTACGCTCGCCGCGACAATCGGAAGCGAGCGATGCTTGTCCCAATTGGAGACTTCTCGCAAGAAGCCCAGCATGTCCGCGTGTGGATTCTTCCCGCTGTTGTATGGCTGCAACCGCTCGACCGCTGCGCGCACTCCCCTAGGCACGCCCATCATCTTGTATCTGACGCCGGGCAGTGTACCGCCCCCGCCCTTCTTAGCCCCCTTTCTACGCCCGACGAATTCACGGCGCGAGGATGTAATGGGGAACTCGACATGAATGGCCTCGCGCACCGTAGCGGGCCTAGCGAGCAGCCACATGAGATGATCAAGCGAAGACCGCAGGTGATGCGCGCCTTCTCCCGCGAGAATGCCAATTTCGGGCGGTACAGGCTTGATCGTGTCGATTACTACGCTCCACCAGCGGGATGGTCGGTCATGCTCAATTCGCGTGGTGTAAAACTGCGATGTAAAAAAGGCTTTAGCGGCCACGTCACACGCGTCGATATGTTCGCGCGCGCGAGCGAGCTTCCGCTTGATGTTCTTCAATGGGTCAGCCATACGCTCTTGACGCAGGGAAAATAATACTTGACGCAACGTTAGCAACCTAGTAATATGATACCAGACGCAAACGCGAGCGCAAGATGGCAAAGCACCGGGCAGCCGGTTCGGCAGTGTCGAAGATCGAAGCACAGCTTCCACGTGCATGCTCAGACGAGCGCGTGGCAGTCGAGTTCATGGAAGTGCAGCGCGGCTGGACGACTGAAGCCAACGCGGTCTGCCCGAAGTGTGGCGTCATCGGTGAGTCGTACCAGATGAAGAACGCCAAGACGGGCGAGCGTAACGCGCGCTATCTGTGGCGCTGTCGTGCGTGCAAGAGCCAGTACACGGTGCGCGTTGGGACGATTATGGAGGACTCGCCAATCCCGGTGCGTCACTGGTGCCGCGCGTTCTACGAGGCCGCCAAGAGCAAGAAAGGCGTGAGCGCGCTCGAAATGCAGCGCATGACGGGCCTCTCGTACAAGTCAGCCCTGTTCATGATGCACCGCATTCGGTGGGCAATGGCGACAGCGAATGCGGCCGAGCCGAAGCTAGGCGCGAACGGCGGCACCGTTGAGTTTGACGAGACGTACATCGGCGGCAAGCCGCGCGGTCACGCACGCTACAGCCAGACGATCAAGTCAGACGGCACCCGGAAGCTCGGCCCGGGCGTTGACTTCGCTGACCGCAAGACGCCCGTTGTCGGCGGCGTCGAGCGCGACGGGCAGATCAAGGTGCGCGTCGTGATGAACGTGAGCGCGCCAGAGTTGGCGAAGGAAGTCACGGCGCTGGTCGATCCGTCAGCGCACCTGAACACGGACCAAGCGCAAGCGTACAAGGCAATCGGGCAGCAGTTCGCCAGCCACGAGCGCATTCGCCACAACGCGGGCCAGTACGTCCGCTACACGGAAGAGGGCGTGCAGGTCACCACGAACCGGATTGAAGGCTTCTGGGCCAACCTCAAGCGACAGATCGGCGGAACGCACCACGCGGTCAGCCGGAAGCACTTGCACCGCTATCTGTCGGAAGCCGAGTTCAAGTACAACAACCGTGGCATCAACGACGGCGAGCGGACGGAGACTGATTAGCTATGGCACAAGGGAAAGTCCCCGGCCCCAAGGCCGAAACGCTGAAGATCGAAGGCGACTGGAAGGATGCTGTCGGCCACGCCCTGAAGCGCGGTAAGCCGCCAGCGAAGAAGGGCACAAAAAAGAAGAGGCGGCGACCGAAATAGTCGCCGCCCCTCTCACACAGCCCGCGTGCTGCCAACTACTTGCAATCAGGGCAGCAATCGCACGGAACGCCGTCACACGACGGGCAACAATCGCAACGCTCTACCATCGGGACCTCCGAAATGAGCAATGAATGATACTCAAATATGCCCTTGCGTCAAATCCATACTTCCGGAAACCACTGACAAAGTGGTCTGCCACAACTTGTTCCGAATGGCGATGGAATGATGGTGGCCGTCAAAACCTGCGTCGATGTGGCGCTCTTTCGTCAGTGGTTTCAGCGCGTCCAGATCATGACCAAGCCACAGAAACCGTCGACGACCTGGCTCGCGTACTCTCGCGGGACGGTGGCTGGTCCCGAGTATACCTCGATGCCATAGATCTCGTTGGGCGCGACCTGATCCGCGGAAAATCCCCACTCCATCACCTGCCCATCGACGCCGACGCGCATGATGCACGGGACGCTGCGCCGTCCGCGCCCCCCATCCACGACCTTGTTGCCCCGCGCCGAGGCGAACAGACGCACTCCCATGCTGTCGACGACGCGTACTCCTGGCGTGCGCCTAACGAGATCACTCACGACTACTGGACGGCGCTGCTCGATGTCGTCGCGCGTGTAGAAGGTGCCGCCGTTGGCGCGTGCGAGTCGGTGCTCGAAGCCCTCGACCTTCGACGACCACGACGTCGGTCGCGTCGCGACGGTCACCGTATCGAGCGTCTGCGCCGAGCGCTGGAGCTCCACCACGGTGCTCGATGTCGTCGATGGCAAATCGACTGCGACGGACAGGGAATCGTAGCCGAGCCGAGTGACGTGCAGCGTGATGGGGCCCCGCTCGCTCACCTCGAGCGCGAACGCGCCCTGCTCATCGCTGATACTGCCCACCGACGCGCTGACGCGAATGCTCGCGCCGACGATGGGTTGTCGCGTCGCACGGTCTCGTACGGAGCCGCGAAGAACGATCCTGGCCGAATCGGCACCTCGCTGGCCATGCATTCGATGCGCTGCCAGCGCGCTGATGACAGCCGCGAGTACCAGCGCCGACCCCGGTGAGGGCATCCGCGCCGGATCAGCTCGCGCGCCTGACGGCGATGATGAGCGCGGCGCCGGCGACGATCGCGACGCCGCCCAGAATCGGCGAGATCGGAATTGTGCGCTCTTCACGCGCCGTCACCTGAAGCGGACCGACGCGCGCCACCTCTCGCCGCCTCGTGTAGGTAATGCCTCCATACGCCACACCGATCGCGCCCAAAACGACGAGAATGAGCCCAACGACGGTTCCCACTTTCATGTTTGCGTCCTCAAGACGATTTTCGACGACGGGATTCGATGCCATTAAGAATACGGCCAAAGGGACTCTTTCGCTCTGGCGCCGGCGGCGATTCGCCGTGCATTGTCCCTCCCTCCGCTCCCACTCTATCCATGCGCACTCTTCTCACCACCCTCACGCTGCTGTCGATCGTCGCGACGACCGCACGCTCGCAGACCAAACAGCAACTCGTCGAAGACTGGGAGCGCCAGCGCGCGAACATGCTCGCGTACATCGACGCCATGCCCGACTCGGCGATGCGATTTCAACCGACGCCGGGAGTTCGTGACTTCGCGCAACAGATCCAGCACGCCGTGAGCACGAATCTCGAAGTCGCGGCGATGGCGCTTGGTGCGCTCAAGGAGGCGCCGTTCACGCTCGATACGGCGCAGCTTCACCAGAAGGCCGCGCTGCGTGACTACGCGGACCGGGCCTACGGCTTTTTGCTCGACGCGCTCAAATCGTCGACGCCTTCGCAGCTGCTGAAGCAATCGTCGGTGTACAATTTGCCGCCCCAGTCTGCATCCCGCTGGCTCACGTTGAGCTATGAGCACGCGGTGTGGACGTTGGGGCAGACGATTCCGTATCTGCGGCTCAACGGCGTCACGCCTCCGGCGTACAAGCAGCCGCTCTAGTGAGTCCGATGTGGCCTTTTCGATATCTTTGCGAAACGGAACGGCAGGCCACTGATGACACAGCCGCCCTGCGGGCGGCCCCAGAAACCACTGACTGTCTCCTCAACATCAACGCCTCCTTGCACCCAATCAGAGTCGTTTGTCTTTGTTAAACGCCTCGGGAAGCATCCATGTGCGTCGGGGCTTCCCGAGGCACTCACAAAAAAATCAGCCTTGGTGCGAGGAGCTTTCGCCGTGCTAGGAGCAAGTCAGTGGTTTCAGGGGCCCGTTTTCGAGGCTGTCTTTTTTTTCAATTACTCCACTACGCGCGGAGCAGCTTTTCGGCCTCACGCTGAATAACCGGCACCCACAGGCTGTACATAGCCGCCGACGGATGGAGCGCGTCGGCGGCGAGCAGCTGCGGATCCTCCGCGGCACGCCGTGATATGCCCGTCACGTCGACGACCGCCGCACCCGCGGATTGTGCGATATCACGCGCTACAGCATTGAACTCATCTATCTCGCGCGCGATCGCCGGCGCGCCGCGGGGATCGTCGCGGGCGAAGGGAGTGACACTCCAATCCGGAATCGAGATCACGATGACGCGTGCCGATCCGCGCGCGAAGGTCCTCGCCAGCTGGAGCAGACGCTCGAAGCCCGCGCGGAATGAATCCACTCCGCGGCCGCGATACTGATCATTCACGCCGATCAGCAGCGTCACGAGATCGTAGCCCCGTTCCACCGAGGGTGAAGCCGATTCGATCTCGGCAAGCAGCTCGTCGGTGGTCCATCCCGTTCTCGCGATGATGCGGGGATCGTCAATCGCGAAACCGTCCTGTCGGAGCGCGACTGCCAGCTGCACCGGCCACCGCTCGGTAGCGGCGACCCCTTCGCCGATCGTGTACGAGTCGCCAAGCGCGAGGAAGCGATGCTTCCCGGTCACGGCGCGACGTAATTCTTCGAGATCAAGTCGTAGTACGAGCGCACCGCGCCGCTGTCGTACGTCGCGACGAACGCATCCAGCGTCTGCAGAATCTGGGTCGAATAGTGGCCCGGCACGTTCAACGGATGCGTGCCCGAGGCGCCGAATCCGTAGCCGTAGCCGAAGAAGCTGCGAATGATCACGCTGCGCCGGTCGCGGGGTAACAGCTTCACGTTCTCGGCAAACTGTGGAAAGCCGCCGTCTCTGATGAGGTATTGCTCAACATTGGAGATGTAGACGGCTGAGACCTTCTCCTTTCGCTCCCCGACGTACTGCGCGATGGCAGCCAACGCGTGGTCGCCCGCCGCGTTCCCGACGACGGGAACGATCAGGTCGCGCGACTCCATGTTCTTCACGTACTGGAAGCCATCTTCCGATGCGAGAAAGTTGCCCTGGTGGCCAACGCGATCTCGCTCGAGCAGCAGCTGGCGATAGGTGGGATGATACGGCCGCGGCGCCCGGCCGATGCTCGAGTATCGAAGGTCGAGGGAATCGCGAACAAACGCGTCCCGCACGCGGGCGATCGTCTCGAGGTCCAGCGTCGAGAGTGGAATCCCGAAGCGCCGCACGCGCTGACTCATCGCCGATTGCACCGAGTCGACGACATCGGCGTCGGTATGCGTCGCGTCGATGTAATCCACGAGCTCCTGAATCGACTTCGAGCCCCACCTGTCGACGTCCCGTGGCAGCGGTTTGCCGAACAGCCAGCAGAGGTACTCGATGCGATTGCGCGACATTCCGAAGAGCGCCTTGAACATCAGGTGCTCGAGGAGATTGTCCCGCCGGATGTCGATCATGAACGCGATGTCCGGCCGGACCGCGGCGATGTACGAAAAGTTCTGATCGGGCCCGACGCCGATGTACGCTCCGCCCTGGACCTTCAGGCGTCGCATGCCATCGAGCACGTGCAGGTACGACGTCTCGTTCGAGATGAGATTGTCGGAATCGAAATAGCCACCGGGCTCCGAGAGCCGCTGGACGAGCTTCGCGAAGTCGGAGTCGACGCTGGTGGGCGAGGCAAACGCGAGCGACGACGCATAGGCGGCGCGCGGAAAGACGCGGTCCGACGGTCCACTGGCCATGGACCCGACGATTACCGTCACTGGCATGACGGCAATGAGCCAGCGCAGCCTTCGAGACCTGGAGCTCATCGACAACCTCCCATCACGCGAAAATACTTGCCGCGCGCGAAGAATTGCCAGCGCTCGCGCCGAATCTCATCTGGAGTCGCGCCTTACTTCCAGGCGCTCCGCCAGACGCAGCGCATCATGGGGCGCATGCACCTTGGCGTCGTTGTCGAAGTAGATGTACGCATCGCGCGACCGAGTGGATTGCCAGCGGCGAACGCGCCCGGCCCAGTCGTCGAGCTCGTCGTCGCTGTATCCGCTGACGTACAGCTCGGTGGACCCATGCAGCCGAATGTAGGCGAAATCTGACGTCATGACGTCCGCGTAACCGAACCTGCCAGCGGTGTCGGCGAAGACGAGGGCGCACTTGTGCGCGCGAAGGATGTCGTAGAATTCGTCGCAGAAATATGAGGGATGCCGCACCTCGAAGGCATGGCGGTATTTCACCCTCCGACCTCCCTCCGCGTCGACCAGCGCACCGCGCCGCAGCCGATGATCGTGTTCGCGCGCAACGGACTCCGCCTCCGCGGAGCTCCGCGGCAGCATCCGCATGAATTGATCGAGTCGCTCGGCCTCGAAGTGATACGAGGCCGGCAGCTGCCAGAGGAACGGCCCGGTCTTCGTTCCGAGCGCCAGCACCCCACTGGCGAAGAAATTTCCGAGCGCATGCTCACAATTGCGCAGCTTCAGATTGTGCGTGATGAAGCGGCCGCCCTTGATGGCGAAGACAAAGCCGCGATCGGGCACCGCCTCGGCCCAGCGCGCAAAGACACTCGGTGATTTGAGACTGTAGAACGTGCCGTTCAACTCGATGGAGTTGAAACACCGACTCGCGTAGGCGAGCCACCGCGCCTTCGCTAGTCGCTCCGGGTAGAAGGCGCCGCGCCAGCGCGGATAGTCGTAGCCGCTGATGCCGACGAAGGTGCGAGCAGCGCGCAGGGACCGTTCTCCGCGTGCAACGAGAGAAGCGCGCTCACTCGCGCGGGGGGACATTGGACGCCGCGTGCAACATCAAGAGCCGGAGTTGAGTGAGAAAGGCGGCCGGCCCGGCGTTGTCGGGTAGTGCATGCAGCGCGCGAAGGGCGTCCTCTTCTCGCACCGCCAACCCAGCGCTGATCGTGTTCGGATCGACGCCGACGCGTTCGAATTCCTTCAGCAATTGCGCGAATCGCTTGCCTTCCGTCATCGGTACGATGCTCGCAACCTGACGTTGAGGTCGCCTAAAGCATACTCCGTTCCGTGCTTTCCTTGAGTATCGGCTAATCGACAGAATACGGAAAAGGGGGACCAGCCGATCGGCTGGCCCCCCTTTTCGAATGCGGTGAGCAAACTCTCTCGCCAACTTCTTATCGCTGCACCAGGACCAAGACCAACGCGGTGATGGCTGCTGTCAGCGCGATGAGCGCGCCCGCTGCTCCGAGTGCGGCCGCCGGTGTGATCACGAACTCGCGGCGATACCATGGCGTGATGAGCTGCGGGACACTTCGAGGCAGGGCGTCCATGATGCGCTGTTGGACGTGCGCCGGTGTGGTGATGTGACGGCGGGTGTCTGTCGCGCGCGCGAGGCGATTCCAGAATTCCACATCGCGCTGCAATTCACCTTTGCGTACGGCCGCCTCGGGCAGCTCGCCATCGAGCCACGCATGAATTTGCGGCGAGAGCACGCGTGCCGTTTCGGGCTGTGCCAGCGGAACCTCGCGATCGCTGAGTGGCTGCGTCGGCTCCGCGCCATTTTCCGAGCGCCGGTCGCGGCGTCGGCCGTCGAGATGGCCGTCCTCGGATCGAATATCGTCAAACATGTTAGGCGTATTTCTCCTCTAGTAAGGCCTGCAGTGCCTCACGAGCGCGATGGACACGCATCTTCAGCGCACCGACAGTGGTCCCGAGCAGATCCGCCATCTCTTCGTACGAGCGCCCTTCGACGTGTTTCATGATGAACGCTTCGCGCAATGACGATGGCAGCGTCGCGAGCGCCCTGTCCAGATCCGTGCGCAGCTCGCTGCGATCGAGCTCCTCGTCAGGCGTCGCGTAGGACGACGGCTGGTCGTCCTCGTCGTAGCTGAGATGCGACCGGCGAATGTTCTTCAGCCAATCCTTGCAGCCGTTGGCGACGATGCGGAACACCCACGCATCGAATCGGCCGCGCACCTCGGCCAGGTGCTGATAGGCCTTGATGAAGCTGAGCTGAAGAATGTCCTCGGCGACGTCGGGGCTCCCCGTCATGCAGAGCGCGTGGCGATACAACGGATCACTGTATCGCGTTATCAACGTCTGAAACGAGTCGCGTTGGCCCGCGAGAACGCGTTGGATGATGATCTGATCAGTTTCCTGATCGGCGATGGGTGCGGGCTGCTCCGTCGTCTTCACGACAACAGAGTAACGCGCTTCCGGCTCTTCGGACAGGGCCGCGGGCGCGCTCCCGCTGACGGTCCTTGGTTTCACGGCTGTCGCCACGGTGGAGGGGACGAAGAAGGGTGAGTGAGGTAACGACAAATTCACGGATCGAGCGGCTCGGCTGCTCTATCCGACTTATCACGATGCGATTCGTCTCTCTGACCTTTACCGTACGTCGGATTGCCCGAACGTCAGATCAAAGACGCGCCAACCGCTGTGACGTATCACACTCCCATGTTGATCGAGCCGCGGAGGGGGAAATCGCAGCGTATCACCGACACTTGCGGGCATTCCCGTCTGCGCCGACCCCTTCGCATCGTCGGTGACCTCGCGCACTGTTTTCACGACGCCCGCGGGCACACCCGCCTCCTCGAGTCGCGCCAGCCAAACGGCAGCCGGCCTTTCCCGCAGCCTTGATGAGAATTCTTTAATAATTCGTTCTCGTTGGGGGAGACGGCCGGCATTCGTCGCGAGACGCGGGTCGTCGGCGAGGCCTTCGAGGCCCAATGCTCTCGCGCAGCTCACCCACTGAGCGTCGCTGCCGACCGCCACCACCAGTGGCCGGTCCTCCGCTTCGAACAGCTGGTAAGGAACGATATTCGGGTGGGCGTTTCCCCAGCGCGTCGCGTCCTTTCCGCTCACGAGAACATTCTGAGCGACATTGACCAGCGCGGCCCGCGCACTGTCCACGAGTGAGATGAAGAGGCGTCGACCCGAGCCCGATCGACTCCTGGCAACGAGGGCGGCAAGGATCGCCGCCGCCGCGTCTTTCGCGGCGAGCACATCGGCCAGAGCGACTCCAACTTTCATCGGATCGCCATCGGGCTCCCCGGTGATCGCCATCCACCCGCACTCCGCCTGCGTGACGAAATCGTAGCCGGGCCGGGCGCTATTCGGCCCGAAGCCCGTGATCGTGCACCATATGAGTGCGGGATTGCGCCGCATGAGCGAGTCGGGATCCAGACCTCGGCGTTCGAGCGTCCCGCGCCGGAAGTTGTCCACGACGACGTCGGCTTCGGTCGCCAGCGATGCGATCAACTCGCGATCCAGCGAATCATCGATGTCGAGCGCGATGCTCAGCTTGTTCCTGTTCGCTGAGAGGAAATACGCGCTCTCGCCGTTTTCGTCGAACGGCGGTCCCCACCCACGCGTTTCGTCCCCACTCCCCGGTCGCTCGACTTTGATGACTTCGGCGCCCATATCGCCAAGCATCATTGTACAGAACGGGCCGGCGAGGACGCGCGTCAGATCGAGAACTCGAATTCCGTTGAGCATAGTCTTGCGTTATGATGGCTCGATCGTGACGCTGGTCACGATTCGTCAGCTTAGCGTACTTCTGCGGCTCAGAGCGCTCCCGCTCGCGCTTGCGCACCCGTTTCCCGCATCTATACTTCCGCCACGACGAGCCAGTGAGGCTTGGCGCGCGAAGATAGCGTGGCCTGCTTGCGAACGAGAAGCACGTCGATCGCACTCCGTCCCCGTCACCTCGACTGACCTCATGGCGGACAAGCCGCTTCCTCCCTCGATACCGCCTGCTCTTCCATCCCACGATTCCAGGGGGGCGGTTGGACAGCCTGGATCCGTGCCGGCGCCGCCGCAGCGAATGTCGGGTCAGCGATCCGCCGAGGTGCGCGATGCGATGGCGGAGATGGCGGAGCGAGCGCAGCTGATCAGCCAGGAAGCTGGTACAAAGATCGCCACCGCCATGAAGGACGTCATCGCGGCCGCCGCAGGTATCACCGGTTTTGCGGTTGAAAGCGCCCGCGACCTGGTGCAGTACATGGTACGCCGCGGTCAGATGACGCAGGACGAGGCAGATAAACTCGTCAGGGAAGCCGAAGAAGCCCAGCGGCGTCGTAGCCCGGAGCGCCGCAGCACCGCGGCAAAAGCTGCGAGCAGCGAGCGAGCCTCGACCGCGAAGGCGCGCGAGGTAACCCGAGAGGAGCCCAAACAGACGGCGAGCTCCGAGAAGCGCGCTTCGGCCAGCACCGCGGCCAAGCCGGAAAAGAAGCCGGCCGCAAGTCGCACCAATGTGAAGAAGGCTTCCAAGGACGCGGCGCCGAAGAAGAAGCGCTGATTCCTCGTTAGGTGCGCGGCACGGCCCTCGTGGCCCGCTCGGTGGCCAACCGATCCAGAAGATTGTGCAGGGCGGTAGGATCGCGAACGAGGAATTCCGCGCTCGTCCGGGCGCCGTCGGGTAGGATTGCCGTGCCAACGTGAATCGTGATGGCGCTGGACCGCAGCGCACGCAGCGACTCGAACGCGTCTTCATCGGTGCGGTCGTCACCCGCGTACAGAATCGAGCCGTGCAACGCGCCCTTTACGACTACGCCGAGTGTCGTTGCGAGGTCGAGGAGCGCCGTGCCTTTCGTGATCGCGACGGGGGGGCGAAGCTCGAAGATCTTCTTGCCCTCGAACATGCGCAGACCCAAGCGGCGCGCGACGCCGCTCACGATGTCTCGCACGTGTGGCGCTTCGGCTTCCTGGGCGAGACGGAAGTGAACGCTGAGCGTCCACTTCTTGTTTTCGACGAACACGCCCTCGACGCCGTTCAGCGGCTCGCGAAGGAGCTCGTCCGCGCGCGCGATCGTCGGCGCGTACGTCTCCGCCGACGCATTCACCCGTAAGCCGCCGAGCGCATCGATCAACTCGATGCCGTGGTTGCCGATCGTCCAACTGTTTGGCACAGCCACGAGCTGGCGGCCATCGCGCGCGGCGCGCCCGGTGACGAGCGCGACGTGTACGCCCGGCGCGGCCACCAGTTGCTCGAGCGTGCGACGCGTTGCCGCGGGAACGGCGGCGTCTTGCGGTGTCGGCGCAATCGGCGCGAGTGTCCCGTCGATGTCGAGCGCGACGAGGAGCGGCGACGCCGACAGCCGAGCGGCAAGCTCCGTCGTCGCCAGAAGCGCATCGCGCGGTTCCGCTGTCGCGAGACGAGCGTCGATGCTCACACCGCCGCGTGCTGCTGCGACATGATCGCCGTCGCGCGGGAGAGAATCGAGTCGAGCCAATCGAAGATCGTCGAGTTGTGCAATTGGCGGCGCATGCGGCGCATCCGGCGGCGACGCTCGTCAGGCGACATGTCCAGCGACATCCGGATCGCATTGACGAACCCGTCGACGTTGAACGGGTTGATGAGGCACGCCCCTTCGATCTCTTCCGCCGAACCGGTGAAGCGGCTGAGCATCAACACGCCGCGCTCATCGACCTGGCAGGCGACGAATTCCTTCGCGACCAGATTCATCCCATCCTGCAGCGACGACACAATGCAGAGATCTCCGGCACGATATACCGCGGCGAGCAAGTCGGAGTCGACGTTCTCGTTGATCAGAACGATCGGCGTCCAATCCTTCGCCCCATATTTCTTGTTGACGGCGATTGTCGTCTCGACCACCTCGCGCTCGAGCGTATTGTATGCCGGCACATTCGAGCGAGAGGGCGTCGCCACAAAGATGAACGTGAAGCGCCCACGAAGCTCGGGGGATTCCTCCCACAGCGTGTCGAGTGCGCGCAGCCGTTCCGGAATGCCTTTGGTGTAGTCGATACGATCGACGCAGACGCCCAGTTGGCGGCCGTCACGTGCATAGCGATCACGCAGCGTGCGGACGCGTTGCGTCGCGTCATCACTCCGGGCCATGGCCTCGTATCGCTCGACGTCGATACTGATCGCGAACGCGCCGACGTGGATCACGCGGTCCCGAAAGGTGATCACCTGCCTAACGGGATCCACCCGCGCCTCGGGAATGAACTGCTCGACACAGTCCATGAAATTCTCGGCGTAGCGGTCGATCTGGAATTCGGCGAGATCGTTGCCGAGCATGCCGCGCAGCAGCGACTCGTGCGTCCCCGTCGGCAGCAGTCGAAGAATGTCGGGCGGCGGGAAGGGGATGTGCCAGAACTGATGAATGAAGAGCGACGGCCGCATCGCACGCAGAAACTCCGACGCGAGCGCAAAATGGTAGTCCTGGATCCACGCCATCGACCGCCCGGTACAACGCTCGGCTTCATCGGCGACGGCATGAGCGAAGCGCAGGTTCACGGCGCGATACCGCTCCCAGTATTCCGTGCGAAACTCGAAATGCTGGATGAGCATATGACAGAGCGGCCAGAGCGCGCGGTTCGCGAAGCCGTGGTAGTACCCGTCGATGTCCGCTTCGTCGAGCCAGACGCGGTGCAGCGTGTACTGCGGGTCTTCCGGTGGAACCTGAACGCGTCCCGCTTCGTCGCTCACGTCACGGTCCGCGGTGCCGGAGCCCCAGGCGACCCAGGTTCCGTGGGTGTGCCGCATCGTTGGATCGAGCGCGGAGACCAGACCCCCCGGCGGTTGTTTGAGCTCGATGCCGTGCGGGCCGCGCATGTGCTCGTACGGCTCGCGGTTCGACACGAGAATGAACTTGCAGTCGTTCAGATAATGGACGAAGTCGAGCATGGCGACTGAGTTTCGGCAACTGGTGTGCCCGGCACAGAGCAGGAGTGCTCGCGGCGTTCGCTAGCGGCGCGCCGCTGGCAATTCAGGCTATCGTCGATACGTTACGCACTCGTGCAAGCTATCCCACCTCTCATGTCGGTATCTATCTGAGGCGCGCGGTGCCACGCGCGATCGTTCACTCGGGCACGCGGGCGCCGACACGTATCGACTTCGGTGGCGGCTGGACCGACGTGCCGCCGTACTCCGAACGCGAGGGCGGTTTCGTCTGCAACCTGGCGATCGCGCGTTATGCAACGGTGCTGCTCGCGCCCGCTGACAGCAGCGACAACGCCTCGTTGTCCGCCGATCGGGCGCGCGATCGGCCACTCGTCGAAGCCGCTGTGCGGCGCGCTGGAATCTCCGGAGCCGATGTCGCCCTATATAATGATTTCCCCGTTGGTGCCGGCCTCGGCGGCTCGTCGGCCGCTGGCGTCGCCCTCGCCGATTCCCTGAGTCGCTGCGCCGGCGAAGTGCTCGATCCCGCCGCGCTCGCCGAGCGGAGCCGTGCAACGGAGGTCGAGGAGCTTGGCATTGCCGGCGGCCGACAGGATCACTACGCGTCCGCGTTCGGGGGTGCGCTTGCGCTTCGCTTTTCCGATCGCGATACCAAGGTGCACTCGATTCCGCTCACTCGTGAGGCACGCGAGGAGCTCGAGCAACGCTGCATCGTCGTGTACACCGGCGAGTCGCGAATCTCTGGGGATACGATAACCGCCGTCACGAGCGCGTACGAGAAACGCGATACGAAGGTCCTCTTTGCGCTCCGTCGCATGAAGGAGCTGGCCGAAGGAATGGCGCGCGCGCTCGAGTGCGCCGATATAGACGAGCTGGCGGCGTTGGTGGGCGAGCACTGGGCCCATCAGCGATCACTGCATCCGGCCATTCCCACCAATCGCATCGACGCGATCATCGAACGAGCGCGCGCGGCGGGCGCCCTCGGTGCCAAGGCCCTCGGCGCGTCAGGTGGTGGCTGCGTGCTGCTCATTGCGCGACGCGGAAACGAGGACGCCGTTGCGTCGGTAGCATCAGCGCTCGGCCCGTTATTGCCATTCGCGATCGCCGAGCGCGGCGTGGAGACATTCGTCGCCGATGCGGTCGATCTGAGGCAGTCGTGAGCATCAGCAGAGGCGACGCCGTAGCGCTCACGCGCGAGCTCGTGCGAGTGGATTCGCGCAATCCGACGCTCGTCGCGGGCGCGCCGGGCGAGGCACGCGTCGCACGCGTTCTCACCGACGTTCTCTCCGCGTGGGGATTTCGCGTCGAGATGGTCGAGGTGGCGCCGGGACGACCAAACGTCATCGCGCGACTGGGGAGCGCGAAGCCAGGTACTCGTTCATTGATGTTCAATGGACACATCGACGTCGTCGGCGTTGAAGGCATGGTTCACCCGCCGTGGGACCCGGCGGTGCGAGACGGACGACTTTTTGGTCGCGGCTCGTCCGACATGAAAGCCGGTGTCGCGGCGATGTGCGCCGCTACCACGCGCGCGCTCAGCGCGAGTGGCGGAGCGCTGGACGGTGAGATCATCATCACGGCGGTCGTGGACGAGGAGTATTCGAGTCTCGGCACCCGCGCACTCGTTGCCGAAGGAATTCGCGCGGACGCGGCGATCGTCACGGAGCCGACGGGTCTCAGCATCATGCCCGCCCACAAGGGATTCGTCTGGGTCGACGTCGTCGTGGAAGGACGCGCAGCACACGGTAGCCGATGGGACGTCGGTGTGGACGCGATCCGTAATGCGGGATTGCTGCTGGCCGCACTCGACGCTCTCGACGCTGACGTGCTGCCGTCGCGCGATCACTCGCTGCTCGGCCGTCCATCGCTTCATGCGTCCACGATCGCCGGCGGAATTGGCCTGTCGACCTATCCGGACAAGTGTCATTTCACGATCGAGCGGCGCACCATTCCGGGCGAGACTACTGCCGTGGTGATGGCCGAGATCGAAGCTGCATTTGCTCGCGTCCGCGCCAGGCGACCGGAGCTCGAGGCGAGTGTGTCACTGATCTTCGAGCAGCCACCGAGCGATGTTTCGATAGAGGCGCCAGTCGTACGCTCTCTCGACGGCGCGCTTCGCGCTTGTGGTGAAGAGGTGAAGGTGATGGGCATGAGCGCGTGGACCGATGCAGCGATTCTCAACGAAGCTGGGATTCCAGCGATCTGCTTCGGGCCTGGCGATATCGGTCTCGCCCACGCCGCGGAGGAGTACGTGCGAGTTGACGAGATCGAGCGCGCGACGCTGGTGCTCGCCGCGCTGGCGATGGATTGGACTCGCGGAGGAGGGTGAGCGTGGCGTATCTCTCGACTAGCGATTACGACGCACTGGAGCGCGCGATTCGTGTCGGCCAACGAATCATCGTGTGGCGTCGTGGCGTCGAGTACGTCGTCATGCCGACCGATCTTCACCTGCAGGCCGGCCGTGAAGTCATCGAGGCCCGCCGTCCGACGGGTGATCTCGTCACCCTCTATCTCGACGAGATCGATACCATCGAGGTCGTCGCGTGAGTGATGCGCGTCACACAGAATTGCCGATGCTCGCGATCTTCGCGGATGAGTCTTGCCTCGGCAATGGTCGGGAGGGAAGCAACCCCGGGGGCGCTGCCGGTGTAATCGAGTACTGGAACGCGGCCACCGAGCGCCTGTCTCGATTCGACTACTGGGTCTCGGAGCCGGCGACGACCAACAACAGGATGGCGTTGCGGAGCGTGAGCGAAGCTTTCCGCGCGATCTCTCGTAAGGGAACGAGGTTTCGCGTGCTGTTCACGACCGATTCGCAGTATCTCGTGAAGGGTATGACTGATTGGGTGCACGGGTGGAGCGCACGAGGGTGGAAGCGAAAGGGCGGCGAGATCGAGAATCTCGAGCTGTGGCATGACGCGGTTGCCAGCGCCGCCGGTCACGCCGTGGAGTGGCGTTGGGTGCGCGGGCACCATGGTCATCCACAGAACGAGTACGCGAACTTTCTCGCCATGCGAGCGGCACGCGAGCAGAGCACTTCCAATGGAGTGGTGGCGTCGGGGTTCGACGAATGGCTCCTGGGCGAGCGAGCGAAGGGAAAGATGTCGGCGGAGCCGGATCCCTTTCCGCTGCAGCGCCCGTTTCGACCGGCCCGCGCCTTGCCACTCGTGACCAAAGCTTCACTCACGTCGTGATAAGGGGAAACGTGAGCGAGCACAGAGATGAAGCCCCTTATCTTCGGTTTGCTGCTTGGCCTGGCCGTCGGCTACTGGCAGGGATTTGGCGATGGAAAGACCGGCAGAGACAACGTCGCAGTCCGAGCGCTGAACGCATTCGGCGTCAGCAAAATCAGAGCAGCGGAAGAGTCGCGGGCCAGGAGCCAGGACGAGGCAGCGCGACCCTGAGATCCGCGCGTTAGCCCCGGAGCACCGCCCAACGATGGATCCCCTCGATCGCACCTTCCGACACCTGCTGCAGGTAATCCAGGCGCGCTATCCCGCGTATTTGTCGCAGTCGTTCGAGGTTGCCGAGCTGTATCAGAACATCATGCCGTATCGACACCATCGTCGCGAGCTTGGCCTGGAGACCAACCAGGATTACGAGATGGTGCTGCTCCAGCTACTCGCTGGCGCACGTGACTATTTCGTCGTGAGCGACGAGATGCGACAGCGATTGTCGCAAGAGCTGGCGCAGCCCAACCCTGACCCTGGCGCATTTCGTGAGTTCTCAACAGCGCAGATCGCGCTGTCGCCATCAGCCGTTCGCCGGTTTCAGGACGGCGGTGTCGCCGATGCCGAGCCGGCGCTTGCCGGGGCCGCTGTGGCGGCCGCCAGTGAAGCCCCGCCTCGTGCCGCCTCGTCGCGCAGCTCCGCCTCCTTGCCAAGTGCAAGCGCGCATCGGAGCAGCTCATCGGCGACGACAGCACCGATGGCCGCCGCGCAGCCAACGCCCCGTCGTGCCGCGGCGAGCAGCGTGAGCTCCGCTCCCCGTGCCGCCGCATCGCCAGTCGTGGCACGCCCGACACAGACCATTGTGCCGCAGGCGGGCGAGCAGTGCCGGTACTGCAACGGCGCGCTGCCGGCGGGCCGCCGGATCACGTTCTGCCCACATTGTGGCCAGAATCTCACGGTCATCAATTGCCTCGCGTGTGGCACCGAGCTCGAGATCGGCTGGAAGTTCTGTACGACGTGCGGGCGTCCCGCGGGATCCGCCTAGTGGCGCTTAGTGGATAGCTTGTGGGCCGCTGACATCACTGACACGGCGCTGAAACCACCTTGTGACGTTCAAGTAGTTGAGAAGTTGGGGAATCGCCGTCGGATCCAGCGACGGGCCCGTTTTGACCTCGACATTGCAGAGCACTTGTCAGTGCTCCCAGCGCAGTGTCAGCGGTTTCAGCGGCCTTCGATGCTCTCCCTTCTCGATTGCGGCCCATTTCGATGCTCTCCCTTTCTCGATTACACTCCACTAGGCGGCCGGCCCGTCGCTTCGTTAGGCATGAACACCAGCAAGCCATGACGATGAGACTGCCCTTCCCGACCTCACGCCGGGCGTTGTCGATACTGCTCTGCGTCGCCGCGGCCGATTGCGCGACGACGGGCGTGGCTACGACCGCGGGCACCACGGCCGGACCAGGCACGGTCGCGCGCGACGCCATCTGGCCAACGAGCACCCGCGAGCACGTCGATCTGTGGCTGCACGGCTATGCGCTCCTCACCGGCGACACCGCGCGCGTTCCGTTCTTTCGCCGTGGGTACCGACAGCAGATGCGCGAGACCCGGCGTTCGCGGAACGTCTATACCCAGCTCGACGCGAACGCGGACAAGCTGTCGGCGCGATTTCTGGCGAACCCGTCGCTCGTGAACGGCCAGTTCGCGCCCTTCTATTTCTCGTCGTTTCAACAGATCCAACAAGTCACGGATCTGTTCCTGCAGACCGGCGGGAACCCAAACGCCACCGACAGCCCCGAGATGCGTCAGCTCTTCGGGGTCCTGAACAACACGTTCGGTGCGCCGGCCGATCGCGACTGGCTGCGCCTCTTCGTGCAGTGCCTCGCGGACGAGAACAACCGATTCTACCAGACATACTGGACGAACGAGCAAGCGACTCGAGCGGCGATTCGGCAGTCGGTGGACTCACTGTGGCAGCGGGTGTATCGGCTGAAGCTTCAGCGTTTCCTAAACAACACGCAACAGGGAAACGGAGAGCTCATTCTCTCACTTCCCCTCGACGGCGAAGGCCGGACGATCAGCTACTCGCCTCAACAGAATTCTGTCGCCGTCGGGTTCCCAGACTCGCCGGGCGCGGCCATCGAGGCGGTATACGTCTTTGCCCACGAGACCGTCAACGCCATCACGACCACGGCCATCAACGACAACGTCACTCCGACCGAGCAGCGAAATGGGGTGGCAGCGCGCTACTCGGCAAACGCCACCGTTCGGTCCGGGGCGATTCTCCTGCAGCGCGCGGCGCCCGAGCTCGCGCCGGGGTATATGCGCTTTTACCTGCGTTCGGCCGGGGTCACTCCGCCCCCCGGTGATCCGGTGGCGCTGTTCACGGCGACGTTCGCGATTCCCGACGCCATCCGGGACGCCGTCACTCGACAGATCGAGGTAGTGCTCGGCGGAATCTGAATTGCTATCGCGGAGGGCGCGGAGGGACGCGGAGGACGGCCGAGGTCATCCTGAGGGAGTGAAGCGACCGAAGGATCTGCTGTATGGCGGGTCGACAGCAGATCCTTCGCTTCGCTCAGGATGACAAGTGAAGTCATCCGCGCCCTCCGTGGTAGAATCGTAACTCTCCCGGAATGCCTGAAGAACCGAATAAAAAACGCGCCGTATATTTCCGCGTATGGTTGGCGATTCGAATCTTCCCTCAAAATCTTCCCCTGGACTCGACCGCGGCGCGCTGGAGCGTGTTCTCGCACGCGCGGCCGAGCTGCAGGTTGGCACGGGCGAGCCGGAAGAAGTCCTGACCGAGGAGCAAATCCTCGAGCTGGGCAAAGAAGTCGGGCTTTCGCCGCAGCACCTCAAGCAGGCGCTCGCCGAAGAGCGGACGCGCGTTGCGCTTCCGCCTGACGAGGGCGGCTTGAGCGCGAAGCTCCTTGGCGGCGCGCGCGTCGGCGCGAGCCGGACCGTTCCGGGCAAGCCGAGCGATGTGCTGGAGGCAATCGATCTCTGGATGCAGCGCCAGGAGTGTCTCCAGGTAAAGCGCCAGTTCGCCGATCGTGTGGTTTGGGAAGCGCGGCGAGATCTGGTCGGCACCGTGCGGCGTGCGCTGAACGTCGGAGGCCGCGGTTATGCGCTGTCCCGCGCTCACGAGGTCGCGGCGACGGCGGTCGCCGTGGATGGTTCGCGCACGCTAGTGCGGATCGACGCCGACCTGGCGCCGTTCCGTACCAACCTCGCACGCCAGAGTGCGGGGGTCACGGCCGTGAGCGTCGCGGCAATACCAGCGCTGATCGCTCTGCACTTCGCCGCCGCGATCGCCGTTGCGCCGGCCGTACTGGTTGGCGCGGGCGCATTCTATGTCGCGCGCGGTGTGAACGCGCGCACCGCGACTTCGGCGCAGCTGGCTCTCGAGCAGCTGCTCGACCGCCTCGAACGCGGAGAGATCACCAAGCCCCAGCCGTCAATCCTCAGTGTGCTGGCGGCGGCTGCGTCGTCGATCCCGCGCAAGTACTGACGGCCGGTCGTGCCTAACGAATCAGCGGCGAGCGCGCCAGCTATATTCCCGCCGCCCGGGTACAGGGGTGTGTTCCGGACCGACGAGGCCGCGCGCGCGGTGTATTCCGAAGCGGCGGGTATCGCCCGCATCATGCCGCGGGCCGTCGCCGTGCCGGCCGACGAGGCGGACGTGGCGTCGCTCGTTCGCTGGGCAAAGGTCAATGCGATGCCGCTCATTCCGCGCGGCTCCGGAAGCAGCATGGGCGGCGGCGCCATCGGCGACGGCGTGATCGTGGATCTCAGTCGCTTGCGGAAGATTGTCTCACTCGATCCAGCGCGACGCACGATCGTGGTCGAGCCGGGCGTGCTGCGCGCCGAGGTGAACGCCGCGGCGGCTCCCCACGGTTTGCGCTTTCCCGTCGATCCGTCGAGCGGTGCTTTCTGCACCATTGGAGGCATGGTATCGACGAACGCCGCTGGATCGCATTCACTCGCGTTCGGCGCGACCCGACCATGGGTTCGGTCGCTGCGCTGTGTGTTCGACGATGGCGCCATCGCCACGATTCGACGAGGCGCTCAGCCACCGCAACATGTGGAGGCCATCGAACGATTTCTCGCGACGGCGCATGCGACGATCGTCGCCGGCGAGGAGATCAATCGCGCTCGACATCGAGGCGTGCGAAAGGAATCATCGGGCTACGCGACCGCGGAGTACGCGAGGAGCTACGATCTCGTCGACCTGCTCGTGGGCAGCGAGGGAACGCTGGCGATCGTCGTCGGAGCCGAGCTCGCGCTCGCACCCGTCGCGGGCGCCACGAGTAGTGTTCTCGGCGCGTTCGCTTCTCTGGAGAGCGCGGTGGATGCCGCGGTGCGGGCACGCGATAACGGGGCGATCGCCTGCGAGCTGCTCGATCGAACATTTCTCGACGTCGCGCGTTCCGGCGGGAGTCATGACGTGCCGGACAATGCCGAGGCCGTGCTGCTCGCCGAGGTCGAAGGCGAAAGCGTGGAGGATGCGGCGCGGGCGGCGCGTGTGATCGAATCGCTGTTCGAGCAGGCCGGTGCGACATCGGTGCGAGTGGCGCTGGACAACGCCACGGAGACCGAGCTCTGGGAGTTGCGACACGCCGCAAGTCCGATTCTTTCGCGGCTCGATCCGTCGCTTCGATCGATGCAGTTCATCGAGGACGGGGCCGTTCCGCCCGAGCGGCTCGCCGACTACGTGCGGGGCGTGCGCGAGAGTCTCGCCCGCCATGGAATTCGCGGCGTGATCTTCGGTCATGCGGGTGACGCACACGTCCATGTGAATCCGCTCATCGATGTCTCGGCCGCCGATTGGCGGTCACGCATGCTTGGCATCCTGAACGAAGTGACGAATCTTGTCGCGAAGCTGGGGGGCACCGTCACCGGTGAGCACGGCGATGGTCGTCTGCGCACGCCACTCCTCGATCGCGTGTGGTCCGATGACGCCCGCGCGCGCTTCGCGCTCGTGAAGAAGAGCTTCGACCCGATCGGCATCTTCAACCCGGGAGTGAAGGTGCCCACGCCAGGCGAGCGCGCGCTCGACGCAATCAAGTATGATCCCGCACTCGCTGCTCTTCCTGCCGAGGCTCGCGTCGTGCTCTCGCGCGTGGAGCGTGAGCGAGCCTACGCGCGTTCACGCCTCGAGCTACTGCGTGAGGCCGAGTGAGACCAAAGGCCAACGTGGTGGTTGGGGATTGGTGGCTGGTGATTGGTAGCTGAGCACTGTCGAGCGACCGCTCAACCAACAACCAGTCACCGGTCACCAGCCACCAGTTGACGCCTTCGCGACTGGCGTCTTGCTTTGTCTGGCCTCGGCGAAGTCCTTCCTCAGCGCTCCCACTCCATGCCGCACTTCTACTACGAGCCAACGATCACGCTCCTCGCGCGTCCGACGTTCACGACGCCCGAGCATCTATCGGTGAACTGGATCGGCGAGAGCACGGACGGCGAGCGGCTAGCCGAATTTGCTGGGCGCCTCTGCTACATGAGCCAGCACAATCCGGCGAAGCGAACGACGCGGGATTATCTCGAGAACATCAAGAAGCAGGGACACGGCTCCGTGCTCGAGCACGCGAACTATACGCTTCTCCTCGAGGGCGTGAGCCGCTCGCTCACGCACGAGCTGGTGCGGCACCGGGCGGGCTTCGCCTACTCGCAACTCTCGCAGCGCTACGTGGACGAGTCCGAGGCAAACTTCGTCGTGCCGCCCGCCGTGATCGGTGACGAATCGCTCGAGGCGCAGTGGCGCGAGCAGATCGAGGCCGCGCAGCGGGCGTACGTTGCGCTCGTCGAGAAGTTGATGGAGCGCTACGGCTGGGTTGCCGATCGGGTGCATCGTCGCAAGATGGCGCGCGAAGCGGCGCGGGCAGTGCTGCCCAACGCCACAGAGACGAAGATCGTCGTGACGGCAAATGCTCGAGCGTGGCGAACGATGCTCGAGCTGCGAACGAGCGAGGGCGCAGAGCTCGAGATTCGCCGCGCTGGCATCGCCACGCTGCGGCTACTGCAGTGCGAGGCGCCGGGTTTCTTTTCCGACTTCGAGATCTACCAGGCGGAAGATCGCCGTGAGGCGGCGCGAGTCGTCTACCATAAGGTGTGATCGGTGAACGGTGGTCGGTCGCGACGAGCGGGAGCTCGTCGCGTTTTTTTTCACCGTTCACCGATCACCGTTCATTGCTCACTGATTGAAAATTTTCATTGCGCGAAAAAATCGCAGTTGGTATTTTGCGCACGACTCGTACATGGCACCGCTCTTGCGCCCCTCGTCTTTTGCGCAACGTCGACCAGCAACGAGTGCAGATGATGCACACAAAGCTCGGCACACAGGAGCGGCGAATACGCGCCGCGGACGATCAAACGAGATCGGATGACGCGCATCGGTTTCGCGTACAATCAAAAGCCTGAACTCAGCGCGCCGCTCGCGATGGATGAGAGCGAAGCGCCGGGGTCGGAAGAGGACCCTCCCAGTACGGGCCGGGACGACGCGTCCCGGATCACAGAAGCCGTGGCGGCATCAGCCGACGCCATGGCCGCGTCCTCGGCCGATGATCTCTATGCCGAATGGGATTCTGCGCAGACGATCGAAGCGATCGCCAGCGCGCTTGGTGCATATGGCGAAGTGATTCGCCTCGAGGCGTCGCCGGAGTTTCCGGAGCGCCTCCGGTCGGAAAGACCTGACATCGTCTTCAACATCGCCGAAGGTCTACAAGGCGTGAATCGCGAATCGCACGTACCCGCAATCTGCGAGTTTCTCGGGGTGCCCTACTCCGGGAGCGATCCGCTCACGCTCTCGATCTGCCTCGACAAATCGCGCGCGAAAGAAATCCTGAGCTATCATCGCGTGCCGACCGCGCCATTTCTTCTCGTCGACTCGGCGAAGGATCTCGATCACTTGCTCTCGGGCGCGTTGCCGCTCTCGCCGCCATCGGAGATCGTGCCCCTCTTCGTAAAACCCGTCCACGAAGGTTCGTCGAAGGGAATCACCGAGCGCAACTTCGTGAAGAGTGCCGACGAGCTCGAAGCACAGGTGCTGTTTCTCCTCGAGAAATACCAGCAGCCAGTGCTCGTCGAGGAGTTTCTTCCTGGCGCTGAGTTCACCTGCGGTGTGCTCGGCAACGCAACTGAAGCGCGCGTGCTACCGATCGTCGGCATGAACTTCGGCGCCCTGCCGCATGGCGCGATGCCGATTTACGGCTTCGAAGCAAAATGGATCTGGGATCGTCCCGATCAGCCCCTCGACATCTTCGCCTGTCCCGCGCCGATCAGTGACACGATGCGCGTCGCCATCGAGCGCGTGGTGCTGCGCGCCTATCGAGTGCTCGGCTGCCGTGACTGGGCTCGCGTCGATGTCCGTCTCGACGCCGATGGCGTGCCCAACATCGTCGAAGTGAACCCGCTACCGGGCATTCTACCGGACCCCGCCGACAACTCGTGTCTGCCCAAGGCAGCGCGCGCAGCGGGTCTCTCCTACGACGAGCTTATTCAGAGCTGTCTGCTGCACGCCGCGGAACGTTCCGGAATCGCGATGCGGCGCCGCGGCGCACGCGGGCGACGCATCGCCGGCACCGACCGCTCACAGGCTGTCGCATGAAGATCGCCATTCTTTTCGATGGCGCTTCCGCGCTCGCCAAGTCCCCCGACCTTCTGATTCTCGGAACGGTCGAGGCGATCGAGCGTTCGCTCGTCGCCGAGGGGAATCAGGTCGTGCGCATTCCCGTACTCATGGACGGCCGTTGGATCGAGCGCGTCCGTCGCGGCAAGTTCGACCTCGCGTTCAACGTCTGCGAGGGCATCGACGGCGTCGCGAACTACGAACCGCCCGTCATCGGCGTACTCGAGCTGTTCGGAGTCCCCTACACCGGTAGCTCGAGCTACACGACGTCGCTCTGTCTTCGCAAGCACGTCGTCAATTCGTTGCTCGAGCGCGCTGGGCTGCCGATCCCGCGATTTGCGACCATCCGGCGCGGCGGATCGCTGGCGTCCGTCGGCTTTCCGAGCATCTGCAAGCCCGCCGCCGAGGATGCCTCACTCGGCGTGGAGCAGCGCTCGGTCGTGCGGACGATGCGGGCCCTAACGAGTCGGGTTGACGCAATGCTCGAGCGCTGGGACGAAGTGCTCGTCCAGCGCTACATCCACGGTCGCGAGATCAATGTCGGCATTGTCGGCGACACCGTGCTGCCCATCTCCGAGATCGACTTCGGGGCGATGCCCCGCGGCATGTGGCGCATCGTCACATACCAGTCGAAGTGGGTGGTGGGCAGCGAAGAGGACGTCGGGGCGGCTCCGCAGTGTCCAGCCGATCTTCCGCCGAAGCTTGCGGCCGACGTGCGTCGCATCGCGTTGCGCGCGTGGCAGCTCGTTGGTGGACACGGCTACGGCCGTGTGGACATGCGCATCGATTCTTCCGGGAAGCCATGGATTCTCGAGGTGAACGCGAATCCTGACATTGCACCCGATGCAGGCCTCCCGCGCATGGCCGCGGTTGCGGGCATCGAGTATCCGGCCCTGGTACGCACCATGTGCGAGCTGGCACTCGAGCGGAAGCGGGAGCGCATCTCGGTGGAGGAGGGCTGGGCGCTCGCGCAACGCCTGTCGGGCGTGGTCAATGGCGATGAAGCGCCAACGTTCGATCTCTTCGGCGCTGATCTCGATGAGGGAAGCTCTCGTCGCTCGCAGCGCGCCCGTCCAAGGCCCTATAGCGATCCTGCGAGCGAGAGCGAGCAGCACGCTGTCGGCGACCACTGAATCCAGTGAATCGCGATGCGGCTCGGCGCGCTGGAGCGAACTCACCGTGAACGTGTACGGGAGATCCTCGACGCGACGGCCGTCTTTCGCGCAGACGAAGTGTCCGTCGCCCTCGAGCTCTTTGACGACGCGCTCAGCGGCGATTACGAATTTCTCGGCGGTTTCGAAAACGACGAGCTCGTGGCGTACGCCTGCTTCGGCGCGACGCCAGGTACCGACCGCACCTTCGACCTCTACTGGATCGCCGTACATCCGGCGGCGCAGGGTCATGGCGGCGGCTCGCGTCTTTTGGCCGAAGTCGAGCGGCGGTTGCGTGAGCGTGGTGCGCGGCTGCTTGTCGTCGAAACGTCGTCGCGAGCGGAATACGCGGCGACTCGCGGGTTTTACCTGGCCCGCGGATACCAGGAGGTCGCACGCATGCGTGACTTCTACGCTGCCTGCGACGACCGGGTGATCTACACGAAGTCCCTTGTCCCTTGGTCCTAGACCCTAGCCCCTGTCGCCATGAGTGACTGGCAGAAGATCCTGCACGAGAGCATCGACTCGCTGGACAAGCTCGCGGATCGGTTCGGACGCGACGTGGTCGACGTCGACGCTCTCAAGCCCGCGTTCGACAATTTCCAGATGCGCATAACGCCATCGGCTCTCGCGCAGATCAAGGAAGTCGGCGACCCGATGTGGAATCAGTACGTGCCGACGGTGCAGGAGCTCGACATCATCGATGGTGTCATCGACTCCCTCGATGAAGATGGCGATTCCCCGGTGCCGAACATCACACATCGCTATCCGGACCGCGCCCTCTTTCTCGTCAGTCCGGTCTGCGCCTCGTATTGCCGCTTCTGCACGCGGCGACGCAAGGTGGGAGATCCGGAGAAGATTCCGCTCAACCAGTACGACTCGGCGTTCGCCTACCTCGGCGCCCACAGCGAGATCCGCGACGTAATTCTTTCAGGCGGCGATCCCATGATGCTCTCGGATCGTCGGCTCGAGTACATCTTCCAGCGTCTCCGCGAGATTCCGCACATCGAGATCATTCGCATCGGAAGCCGCATCACCTCGCATCTGCCCGAGCGGATCACGCCCGAGTTCTGCGCAATGGTGCGCAAGTACCACCCGGTGTACATGAACACGCACTTCAATCATCCGAGCGAGCTCACGCCCGCCGCGGTCGCGGCACTCGCACGACTCGCCGATGCCGGCGTGCCGCTTGGATGTCAGACGGTGCTGCTGCGTGGCGTGAACGACGATCCGCAGATCATGAAGGAGCTGATGCAGAAGTTGCTGAAGGCGCGCGTGCGCCCGTACTACATCTATATGGCCGACCAGGTCGCCGGCGGCGAGCATTTCCGCACGCAGGTCGAGAAGGGGCTGGAGATCGTGAAGGCGCTGCGTGGCTGGACCTCGGGTCTCGCGGTACCACACTTCGTCATCGACGCCCCTGGCGGAGGCGGCAAGGTCCCATTGCTGCCGGAGTACGTCGAGGAGATCAACGAGGACGAGGTGATCTTCCGGAACTACGAAGGCAAGCGCTTCGTGTACAAGCAGCCACGGCAGCCGATGATGATCAATGGATGTGGCGACACGATGGCGCCCGCGGCACAGAGTGACGTCGTGCCGATTCAAATCGGGAAGAAGCCCGCAGCTCGGCCAAGGCGCCGCCGAAAGACTGGATCCTGATGGTGGTTGGTGATTGGTGGTTGGTGGTTGGTGATTTCGGAACGAAACGTCGATGGGGTGGTGAGAATTCAGGCTCTCACCACCCCATCGTCATTAATCCGAATTCACCAGCCACCAGCCACCAACCACCAGTCACCAACCACCAACCACTACTTTCGGATCACGATAATGGCTCCCGAACCATGGCCGGTACCGAAGCGCTGTGTGGCGTCGGTGCCGCTCAGCCACTGAATTTCCTTCACGTCGCTGATCGGGATCTGGGCCAGCGAGTTTGGTCCGCCCATGCGTGTCTGATCGACATAGACGACGACATCCTGGGGCCCCTGCGTGAGCGAAGAGGCGGCGCCGCCCCGATTCTGAAGAAAGTTCGGGCGTAGCCGCTGCACGGCCTGCAGGGCATTCTGCACGTCGACCGTCGCAAGCTCATCGGAGGTGATGCGGTCGCGGGAGTGGGCGGGCCGTGAGCCTCCTGTCGAGGACTGCTGCGTCGCGGCGGAGCCGGCCGACGAAGATGCACAAGCGGGCATCGTGGCGAGAACGAGCGCCGCGACCAAGGAGAACGAACGAGTCTTCATGGCAACCTCAGGACTTCTGAAAAGGTTTAAAATATACTAAACTGGTCGAGGCAAATTCACCGCGAGACGACCTGGATGGCGCCAGCGCTATGTCCGGTTCCCCATTTCGTCGTCGCCTCGGACGCGCTGAAATAGCGGATCTCGCTTATATCGGCCGTCGATAGCTGCCGAAGCTGTTCGGAGCCGCCGAGTCGATTCTCGTTGAGATACACGACGAGATCGACCGCTTCGATGTTGTTGGCGGTGCCAACGGGGGCGCCGTGAACCGCACCCCGCGTTCGCAGGAAATTCGGGCGCAGCTTCTGAATTACATCGTACGCGTTCGTCGCCCCGCTGGTCGTGATTTCCTCGCCCGAGATCACGTTTGTACTCTGCCGGGCTGGCGCGGAGGCGCCACCGGACGCGCCGCCGGAGGCGCACCCGACCGCAAGGAATAGCGACGCCGTGGCGAACCATCGACGCGAGGACTGCATGGCACCTCCGTGGCTGAACGGCCAGTGACGTCTGCGAGATACCAATTCTGGAATGGGTCCATCGGCCCGGCAAGTGCGGCGACGAGCCGGCGCCGCTACAGCCGAGCGCCGGCTCGATTCCCGTTCAGTGCACCGCGGCCTCTTCTTCCTTCTCCTTCGACGCCTCATCAATGACCCGCTGCGCCACCTCGTGAGGCACTTCTTCGTAACCCTTGAAGCGCTTGGTGAACGTCGCCCGTCCCTGAGTCATCGACTGCAGGGTGCCGGCGTAGCTATGCAGCTCGGCCTCGGGGACAATCGCTCGCACCCGCGTACCACTGCTTGTGGTTGCCGAATCGATCGCCTCGGTCCCGAGAATGTGCCCGCGCCGTGACGACAGATCGCCGAGTACGTCGCCCATGTACTCGTCAGGCGTCAACACGTCGATCTCGGCGAGCGGCTCGAGCAGCACGGGTTTGCATTTGGGCGCGACCGTCTTGAAGGCCTGAATGCCGGCCATCTTGAACGATTGCTCATTCGAGTCGACCGTGTGGAACGAGCCGTCGTACAGCTCGACCTTGAAGTCGACGAGTGGATAGCCGGCGAGCACGCCGCGCACCGATGCCTCCTGAACTCCCTTGTCCACGGCAGGGATGTACTGACGAGGAATCACGCCCCCGACGATCTTGTCGATGAACTCGTATCCCGCGCCGCGCGGCGCCGGGTGAATCCGCACCCAGCAATCGCCAAACTGGCCGCGACCGCCGGTTTGTTTCTTGTGCTTGCCCTGCCCCTCCCCGCGGCCCTTGATCGTTTCTCGATAGGCGATCTTCGGTCGCGTCATCTGCGCCTGGACGCCGTACTTGCGCCGGAGCTTCGCCATCGAGATCTCGAGGTGACGTTCGCCGACACCGGAGACGATCGTCTCGTGCGTCTCCGAGTTGTAGTGCGTCTGGAAGGTGGGATCTTCCTCGTGAAGCTTGTGCAAGCCGGCCTGGAGCTTCTCTTCGTCCGCGCGCGCGGCGGCATGCACCGCCAGCTCGATGATCGGCTCGGGGAAGGCGATCAGTGGCAGACGCACCGGATGCTCGCGCGTCGAGAGTGTGTCGTTCGTGTGGGTGCTCCTGAGCTTCGCGACGCACCCGATGTCACCGGCGCAGAGGCGATTCACTTCGAGTCGTTCCTTGCCCTGCGCCACCGAGAGATGATTGAGCTTCTCTGGTGTGTCACGCGTGGCATTGAAAACTTCCTGACCATTCACGATGCAGCCGGAGAAAATACGGAAGAAGCTCACGTCACCGACGTGCGGCTCCGACATCGTCTTGAAGACCTGCGCGCTGAATGACTTCGTGTCGTCGGCGTGGATCTCCACCGTCGCGTTACCCTCCGCTCCCTTGAACGCGTGGACTTCCTCCATCTCGAACGCGTTGGGCAGCAGCTCGACGACGGTGTTGAGCACTGCCTGAACACCGTAATTGAGCTCGCTGGACACACAGAAGAGCGGGAAGAGCTCCATTCTCTTCATTGCCTCCTTCATTCCCGCGATCGCCTCGTCGCGGCCGATCTCCCCGCCCTCGAGATATCGCTCGAGCAGTGAATCGTCGGTGGACGAGATGGACTCGATCAGCTCCTGGTAATAGCGATCGAACTGCGTGCGATAGTCCGCGGGGATGTCGACTTCCTGGAACTCACCATTCTTCGATCCATGCTTGAAGAGGAGTGCCTTCTTCGTGAAGAGGTTGATCACGCCGTGGAAGTCGGGGCCTTCGCCGAGCGGCACTTCCACCGGTATGACCTTCGACGTCAACCGAGTCTTGATCTGCTGATAGATGCGATCGAAGTCGGCGTGTTCCTTATCCATCATGGAGACGACGAAGAGCACTGGATCGCGGCGCTTCACCGCTTCGCCGAACATGCGCTCGGTTCCGACCTCGACGCCGCTGCTTGCACTGACGACACAGAGGGCGCCGTCGGCAGCGGCGAGTCCGGCGCATGAGTCTCCCTGGAAATCCAGAAATCCGGGCGTGTCGATGATGTTGATCTTCGTACCGAGCCATTCCGCGTACGCTACGCCGAGATTGATGGAGTAACCACGCTCGATCTCTTCGGGCGCTGTGTCGGTGAGTGAGGTTCCATCCTTCACTGCGCCGTGACGCTTGCTACTACCTGACACGAAGGCGAGCGCATCGACCAGACTGGTCTTGCCGCTCGCCCCGTGTCCCACCACCGCGATGTTTCGGATCTCCGAGCCCTTGTACTCCCTCATGAGTCGCGCTCCTTCAGCCCCTAGCTGAGTGAACCGATCTTGGGCGCGGCCCCGAGCCACGCCCGGAGAGCTTGGTCTCCGGTCTCGTCCTCCCGCTGAGCGTCTTCAATTGCGAGGGCGCGCCTCGATTGTCGCGCGTCGCTGATGCATGTGAAGACAACGGCGCTGGCCGTATATACGGCGCTCCACAATCGGCCCGCGTCGTCGCTGAAGACGCGGCCGTCGATCGGAGGTTGCTTGGCCGGTCGGCGTGTGAACTGCCGTGACATGCTCTCCCAATTGGTGACTGGTGCGCGGGTGATTGGACCACTCTCGACCGCCAAATCACGACCAACCAATCACTGCCCTTTGGATAGGCTCGCGTTCGAAGCGAGATGCGTCAAGAGGGAACCGCGGACTCAGCGGGTGGAGGGTTGTGGGTTGCGGGTAGCGGGTAGCGGGTTGGTTTAGAAAAGAAAAAGGCCGACGGCAAGGCCGTCGGCCGATTCCATTTCCTCACCCTCTAGGCAACCCGCTACCCAGTTCAGTCGCCTTCGCTTTCGAAAGTGAGGCCCTCGGCTTCACGCATCCGATCGAGCATCGTCTCCAGTGGAGCGAACACTGGGGCAGTAAGCCCCACGATCGGACCGATCGAGACCGTGATCGCTCGGCGAGCGCCCTCCGGCCAATCGGGCATCGACAGGCCAGCGACGAGCCGACGGATGAGCTGACCGCACTCCGCCAGCAACCGACCGGCAGTGGAGTGCAGGATCTCCAACGGGATCTCGAGGTCGCGTGTCATCAGCTGACCAGTCGTGGCATCGCGCCAGGCCGCATCACCGATCGCGCCTCGTTCCGGCCAGACGCCGAGATGACGGATCGCTTCGAAGCTCGCTTCGCTCGATCGATGGCATTCAACCGCAGCCGCGAGCGCGAGCGCGAGCGACTCTGGGCTGGGCGCTCCATACAGAGTCACGATGTCGCGCGATGAACGCTCCGCAGACGCGAGCGGAGACGGCATCGAATTCACGTGCGCGAGCACCGGCGAGTGATCAGGGTTTTCCTCGAGCATGACGAGAACGTCCATGCCCTCCTCCTGAAGATGATACTGCTCCGTCATCGCATTTCCTCCCGTCCCCACACTGCCTCACGACTCCACACAGCATTGCGAGTCTCTGGCGCGCGAGCAGAGCGCGACACCAGATCGAACCCGCTCACATCAGCGATGTTCCAGTGAAACTGTCGATGACACGTTCGTAGTCACATCGCCGTTGCAACTTTGTCACGTCGCAACGAGCGACCAACTCTTTTACAGGGAGGAAGGGGCAAAGCGCATGCCGATCGGCAGCGTTATGGCGATGACCACGCCGAGGGTGACCAGATTGCCCGGGGTGAGCGCTAGGGCGATCGAGCCGCCGAAGGTGCGGGCGACGATGAACGCGATGGCCGCCGCGGCGGCACCGATCGCGATCGCCCATGCGAACCGATTGTCGCCGGACTTGCCTATCAACGCGGCGTAGAGAACGCCGCAGGCGAGCATCAGCGCGACGTGAACGACGAAACCAACCAGAGCGGCGGCGCGCGGCGTGCTCGTCATGGCGCCCGCCACTCCTCCGATCGCTTCGAATACCCGCGTCGGACGCCCGAGGCGAATGCCGTAGCCGATCAGCATGCCCGCGGTTGCACCGGCGGGAATGCTTCCGGCCGTGATGCCCGTTACTAGTCGCGTACGTTGCACGACACAAAACAAGTCGGCGTTCAGCGTCCGCTCAAGAGCGATACATCCGTCGTTTGCAGGCGGCGAGCTGTTTCCGGTGAAACGCGAGAGTCCTTTCGACGCGTGTCCGCGGGGAGGAAAGCGTGTCGGAAGGAACGCTCGTCGAAAATGGGGTTAGCAGCGATTGTCATGGGTGCCCTTGCCGCGGCCCGCGGGTCAACTAAACTTGGCGCGCGAATGTTTGCCGTTGTCGAAGCTTCCAAAATTCTCATCATCGAGGACAGCGCCGAGGTTGTCTCATTGCTCGAGCGTGTTCTCGGTGAGCAGGGCTATGATGTGACGTCGGCCACCGATGGCAATCTCGGTCTCGCGCGCGCGATCGATCAGCCGCCGGACCTGGTGATCCTCGACATCGGCCTTCCGGGACGCGACGGATTGCAAGTCGCCGCGGAGCTGCGTCGTCGAGGCATTATGGCGCCCGTGCTGATGCTCACAGCGCGTGGTGCCGTCGCCGACCGTCTCTCCGGATTCGAGGCCGGCGCCGACGATTATCTGGGCAAGCCATTCGACGCCGAGGAGCTGATCGCACGTGTGCGGGCCCTGTTGCGACGCTCATCGCTGCGTGTCCGCGCCGCGCAGCTCAGGGTGGGGGACGTCGTGCTCGATCCACTCACGCGCGAGGCCTGGCGAGCGGGCGTCTCCATCGCGCTCAGCCCACGCGAGTTCGCGCTGCTCGAGTACCTGATGCGCAATCCTGGTCGGACGCTCACGCGTGGCGCAATTGTCGCCCAGGTATGGAAGCAGGGTCCGGAGGACCCTGACGCCACGAACATCGTCGACGTGTACATGGCCTATCTGCGCAAGAAGCTCGACGTGAAGAATCGCTCGACGATGATTCACACGATTCGCGGTGTCGGCTACGTCTTCCGCGCCGCGGACGAGGACGAATGAAGAACGGGGCGCCGCAGCAGCGGCGCCCCGTTCTGATCAGGATCAACAATCGAGCTTACTGCTGCGGCACGCTCGAAATGGTGTCGGTGGAAGTCGAATCGTTAGGTGTCACGACCACCGAGAAGGTAACCGTGCCGCCGAGCGTGAGCGCCGATGTGCCGACGTTGTCTCCGAGGCCAGTCGGATCGGCGACACAAGTGTTGTCAGCCGCCGGATCGCACGTCCTACCAGAGAACACGATATAGCCGCTGAAGTGCTTGACCCGACGCCACACGACACCCGTGCGAAGATCCACGTGCGTGACCATGGTGAGGTCGCCCGTAGACTGCACTTCGTCGATGTGCGACGAGGTGCCGGTCGGTACGTACAGGATCGCGAAGTTCTGGAAGAACGGTGAAGTTGGAGAGAGCTGACGAATCGAGGAGCTCGTGAGCAATCCGCCGTAAGCGCTCGTCTGGATCACCGCCCAACCGGCGCTCGGCCGGAAGCGAATATCCGGTTGGAAATCGACGCTCACGTCCTGGCCGTGCCGCTGTGCGATGACCTGCACCGTGATGCTGCGGTTCGCCGGTTTGCAATCGTCGTCCCAGTGCTTCGCACCGTACTTCGCAATGGCGGGATCGCAGACGGCACCGGCGGGAATCATGACGTCGAAATCGCCGACGTGATAAGTGCCGCCGTTAGGCGAAAGCTCGATCGTTCCGAGCAGCGTGCGGTTCTGATTGAATCCGCTCTTGGAATCCAGCGGGGACGCGGAAGCGGACAGCGAGTTCGAATTGCGAGCCGGGGCCACGGTTGAGTCTCGGCACGCGACAGCAAGCGCCGCTGCTGCACCCACGAGCAGGGGAATGGTGTTACGTCGCATAGTCGTCGTCGACCAGTGTGGGTAAGGGCCCGCCCGCGAAGCAACAACGGGCGATGGCGGACCGAGGCGCCGGCATCGACACCAACCTAAGTCGTAGCGCTAAGGTCCGCCAGACCGAGTGTTGCCGCCGTGAGGTGTGTCACCCAGCGCCTAACTCCTTAAAACGCTTCGCGATCCCCGTATAGCCAAATTGCTCGATCGGTGATCTGTACCGATCAATCCATTGACGCATACGATCCGGCGCGAGCGGAACGAGCCTTCGTCCACAATTGGCCGTCAGCCAGGCAGCTGTATAGAGATCGGACGATTCCGCGAACACCATGGCCGTTTCATACCGCTCGAGCGCTTCATCCGGCCGACCGTCGGCAACCAGCAGCGCGACGCGGAGTGCCTCGAAGAACTCCCGCCCCTGGAACCAGTCGGGCCGTCTATGCACCCGCTCCTCGATCTCGGCGTAGGCTTCGCGCGCGTTCCCGATCTTGCCGCCTTCGATGCTGCACAAGCCAAGCGCTGCTAAGGCTCCAATCTCGACGTCGTCGGCGCCAATCCGCTGCGCCAGCGAAGCCGTCGCCTCATATAGCTCGGCGCCGGACTCCCAACCGCCATGCTCCCACTCCACGTTGGCCATGTTGTACAGTGCGTACAACTGGATCTCGCTGTTCTTCACGGCTGCCACGAGAGCGAGTGCCTCACCGAGGAGCTCTCTGGCCCGATCGTAGTCGCCCGTTCGATAGCATCCCACTCCCAAGTTCAATGCCGACGTACCCCATAAGTCCGGCATGCCGGCGCCGCGGGCGAGCGCGATTCCCCTCCCGTAGGAATGTCGCGCGGTCTCCCAATCATTTCGTCGCGCAGCGATGCCGGCGAGGTTGATGTGACAGCGGGCTTGAGTTCGCGCGTCGCCGATCTGCTCGGCGATCGATAGCGCCTGATGGTAGTTGTCCTCTGCTCGCGCTGGCGCGTTTTGCAGCTGTGTCGCCGCAAGTCGGTTCACGGCTTGGGCCAAAAGCATCAAGTCTCCATGCTCCTTCGCAGTCTCGACGCACTCGCTGGCGCTGCGCTCAGCTTCAGCCTCGTCACCAAGTCGCCCATAGGTCTGTGAAAGCATCAGCAGGATCTCGATGTGCTCGCTCACGAATCCGAGTGTGCGCGCTTCCTGATCCAACTGAAGGAGACTTTCGAGCGTCAGCTTCGCCGGTCTGGCGAGCTCCTTTCCAGCGCGCTCGCGCATCCGCCGGAGCGTCAACGCGCGGCGTGCGTCGCCTTTGCCGACGAACCATTCTATCGCGAGATCACACTGCTCCTCCGCCTCGTCGAACCGGCCTGTCACCTCGGCCAACGTTGCAAGGCGGACCCGGACTTCTGCGAGCTCTGCGGGTGTGGACGCATTGCGGGCGGCGACGTTGAGAAAACCATTCGCGGCGGCGTAGGCGTACACTCGCTCCGCGTGCTCAGCAGCCACCAGCGCGTGCAAATAAGCTGGTGGCGCGCTCCCGGCGGCGTCGTAATGCAGCGCCATTTCAGAAACTCGAGTGCGATCGCGGCGCTCGAATGCTTCGGCAACACGCTGATGCGTCTGGCGGAGCCGGTCGTGTGGCAGGGACTGCAGAAGCGCCTCGACCATATGCACATGGGTGAACGCGTATCCACGCCCACCGCGCTCATACGAGTGCTTCAGTACTCCGGCTATCAGACCTTCGGAAAGGGCTAGTTGCACCGCGGGCTCGCTTCCCGCTCCCGCCTCGACGACGAGACCCACGTCGAAGTCGTCGCCGATCACCGCCGCGATGCTCAGGACTGCCTGCGTGCTCGACGACAGGCGGCTGAGTCGCCGAGCGACCAGCGCTGGCAGGCCATTTGGAAGCCGCAGCTCGGAGACCGGCGTCCACTCCCAGCGTCCATCCACCTGCCAAAGGGCGCCTTCCTCGACCAGTGTACGCAGCAGCTGCGAGATAAATAGCGGGTTGCCTTCGGTGTGCCGATACAGGAACGCCAACAGCTCCCGCCCAACCTCCTGGCCATGCATCGCGCCTTCGAGCCATCGCTTGGCCTCATCGCGCGTCAGGCGTGACAGCGCGATCTCGCGATACACACTGCTGTGCGTCAGCTCCTGTCGTCGCTCCGACGCCTCGGCATATGCCGCTTCCGTGCGGAAAGTCATCGCGATGAGCAACCGCTCTTTGTCGAGCTGCTGGGAGAGATGTTCGAGGACGTCCCACGATGCCGTGTCCGCCCACTGCATTTCATCCAGGAGCAGGACGAGCGGACGTCGCTGCGTAGCCGTACGGATGTACTCGGCCAGCTCGTCGAGGAGGCGATACTTGCTTCCCCATCGCATGCTCGTCGGCTCGGGATCCATGCCGAGGGCGGGCACCAGATGGTGCAACTCGCGCCATGGACCTGTCGGCGCTCCAGGGAGACGGTGCAATGCCGTGATGATCGACGCCCAGACGCCATAGGGCTCGCGGACGCGCTGTTCCCGCGATCGACCTGCCACGAGCGACCCACCTTTCAAGCGCACTTCCGGTTCCAGTCGCCGGACGAGGGTCGCCGTCCCGGAGCCAGCCTCTCCGAGCACAGCCACTGCTCGTGGTGCGCCAGCGAGCGCCTCATCGAGGCATCGGACAAGCGTCTGGAATTCGACATTTCGGCCAGCAAAGCGGTCGATGTCCAGCCGACGCTCGGGTACATCGTGACCAGGCAATGGCGCGATCCCGACGCCGTCGCGGCCCTGTGCCTTCAGCCGAACCCGTGCCGCGTCGGCCGCCGCGTGCAGATGCTGGTAGCTCGAGCCGTGCTCGGGCGCGCTCGCTACGCCGATCGATATGGTGACGCGCGCCGCACCGCCGCGGTCCGTTTCGGGAAAGAGATGACCCCGAACGGCGGCGCATAGCCGCTCAGCGATCACCCGTGCCGCGGTTGCCGACGCCCTGAGCAATGCGACGAATTCATCTCCGCCAGGATGAGCGACGAGCTCACCCTCTCGGAGATTGGCTCGAGTCAGGTCGAAAATGGTTCGAAGGACCTGCTCGGCATAGGCCTCACCGTAGTCCGCCGCCAATCGGCGATAGTGATCGACATCAGCGACGAGCAGAGCGATAGGCCGGCGCCCGGCACTCGCCTCGGCAACGGATGCCATAGCGGTGTCGACAAAGGCGTCGTAAGTCGCGAGTCGTCGCTGCTGATCGAGAAGGATTGGCTAGCTCCTGAAGACGTTTCCCGCGTACGGCGGGTGGCTTTGTCAACCGTAAGAAAGAGGCACCGAATGGCGCAAGAGAAAAGGCACGATTTCGCCCGAGAAGCCCACGACTTTCCTCCTCTTAGCGGCGCATCGTGTTAACGATCCTGCCCTCCTGACCGTCAATCGTTTGTCATCAATGAGTTCGGCTCGGTTCAGTATGCCATCATCGCGTTCATTATCGGGACTTCTCGCCCTACTCGCGTCAGCGTGCTCCGCCGGCGCGCCCTCGGTCGTGTCGCACACCCAGACCGCGCCAGCGCCCGAGCCAGTGTTCGTCGTCTCCTCCGAGCCGAGGGATCTGTTGCCTGACGAGCAGGTGCAGCAGGTCCTCAATCGCCTCGCCTTCGGCCCCCGCCCAGGCGACGTCGAGAAGGTGCGCGCGGTCGGCGTCGATCGCTGGATCGCCGATCAGCTGAACCCGGATCGAATCGACGATGCCCAGGCCGATCAGCTTCTCAGCCATTACCAAACACTAAACGCACCAACCTCCGAACTCGTTGAGACCTTCCGACAGGTGCAGCAGGCCCGTCGCCGTGAACAGATGCAGCTACGCGCCGAAGGTGATACCGCCAGCAAGCGAGACGCGCGTCGCGAGGCGTTGGCGAACGATCCACAACTGCGTGACCTCGCGCGGCGGGCACAGCGGATCGTCGGCGACGTTCAATCCGCGAAGCTGGCACGCGCCGTGGCAAGCGAGCGACAGCTCGATGAAGTAATGGTCGATTTCTGGGAGAATCATTTCTCGGTCTACTCAGGTAAAGGCCAAACGAGGCTCTTTCTCGCGTCGTACGACCGCGACGTCATCCGTCCACACGCGTTGGGGAAGTTCCGAGATCTGCTCGAAGCGGTCGCGAAGAGCCCGGCGATGCTTTTCTTTCTCGACAACTGGCAGAGCGCCGCGGACAGTCTCCATCCGACCCTGACAACAGCCCGGCAGCCCGCTCGCGTCGTCCGGCGCGGAGTCTTCGGCGGTATTCGGCCAGCGCGTCCTGCGCAGGCGCCCCGTCAGCAGCAGCGGCGCGCTCGGGGACTCAACGAGAACTACGCGCGGGAGTTGATGGAGCTGCACACCCTCGGCGTCGATGGTGGTTATACGCAGAAGGACGTAATCGAGGTCGCGCGGGCGCTCACTGGCTGGACGATGAATCCGCGCGACGGGGAGTTTGTTTTCCGGCCCGAAATGCACGACGCTGGCAGCAAGGTCGTGCTCGGCCACACCCTGGCCGCCGGGCGCGGCATCGAAGATGGCGAGGACGTTCTCGACATCGTTGCGCGTCATCCGTCGACGGCCCATTTCATCACCACGAAGCTCGTCCGTCACTTCGTGAGCGACAGCGCACCCCCGGCGCTCGTCGATCAGTGTGCCCGTGTCTTCTCGAAGACCGAGGGCGATATTCGCGAGACCGTCCGCTGCATCGTCACGTCGCCGCAGTTCTTCAGTCGCGCGGCCTATCGGGCGAAAGTGAAGACGCCATTCGAGGTCGTGGCGAGCGCGCTCCGAGCCATGAACGCGCAACCCGATACCACGGCACGCACGGCTCAGCTCGTGGCGCGCCTCGGTGAGCCGATCTTCGGCCGACAGACGCCGGACGGATGGCCAGATCGTGGCGACGCGTGGATGAACACGGGCGCCATTCTCAATCGCATCAACTTCGGTCTTGCGGTCGCGGCCGGCCGTGTGCCCGGTGCATCGATGGCGACATGGCCCTATGCCGCGTCATTGCGGGGTATGAATCGTCCCGCGCAGGTCGATGGCGTAATCAAGAATCTGCTCGGCGGACAGTCTTCGCCTGAAACGAGGTCGATCCTGCTCTCGGGCGACAACCCACTCGTGCACAAGCTCGGGACGGATTCGTCGGCTATGTCGGTCGCCGACTCGGATCCAGCGGACGACATGATGCCGCCGCCTCGACAGGCCGGCGCGGCGGTCGCCAAGAATGGCAATCCGCGGCCGAACGCGGCGTCGCCCCTCAACCGGCCGGTGAATCTCGAAGGACTGGGTCAGGTCGTTGGGCTCGCGCTCGGCTCGCCCGAATTTCAACGCCGTTAGTCGGCTGTAATCGAGGTAAGTATGAATCGACGCGTGTTCATGAAATCAGGCGCCCTGGCGCTGGTAACGATGGGCCTGAGCCCGAGCTTTCTGCGCCGGAGTGTCTACGGCATGGAGCTCCTGAAGGGCGCGGCCAGCCATGGCAATAGACGCGGGAAAGTGCTGATCTGCCTATTTCAGCGAGGTGCGGCGGACGCCCTGAACGTCGTCGTTCCGCATGGAGAAGCGGCGTACTATCGCATGCGCCCGTCGATTGCCATTCCGCGTCCGGTCTCTGGAGCGGCGCAGGCAGCGGTGGATCTCGACGGCTTCTTCGGCCTACACCCGTCGCTCGGGTCATTCAAGGAGCTGTGGGATCGCGGGCTGCTCGCACCAGTCCACGCTGTGGGAAGCCCGAGTAACACGCGCTCGCATTTCGATGCGCAGGATTACATGGAAAGTGGCACGCCCGACAACAAGGGCACCGTCGATGGATGGTTGAACCGTTATCTGGCCGCGCGCGGGACGTGCGAGGAGTGTGCGGCCGGCGCGCGGCCAGGGAATGGCGCGTCGCATCCTTCGGCGTTCGAAGCAGTCGCGATGACACCGCAGACACCGCGGATCCTCGAGGGGGCCGCACCCGTGATCGCGATGAATAGCCTCGACGAGTTCTCGATCCGCACGAATGGCACGGAAGCCGAGCGAATCGAGGCGCTGTATCGGACCGGTTCGTCTGACGTCGTGCATGCCGCCGGCGGCGAGATGTTCGAGGCGATGAAGATTCTCCGATCAGCGAATCCTCAACAGTACATTCCCGAGCACGGCGCGGATTATCCGCGCTCGCCGTTTGGTCAGCACCTGCGGCAGATCGCGCAACTGATCAAGGCGGACGTCGGTCTGGAGGTCGCCTTTGCCGATGTCGGCGGCTGGGACACGCACGTCAACCAGGGCGGCGCCACGGGACAATTGGCGGGCCGTCTCGACGACTTCTCCAAATCGATCAACGCCCTCGTGACGGACCTGGGCGACCGCATGTCGGACGTCGTGATCATGACGATGTCGGAGTTCGGTCGAACAGCGCGGCAGAATGGCAACGGCGGTACCGATCACGGACATGCAACCGCGATGTTCGTCATCGGCGGGAGCGTGCACGGAGGTAAGAAGGTGTTCGGTCGTTGGCCGGGCCTCGAGACGGAGCAGCTCAACGAAGGTCGCGACCTGGCGCTTACCACCGACTTCCGCTCGGTGTTCAGCGAGGTGGTGGCAAAGCATATGGGAGCGCAGAAGCTCGAGTCGATTTTCCCGGGCTTCGAGAATGATCGATCGAAGTGGCTCGGACTGCTTTGAATCAGCAGTATCAAACGGCCCACGCTGCAACTGATTGAAACCGCGGAGGGCGCAGAGCGCCCTCCGAGTTAGTTCTCCGCGTCCCTCCGTGCACTAAGCGCCCTCCGCGGTTTAGAATCTGAAGATCTTCTTCAGTTTCCCGATGCCCTTGCCGATCGACTGAAGAATGTTGCCGACCTCTTGAGGAGCGCTCTCGCCGTTGTCAACGGTCTGTGACTGGAACGGCTGCTCGTGCATCGAGCAAGGCAGTTGAGGCTCGGTACCTGGTTTGAAGTACTCGCGTTGGCGCCGCGGACAAAACTCGGTCGCGAGCATCCCCGACTCCGGGTCGATCACTCGCATCACCATGCCCTCGGGCACAGTGAAGTCGGCTCCTGGCCGCTCATGCCATCCATTCAGATAGAAGTCCGCCCACGCTGGTGCGGCCAAGTGCCCACCAGAGGCGCCAGAGGCGATCGGACGCGGCGTGTCGTACCCGAACCAGACACCAGCCAGTAATGATGGCGTATAACCCACGAACCAGACGTCGTTGCCTTCGTTTGTCGTTCCCGTTTTCCCGGCGACCGGACCGGTGACGCCGAGGTCTCGCAGCGTCCGACCGGTGCCATAGTCCACGACTGAACGCAGCATCGAGGTGATCTCGTAGGCGTCGCGTGGATCCATGATCGGCGTCGTCTGGATTTCGGTGCTCCAGAGTAGTGTGCCATCGGGCGCCTCGATGCGCGTGACGAGACGGGGGCGCACCTTGTGACCGCCATTCGCGAAGGGCGCGTAGGCGGTCACGAGCTCCAAGGGCGTCACGTCTACAGCGCCTAACGCGATAGATGGCACATCGGGAATGGGACTGACGATTCCATTTCGTCGCGCGGCAGCGATTACCGACTCTTCACCCACCGTGCGACTCACGCGCACCGTTGCCGCATTCGCCGAGAGCGTGAGGGCGCGACGAAGCGTGATCTCGCCGGCATAGTTGTCGTTGTAGTTGGCTGGCCGCCAAATCGTTCTCCCCGTCGCGACTTCGACGGGATCGTCATCGACCATCGAGGCGGGCGAGAGGCCAGCCTGCAGTGCCGCTTCGTAGACGAAGGGCTTGAACGCCGAGCCGGGCTGCCGCCGGGCAGAGAATGCCCGATTGAATCCGCCGCGCACTGTTTTGTTCGTCTTGCGGCCCGGCACGAGCGCGCGAATGTCGCCCGTCGCCGGATCCATGGCGACGAGCGCGCCCTGCGCCGCCTCGGCGACGTGGCCGTAGGAGTCCATCGTCTCACGCGTGATCGCGGCCGCCTGACGCGCCACCGCACGATCGGCCGAGCGTTGCAGCGCGAAGTCGAGCGTGGTGTGTACGGTGACGTCACCGTCCTGCAACACGTCCGGCAGCATCGAATCGACCATGGCTCGAACGGCGTCGAGCGCCGATGGCTCGTCGGCCGAGGACGGACGCCATTCATTCTCCGCGATGCGCAGCGGCTGTTGCTCGGCAGCTGACGCCGCCGCGCCAGAGATGAAGCCCTGATCGGCCATGAGGCCTAGTACGAGATTGCGACGGCTCAGCGCCGCGCGCGCGTTGCGCCGCGGCGTGTACGTCGATGGAGCCTTCGGCAACGCGGCGAGCATTGCTCCCTCGGCGAGGGTCAGCTGGCTGACGTGTTTGCCGAAGAGGTCGCGGCTCGCGGCCTCGACGCCATTCATGCCGTTGCCAAGGTAGATGACGTTTAGATAATGCTCAAGAATCTGGTCCTTGGCGAGCTCGCGCTCGACGAGCCGGGAAATGCGAAGCTCGACCAACTTTCGCCGCAAAGATCGACCGTGATAGCGGTCCGATAGAAAGCTGTTGTGCACGACCTGCATCGTGATCGTGCTGAAGCCCTCACGCACCCCTAGCGAGCCGACGTTGCGTACGAGAGCGCGGAGAAAGCCACGCCAATCGAGACCGTTGTGGTCATAGAAGCGCCGGTCTTCCGTCGCAATGAACGCCTGCTGGACGTACGTCGGTACTTCGCGAAGCTCGACATTCACCCTTCTCACTATCGCCAGGCGGCCGATCAGTCGGCCGTACTCATCGACGATCCGACCTCCCTCGCTTGGATGAAACGCCCGAATCTCGGAGGGTGTCGGGCAGCCAGCAAAGCCACAGGTGTAGAGCCAACTGTCGATGGCGAACACAGCTACCACCGTTGCCGTCAGCAAGGAAACGCCGATCCAGTGGCGCCGAAGGAGTGTAGTAAACGAAAGCTTCGGCGCCTCACGAAGGCGCTGTCGAAGCCCGGTTACCAGGACATGGGGAGAGAGTCTCACGCGTGACGCACTCTAACGAGGCGAGGTGTGGTACATGAGAGTGCTACGTTTCTCGCGCGTCTCGAGTTCCCGTCGCGCTTTTGCCGACAGTCGATTCATCATTCTGGGAGTTGAAGCTGCAGTACGCCATGACATACCGCACCAACGGCAAGCCGGTCATCCTCGCCCTCGTGTTCGCCGCGACCGCCGCCTGTGGAAGTCGCGCAACCAACGCCGCTGCTACGAGCAGGTCCGGTGCCCCCGCGCAACCCAGCACAGGTCCAGCCGCGGCGGCAGTCAACGTCGACGCGTCACCGCCTGGCGTCAGGACGGCGTCCTCGGCTGGCGACATCGCGCGGCCGGGCACTCGACTGGTCGCGAATCATCTCGGTCGCATTCCGATTCTGGAGTACCATGTGATCGGCGGCACAAAGAACGCCCTCTACACACGCACAGCTGAGAGCTTTCGAAAAGATCTCGAAGATGTGTACGCGCGCGGCTATCGGCCGATCACGGTTTCACAAATGCTCGATAAGGATTTTCGCGACGTGCCCGCCGGCATGTCTCCGGTGATTTTCGTGTTCGACGACGCCTCCGCGGAGCAGTTCAGCTACATCGATAACAATGGCAAGCTGGAGATCGATCCGACGAGCGGCGTCGGCATCTGGCTCGATTTCCAGAAGGCCCATCCCGATTGGAAGAATCGAGCGACCTTCTGCATGCTGAACGGCGGAGCGGCTGGCCACAACTTCTTTGGCGACGGACCGAAGTTCCGTGGCCAGCACAAGCAGTGGCGCTTTCAGAAGGTGAAGTGGCTGGCGGACAACGGCTTCGAGCTGTGCGGCCACACGCTGTGGCACGCGATGTTGAACAAATACTCGGACGAAGTGGTGCAGGAACAGATCGCCCGAAATATCATGGGCATCGATTCGGCGGTCGCGGGCTATCGCGTTCGCACGTTCGCGCTGCCCTACGGTATCTGGCCGAAGAATCGTTCACTCGCCTGGCAAGGCACGTGGACCGACAAGAGGGGCCAGGCTCACAGCTACCATTTCGAGGGAGTGTTGGAGGTATCCGGAGGACCGGCGCGAAGCCCGTTTGATCCGCAGTTCAATCCGCACAGCATAACGAGGATCGAAGCGATCGGCGACGACATCAGGCATCAGTTGGACAAACTCGACGCGACGAAGACGCGATTCGTATGGTGATCAGCGCCGCAAGGCCTGCAGCGTAGTCTCTAAAGCCAGGCGTTGCTGTGGATGCGTTGCTTCAGTGAGCAGACCTTCGTAAGTCACGATCGCGAGATCGAGGGCGGCGGGATCGTCCTCGGACGTTGCGAGACTCACGGCGTTGTCTGCGAGCGCGGCGCGGGCAAGCTGATCCTGCGGGAAGCGTCGGGTGACTTGCCGCCATCGCTCGACCCGTCCGCGCAGATCCGACTCGGAGAGCGCCCACAAGTGCCAGGCGCCGCGATTCGTCTCGTCAATTTCCCTTGCGCGGGCCGCCAGGGCGCCGACGGCCTCGGCACCTCGACCGGTGAGCCAGTACGCGTTCGCGAGCACGACCATGGCCTGCGCGTCTCGAGGACGCTGGGCGACAAGGTGCTCGTACGCCGGGATGACGACCTCGGGCATGCTGCCGTAAGGGCGAAGGGCGTGCGCCAGTTCCTCGGGATCGCTGCGGGAGGCGAGCGCACGCAGGTGGTCGATCAGCGTACCGATATCCCCACTCAACCGATACTCTTCCACGACCTTTGCAAGGTCGCGATCGAGGCCCGATCCTGACTGGGTAGCGGAGGACGAAGCGGATTCCATGCACAAATACTACTCACGCGGTGTAGTAGAGGCAGTCGGGCGCGACGCCGTATGACGGCGCCTGCCGAGCCGGTCGTCGTCCTTCTTTTCGCGGACAGCGAGGATCGTGGATCGCTCCTACGGGGCCAGCTCTCGATGATCCTTCCCGGCGCATCGATCCGGTCGCTGACGAGCGCCAATCTCGCCGAGGGTGCCTTGGAGGCTGGTGACGCGGCGTTGATCGACGTGCACTGCGGCGCCTGTGTCGGCAGCGGCGACTCGGAAACGGTAGGCGGCGGATCCGTGACGGTGGTTATGAAGAACGCGCTACAGCCAGCAATGGTTCTTCGAGCGCGCGGCTTCACCAGTCCAATCGTGGTCGTCGCGAACGTGCCTGACGAGAAGGCGTTTTGTGCTGCCGCCGAAACACTGGGGGTAGTCGCAGTCGCCCGAGAACGCTGCGAGGAATCGCCGGCTCCGCTCGCGAGAGCACTGAGCTCGGCATTCGAAGCGGACGCGCGTGTCACGCCGACGCTTGTTCGCGCTCGACGCGTTTTCGCGGCCGGCCAGACAGCACTCTCGCTTCAACATGCCATCAACAATCCGCTGGCGGCGCTGATGGCCGAGGCGCAGCTCCTTCAGATGGAGGAACTGAATGGGGAGCAACGAGGTTCGGTTGATCGAATGGTGGAGCTGTGCAGGCGAATCAGCGTACTGGTGCGACAGCTGGATGCAATCGGGGACGGCTGACGTGACGCAGGGCACGTTATGCGTGTCCTTTTGGCAAGCAATCGAGATAGGAGCCGGTCCGGCATGAACTTCGCAGCGAGGGCTTTCCGGTGGGGCTATAATTTCAGGGTTGCGCGATCCTGAGTTAGTGGCGATACTCGTAGGCGTCCGCCGGTACGACTGCGACGTCGTCCGCTCGGTCGCTCTGTTTGTTGGCGTGGCTACCCGGATCCGCGCTCGAGCGATATTCCGGTTGGCTGAGTGCCGCGCCGCACGACGATCGCCGGCACCGCGTGAGTCAATCATGCTCCTCGCGGCCTGAGAGCAAGCGTCGCATCGATCCCGCCACATTGCGTCGATCCGCACTACGAGTCCAATCGGGATTCAGAGCGGTTTTGGCTGCGCGCTTCTGCGCGATGTCGCGCAGCGTAGGCTCACAAGCTTGATATCGATTTCCGCATAAGTTGTCGGCCCAGGTGTGGGCGAGCAGGCGGAGCATTCACCCTTACTCAACCATTGCAGCATGAACGAACGTCGACGTCCCCCTCGTCGCGGCCGCGGCCAGCGTCCGCATGAACGTCCTGCCGCCGAGTCCACCGGCGAGCCGAATCCATATCGCGACGAGCCGATCGACAGCAGCAACGTCGATGCGCCTGTGCCCTCGGCTCGAGGCGACGAGGATACTCCGCAGCCTCGCGCGACGACCACTATCGAGAACGATCGGCCGCCGCGACATGTGGAGCCGGAGGTCGCGCCTGATCTGCCGCCGCCAGTGACTGCGCAACGCGATGACGATGCACCTGTGCGGAGCGCCGCCGAAGAGGGCGATACCAGAGAGGAGGCGCCGCGCCCCGAGACGTTCCAGCCGCGGTTGCAGAACGGGTCAGCCGAGAATGCGGGTCAGGGCGTGACGATGGCTAACGGCACGACGCCCCAACAGAGTTCCTCGAACTATACGCCGAACGCGCCGCGGCACGAAGGATCCTACCCACCCCGAGAGCATCGAAATGGCCGCCGGCGGCGTCGGGGGCGCGATCGCGGACCGCGGCGCGATCATCAGCAGCAACCGCCAGCGCCCGTTTCGCTCGCTCCGAGCGGCGACACGAAAGGTTGGTTCGACCCGTCACGCGACGGTGGCTTCATACGAAGAGCCGCGGACAGCTATCTCGCAGAGGCCGGCGATGCCTGGGTGCCGCCGACGGTCGTTCGCCAGTTCGGCATTCGGAAGAGCGATCTGATCGACGCGAGCGTGGGCCGGGACCAGCGTGGCCGAGTCACGGTCATGGAGATTCGTTCGATCAATGACATAGATCCATCCACCGCCGCGCGCCGAGCGGAATTCAATTCCCTGCCGGCGTCGTATCCGGAGCGGAAGCTAACGCTGGAGACGGGACGGCCCGCACGGGGCGGCGCGGAGCTGATTCGTCGCGCGATAGATCTCATCGCTCCAATCGGATATGGCCAGCGCGCCTTGATCGTCGCGCCCGCCCGCGCCGGCAAGACCACACTGCTGCACGGTATCACAGAGGGCGTCGCCATCAATCACCCCAATGCGTCGCTCATAATCCTTCTGGTGGACGAACGTCCGGAGGAAGTGAGTGAGGCCATTTCGTGGGGCGTGGGTGAAGTCGTGGCTTCGAGCTTCGACCAGCCAGCGGAACGGCACGTCGAAGTAACTGAGATGGTGCTCGAACGCGCGCGCCGACTTGTTGAGATCGGCAAGGACGTCGTGATCGTGCTCGACTCACTCACCCGAATGGCGCGCGCGCACAATACGGCCGAACGGGGAACGGGCCGCACGCTGTCCGGCGGTCTGGATGCGACGGCGATGGCCAAGCCGAAGGCGTTCTTCGGCTCCGCGCGAGCCATCCCCGCGTCGGCAGGCGGCGGGTCCCTGACGATCATCGCCACGGCCCTGGTCGAGACGGGATCGCGCATGGACGATGTGATCTTCGAGGAGTTCAAGGGCACCGGCAACTGCGAGATCAAGCTCGATCGGCCGCTCGCGGAAAAACGGATCTATCCCGCGATAGATATCGGGGCGAGCGGTACGCGCCGTGAGGAGAAGCTCTTCCGCCCCGACCAATTGGACGGCGTGTACACGCTACGGCGGGGCCTGAGTCAGATGCCGCCCCAGTCGGCGATGGAATGGCTCATCAAACGTATAGCCGGGACGCCCTCGAACGACGCTCTGTTAGCGGGCCTGTAAAGGCCAGGCAGTTGGCGGGACGGAGAGCCGCGGCGCTTACGCGCCGCGGCTCTTTTTCGCTCGGGCGCGAGCCTTGCTTGTTTTGGCGCCGCCATGTGTTCATTGCACCGAAGCACAAGAACGTGCGTTGGCAGCGCTATTCACCGAATGCTCGTGGCGACGCTGTGCGTCGTCATGAGTGTTTCCGTCTTGGATGCGCAGTCGCCGTCGCCGACAAAGGAATCGTCGCCGGAGGTCCTCAAGATGAGGGTCTTGGGCGTCAGGCACGTCGACCAGCACGATCTCGAGAAGAATATCTCGACGCAGGCGTCTCGCTGTAACAGCCCGCTGCTGCTGCCGATCTGCTTCTTCAGCAAGTCGCCGATTTTTGTCGAGAAGCATCATCTCGATCGCAAGGAATTTCAGCTCGACGTCCTTCGCATTCGCGTTTACTACTGGCGTAGTGGCTATCGCGAGGCGACGGTCGACAGTTCCGTCACGCCAAATGGCAAAGGCGTGACGGTCACCTTCAACATCCATGAAGGTGAGCCGACGATCGTCAGCGCGCTGCGCATCGACTACGACTCGACGCTGATCAGCGCCAGGCAGCGAAACAGACTCGCGATTCTTCGGGTCGGCCGTCCACTGAATTTGTTGACGCTCGACACGATGCGTCTGAGCTTCCAGAGCGAGATGTGGCAGCGCGGCTATGCCGACGCGATCGTGGACACGGCCATCGCCGTGAACGATTCGGCGCGCCGCGCGGCGGTCGCCCTGCGCGTCTTCCCGAACTGGCCGACGAAGGTCGGAAGCATTCAGGTGCTTGGGAACCAGCGCGTCTCGACGCAGACGATCCTGAACATGCTTCTGCTGCGTCCGGGACAGCCGTACGTCCGTGACGCCATGCTCGAGAGCCAGCGGACGCTGTACACGTCGAACATGTTTCGGCTCGCGAGCATTCTGCCGCCGACCGGCGATAGTGTGAAGCAAATCCAGATTCAGGTCGTCGAGGCGCCGCTTCACGACGCGCGGGTGGGAGGCGGTCTCGACAATGTGAATTTCGGGCAACTGGACGCGAACTACAGCGCCCATAACCTGCTCGGTGGCGCGCGGCGCATGGACATCACCGCGAGCATCGGCAATCTCTTCGCGACCAATTTGAATGGAGTCGGCCCGTTCGTCGACGTGACGAAAAATGTCATCGGACCCACGAACCCCTTTCTCCAACCCACCTGGGGCGCGAGCATCGACTTCCTGCAGCCGGCGTTCATGCGGCGGCCGGCGAACCAGGCGGGGTTCGGCATCTTCGCCCACCGGCGATCGGAGCCCGGGATCTTTATCGATCGTGGCTATGGAGTCCAGGCAACGTTCACGCGTCAGTTCGCCCAGCGCGCTCCGGGGAGCCTCACGTATCGATATGAAGTCACTCGTGTGGAAGCGGGCGACGTGTACTTCTGCGTGAACTACGGCGTGTGCGACACGACGACGATCTCCGTGCTACGGAGCCATCAGACTCTTTCCCCGCTCACGTTCACGGCGTTCGTCGATCGCAGCGATCTGCCCTTTACGCCCACCAAGGGTTACGTCGCACGAGTGGATTTGCAGAGCGCGACGCGGTACACGCTCTCCGATTACCGCTACAATCGTGCGCTGGCTGACGTGGCCGCGTACTGGCACCCTAGCCTGCGGCATGAAGTGGTGGCGAGCCGTTTGCGGTTAGGCGTCGTCAGGGCCATGACGAGCTCCACAGGCGACACGGTGTTGCATCCTCGCACGCGCTTCTACGCGGGCGGGGCGATGTCGGTGCGCGGATATGGTGAGAACCAGCTCGGGCCGCGTGTGCTCACGATTTCTGCTGACAGTCTGCGCTTCCAGCAAAACAGGAATCAGCCCACCAGGCCTCTCTGCCCGCTGAGCACCCCAATCACCGCCTGCAATCCCAATGACGTCGGACGCAGCAGCGAGTTCGTGCCCAGGCCGACTGGTGGCACCTCGGTCATCGAGGGGAGCGTCGAGCTGCGCGTACCTCTGATGCACCGTCTCGACGGCGCAGTGTTCGTCGACGGCGCCGTCGTAGGCAACGGGACATTTCAGGGATTCAAGGACGTCACGTCGATCACCAACTTCGGGAAGGGCACGGGGGCGATTACGCCCGGCGCTGGTATTCGATACAACTCGCCGGTCGGCCCGATTCGAATCGATTTCGGATACCGGCCAGGCATCACGCAGACTCTGCCCGTAGTCACGAATGATCTCGTGAACGGTGTGCCTAAGCTCGTCTCACTGCAGACGCAGCGCGTCTTCACGGAAGGCAAGAACACGTTTCTCGGCCATCTCGTTCTGCATCTCTCGATCGGACAGGCCTACTGATGGATCCCGTGCTTCGACGAATCGGCCGCGTCGTTCTCGGCGTTGTCACGGTGCTCCTCGGCATCGTGGCACTCGCGGGCATCGTGGTCGTGGTGCTGACGTCAACGGAGTGGGGGCACGAGCGCGTCCGGCGGTTCGCGCTATCGCAGCTCCAGAGCCACGTTCACGGGCGCGTGAGCATCGGGAAGCTCTCCGGCAACCTGCTGACCGGCCTAACGATTCACGACCTCGCGATCAGCGACAGCAGCGGCGAGCCCTTCATCGCAGCCCAGGAGCTGAGCGCTCGTTATGCCCTCGGTCCGCTCATCGCGAAGAAGGTCTGGCTGAATGACGTGCGCGTCGTTCGGCCGCTGATCGTTCTCGACCGTCCACCCGGCGGCAGATGGAATTACCAGCATATCTTCGCCAGCGACACGACTCAACCGACATCGACGGCGCCGGGATTCGGGAGCTGGATCCGCCTGGAAAACGTCACGATCGTGGATGGGGACCTGCTCGTAAAGACGCCCTGGTCTCCTGGAAACGACCTCTCGCGAGCCGCGCGCGACTCGGCGGTGCGAGCGGCACTCAACGGTAGCTCGAGAGCGATGGTCGTGCCCGCGGCTCACGCATATGGTGGCGCGCCGCCCTATCAAAAAGACGTCGAGCTGCGCGCGGTGAACGCGACGCTGCCCATGCTGCGCCTTGCCGATCCGGATCAGAAGAATCGATACGCCGAGGTCACCACTCTGCAGATGACCGCGTTGCCCTTCCGCCCACCGGCGGCGACGGTCACCGACATGCGCGGCAATTTCAATTTCAATAACGATTCGCTGTGGTGGCGGGGCGTGCGTGCATCGATGCCGGCGTCGCATGTAAGCGGTGACGGCAGCTATGCCTTCAGCTCCGGCGACATGACTCTCGACCTTCACGGCGCGCCAGCTGCACTCGCCGATCTGCGCTGGCTCTATCCGCGGCTGCCGTCAGAGGGCGGGGGGACGCTCGACTTCGCGATGCGATGGAAGAACGGCGTGGACGATTATACGGCGCGCAACGCCGACGTCGCGGTCGGCGCGACCACAGTGAAGGGAGACTTCGGCCTGACGCTGTCCGACACGGTCGCGCTGCACGACACCAATCTTCGCTTCGCGAACTTCGATACGCGACTGGCGGAACAGCTCATCGCGGGCTTCAAGTCCCCACGACGCGGCTCGTTCACCGGGCGTGCCGCCGTGAATGGTGGCAAGCACGCCTTACGAGTGGATGCAGATGTCGCGTTCGCCGATGCGACGACAGGTACGAGTCAGGTTGCGGCGGTGGGCCAGGTGGGTTTCGGCACGGGATCGATGAGCGCGAATAACCTTCGCGTGCGGCTGCATCCCGTGCAGGTCGATCTCGTGAAGGCCCTTGCCGGAAGCTCACTGCAGCTGCCGATCTCTGGTACGGTCGTGGGAACGGCGACCGTTTCGGGTGATACGAGGACGCGCCTTGGCGGCAGTCTCGACCTGTTGCACGAGGACCGAGGCAACAACTCGCAGCTCACCGGTACCGCAGTGGTTCAGCTGCCGCGCGCCGGGGCAGCACCGTGGATCGATGTCAACGTCGCCGCGCGGCCGGTATCCCTCGCCGAGATCGGACGCTTCGCTCCGTCGGTTGGACTGCAGGGCCGAGCCGCTGGCGTGATCCGACTCACCGGACCACTCTCGAATCTCGCGGTGGCATCGGACCTCCGCCTTCCTGATGGGGGCCGTCTCGTCGAGCGCGGCACGCTTGGCTTGACCGGGCCCATAAAGCGCTACGATATCGCGTTAGGCGTGCAGCTCTTCAACCTGCACACCGTGCTCGCGAAGGGGCCGGTGACCTCATTGACGTTGACGGCGTCGGCGAAGGGCGCCGGGTTCACGCCGGCGACGATGAACGCAACCTTTGCCGCGGACGTCGCCGCGTCGAAGTGGGACAGCCTCGCCGTGGACAGCGGCAGCGTCCGAGTCGCGATCGCCAATGGGCTCGCCTCGGTGCAGCGACTCGACCTGAGTGGCACACACACGCAGATCACCGCACGCGGGAGCTTCGGCCTCGTCGCGAATCGCACGGGCGACCTCACCTATACCGTCGTTGTCGATTCGTTAGGTGCGCTCGATCGCCTGCTGCCGCACACGGGTCCGGACACCGGCGTCGTTCGCCCTCGTCCCGCCGTCGTCGCACGCGCTGTGCGCCGAGCCCGAGCCGACTCCGCCCGGATCGCGCGGCGCACCGAAGTCGAGCGCCTCGCCACGGGCCGGCCGCTGCCGGCGTTGAAGGTGGACACGCCACAGGCGACACCCATCGCTCTGAAGGGGAGGCTGTACGCGGCGGGGCAGCTCAGCGGGAACATCGCCAACTTCAACACCAGCGGTGCCTTTGGTGCGAAGGATCTCGACGTGCACGGAAACGCCGCGCGGATGTTGCTCGGCCAGTATGCGTGGACAAATGCCCGAACGCCGGCATCCACCATCGCAATCGGCGTTCAAGGAGACTCCATCAGCGCCACGGGTTTCCAGTTTGACAGCCTCGACGCGCGGCTCAGCTATCACGCCCAGAACGGCGGTGGCCGAGTGGAAGTGCTTGTACGCCAGGGCGACCAGCGCGACTACGGGCTGAAGGGAGATTACATCCTGCGGACCAACGACCGTGAATTGCGCATCGCGAACATGCAGCTGCGCTTCGACACGACCCTGTGGCAGGCCATGCATCCGGCGACGATCCAATCGCGGCCAAATGGTATCGCGGTGGACAGTCTGGAGCTGCGGAGCGGTGCTACGAGTCGCATTTTCGCGAACGGACTCCTCCCGACCAGCGGCAGCGGCGCGTTCGAAATTGCCATCGACAACTTCCAGGTCGGAGATCTCCTCGACATCCTGCAGAGCGATCTCGAGCTCCAGGGGCTCGTGTCGCTGCAGGGCACCCTGCGCGGCACCCTCGCCGCCCCGACCCTGCGCGGCGCGTTCGGCATGGTGAACGGCGTCTACAAGCGCGATACGGTTCCCCAGCTGCACGGCACCTTCGGATACGCGAATCGATCGTTGGGCGCTGAACTCGATCTCCTGCGGCGCAGCGGCTTGCCGATGGCGACGTTGACGGCGAACCTGCCCGTGAATCTCGCGCTCCAGGGCGTGACCGGTCCGCGCCTTCTCCAGCAGCCGATGGCGGTCGACCTCATGGCTGACAGCCTGCCGCTGGAGCTGATTCCGGACTTCACGGGCGTCGTGAGCGAGGTGCACGGCGTGGCCGCGGCGCAGGCGACGGTGCGTGGCACCTTCAATCACCCGAGCGTGAGCGGATCGGTCCGCGTCAACCGCGGTATCGTTAGGGTGGCGACGACGGGGATGTACGTCGATAACTTGCGAGGCGCGATCGCGCTCGTCGGAGACACCCTGCGCATCGATTCGCTCGCCGCGAAAGCCGGACGCGGCACCATCGCCGTGACCGGTGGACTCCGGGTATCGGATCTGCGGAATCCGACCTTCGCTCTCGCGGTCGACGCGCACAATGCGGAAGTGCTCGACAACACGATGGGGAAGCTGAGCGCCGACGCGGATTTGAAGCTCACGGGCGCAATGACGCGGCCATATCTGAGCGGCCGCGTGCAAATCACTGGCGGGACCATCGAAATCAACAATTCATCGAACAAGAACGTGATCAGCGCTGGTGATCCCGATCTGTTCAACGTCGCGGATACGGCGCTGATCGCGGATAAGCAGCTCTTTCCCGCGCAGTCGCCCCTCCTCGCCAACGCGCGAGTCGACGTTCAGGTGGGGGTCAATCGGAACACCTGGGTGAAGACGACCGACGCAAGCATCGAGATCTTCACCGATTATCCGGTCGACGTTCACGTCGCCCAGTCTGCGTTGACACTCACGGGCGCCGTCGGCACCGAGCGTGGCGATTACACCTTCCTCAGCAAGCGATTCACCATCACGCGCGGTTCGGCGACCTTTGTCGGCACGCCGGACATCAATCCCACGCTGCAAGCGACTGGGGAGTACCAGGTTCAGCTCACCGGCAGCCCGGCGATGACGATCCAGGTCGAGATCGGAGGCACTTTAAAGAATCCGAAACTCACACTCCAGAGCGACGCGCAGCCGCCGCGCTCACAATCGGAGCTGTTGACACTTCTCGCATTTGGCGGTCCGACGACGAACTTGCTCGCGCCGGAAGGCTCGAGTCTCGGCGGAGCCGGCGGCCCCGGTGGCGTCGTTGGCCAGAGCGCGCAGGTCGCGATGACCCGGCTCGAGGGCGTCGCCCTGGGTGTGTTGTTCGAGCAACTGCAATCGCGAGCCGGTCAGGCGCTTGGTGCCGACCAGTTCTACATCTCGCCGGGCGATACGCCAGAGCTCACCACCGGCCAGAAGGGCTGGTCGAATTTCATCCAGAATACGCGCGTCGAGGGCGGCAAATATCTGAATCCGCGCACCTTCGTGGGCGTCCAGCTCTACAATAATCTTCCAGGTGTGCGACTCGAGTATCGCACAAGCAAAGGCTGGACGTACACCGCCTATACACAGCCGTCGGTGCTGCTCAAGGAGCCGACGCTCGAATCGCAACCGTTCTGGACGACGCAGGCGGTCGGCGCGCTAATCATTCACCAGTGGCGCTTCTGAGCGTTGTGGGCGACGGGCGACGGGTAATCCGAGATCAGAGCATTCGCATCCCGCATCCCGCTACCGCCCCAGTTCCTGATAAAGCATCGCCACTGCCCTCAGGCCGCGCGTGAAGTTCTCGTCGCTCATCCACTCGTTAGGGGCGTGGGCATTCTCGCCGGGCAGGCCGAAGCCCATCAGCAGCACCGGCGCGCCGAGGATGCGCTGAAAGTCGCCGACGACCGGGATCGATCCCCCCTCCCCCGTGATCACCGGCTCGCGCCCGAATGCGGCGGCGAGTGCCCGACGCGCGGCGTCGAACAGGGGGCCATCCAGGTTCGCTCGCCATGGGCTTCCGCCGTGGAGATGCGTCACCTGCACCGCAACACCTTTGGGGGCGTAGCGCTCGACATGCGCGCGCATCAATCGCTCGATCTCGCGCGGATCCTGATCGGGCACGAGCCGGCAGCTCACCTTCGCCATCGCCTTCGATGGCAGCACGGTCTTCGCTCCCTCGCCAGTGTACCCGCTCAGCAAACCGTTGATTTCGCAGGTCGGTCGCATCCACAACCGCTCGAGCGTGCTGAACCCAGCCTCTCCGCCTAACGCAGATGCGCCCGTCTCTTCACGGAAGTGCTCATCGTCGAAAGGAAGGGCCCTCATTTCCTGGCGTGCGGCGTCGCCCCAATCGATGACTTTGTCGTAGAATCCGTCGATCGCGACATGACCCGAGCCGTCGTGCATCGTCGCGAGGATCCGGGCGAGCGCCATCGCCGGATTGACGACCGCTCCGCCGTAGCTGCCGGAGTGCAGGTCCGTCGCCGGGCCCTGGACGTCGATCTGGAAGTACGCCATCCCGCGCAGCGAGGAGAGAATGGAGGGAAGGCCCGGTGCGAACATCGCCGAGTCGGAGATCACGATCGCATCAGCGCGAAGAAGCCCGCTGTTCGTTTCGATGAACGAGGACAGGTGCTCACTCCCGACTTCCTCTTCGCCTTCGATGAGCAGAACGACATTCACCGGCAGCTTCCCCCGTGTGCGCAGCAGCGCCTCGAGCGCCTTGACGTGCAGGAAAAGCTGGCCTTTATCATCCACTGAACCACGAGCGAAGATCTTGCCCGATCGCACGCTTGGTTCGAATGGCGCGCTCTCCCAGAGATCGAGAGGCTCGGCGGGTTGCACGTCGTAATGGCCGTACGCAAGCACTGTCGGCGCATCCGGGCCGGCAGCGCGCCATTCGCCGATCACGATCGGATGACCGGCCGTTTTGTGGACGGTGGCAACCAGTCCGGCGTCCCGCATGCTTCGCGCGACCCATTCGGCCGCTTGCGCTGTATCGTCGTTATGCTCCGAGCGCGCACTGATGCTCGGTATTCGTAGAAAATCGAAGAGCTGCTCGTGAATTCGCTCGTTATGTTCGACGAAATACTGGTCGAGGTCGGTTGGTACGACGATTTCAGCGGAAGCAATCGACATGAGTGATAATGAGGAAGAAATGAGATCAGTGAACGCCGAGATACGAGAGATACAACCGCGCCATCTCCTCGCCCAGACTACCGCCGACGAGCTGATCGTGGTCGGGCCAGACCTCGCCGAAGACGGTCGTCTCTCGTAGAGCGCCGAAGAACATCATGAATCCGAGCGCGATCGCGCGGTCGGGATGCGGATGCGTGATCGCGTCGCGCCGACTCGGATCGAGCAGGAGCCGTCGCAGCTGCTCGATATACTTCGCGTTCACCTGCCGACCTGTTGCTTGAATGATCGGGTCGACGCGAGCGCGGAGAAAGACGCTGCGTGCAACTCCGCGCTTTGACGTGTAGACGGTGACAGCAGTGCGCGCGAACTCCGTCAGAATCTGCGCCGTCGATGCGCCGCGCCAATGTTCTGGGTCGAGTAGCTCGTCGGCGCGCTCCTGCATCTGTAGAAAGAATCGCTCGTCGAGCAGGTGCAGCAGAGCGTCTTTGTCAGGAAAGCGCCGATAGAACGCGCCGACCGTCACTCCAGCGCGCTCCATGATCTCCGCCAGCGTCGCTTCGGTGAAGCTCTTCTCCTCGAGGACGCGCTCAGCCGCGTCGAGAATCCGGTCGAGTGTTTCCTGGCTTCGCGTCTGTTGCGGGGGACGGAATCTCGGAATAGTCATCGCTCGACTCCACTTCCGCTGGTACCGATTCTCCGCGCCGCGGCGTCAGCCGCCCGGGATCTTAACAAGCAGGCTGTACGTCAAATGTGCAAGCGTTTCCCGATCAGGAGCGGGTAGGCCACCCGCCAGTCCAACTGTGGAGAACCCATAAGCGTCGCTGCGAAACGAGGCCGTGTCGACTCCGTAGTTCTACGAGGCTGTCGCGCGAAACCGACTGGAAGTGCGGTGCAAGCTGCGAGACGATCGGATTCGTTCCTGTGACTTCGTCGACCACGAGCACCAGGTTGTCCCCTGGATGTGCTCGATCGCCGAAGTCCGGCCACAAGTCATATTCATTGCCGCGGCCGGAGAGATTGAGCGAGAACGTGGTGGGGTGAGCCGGTAGGTGGAACGCTAGCTGGGCCGCATCCTGATAGCGGTCTGCCGCGAACCAGGAGATTCCTGGGCCGTCGTTCCGAAGTCCTGCGAGATGAGCGGCACCAGCCACGTCACGCCAGCCAGCCGATCGGGCGATCGGATCCTTGCCCGGTGGCAAGGGCAGGATCTCGAAGGCCGCGTGGAGATAGATCAGGATCGAGAGCGCGGCTGCGAGCCAGACTCCACTACGACGCCATTGCGCCAATGCGCGGGACTGTGTGAAGACCGCCAGGAGTGGAATCGCGGGTATGTACGCCGGGGCCGGCCAGTTCGCCTCCACGCGCTGCCGTGTCGCGCTGAAGCAAAAGAAGAGGAATGTGAACGCGGCGATCATCGAGAGCAGGTACGCAGCGTCCGAGCTTGCCCGGCGCAGACTGCGCCCGACCACGACGGCGAACAAAACGAAGAGAATCGGTGACACGAGTCCCGCCTGTCCGCCAATCATGTCTCCGAGTCGCTTGAGGGGAGCGAGCAGGTCGCGTCGGGCCACGGGGGCTAGCCCGTGGCGAATCTGAAAGCCGAACGACACCCAGCCGTGTGCCGAATTCCAGCGCAGAACGGGAAGGAAGATCAGCGTCGCGATGATGCAGGCGAGATATGGCCCCGGCTCACGCAGCCGCGTGCGCAGACTCGCGCGCGAAATGATCGCGATGGTTACGCCGACTGGCATCAGGATCGAGGTGTACTTGGAGCAGAACGCCAAGCCGAGCGCGACGCCACTCGCGGTCCACCAGCCGAGCGAGAGGCGCGAGCGCAGCGGTGCCTGGATGGCTCTAACGACAGCGTACACACCTAACGCGGTGGTCGCCAGCAACGGCCCATCAGGGGTCGCGAGCACGAGACCGGCGGCGGCAAGCGGCATGCATGTAATGATGATCGCGGCGCGGAGCGCGCTGTCCTCGTCGCCAATGCGGAGCGCGATTCCCGTCGTCGCCAGCGCGGCGACGAGTCCCGCAAGGACCGGGAGAAAACGTACGCCTAACGCGATGCTCCCGAACAGCATCGTACCACCACGGACAAGAACCGCCACTCCGGGAGGATGATCGAAGTAGCCCGCGGCGAGTCGGCGCGACCACTCCCAGTAGTAGGCCTCGTCGGGAAAGAGTGGAATGATCGCGGCGAACACCAGGCGAACGAAAAGGCCGGCCGCGAGCACGCCGACGATGAGCGTCCGCCGTGACAACGGTGGCGTTTCCCTCACTCGACCTAGACGACGCGCCGCAGGCGACGGCGCTGCCGCCAGTTGCGCGTTAGGCGCCACGCCACCGCGATCACCCACACCCAGATGATCCACATCACCCGCTCATCGACGGAAATCGTCGTCAACATGCCCCACGTCACGATTGGGAGCGTGAGCGCGAGCTCGAATGCGTTGCTGCCATTCCGCTCGCCGGAAATTCTCCGCTCGACGACGCGGGTCGCGTCGTGTCCGGAGCGAAGCGACTGCTCGATGGCGAACGCGAGAGAATCGGTGCCCATGCCGCGCCAACCCGGCACCACCAGCAATGTCCAACCCGGTGCTGCCCTGCCCCAGCCGTGATTGTCGCTGCCCGTCACCATCGCGATGTTGAGGCTGTCCGCGAGGTGCACGATCCGCGCGCGCTGGAGACGCGTCTGGTCCAGGCCGCGTGGCGAGCCGTCGATGACCTCGATCGCGCGCACGCCCGCGGTCTGCGGTCCTTTCGCCGGAATGATCTTGTCGAGGTGCCCGGGCAGCGTCTCGATGACCAATGGCTCTCGTTTCGGCAGGAGGCTCGCGAGGGTGAGCGATTGCTCGTCGACGTCACGGAGATCCGAAGTCGTCACGCCCTTATAGAATCGATTCAGACCAAGGATGTTGACGTGCTCGCCACGCCATCCCGCCTCGAGCGCCTGCAGGAGCATCTCACCCTGCCCCGCCTCACCCGGATTGTCGGCAATGCCAAGCTCGGCGCCCTGTACCGTGCGATGGTCGGAGATGTACACGGCGTCGAATCCGGCTGCGCGATGCCACGCGCGAACGTCGGCAGGCTCCCAGCCTGGACGGCCGTCGTGCGAGTAGCGGGTGTGGGCGTGGAAGTCTACAACGAGGATGACATCGGATGGCTCCGCGGCAATCGCCGCCATTGGCCGTGGCATCAACATCGCCGCGGCGTAGACCACCACGATCGCGACGAAGTACAGCGCCGCATGACCGAACTCACGTACCATTCGCGAGCGCGCGGGCAACCTCCCCCCTTCGGATACTCTCCGAACACGCCACACACGAATTGCCGCGTATAGCGCCGCCAGGGAGACGAGCACGGCAATGTGCTGCCGTGCACCGAGGAGCGTGAGGGTGTCGAGAATGTTCGAGAGTGGGGCGATCGCGATGTAGCCCGCGGAGAGATCGATATGGGCCTCGGTCACATTGCCGAGCGACGCGGCGTCGCGAATCGGCTGCTGGGCGAAGGCCGCCGTAATGAGCACGAGCACCGTAATCGCCAGTGCGACCCACGGAATACGCCGGTAGATCGGTGCTGGCGGAGCGCTGGGCAGCGGTTCGAGCCGCGCAGCGCCATGCTTGCGCGTACGATGTCGAGAAGAGTGCGCCACGATGGTTGGAAGTGAACGGTGCGGCACGCGACGTCCGAGGCATGTAACCTTCTCTCGATATACGCCGGCGACAAGCGGTCATCGCGAAGAACCTCCGCCGACGTGCCCTCGTCACACCGGGTCGTTCACATGGCCAATCGCCTGGCGCAGGAAACGAGTCCTTACCTGCTGCAGCACGCCGGAAACCCCGTGGATTGGTACCCGTGGGGACCGGAAGCGCTGGCGCGCTCGCGTGACGAGGACAAGCCCATTCTGCTGAGCGTCGGATACGCGGCGTGCCATTGGTGTCACGTGATGGAGCACGAGTCGTTCGAGGACGAGACGACCGCGAACTTGATGAATGAGAACTTCGTCAACATCAAGGTCGATCGCGAGGAGCGACCGGACATCGACGGCATCTACATGCAAGCGGTGCAGGCCATGACGGGCCATGGCGGTTGGCCGATGACGGTTTTTCTCACTCCGGGGGGATTGCCCTTCTACGCCGGCACCTATTTTCCACCCGCCGATCGGCACGGAATGCCCTCGTTTCAACGCGTCCTCGCCGCTGTCGGGGATGCGTACCGAAATCGGCGCGGTGATGTGGAGCGCACGACGACGCAGCTGCGCGAGTTTTTCGCCGCCACGACGCACCCCACGCGCCCCACCGGGGCGCTCGCGCCGACGCTGCTCGAGGGTGCCTACCGGGAGCTGGCACGCAACTACGACGCACAGCACGGTGGATTTGGCAGCGCCCCGAAGTTCCCACAAGCGATGGCGCTCGACTCCCTGCTCCGGTACTGGTCGCGCACCCGGACCGAGCTTGCTCTCACGATGGCGAAAGACTCGTTCCGCGCCATGGCGCGTGGCGGCATCTACGATCAGCTTGGCGGCGGGTTCGCGCGTTATGCGGTGGACGAGCGCTGGCTCGTGCCGCACTTCGAGAAGATGCTGTACGATAACGCGCTCCTCTCCCGCCTCGGCGTCCATCTCTGGCAGGCAACGAAGGATGCCGAGGTGAAGCGCGTGGTCGAAGAGACAATCGACTGGGTGCTGCGTGAGATGACTGGGCCGGAGGGAGGCTTCTACTCCTCGCTCGACGCCGACAGCGAGGGACACGAGGGGAAATTCTATCTCTGGACGAAGGCCGAGCTCGAGGCTCTGCTCGGTGCGGATGCGAAAGTCGCCGCCGAGTATTGGGGTGTCAACGCGGGCTCCAACTTCGAAGGGAAGAACATCCTCTGCATCCCTAACGAGCCAACGGTTGTCGCGGCACGGCTTGGCATCTCGATCGCCGAGCTTCGCGCGAGGATTGCCGCCGCGAAGCATGCGCTGCTCGCGGCCCGCGGGGCACGCGTCCGTCCGGGACGGGACGACAAGACACTGGCGTCATGGAACGGGCTCATGCTGCGCGCGCTGGCGGAGGCCGCGCGCGCGTTCGACCATCTTGCCTATCGCGCCGAGGCGATACGCCATGGTGAATTTCTCTTCCGGGTGCTCTTTCGTGATGGGCGAGTGCGGCGGTCGTACAAGAACGGCATTGCCAAGATCGAGGGATACCTCGAGGACTACGCAGCCCTCGGTCTCGCCGCGCTCGCCGTGTACGAGCTGACCTTCGACGAGCTCTGGCTCGGGCGCGCGCGCGCACTGGCCAATGCCGTGGTCGAGTGGTTTTGGGACGATCGCGCCGGAGCGTTCTTCGACACGTCGAGTGATAGTGAGCAGCTCGTCACGAGACCACGCGACATCACCGACAACGCGACTCCGTCCGGGACCTCGCTCGCCGCCGAGTTGCTCGCCCGTCTCGCGGACCTCTTGCAAGATGAGTCGATGCGTCGCCGCGCGACGTACGTGCTGGAGACGATGGCCGAGCCGATGGCCCGGCACCCGGCGGCGTTCGGCCATTCGTTAGGCGTTGCCGATCTGCTCGTGCATGGCGCGGTGGAGCTGGCGATTGTCGGTGACCCGGCAGCTGACGATTTTCGCGCGCTCACACGGGTCGCGGCGGAACGATACGTGCCAGCGCTGGTCCTCGCGGGCGGCACGGCCCGTGGTTCCGACGACATTCCGCTCCTCGCGGACCGGACCGCGCCCGGCGGACGCGCCACGGCATATGTGTGTCGGAACTACAGCTGTAACGCACCGGTCACTGACGCCGTCCTTCTCGCCAGCCAACTCGAGGAAGCGACGACCCTCTGACAATGCCGCGTCACGCCATGCGTCGCTCGACGTCGAGGCGCATCGCTTCGAGCATCGCGCAGGCAGCAGCGAACAAATCAGTCAACGTGGCAACCATCGGCGCAAGCGTCTCGGCCGATGCGCCGTTGTTGCCGCGACGCTCGACCTCGGCCGCACACTCGCCTAACGAAGCGGCACCGAGGTTCCCCGCGCTCGATTTGAGCGCGTGAGCGGCGGCGATGACCACGGCGACGTCACCTGCCGCTACGCCCTGCTCCGCTGCCGCCAGTCGCTCGCGCCCCTGCGCGATGAACAGGTCGATGAGCTGGATGAGAAAGTGGGCCCCGAAACGCGTCGCGAGCCGCTCGAGGTGGACCCGATCGACCGGAGCGGTTGCCACGAAAACCTCTCTCCGGTCAGCGGCGGTACCAGGGCGTGAAGGTCGCCCACTGCGCGGGATCGAAGGTCGCGTCGTCGATCGGAACGTCCACTTTCACATTTGCATACACCTCGTGGAAGTTCGCCTTACCGTCACGGAGCCCGACGACTTCCTCCGACACCCACGCATCTCCATGAGGCACATACTTCAGGAAACGATACTCCTGTCGCCGCGGGCCGGTCGGCGTCGTCACCATCTCGAGAAGGCGCACGAAGAGCAACCGGTCGGCGTCGATCCAGAACTGTTTCGAGGTCGTATCGCCGCTGGCGGCGCCCACCACGAAAACCGGACGCCCCTCCCACGTGGATCGTGAAAGCTTGGAGATGTCGATGCCGCGCGACCGCAGCACGTTCAGCGTTTCGACCACCGGCTGCGTGTACACGTCAAATCCGAGAACCAGCAGCTCGTTTCGGTCGGCGCTCGACCTCTCGAGCTTTCCGTTCAAGAATCTGTACACCGTATCCCCGGAGTAGATCACGCCACTCCGACCAGCCGTGTCGGTATCGATGCGCAATCGCCCGGGGAATTTGCCCGCTTCGAGCCACTGCTGGACCAGCGTTCCCCCGTTAGGCAGCGTGATCGTGGTCGTCTGTGAGAAGCTCAGCGTCTTGTACCAAGACGACGCATATCGATCGTGCATCGCCCGGACGACGTCCAATCCATTGATCGGGTCCGTGCGCCGTGACTGCGGCACCGCGGCGTGCGGAGAGACCGACGCTCGTGAGCGTGCGCAGGACGAGACGAGGATGACGACCGTCAGCAGGGTCGCTGCTCGGCGCGAGTTCGGGGGGGACGAGGGCTTCGGAATCATGGCTCGAGGCGGTATCCGGCCTTCCAGACGGTGAGTATATGCCGCGGCGCCGACGGATCGTCTTCGAGCTTCCGCCGGAGCTCGGCTATATGAATGTCGACCGTTCGCGTCATGACTTCAACTCGGTGACCCCAAACTTCGCGAAGGAGCTCGACGCGCGACGCCACGGCGCCGCGCCGTCTGAGTAGCGTGAGCAGGAGATCGAACTCCTTGGGGCTGAGGGACACCACCTCTCCCTTCTTCATCACCGTGCGTGAGGCGGGATTGATCTCGACGTCGCCGAAGCGCTCGACAGCATCCCCGCTGGCGTGCACGCCACGCTCCACCATTCGCGATCTTCGCAGTAGCGCGCCGACGCGGGCCAGCAGTTCGAGCACTCCGCACGGCTTCGTGACGTAGTCGTCCGCGCCGAGACGGAAGCCGAGCACCTTGTCCGCCTCCTGGCCACGCGCCGTGAGAATCAGCACCGGCATCTCCAGGCCATCATCCCGCAGGCTCCGCAACACGCGGTACCCGTCCATGCCCGGCAACATGAGATCGAGAATCACGAGATCGGGCAGCCACTGCTTCGCGCGCGTGAGCCCGGTCTCGCCATCCTCAGCAACCGCCACCTCGTAGCCCTCGATCTCGAGACCGGTGCGAAGTCCGTAGGCGAGATCGGGATTGTCTTCGACGATGAGGACGTTGCCTTGATGTTCGGTCATCAAGGCTCACTCCCCGCGGGCGCATGCTCCCGTTCCGCCTGAGGCTCCCGCGGCTCGGGCTCCAGGGCTCGAACTGGCAGCTCGACGACGACGCGCGCACCGCGTCCAGTGGCCGCAGCTTCGATCCAGGCCGTCCCGTTATGCAACGACACCAGCTCTCGTACGACGGAAAGCCCGATGCCGCTGCCACCCGTCGCCGACTCGACGCCTCGATTCAACCGCACGTACGGCTCCCAGACCCGATCGCGATCGTCGACTGGAATGCCCGGACCCTCGTCCTCGACCCAGAATTGCACCCGCGCGCCCTCTGCCTCTGGGGTGGCACCAGCGCCGACCGTGATCGTCTGCCCAGCTGGGCCATACTTCGCCGCGTTGTCGAGCAAGTTGAGCAAGATCTGACGTAACGCGTTGCGATCCGCCGTCACTGACAGGCCGGAGGGAACGGTGCGGAGTGCCATACGCCGAGATCGCGCGAGCGGGGCAAACATCTCAGCCGCGTCGCGAGTCTCGGCGTCGAGATCGAGCGCGGTGGGCGTGATCCGGTTGGCTCCCTTTTCCGCCCGCGAAAAGTTCAGCACATTCTCGACGAGATACGTTAACCGCCGAGCCTCCTGGTCGATGATACCCGCCGACCGCACGCGCTCCTCGTCCGAGCGCAGCTTGCCGAGATGCAGGAGCTCGGCAAACCAACGAATCTGTGCGAGCGGGGTGCGCAGCTCGTGCGACACGCCGGAGACGAATTCCGTGCGCAACCGCACCAGCTCTTGCTGCCGGTGCAGCTGGCGCCAGGCGACAGCAAGTAACCCCGCCGTGAGAATGAATACGCCACCCAGCAGCGGAAGACGCGAGCGCGGCAGCCCACCGACGACGAGCCGCGACGCCAGCTCTGGCCGCAAACCGACATGCATAACGAGTTTGCCGAAGTTCGACTCGAGCGTATCGGCGGCCCGATAGCTGGACGGGAACCAGCCTGGAGACCGATAGACTTCGCGGCCATCCACGGTCGTCACCGCAATCGCCAGAATCGAGTCTGGTGTCATGTCCTTGAGCAGTGACGGCGGCAGCAGGGCATTGCGACGATGAATCAGGCTGAGCGTTGGACCGAGATACGTCCGCGGATCCGTGGAGTACCCGTACACAACGACTGGTTTTCCGGTGAACTCGCGTACGACCATGAACACGAGCAGCTGCGGAACCGATGCGTCGTCGGCTATGTGCGCACGCTCGGTGTCGGCGAAAATCATCGCGTACGAGTCGTTGTTGACAACGCTACCTAACGGCCGCAGGGCGCCGAATGTCGCATCGGGAGAGCCGAATGTGGTGGGGCGCGGACCGTTGATGGGCGGAAGGGATTTTGTGTAGGCAACTACCGTGTCTCGCGCCCAGGCGATCGCAGCGTCGGGTAGTTCGTTCGCCGTCGTCCGGAAGGTTCCATCCGCCCAGTCGTAACGAAAGAAGTACTGGACTCCACCAAGGCAGCGACACCATGGCTCCGTGATCGCTCGCGCGTCTGCTTCGGCCTCCTCGGGTGACATCACCGTCGCCGCCGGTCTTCGGGGATCGACGCGAGAAGCCGGCGCGCTCAGCGACGTGATGACGGCGGACAGAACGCTACTCTTGGTCTGTTGCGCCAACTGCCAGTCGGCAAAGGATGCGTAGTCGCTGAGCGTGGCTTCCGCGATTCGCTGCTGGGACCGCGCCGCGTCCTGCGCCTGGTAGACCAGAACGCCGACGAGCACGAGAGCCAGCGAAAGCAAGAGGATCGTTCCCAGCGAACGAGGGGCGCGCATGCCGCCTAAGGAAATGTCCCGCCGTGCCCTTGGAAAGCCCACCTTGTCGCCATTACCCATTCCTTACAGGCAGCTTTCCACTCTCCACCCCCTTCCCTTTCGCCGCTTCATGCCTTCGTTCGTTCGCGGGATTTTCGCCGGCGCGCTTCACGATTCAGTGCTCTTTCCTTATCCGCCGCCACTCGATCGACGCGATCCCGGCGAAGCGCGAGTTGTGCGTCGACTCATCGACGATCTGCGTCAAATGCGACAGGAAGGTCTCATCGACTCGGAGCGCTTCGACGAAGAGGAGACGATCGGCGAGGACGTCATCCGCGCTCTCGCCCGGGCAGGGTTTCTCGGACTGTCGATTCCCAAGGAATATGGCGGTCTCGGACTGTCGATGACGGCGTATGCTCGTGTTTTCGGGGAGCTCTCGAGAACAGACGCGTCGATCGCGGTGCTCGTCGGCGTTCACTGCGGACTCGGATCGAAAGCCATCGTCCTGTTCGGAAACGCCGAGCAGAAGGCGCGCTATTTACCGAAGCTCGCGCGTGGCGAGACCCTCGCGGCGTATGCATTGACAGAACCAGAGACGGGGTCGGACGCGCAGCACGTCAGGACCACCGCGCGACCGAGCGCTGATGGTTCGCACTGGATACTCGATGGACGCAAGCTCTGGATAGGCAATGGCCATCGCGCTGGCGTCATCGCGACGTTCGCGCAGACCGACGTCGAGCGAGGAGGGCACACGGTTCAGCGTCCGAGCGCATTCATCATTCGGCCCGACATGCCCGGTTTTCGGGTGGAGCGGACGATTCGCAAAATGGGAATTCGCGGCTCGACACAAGCGGAGCTGGTGTACGAACACCTCGAAGTCCCCGCCGATCACGTTCTCGGTGTCGTGGGCAAGGGATTCGGCGTCGCTGTGCACGTCCTCAATGGCGGCCGCCTGACGCTGGCCGCCGGCTGCACGGCGGGAACGAAGGAAGTCCTGAAGCAGATGACTGAGTTCGCCGAGGGCCGTGTCCAGTTCGGCCGGCCGATAGCGGATTTCGAGATTACTCAACGCAAGATGGCGCGCGTCGCGAGTGACATCTACGCCGCGGACGCGATGCTCGGCATCCTCACTGAGCTCGCATCGTCCTCGCGCGACGCGGATGCCGACGACTGGTCGCTCGAGGCCGCCTGCTGCAAGGTGTTCGCGAGCGAGATGATCTGGCGCTCCGCCGACGAGTTGGTGCAGATCGCGGGCGGTCGAGGTTTTGTGAAGCCGTACCCATATGAGCGCTGGCTGCGCGACTCCCGCATCAACCGGATCTTCGAAGGCACGAACGAGATTCTACGATTGTTCATCGCCCTCAATGGCATTCAGGGATCCGCGGAACGGCTCAAGGAGATCGGCTCGGCACTTCGACAGCCCGTACGGAACCTGGGTCTCATCAGCGGCTTCGCCGCCTCTCGCCTGCGTAGCGCACTAGGCGCGACGCCGACGCTCGACGTCGCGCTCGACGAGCGGCTCGCCGTCCACAAGCGATACTTCGAGAAACATGTCGCGGAATTGCGGAGCACAACTGAGCGCGTCATCCAGCATTATCGAAAGGAAATTATCGACCGCCAACAGGAGCTCGAGCGCCTCGCTGACATGGCGATCGAGCTGTTCGCGACCGGTTGTGTGCTCGCGCGCACGGAGCGACTGATCGAGGAACGCGGTAACGCGCTCTCGACGCACGAGATCGAGCTCTGCGATCTGTTCATCGTGGAATCGGGACGTCGATTTCGCGCCAGTCGCGACGCCATGCAATCCCCCCAGGACGAATTGCGTCGCGCCGTCGCGCGAACCGTGCGCGATGCCGGCGGCTATTTCGTCAGTGACAGCATTCTCGAGACCGGGCCCGACCGCCAGAGCGCTGAGGTCGGCAGCCAGAGTCATCAGGACTGAACCCGGACGGTGCTCATGCTCGCCGCACTTCGGCTCCGGGCGCCCGGTCCGCAGCCGGTAGGCAGGACCTGGCTCACCGCGTTGTCTTCGCGACACGCCCGGATTGGCTTACCTTTTCTTTCGACGAAGCAGCGCGCTCGCAATCGGAGCCTGTGAAGTGGCGGTAAGGCGTGTGCGCTTGCCAGTGGGGTTCAGTCGCGCAGCGCAGGCCGCGCTGCGCCTCACGAGCGACAGCCGATGCCACGTCAGTTGTTCGACATCTCTCTGCCGGTGAAGAATGGCGGGGTCGTGTATCCTGGAAATCCGGAGATACACATCGAGCTGCAACAAGACATGTCGCGGGGGGGCAGCTCCAACGTCTCCCATCTCTCGATCGGGTCACACACTGGCACGCATGTGGATGCGCCGCGCCACATGATCCCAGACGGGGCAGGGGTCGATGCCCTGCCGCTCGACGTGCTCATGGGACGCGCCATCGTTGTCGCGTTCGAGGACGACGTGATGGCGGTAACTGAAGCGTATCTGCGCAACCAACCACTTGCGGGACACGAGCGCGTACTTTTGAAAACGCGAAACTCGCATTTCATTCGCGAGCCCGATTTTCACCGCGACTATACGTACCTCGCGCCCGACGGGGCGGAATACCTCGTCTCCCTTGGCGTGCGTCTGGTTGGTATCGACTATCTGTCCATCGAGCAGTTTCACTCCGGTCACCACCGAACGCACACAACGCTGCTGTCGCGGGGAGTCGTCATCGTCGAGGGGCTCGACCTCTCCCAGCCGCCGGCAGGTATCTATGATCTGTATTGTTTACCGCTCCTGCTCTCGGGTGTCGACGGAGCGCCAGCACGAGCGGTTCTGAGCGAATGACGGTTATCAATCAGCTCCTGTTTGACATCGGTGGCGTCCTCGGATCCAATGGCTGGGATCGGGAGCAGCGAGCGGAAGCCGTTACGCGATTCGGTCTCGATGCCGAGGATTTTCAGTATCGCCACGAGGAGACCGTTGGCGCATTCGAGTCGGGACAGATCTCGCTCGACGAATACCTCGATGTGACCGTCTTCTGGCGAAAGCGTGATTTCTCAGCGGACGATTTCAAGGCCTTCATGTACGGCCTCAGCACGCCCTGGCCAGATAGCCTGGAGGTGGTGCGTCGGTTGCGTCAGAGCATTCGTGGCCGGCCGAGGCGCGTCCGTCTCGCAACCTTGAACAACGAATCCCGCGAGCTGAATGAATACCGCATTCGAAAATTTGGGCTCTGCGAGCTGTTCGATGTCTTCTTCAGCTCCTGCTGGCTGGGCGTCCGGAAACCGACACGCCAGATCTACGAGCGCGTGCTGGGAATGACGCAGGCGGATCCCGCGAACAGCCTGTTCGTCGATGATCGTGAGCAGAACCTGGCTCCGGCGCGGGCGCTCGGAATGCAAACGATTCATTTCACGAATGCGGAAACACTGGCGCGCAGCTTTGCGGACCTGGGATTCGATCTATGACCGTCGCGCCCTCCGCACGGTGCGCGTGTTTGCGATTCCCCGTCATGACAGCTCCAAGTTCCTCGATCGACGACCCGCGACAACACAACAGACAAGAGACGGAATAAGAAAATGCAAATGGCAATGATCGGCCTTGGCCGGATGGGTGGCAACATGGTCGAGCGACTGATGCGGAAAGGACACAAGACGGTCGTGTGGGATCGGAGCGCGGACGTTACGGGGAAGTACCAGAAGATGGGCGCGACGGCGGCGAAGGATCTCAGTGACCTCGTCGCCAAGCTCGAGACGCCGCGCGTCATCTGGATCATGGTCCCAGCCGGCGATCCCACGGAGCAGACCATCGCGTCGCTCGTTCCGAGCTTGGCGAAAGGCGACATCATCATCGACGGTGGAAACTCGAACTTTCATGACACGATGCGTCGCGCCCAGGAGCTGGCGGCGAAAGGCATCGAGTTCGTGGACAGCGGCACGAGCGGCGGCATCTGGGGACTGGAGAATGGCTACTGCCTGATGGTCGGCGGCACCGATCGCGCCGTGAAGCAGTGCGAGCCGATTTTCCTCGCGCTCGCGCCGGAGGATGGTTACGCTCACGTCGGGCCGAGCGGTTCGGGCCATTACGTGAAGATGGTTCACAACGGCATCGAATACGCGCTGCTCCAGGGCTACGCCGAGGGCTACGAGATCCTCCACAACTCGAAGGATTTTCCGAAGCTCGACCTTCACCAGATTGCCGAGGTCTGGCAGCACGGCAGCGTCGTGCGGTCGTGGCTCAACGAGCTGGCGGCCAGCGCGTTCTCGCGCGACGCCTCGCTCGGCGACCTCAAAGGCTGGATCGCCGACTCGGGCGAGGGCCGCTGGACCGTCCAGGAAGCCATCGACACGGATACACCGGCGCCCGTGATCACGCTTTCACTCATCATGCGCTTCCGCTCGCGCCAAACGGATACCTTCGGAGGAAAAGTGATCGCCGCCCTGCGCAACGAGTTCGGCGGCCACGCGGTGAAGAAGTCATGAGCGCGAGCGCCGTCATCACGCCTCGCGCGAGCGTGCAGCTGAGCGGGATGGGGCCGGCGCGCGATCGGGCCGACCCGTGCACGTTGGTGATCTTCGGCGCGATGGGCGATCTCACCAAGCGCAAGCTGATGCCCGCCCTGTACGAGCTCATGAAGGAGGGTCTCGTCGATCGGGAGTTCGCCGTACTCGGTGTCGGCCGCGAAGCGTGCGACAACGATGACGCGTTTCGCGCGCGCATGCGCGAAGCAATCCAGCAGTCCGATGAGGTCCATGGATTCGATCAGAATTTGTGGAACTCGCTGTGTGAGCGACTGCACTACACCTGCGTCGAGCTCACGGACCCAAAGGAATACGAGCGCATTGGTGCGCGGCTCTCCGAGATCGAGTCATCACGTTCGCCCGAAGATCGCAACCGACTCTTCTATCTCGCCGTTCCGCCAAGCATCTTCGAGCCGATCGTGCGTAACCTGTCGACGAGCGGACTCGCGCCCCGCACTCGCGACGCGAACGATCGTCCCTGGGTGCGTGTGGTGGTCGAGAAGCCATTCGGCCGCGACCTCGGAACGGCGACGAACCTCAATCAGCTCGTTCTCAGTCTCTTCGCCGAACATCAGGTCTTCCGCATCGACCATTACCTCGGCAAGGAGACTGTTCAGAACGTCCTCGTCCTCCGATTCGCCAACTCGATCTTCGAGCCGATGTGGAATCGGCAGTGGATCCACCATGTGCAGATCACCGCGGCAGAAGACGTCGGTGTCGGCACGCGCGGCCGCTACTACGAGGAAGCGGGCGTCGTTCGCGACATGTTTCAGAACCACCTTCTCCAACTCCTTGCGCTTACGGCAATGGAGCCGCCTTACACGATGAGCGCTGGCGCGGTGCGGGACGAGAAGGTGAAGGTGCTCAAGTCGGTGCGTTGGCTCGACCCTGAGACCATTCCACGAAACGCGGTCCGTGCGCAGTATCGCGCCGGGCCAGTCGGCGGCAAGCTGGTGTGCGGGTACATCGAGGAGAAGGATGTCGATCCGAGCTCGATCACACCGACCTATTCCGCCGTTCGGCTTTACGTCGACAATTGGCGGTGGAATGGGGTGCCCTTCTATCTGCGATCCGGCAAGCGCATGAAGAAGCGCGTGTCGGAGATCGCGGTGACATTCCGCTCGCCGCCGCATCTGATGTTCGGCCACCAGACCCGCGATGTGCTGCAGCCGAATACCCTCGTTATGCGTGTGCAGCCTGATGAAGGGGTGAATCTCAATTTCGAGGTCAAGGTGCCTGGCGCCGCCGTCGCGCTCACGTCCGAGGTGGAAGTCGCGCCGGTGGACATGGATTTCACCTATGATGAGGTCTTCGGCGAGACGTCGGCGCCCGCGTACGAGACGCTGCTCCTCGACATCATGATCGGCGAGGCGACGCTCTTCACCCGCAGCGACGAGGTCGAGGCGGCATGGCGTGTCATCGATCCGCTCATCAAATACTGGGAGGAGAATCCCCCCGACCAGATGCCGACGTACGCCGCCGGTACTTGGGGCCCGCGTGAGGCGGATGAATTGATAATGAAGGACGGGGTAAGGTGGAGGGAGCTGTAGAGGGGTTGTGGGTTGTGGGTTGTGGGTTGAGGGTTGAAACGGAACAAAGCCCGACGGCAAAGTGCCGTCGTCCTTCCCTATTTCACCCTCTACCCCCTGCTCGCAACCCGCTACTTCACTCCCGAAAAGTCAATCCAGCCCTTCTCCGCATCCGTCCCGACCAGCTTCACCTTCACGCGGTCGCCGACGTCCATTCCCTTCTCGCCATGTACGACACGGCCTTCGGCCGGTGGGTGCAGGAGTCGAACGTACGTTCCCGAGTTGGAGACACCAGTAACGATCGCGTCGAAGCGCTCGCCGATGCGATCGGCGAGCAGGAGTGCCGCACCGACCTTCCGCATCGTTCGCTCCACTTTCCGGGCTGCATCCTCTCGCTCGGTGCAGTGCTGCGCGACCGTCGCCAGCTCGTCGTTACTGTACGGCGCCGCCGTGTTCGCGAGCGTTGCCTTTACCAGCCGCTGGCTGATCAGATCAGCATAACGACGATTCGGCGCCGTCGCGTGAGAGTAGTCGTGCGCCGCGAGGCCAAAATGGCCTCCGGGATCCTTGCCTGGCAGATCGAGCGCGTAGGCGCCCGGTCCCATCAGCTTGACGATTGTCAGTGACAGGTCTGGAAAACGCAATGGATCTGCCGCTCGACGCTTGGCCAGAAATTTCGAGAGCGAGAGCGAATCCGGCTCCGCCGGCAGAGTCTCACCATATTGCGCCGCCAGCTGCACGATGCGCCCCCATCGCTCAGGCTCACGTACGATGCGGCGGATGCCGGCGCGGCCGCGCGCCTCGAGCCACTTCGCGATGGCCACGTTCGACGCGATCATGAAGTCCTCGATCAGATCCCGAGCCGCACTCTTGTGCGTGAGCTTCAGATCGACGACGCGACCGCCCTGCGCCACCGGCGTCGCTTCGATTGTCTCCAGATCGAGCGCGCCGTTTTCCTCGCGTTCCTTTTTCAGCCGACGCGCTGCCTCCCACTGCAGCCGCAGCTGAGCCGCGAGCCCGGGCGTCGCTGCGACCTTCTGGGGTGGCTGGACGGTGCCGCCGCTCGTGTTCTCCAACCAGTCCCCGGTGTCGTCATAGGATAGCTGCGCCTTGTTCCGCACGACGCCGCGGTAGACGTCGAAGCGCGACACGTCGCCATTTGCTTCGACGACATTCTCGATGATCACCGCCGCGCGGTCCGCGTTCTCGTTCAGCGATGTGAGATCCGTCGAGAACTCTTCGGGCAACATCGGAAAGACGGCGACGCCAGTGTACACCGATGTCGCATTCTCGTTTGCATGGAGATCGGCGGCAGATCCTTTCGTCACGAGCCCGTCGACGTCGGCAATCGCCACGAGAATTCGAATCGCGCCATCCGGCAGCTGCTCCGCCACTTCGATCTGATCCAGGTCGCGCGACTCGGCGTTGTCGATCGACGACCAGAGAAGATCACGGAGATCGCGCAGGCCCGCGGTGGTCGCCGGCGCCTTCGCGGATGCTACCTGCGCCTCGACTGGTTGGCCGAAGTCGGGATCGAACCCGTTCTCCCGCAGCACGCGCCGCGCCGTCTGCAGGAAGTCGATGTGTTGGTTGCTGGCGATGATCAGCTCCGCGTTTGGTGGGTCGCGGATCGAACACTCGCCAGCTTCATTGCCGCAATCAACCCCTGATTTTGCTGAACGGAATGTTGCCGATACGGTAGCTCTTCCAATCCTCGTAGTCGAAGTGCCACCACTCCTGCGGATTCACCGTGAAGCCCTGCCCCTCCATAGCCTGCCGAAGCAGCTCGCGGTACCAACGCTGAAGCGACGTACCGCCCGGATATTCGGCGTAGGCGCGATCGGTGCTCTCGTCGTACGTGCTCACCATCTCGACGGGCTTTCCCGTCTTCAGATCGTAGAGCGTGAGATCCACCGCCGAACCGCGGTTGTGCTTCGACCCCTCGGCGGGATTGGCCACGAGCCATTTCTTCGCCGCTGGTGTCGCATCCCAGAAGATCTTCGTCACGTACCACGGCCGGTACGCGTCGTGGATCAGCAGACCATAACCTAACGACTTGAGCGCGCGGTGCGCCCGCACGAGCGCGTCGGCAGCGGGGCGTTGCATGAACGCACGCGGCTCGTCGTAGATCTTCGTGCCGAGGAAATTGTTCGTCGTCGCATAGCGAATCTCGAGCTTGATCGTTGGATCCAGCTTCACCAGCTCGACGAGATCCGTCTCCTTGAAGTTGCCGCTCTCCGCTGGCGGCGATGCCGCGAGCGCTTCGGTGCGCAGCTGGGCGACGGGTCGCAGTGGTGTGATGCGCAACTGGTTCGTGCCCGCCTTCGGCTCGATGTTGCGACGCGCGAAGCGCACGCCCGCGGCACGGGCTTCGATCGCGCGACCGCTTCGGTCGCGCGTGAAGACGATCCGTTCGCCATCGTACAGTCCATTTGGAGGGAACGCGAAGGTATCGCGCGCGACTTCCGTGAGGGGATACGGGAAGAACCACTCGATCAGAGCCCACAGCCGGTTGTCGCGTTCGTAGACGTAAAGGATGTCGTAGTCCGGGCCATACTCGCCGATGAGACCGCGCCACGGTTGGGCGGCAGCGCCCGGCATTCCATGGTTGACGCGGAAGAGTGTATCGAGCAGGGCGTCCCCAGTTCGGAGCCACGAAGCCGAATCGGCGTTAGGCAGGAACCGCGCACCCGTCCCGAACACCGGGTCATCGACCACGAGCGTGTCTCCGCGCGCGTGAAGCTCGGGAATGCCACCGCCGTTGGAGGGCAGCACGGCGAGTCCCGTCCCCCGATGCATCAGCTCCACGTCACGGCCAGGGCCCGACCGGGGTGCATATTCGCCAACAAGATGCCGCGCTCGTACCGGCGCGACCGACTGAAGGGTATCGAGCTCGGCGGATGCATTGCCTGCCACCGTCACTCCGCTTGGCTTGCCGCCATGCAGCGCGAGCATTTCGCGCAATGCCACGTCGGCAATTCGATCGACGGCAGCGTTGGCGCCGTCTCGCGTCGTCACGACAACGACCCCGAGCTTCTCGTCGGGAAGCGCCTGGAGCGTTGTCGCGTAGCCATAGATGGCGCCGTCATGCCCGACGTTGCGATGACCGTCCAGCGTTCCAATGCGGAACCCAATGCCGTAGCCCTCCTTTTCGCCGGGGCTCGCAAACTGCGGCGTCCACATCTGGGTGATCGTCTCTGGTTTCAGCAGCTGACCGTTCACTCCGCGACCGCCGGCGAACAGCGCGCTGATGAATCGCGAGAGATCGTTCACCGTCGTGTACATACTTCCCGCCGGCGCGATGCCCAGCTGGAACGTCGGCGCGGCGAATGTCCGTCCATCGATCGTCCACATCTGCGCGGGCGCCAGCTCGCGCGTGAGAGCGAGCGTCGGCTCGAAGCCGCTCATGGTCATGCCCAACGGCTGCAGTACGGCTTTGGAAAGCGCCTGAGGAAAGGGCGTTCCGGTGACGCGCTGGAGAACGTAGCCGACGGTTGCAATCGCCGCGTTGGAGTATTTCGTGTGCGTCGCCGGCGGATACACCAGCGTCGTGCGATTGAGGCTGGAGACCGTCGCCGCCAGCGGTGGGGAGGTACTGTCGAAGTAATTCCCGATCGGTGGCTCGCGCACGAGGCCAGCGCGATGTGACATCAGCTGTCGCAGCGTGATCGGCCGATCGTAGGGATTCTGAGGATGGAATTCGGGAATGTACCTGGAAACCGGTGCGTCCAGATCGATCTTTCCCTGTTCCACGAGCTGCATGATCGCAACGTCGGTGAAGAGCTTCGACACCGAGCCAACGCGGAAAACCGTCTGCGGACCTGCGACGCGCTTCGTCGCCGAGTCGACGACGCCAAAGCCGCGGGTCCACACAACTTCCTGGTCGTCGACGAGCGCTATGGAGAGGATGGGCAGCCGATCCGCCCGCATCTCGCGGTCGATGAGCTGCTGGAGACGATCGGCAACTGGCGCGTAGTCATTGCGCGGTGCAGACGAGATCTGTGCTGAGGCGCCTAACGGGAAGCCGGCGATGAAAGCAAGCGAGCAGGCGGCGAAGAGACGGGCGGCTGGCACCATGATGCAGGTGGCGGAGGGAAAATGACGCCTTCAGCGGACGCGTCATGTTCGCCAGCGTGCAGCGCAAAGTCCAGCGCTAACTGCGATCGGGCTAATGTGATTGACGGCCGAACCACTGCTTGAGCATGTCCATCAAGGTCCGAGGCTGGATGGCGCGGAACTCACCGGCGTCGAAAAACTTGCCGAAGCACACCGGACAGCACTCGTACCACACACTCCGCGTGCGCCGATCGAGCATTCGAATCATGGGCGCGTGGCACCGCGGACAGTCTACACGACGCTGTTCATTGCGACCTGGCGCGGACGTCGCGCCGGGCGGGTCTAGCAGATCGATGCTCTCCTTCGCGTGAAGATCGCTGTCTTCGAGCGCGTCGAACCACAGGCCTTCACAGGATGTGCACCGGTCAATTGCGGTTTCTTCTACGTGCATGGTGCGCATCGGCGCGCTGCACTTGGGACACTGGATCTGCATGAGTGCCCTCACGCGAGCAGGGGACACTGCAAGGACGATCGGCAACCTCGGTCACGCAACGAATGCACGAGGTCCGTGCGCTGCGTCACCTTCACAGTGCGAATGCGTCACGGATTCGGGCGACGATCTCACCCGGAGGCAGCGACGCATCCACCCAAAGCGCGTCGAGCGGCTCTTCCAGTGTTTGCAGTTGACTGGCGAGCAGTTCCGGCCCCGCATAATGCCCGTGACGATTGGCCAGCCGCTCCCGAAGCAGCTTCTCATCGGCGTGCAGATAGACGAATCGGACATTGTTCCTGGCGTTCGCGGGAATCAGCGCCCGTCGATACTCCTCCTTCAGAGCGGAGCACGCGAGCACGACCCGCTTGCCTTGCACCAGCTTCTCTTCGAGTGCTCGACACATCGAGGCGAGCCAGGGCGCTCGGTCGGCATCGGTAAGGCCAATGCCTTCCCGCATCTTCTCCACGTTTTCGGCGGAGTGGAACTGGTCGGCGTCGAGGAACTCCCAGCCTAACGAGCTGGCGAGGGGGATGCCGACTGTCGTCTTCCCGGCGCCTGCCGGTCCCATGACAACGATGATCCGTGGTCCCGTGACCATGCGCTCAAGCTATCGCGCATGGATCGACGGGCTCAGGGCCGTTGCATCAGCACCCTGAGCTTGGTGAGATCGACCGTCGTCACGGCGGTCACGAGCGGCGAAGGGTGCATCAACGCATCCGGCGACGGATCGTGCGGCAGACCCAGTGCGTGTCCAAGCTCGTGGGCGATCGTGGCATAAAGCACACGATCCGGAGTACCGGTGTTCCATGGCGCGGGCTGCGCCGCGATGAAGACATCCGCATGCGTGAGGCGCCCTGCCGGATTCCGATAGAGCATCGTAACGCCCGGATTGCTTGCTGGAAGACGGTCGGTCCAGTAAAGGCGAACGTCCGCATCGATGGGCCAACTCACGAGCTCGATGCGCACGTCGTCGCTACTCATCCAGGCTTTGACTGCCTCATCCACCAACGTGAGATGGCGTGGTGTCCAGCCCGGCAGAGGCGAAGACTGCTGAACGTAGACTCGAATGGTCCCACGTCGCGCCCAGCGGTACGAAAGGGATCCGGCAGTAACCGCTGATTCGACGGTTTTACCGGTAGAAGCGTCATGGGTTACCATGACCACGGATCCTTGCTGCACAACGTCCCCAGTAACAGCCTTCGGGGGCGCTCCACAACCACCTATACAGCAACAGCTTATGACGGCAAATCCCGCTCGGCGTGCTCTATGGAAACAAGGCGAAGCGCGTCGCAAGAAGCTCCTGGCCAGAGACGCGACCAATGGTACAGGTCGCTATCTAGCCGACGCGCGCGGCCCTCACCCAGTCACAGGCAACGGAATTAATAACCTTCTTTAAACACTTTAAAGAGATATCGAAGAGAAGGTAATAACAGCGCTAAACCCGCGACGAGCGCGATCGCGAGAAGTCTTAATGTCGCCGGCGGAGCGGCGCTGTTGTCTACGGTCAGATCCGGCGGAACGAGGTATGGGTACTGGCCGAGCGCCCATCCCCACAGGATGAGAGATACCTCGATCGCAGCGGCGACTCGCGCCCACCGAAAACGCCGAAGCCAAAGACTGGCCATGGCTCCCAAGGCCGATATCGCCGCGCCAATGCGAAAACCCATTGCGAGACTGCCCTCGGTGAGCTCGCTCCACACCAAGGGAGCATGGGCGCGTGCAAGATAGAGATTCATCGCGGCGACCACTGCCACCGCTGTCCCTGCCCACAGTGCTCGTCGCCGAAAATCCTCTCTGAGCGCCGCGTCTTTGGCTTCGACGGTGAGGTACACGGCGGCAAGCAAGGCAAAGAGCACCAGCGCGAGAGCGCCGACACCGATTGGAAAGGGAGCGAGCCAGGGTTGGACGTAGACTTCCGCGAACGACGCGGGGTTCGATAGCCGAGCGGCGCTCAGCTTTCCCGTCGCGATGGCCCCAAGAATGACGCCGAGCAGCAGCGGAGTGAGGATACTCGCGATAGCGAAGATTCGTCCCCAGCGACGCTGCACCCTGTCACGCTGGCTGTCGTAGCTCCGGAAGGTAAAAGCCGAGCCACGGAGGACGATGCCCAGCAACATCAGTGTGAGGGGAATGTGCAGGAGCGTCATCAGACGCGAGAACGCAGGCGGGAATGCCGTGAACAGCAGCACCACCACGAGGATCAGCCAGACATGGTTCGCCTCCCAGATCGGCGCGATCGCATTGGCGATTAGCTCCCGCTGACGGTCGCGTCTTGGCCCGATCGCGAACAGGTCCCAAACGCCGCCGCCGAAGTCCGCTCCAGCGGAAAGCGCATAAATATTGAGCGCGACCGCGATCGCGCCGGCGATCTCTGACTGCGGAGTCAGGAACGGCTGGGTGCTCACGGTCGGGAAGTCGTCGCGCTCGAGATCCGATCGACCTGAGTTCGATCTCCCGTGGTCTTTACAATCTGGCGCCACAAGAGCCAGACCACGACAGCACCAAGGCCGCAGTAAAGCAGCGACACCACGACAAATGGCACAATGAGACCTGGCATTGGCGTGACTGCCTCTTTTGTGCGTAGCACGCCGAAGATGATCCAAGGCTGACGACCGACCTCTGTTGTAAACCAGCCCGCCTCCGTCGCCAGAAACCCGAATGGCGCAATAATCGAGAGGCCGAGGAGCAGCGGGCGATCATTCGGTGATAGCTCGAAGGATTTGTGGCGGAGCACAACCACTCCCGCCCACGTCGCGACGATCGCCATCGTCGTGCCTAGAGCGACCATCAGCTGAAAGGAGACGTGTACGACCGGCACTGGAGGCCAATCGTTCCGCGGGAATTCCTCGAGCCCACGGACGAGCGCATTCGCGTCATCATAGGCCAGCAGCGACAACGCTCTCGGAATCTCGATCGCGAATCGTGTTCGACGTTCGACTTCGCTAGGCCAGCCGCCGATCCGCAACGGCGCGCCTCTTTCGGAAGAGAACTGTCCCTCCATAGCCGCGAACTTTACCGGCTGTATCCTGGCGACAAATCTTGCGCTCAGATCGCCTGACAACGGTTGCAGGATCGCCGCTGGTATTCCGATCGAGAGCGCGACCGCGAGAGCCCCCCGGTGAAATCTCACGAGTCTCTCATCCAGCGATTTGCGCTGCCGGAGAAGGACAAAGGCGTGAATGCCGCCCACCGCAATCGCGGTGGACGCGTACGCGGCGATCGTCATGTGCAGCGTCTGCGAGAACGCGCCGGGATTGGCCATCGCCGCGATGGGATTTACATCCACGGGTTGGCCACCAATGAGACGAAACCCCGCCGGCGCGTTCATCCACGCGTTAGCGATCACCACGAAAATGCCCGAAGCCACGCCGCTCAGCGCGACGACCGCGCCGGCGGCGAGATGCGCTCGCGGTGAGATTTTCTCCCAACCGTACAGGTAGACGCCGAGAAAGATCGCCTCCGTAAAGAAAGCGAATCCCTCCAGCGAGAAGGGCATGCCGATGATGGAGCCCGCGAAGCGCATGAACTCGGGCCAGAGCAAACCGAGCTCGAAGGACAGCACGGTTCCCGACACCGCGCCGACGGCGAACAGGATGGCGGTTCCTTTTGCCCAGCGTTTTGCAAGCTCGAGATACACGTGTTCACGAGTTCGCATCCACCGCCATTCAGCGATCACCATCATCAAGGGCATGGCAATCCCGACCTCGGCGAAAACGATGTGGAACGCGAGGGACACCGCCATCTGCGATCGAGCAGCCAGAAGATTCGACATCGCGATTTAGGCTGCGGGATGATTCTGAAGGCAGCGGTATGGTAACATATCGTGCGGCTTGTGGCTCCTCGGCAGATACCATAGCCTGTTTCGGAACATCAAACGCTCAACCCTTGGACGCTCTCGAGTTCTCCGATCGGCTGCGGGCGGTGCTCAGCGAGGCGCGTGAGGAAGCAGCGCGCCTGCATCACGAGCACGTCGGCACCGAGCACCTTCTGCTCGCGTTGCTCAATGACTCGAGCCGAAACGGCGGCACGCCATCATCACCAGCTGGTGTCGTTCTCGACGTGCTCGGTGTGGACCGCCCCAAGATGCGAGCGGTGCTCGAGCAAACGGTCCTTCGGGGTCGCGCCACCACGGCGGACGACCAGTTGGCCTACACCTCTCGTGCTCGAGCCGTCCTCGAGCTCGCGATGGCGGAAGCGCGAATGTCGCGCGCCGGTACGGTGGACACGCAACATCTGCTGCTCGGATTGGTACGCGAGGAACGGGGCATCGCGGCCCAGGTGCTCCTGGATTTCGGCGTAACCGTCGAGAAGACGCGCGCCGAGTTGGGCAGGATCGGTGATCTGGGTTAGTCGAAATCCAGTCCGAGGTCCATCGCCGGCGCCGAGTGCGTCAGCGCGCCGACCGAGATCCAGTCGACGCCCGTCTCGGCGATCGCGCGCACAGTCGTTAGGCCCACGCCGCCGGACGCCTCGAGTACGGCGCGATGGTTCACGATGCGCACCGCGCGCTTCATGTCATCGGGGTCCATGTTGTCGAGCATGATGATGTCAGCGCCCGCGGCGAGCGCCTGCTCCACCTGCTCGAGTTTGTCGCACTCGACTTCGACCTTCACCCCAGGCGCGAGCTCGCGGGCCCGATTCACAGCCATTGCGATGTCTCCGTCCACCGCCGAAAGGTGATTGTCCTTGATTAGCACCGCCGACGAGAGATCGAGACGATGATTGTAGCCGCCGCCCGCACGCACCGCGTATTTCTCGAGCTGGCGCCAGCCGGGCGTGGTCTTTCGCGTATCGAGGATCTTGGCTCCCGTACCCTCGACCGCGGCGACAAACTGCGCCGTCAACGACGCGATTCCCGATAGCCGCTGCAGAAAGTTGAGGGCAACGCGCTCCGCAGAGAGCAGTGCGCGGGCGTTCCCATTCACGAACAGAACGGACGAGCCCGGAGACACCCGCATTCCGTCCTCGACGTCGATGCGAATCGCTACCTTCGGATCGAGAAGACGGAAGGCATTCACCGCGAGCGGAACGCCGCAGAGCACTCCGTTGTCACGCGCGACGAGCGTCGCGCGCGCCCGTCGTTCGGAAACGACGGTCGCGATCGTCGTCAAATCGTTGAACGCCCCGTCCTCGTCCAGCGCTTCACGGACAATCGCGTCCAGCGCCTGCTGCTTGAGCGGAAACTTCATCGTGCCGGCGCTGTCGATCGCTGGCACGCTCAACGGGGTCACAGTGCGGGGTACGGAGCGGCGCGGTTTAGGCGACTCGGACATTGACGTGGGATTCTCCATAGAGCCCTCTCGATGACGGCCGTCTTGACTGAACGAAATACCTCTTGATTACTCACCGGGATCGACGCCGTCGGGTACGGGTGAAAGCGGTTGCTTCGAATTCCCGCCAATTGCCACCATGCGTTCGATCGCTCGACGCGCGCGGTCGGCAATGGCCGGCGGCACCGTGATGCGATGCTGCAACTGTTCGAGCGCCATCTTCACTTTTGGCAGGGTCGTCACCTTCATGTACGCACATGACGCGCGCTCGTTCGCGGCATGAAAGCGCTTGCTCGGGTTCTCCCGACGAAGGCGATGGAGAATTCCAACTTCCGTGGCGACGATGAACTCGTCCGCGTTCGAAAGCGCGGGTCTCTTGATCATCCCTTCCGTCGAGAGGATCTGGACGCCCTCGGGATCGATGTCGCCCGCGGACATCGCCTCGAGAACGCTCGTCGAGCAACCACATTCCGGATGTACGAGAAATTCGGCTTCGGGATGCAGGCTGCGCTGCAGACGAATGTTCTCGGGATCGATGCCGGCGTGGACATGACACTCGCCCATCCAGACGTGGATGTTCTGGCGTTGGGTCATTCGACGGACGTGCGCTCCGAGGAACATGTCCGGAAGAAAGAGAATTTCCTTATCGGCCGGAACTGAATTGACGACCTCCGCCGCATTCCCGGAAGTGCAACAGTAGTCGCTCTCGGCTTTGACATCGGCCGTCGTATTGACATAAGCGACGACCACGGCGCCGGGGTGTTCGGCCTTCCAGGCCCGGAGTTGGTCGGCGTTTATTGTCGATGCGAGCGAGCATCCCGCGGCGAGATCGGGAAGAAGGACCCTCTTGCTCGGGGAGAGTATCGCGGCGGTTTCCGCCATGAAGTGCACGCCGCAAAAGACGATGACCTCCGCGGATGTCTTCGCTGCCTCACGAGAGAGACCGAGCGAATCGCCGACGAAATCCGCGACGTCCTGCACTTCGGCTCGCTCGTAGTTATGCGCCAGGATGACAGCATTTCGCTTTCGCGCGAGCCGTTTGATCTCGGCCTGAAGTTCGGCGATGAGCTCGTCCCGAGTGCGTGCCTCAGGCGTGGAAACGGGAGTCATGCCGCTGAATGTAATCCGCGAAGGGAGTGCATAGAAAAACGAAGAGTTGCTGCAAGAGGCGAGCGCGCGGGTGGCTCACTGCTCGATGTGCCGGCCCTGCCAGGAGCGCTGCGGCTTAGGAAAATCGGAGCGGTAGTGGCCGCCGCGCGATTCCTTTCGTTTCAGTGCTGCATCGACGATCAACTCGGCCGTCTCGACGAGATTCTGCTCTTCCGTGGCCCCGACTGGCAATCGCTTTCTGATCTCCGCGAGCATAGCGCGCGCGGTGTGCAGCCCCTTTGCGGTGCGCGCAATCCCGGCGTGCTCCCACATCACTTCTCGCACGGCATCCGCGCTCACCTGTGCGGCGCCGCGGTCGACGAGAACGGGTACCTTCCAGTCGCCGGATGACGGCTCAGACCGGAGCGGCTCGACCGAGACCAGATCGCGAGCCACGCGCTCGGCGAAAACGAGTCCCTCGAGCAGCGAATTCGAGGCAAGCCTATTCGCGCCGTGCACGCCGGTGCGAGCCACCTCGCCGACACCGTACAATCTTCCGAGGCTCGAGCGACCGGAGAGGTCCGTGACGATCCCGCCCATCATATAGTGTGCGGCCGGCGTGACTGGAATGAGACCGCGACGAGGATCGATGCCGCGCGACATGCAGATGGAGAAGATGCCGGGGAATCGTTTGGCGAATCCGGCGCCGAGCTTCCGAGCGTCGAGATAGACCTTGCCGTGGCGCTGCTCTCGGAAGATCGCGCGAGCGACAATGTCGCGGGGCGCTAGCTCGGCGAGCCGATGCCGCTTGGGCATGAATCGCTCGCCGTTCTCGTTGACGAGAATCGCGCCCTCGCCCCGAACCGCTTCGGAGATGAGCTGCAATGGATTCTCGGGCGTATCCAACGCCGTGGGATGGAACTGTACGAATTCCATGTCTGCCAGACGCGCGCTCGCGCGGTGAGCAATCGCGAAACCATCCCCCGTCGCGACCACGGGATTAGTCGTGTAGCGGTAGACCTGGCCGCAACCGCCGGTCGCCAGGACGGTGACGTCGGCGATGATCTCCACGGGCCGTCCGGCGATACTCGCACGAACGCCGACGCACTCCCGCCGCTTGACGATAAGGTCCAGCACTCGAGCTTTCTCGATGACGCCAATCCGCTCGCTCTCGTGAACGCGCTCGATGAGCGTCCGCGCGACTTCAGCGCCCGTCTGGTCGCCGTGAGCGTGAACGATGCGGTTCTTCGAGTGTGCCGCCTCACGACCAAGCTTGAGATCGCCCGTGGGGTCGAGGTCGAAGCGCGCTCCCGCCGTCTGAAGTTCGCGTACTCGCGTTGGGCCTTCTTCGACGAGCACCTCGACGGCGGCCGCATCGCAAAGGGCGGCGCCAGCGGCCAGCGTATCGCGTCGGTGCAATTCCGGAGAGTCGCCCGCTCCCAGCGCAGCGGCAATTCCACCCTGCGCGTATGCAGTAGCGCTGTCGAATAGCGAACGTTTCGTGAGTAGAAGAACGTCTGCCTGTTCCGATGCTCGCCACGCGGTGTGCAAGCCGGCGACTCCACTTCCTACGACGAGAACTCGCGTCCGCAGTCGGTCGGTCATCGCCGAAAGATAGTGACCGGCTCTTCCCTCGCCGTAGAATCGCTACGACCTTTGCACGCATGCGGAAACTGCTGGTGCTACTCGGAGTTTTGGTGTTGCTTCACGTCGCATTTCTGTTCGTGCGACCGAGCGGCGCAAGTGCCGCTCGCACGCAATCCGATGTGAGCGTCGGGATCGTTTTCGACGTTGGTGGGCGAGGCGACAAGTCGTTCAATGACGGGGCGTATGTCGGCGGTATGCGCGCGGAGCGCGAGCTCGGCGCGCACGTGCGATTCATAGAACCGGGAGATGGTTCCGATCGAGAATCCGGCCTTCGTCTTCTGGCAGCCGAAGGGATGGATCTCGTCATCGGGGTCGGGTTCATCTTCACCGATGACTTGACCCAGCTTGCCAAGGATTACCCGCGCACAGCTTTCGCCGGGATCGATTTCGCCGTCAGCACCGACCCGGCTGGCAATCCAATCCAGCCACCGCCTAACGTGGCAGCGCTCAAGTTTCGCGAGGAGCAAGGCTCTTTCCTCGTCGGCGCTCTTGCCGCGCTGGAGAGCAAAACGAAAAAGGTCGGATTCGTTGGCGGCATGGACTCGCCGCTGATCCAGAAGTTCGAGGTCGGCTATCGCGCTGGTGTGAAGCAGGTTTGCCCTTCCTGCACAGTGCTCGTCGGCTATGCCGGGGTGACGCCAGAAGCATTTCGGAATCCCGGGAAAGGCAAGGAGCTCGCGCTCAACCAGTACGGCCAGGGCGCCGACATCATCTATCACGCGTCAGGATCAACCGGGCTGGGAGTATTCGAGGCAGCCCGCCAAACGGGCCACCTCGCCATCGGCGTCGACGCCGATCAGTACAGCGAAGCGCCGGGACACGTGCTGACCTCGATGGTGAAGGGCGTGGACGAAGCGGTGTTCGACGTCATCAAGCTCGTGAAGGAGCGCCGGTTCAAGGGAGGGATTTACCAGTTCGGGCTGGCCGAGCACGGCGTTGGGTATGTGTACGACGCACAGAACCGAAAGCTGATTCCTGACACTGTGCGCGCGCGTGTCGATTCACTCAGCGCCGACATCGTCGCCGGACGCATTCACGTTCCGTCGACGCGATGACGCCGACCGATACGGCCGCAATTCGGCTTACTGACATCCATAAGTCGTTCGGACCCGTTCTCGCGAACCGGGGCGCATCCCTCGAGGTAGCGCGCGGGGAGATCCACGCGCTCGTCGGCGAGAATGGCGCGGGCAAGTCCACGCTCATGCGGATGCTGAGCGGGATGTACACTCCAGACCGCGGCCGTATGGAAGTTGTCGACGGCAGTGGCGTGCTGCGCGACGTCGCGGGCTGGAGCACGGCCGACGCCATCAAGGCCGGCGTCGGCATGGTGCATCAGCATTTCATGCTGGTGCCGACGCTTACTGTCGAGGAGAATCTGATGCTCGGCGCCGAGCTGACGAAAGACGGGCCGCTGCGATTGCTGGACCGAGCGCGCGCGGTCGAGCAGGTCGACGCCCTCAGTCGCCGCACGGGACTGCGTGTCAACGCGTCGCAGTTGGTTTCCCAGCTTTCGGTGGGAGAAGCGCAGCGCGTCGAGATTCTCAAAGTGCTGTATCGCGGGGCCCGCATTCTGATCCTCGACGAGCCAACGGCGGTCCTGTCTCCACCCGAAGTGGCCGAGCTCTGGCAAGTCCTTCGGCAGATGCGCGAGCGCGGCGAGACGATCGTGCTGATCACCCACAAGCTCGATGAGGTGATGAGCATTTCCGACACGGTCACCGTCATGCGCCACGGCCGGACGATCTCCCGCCTGCGAACAGCGGAAACAACGCCTCAGGAGATCGCTCGCGAGATGGTCGGACGAGATGTCGTGCTCGCCGGCGGGCTACGGCGGGATGCCGTGACGGGAGAGGAAGTGTGGGCGGTGGCCTCGTCCCGCGACGCGGCCCCGGCGGGCGGCACTTCGTTAGGCCAGACAAACTTTCCCTTACCGGCACTCGAGCTCCGTGGCGTGTCGGTCGCGAGTGCGCGTCACGCGGAAGCGGTCCGCGATGTCGGCTTCAGCGTGTCGCCAGGTGAGATCCTCGGTATCGCCGGTGTCGAAGGAAATGGACAGACCGAGTTGATCGAAGCGATCGCGGGGCTCCGCCAGTTACGATCCGGCACGATCCTCCTCGACCACCACGATATAACCAACGCCCCCGTGCGGGCGCGCGGCGACGCTGGCCTCTCGCACATTCCCGAGGACCGTCACACCCGCGGATTGATCCTCGACTACACGATCGCCGACAATCTCATTCTAGGTCAGCAACATCGGTTCGCTCGGGGCGGCTTCTTCAACTCGCTCGATGGCGAGCGCATCGCGGAGAACGCACGCAGGCAGATCACTGCATTCGACATCCGGCCTGATGACCCCATACTGCCGGCGCGTGCACTGTCCGGGGGCAATCAGCAGAAGATCGTTGTCGCGCGCGAGATGGGGCGCGACTTCCGCGTGCTGCTCGCAGCTCAGCCTACGCGTGGAGTGGACGTTGGCGCTATCGAGTTCATTCACGCACAGCTCCTCGCGGCGCGAGCGGCGGGCAAAGCCATTCTTCTCGTGTCGGCCGATCTCTCCGAGATTCTCGCGTTGTCTGATCGAATCGCCGTGATGTATGGCGGACGATTCGTCGTCGTGATGCCGCGCTCCCAAGCAAGCGAGGAAGTGCTCGGACCCTACATGACGGGAGCCGAAAGCGCTGCATGACGATGACGTCGTCAGAGCTCTCGCAGAACCCCAAGGACACAGCGAGAGCTGGCCGTACGATTTCCCGCGCTACCCCGAGTGCGCATCTGCGCGAGGCGCTGCTGCCGTCGCTCATCGCTCTGCTTGTCGCCGCAATCGTCGGTGACATCCTCATCGTGGTGTTCGGCCAATCACCGGCTGCCGTCTATCGGTTGCTGATCGAGGGCACCTGGGGGAACAGCTACGGATTTGGCCAGGTCCTGTACAAGGCAACCACGCTCACTTTCACCGGTCTCGCGATCGCATTCGCGCTGCGCGCGGGACTGTTTAACATCGGAGCCGAAAGCCAGTTGGCCGCTGGTGGGTTCATGGCGGCCATCGTTGGGCTGCTGCTGCCGGCCGGACTGCCTTGGATCGTGATGTTGCCGATCTATCTGGCGGCGGCAGCGTTTGGCGGCGGTATCGTCGGCTGGATAGCAGGTGAGCTGAAGGCGCGATTCGGTGCGCACGAAGTGATCACGACGATCATGCTCAACTTCATTGTGCTTGCGCTGTTGAGCTATCTGACGTCGGCCCACCTGAAGGTGCCCGAGACGCTGCACACCGTGGAGATCCACAGCGGTGCCCTGCCCCGTCTCTCCGATTTCATTCCTGCCTTTCATGGTTCGGCGGCAAACCTCGTCATGCTCATCGCGGCACTCGCGTGCGTAGCCGCTTGGTGGTACCTGTTCCGAACGCGCCGCGGTTTCGAGCTTCGGGCGGTCGGCCTCCAGCCGGAAGCGGCCGAGTATGGCGGCGTGCGGCCGGGCGCGGTATGGACGCGCGCGATGACGATCTCGGGCGCGATCGCAGGTTTGGGTGGTCTCAATTTCGTCCTCGGCTACAAGCATTACTACGAGGAGGGATTCGCTGGCGGCGCTGGCTTTCTCGGCATCGCGGTCGCGCTGGTTGGTGGAACGCACCCGTTAGGCGTCGCCCTGGCCGCGTTGTTGTTCGCGACAATCTCGCAGGGCGGCCTCGCGGTGAACGCACTCGTCCCGAAGCAGTTCGTCGAGGTGCTGCAGGCAGTCGTAATCATCGCCGTCGCGGTGTCGGTGCCGGAGGTGCGACGGATTCTGCGCGCTCAGCGAAGGACCGAGTAGTGCCTGCCCTCCTCTTCCTCGCTCAGACGCTGCGGATCGCGATTCCATATCTCTTCGCCGCGGCGGGCGGCGTCGTGACGGAGCGCGCAGGACTGATCGGGTTGACGCTGGAGGGCTACATGCTGGGCGGCGCGTTCGCCGCGGCACTTGGTAGCTACTACGGCCACAGCGCCTGGTTCGGTGTGTTCGCTGGTGTGTTGGGCGGCGTGTTGCTCGGGCTCGTCTATGGAGTGAGCGCGATTCGCTTTCGTGCGGACCAGGTGGTGGTGGGCATTGCCATCAATCTCCTGGCGATTGGGCTCACACGATTCTTTCTGCGGCTCGCTTTCGGTAGCTCGTCGAATTCACCGCGCGTTCCGGGGTTTGGTGGCGAGCAATCCGGGACAGGATTCGCCGCGTTGGCGGCCAATCCCATGATATGGTTGGGCATCATCGCGATTCCCGTAGTCGGCTGGATACTGTATCGGACACCCTTCGGACTGCGAGTGCGTGCGGTCGGCGAACATCCGGCTGCCGCGACGTCGGTGGGAATCTCGGTATCGCGCGTGCGATACGCCGCGGCTGTTCTCTCGGGAGCTCTCGCAGGGCTCGGAGGTGTTTATCTGGTGCTCGATCAGCACCAGTTCACCGATCAGATGACAGCGGGACGCGGCTTCATCGCGCTCGCGGCGACGATTTTCGGGCGATGGGATCCGTCGCGAGTCGGCCTGGCGTGTCTCTTGTTTGCGGCCGCCGAAGCGTTGCAGATCCAGCTGCAGGGGGCGCAGTTGGTACCATCGCAATTCGTGGAGATGATCCCGTATCTGCTCACGATTGTTGCTCTGGCAGGCGTGGTTGGTCGCGCGGTAGCGCCGGCGTCATTAGGAAAAGTGACGGAGTAGTGCTGTCAGCGTTCCGTAAGGTCCAGCGGTGCAGTGTCGACTGCCGCGGGTTTTTCTTCGTTAGTTACTGGCATGGGTAAGCTCGTCGTTTTGATGGTCACGGCGTTCGTGGACATGGTGGGGCTGCTCATGATCATCCCCCTCCTGCCCTTTTACGCCAAGGATCTCGGTGCTAACGGACTGATCGTTGGCCTGCTGTTTTCTTCTTTTTCCGTTGCGCAGCTGATCACGGCGCCCATATGGGGCCGGTTCTCGGACCGGTACGGCCGACGACCGGCGCTGCTCGTCGGCCTCACCGCCTCAGCCATCGCTTATGTCGTGTTCGCCTATGCGAACACGTTGTGGTTGCTGTTCCTCTCGCGTCTGGTCCAGGGCGCGGGGGGCGGTACAGTGAGTGTCATTCAGGCCTATGTTGCGGATGCCGTCCGGCCGGAGGACCGCGCGAAGGGCTTGGGCTGGCTGTCGGCAGCAACAAACGCGGGTGTAGCATTGGGCCCTGTGCTGGGCACGGTCACCAGCAACCTTGGCGCAAGCGGACCGGGCCTCGCGGCTGCTGGCTTGTGCGTTCTCAACATCATCTTCGCGTGGCATTTCCTCACTGAGTCACGCGACATGTCTGAAGCGAAGACGGCCGCGACGACTCGCGCGAGGTCGTTCGAGGCGCTCACCCGTGTCGTCACTCACTCGAGCGAGCCGGCGTCGCGATTGATCTGGATTTACGCGATTGCCATTGGAGCGTTCCGGGGAGTCAACGCGGTGCTTGCCTTGTTCCTGGCGGCGCGCTTCGGCGTTACGAAGAACACTATCGGTTATTTCTTCACGTACATCGCGCTCATCTCCGTGCTCACGCGAGCAGTGATTCTCGGATGGGCCGTCGATCGCTACGGCGAGGCAAGATTGTCCCGTTTCGGATCGTCGCTGCTGGCCATTGGCCTGGCGGCGATCGCGTTCATGTATCCCCTGCGCGATCCGGCGTCACTCGCACAGAGTCTCCACCTTTCTGTCTCCTTCGTGAGGGTCTTACCGTTTCTTCCACTCGCGCTCGCCGTTGCGCTACTCCCGCTCGGAACCGCCTTCACATTCCCGTGCGTGACGGCGATGCTATCGCGCGTAACGCCCAGTAATGAGCGCGGATTGTACATGGGACTTCAGCAGACGTACGGCGGAATTGCCAATGCCCTCTTTCCGGCGCTAGCGGGTCTCGCGTTCGACCGCTTCGTCGAGTTGCCCTTCCTCGCGTCGGCCGCACTCGTCGCCGGCACCATTTACCTGGGGCTAGGCATGGAAAAGAACATCCGACCCAAGGCAGCGCCCCAGACGGCAGCACCCGCGGCGTAGGTGTAGGGCGCCTCACGCGTGTCTTACTGGTGATCGGACAGATTGAGCGTCCGATCTGGACGAAATGGGAGTTCCTGTGAGATTGCTCACCCTATCGCCGTCGGATGGGCACGGACAGTTCATGGATCCTCTGCACATATTCCCGGATAGGTTCCTGCGGCTGCTCCGATATCGATCGCGCGACGCTGAAGCGGGTATGAACTGTGCGCGCGCGGTGCATCGCGAGACGGCGCACTTGCCAAGATTTGTGGTCGGACATTTACGAGACTCCCGCCCGGATCGTCGGGCATGAGTCCCCAGCTCACCCAGGAGTACGCCATGCTCGCTCCCCGCGCTCGCGGAGCGTTAGTTCCCTTCGCACTCGGGCTCGCCGTGTTCGCTGCTGCGTGTACGAATGGCACGGAGCCAAAACAGTCGTTGTGCAACTCGTCGAATCCAGCGACGCTAGCGGTGGGTGAGGTCCGAACGCCAATCACAGACGCCTGCGTCTACGTGTCTGGCGGTTCGACGGGCGGTGAGTACGCTCTCGTACCGTTCAACTCCGACACGATGTACAGCCGGACCGCCTCGCTCTCGTTCACGAGCCAGGGTGCATCGGCTGTATCCTCTCCGCTCTCGTCGCAGACGCTTGCCTTCTCGCCCTCGTTCAGCATGACACCGAGCGGGGGCACGACGATCGCGACACCAGCGGCGCGGTTCGAGATTGGGCTGCGTGAAAGCGAGCGGCGAACCTTGACGCGGTTCATCCCGGCGGCGCGCTCGTGGTACAGGAACCGAGGGGCGAGCGCTGCGAGCACGAGACTTCGACCATCGTTCTCCAGCCTCGCAAGTAGCCCATCCGTTGGCGACATCGTTGCGCTCAACACGAGGACGGGCGCGACGCTCTCGGATGCCTGCGAGGTGCCTGACAATCGCATAGGTCGTGTCGTCGCGATCACGAACACTGCGATCGTGGTCGCGGACACCGCGAATCCCGCTGGCGGCTACACCGACGCGGAATACCTCACGGTCGGCATGCAATTCGACAGCGTCTACACCATGGACACGAACGCGTTCGGCACGCCGTCGGACATCGACAGCAATCACAAGATCATCATGTTCTTCACCCGAGCGGTGAACGAGCTCACGCCGGCGACGAGCTCGTCGCTCATCGGCGGATTCTTCTACGCCCGCGATCTATTCCCGCAACAGGACTCGCCGCAGCTGGGCACAGGGTCGGGCTGCCCAACGAGCAACGTGGCGGAGATGTTCTACCTCGCCGTTCCCGATCCAAACGCACTGGTGAACGGGAACAACCACTTCACGAAGAGCCTCGTTTCACACCTCACGGTGTCGACGACAGCGCACGAGTTTCAGCATCTCATCAACGCGTCGCGCCGCCTGTACGTGAACACCGCGGCGACAGATTTCGAGGTCGTCTGGTTGAACGAAGGGCTGAGCCACATTGCAGAAGAGTTGCTCTTCTATCAGCAGAGCGCTGGTCTCACGCCGCGCATGAACATCGACAGCTCGAAATTCATCGGCACGGTCAACCAGAAGAACGTGGACGCATACAACTTCGACCAGCAGGCGAACTTCGGGCGGTTCAACGAGTACCTCACGCGCACGGCGACGAGCTCGCCGTACGCGCCAGACGACTCACTGTGGACGCGCGGTGCGACGTGGTCGTTCCTTCGCTATGCAGCAGACCATCGCGGCACGTCCGATGGCGACACGTTCTTCAAGCTCGTGAACTCGACGACGACGGGCATGACCAATCTGCAAAACGTATTCGGCAGCAATCTCTCGGCGAACTTCCGCGATTGGGCCGTCGCGATGATTTCGGACGATGTTCCTGGCGTTGGCAGCGAATGGACGCATCCGAGCTGGAATTTCAAGGCAATCTTCCAGTACATCGCGAACCACAACTCGCAAGCGCCCTTCCGTAATTACCCGCTCGTGACGACGTCGGTCTCGGACAATTCGCCGCTCGCAGTCACTCTGAACGGCGGCGGCGCATCGTACGTGCGATTCGGCATCGGCGCGAATCAGGTTGGCTCGGTGAAATGGACGACGCAGTCGAACGGCATCGCAATGTCGCTAGTGAGAACGAAGTAGTGTCTGGTGGTTGGTGACTGATGGCTGGTGAATGAAGAAGAGCCCCGCGATTCATCGCGGGGCTCTTCTTCATTCACCAGCCATCAGTCACCAACAACCAATCACCCTTTCGCGGTATCGTGCAATCCGGGCTCGCTGGCCAACACGGCCTTCGCGATCTCGACCATCGGTACCGAGCGATCCTGGCTCGTTCGCTGGAGGATTCGATAGGCTTCCTGCTCCGACGATCCAGTGCGACGCATCAGGATCCCCTTCGCGCGCTCGATGGTCTTCCGATTCTCGAGCGCCTGCTTGGCCGCTTCCGCGTCCTTGCGGGCGTTGAGGAGTTCCTTCGCGCGAGTGGCGGCGAGGCGAATCGTCGAATCGAGAACACGCGGCGGCGCTGGTTTCGGAAGAAACGCAATCGCCGCGGTTGCGGTTACGTCGCGATCACTGAGGGTGAGCGACTGGTCGCCGCTGAACAGCACGACCGCCACGCCGGGAATGTTCTGCGTTATGCGCTCGGCGGCCTCGATGCCTGATCCATCCGGCATGTGGACGTCGAGCAGCACGACATCGGGAACGACATCACGCGCGCTCTCGTATGCTTCGCGACCCGTCGCAACTTCGGCCACCACGGTGTGGCCCAGCGTCGCGAGCAGCTCGACGAGTAACGAGCGCGCATTGTCGTCATCCTCGGCGATCAAGACGCGAATCTTGGCGGTTTCACTCATCTGGCGAGAATCTGTATTGGCACGGAGTGGAGCGCCAGCCTGATCGCTCGCGCTCGAATGCAACTAAACATTTTTCGTACGTCGATCAGGCTCCGGCCACCTGCGCCAGCAGCTCAGAAGTGCGAACCGGTTTCCGAAGTACGAAGTCCCCTTCCGCACCGGCACTCGCGCGCGGCTCCCATCCCGTCACCACGCCGATTCGCAACGTTGGCCAACGCTCTCGGACAACGGCGATCAGGTCCCATCCACTCCCATCGGGTAACCCGATGTCAGTGACGAGAACGTGGTACGGCACTCCACCGTTCTTCGCCGCCGACTCGAGCTTGGCCGTGGCGTCGCGCACGCACGTCACAGTATCGACCGTATGCCCGTCACTCTCCAGTAATGCCTGCATGAACTCGCGGCTGTCGGTGTGGTCTTCCACCAAAAGGACGTGTCGCGGCGCACGCGTGCGTGGCTTCTGATCCATGGACGCAGCCGTCCCACCGACCACAGCCAGCGGGAAGACGAGACGAACGGTCGTGCCCACGCCAGGCATCGACTCGATCTCGGCGTGGCCCCGGTGTCGCTTTACGATGCCATATACCTCGGCCAAACCTAGGCCTGTTCCGGCTTTGCCTTTTGTCGTGAAGAACGGCTCGAATGCGCGTTCGCGAACCTCGGCCGACATACCCACGCCGGTGTCACGTACCTCGACGGATACTTCGTTTCCTGCCGAATACGTCCGAATCGACAGGATACCACCCCCTGCCATGGCGTCGAGCGCGTTCTGCACCAGGTTGAGGAGTGCCTCACGAAGCTCGCCGGCGATACCGCGCACCATCACACCCGGCGCGAGATTCCGCTCGAATTGAATGACGCCGCCCTTCGCGCGCTCCGCCCAGAGTGGGCGCGTCATCGCGACCACCTCGTCGGAAACCTGCGAGAGCTCCACCAGTTCCTCGCTCTCGCCCTGCAGCGGTTCCTGTCGAATGAAGCGGCCGACCCGAGCCGCGGTGGCCGCGCCGGTTTCCGCCGCTTTCGCAATGCGATCCGCGTAGTCGCGCACCTTGTCGGGATTGTTCGCGCTCGCCTGCAACAGGTACGCAGCCGCCATGATGGGATTCAAAGCGTTGTTGACATCGTGCATGACGCCGGCAGCGAGCTGACCAACGGCGGCGAGACGCCGCTCGCGCGCGCGCGCCTCCTGAAGCGCTAGCACTTCAGCCGTACGCTCCTGCACCATTTTCTCGAGTCGTTCTGCTTCCGTCGACACGCGATCGTAGAGCTCGGCCGTCCGCCGCGCTTCTTCCTCCAACTGTCTGGCGAGCTGAGTCTTGACGGTCACGTCACGCTCGACGGTCACAGCACCTCGAATCTTTCCATGCTCGTCGTACAGCGGATTCGAGTTCACTTCGATGATCACCTGGCGTCCATCAGGCCCGCGCTTCACCGCCAACGTTTCGCCGCGCACGCGCTCGCCACGGAGCGCTCGCGCGGTTGGGTGCTCGTGCATGAACAAACTGGTGCCGTCGATTGTGCGCGGCCGGTCGAGCTGCCAGAGCTCGCGGAGCGTCGACGGCTGACCCGTGGGGTGGTCGTGAAGCGCCTGCGCGTTCGAGCGCACCGTCCGTCCTTCAGTATCGACCACGCGGACGGAATCCGGTATGACGTCGAAGATCGACTCGAGTTGGGCGACACTGCGCGCCAGATCTTCTCGCAGATCCTCTCGCTCGGTGACGTCGATTCCGGCGAAGAGCAGCCCACCAACACCGCGTCCATTCGCTCCACGTCGCGCTCGCTCACCGAGCGGGGTGAAGGTGACTTCGATGAGCCGGCGCCCCGCGCGCGTCTGAAAGGGAATGCGGGCGGCAACGACGGGGACTCCGTCAAGAGCGCTATCGATCTGATCGGTGAGATCGGCCAGCGCATTTGGGAACGCGTCGTAGATCGCACGATGCGCCGCGCCGTCCGCGTCGAGGCCTGTGAGCTCGCGGTAGCGCGTGTTGGCGCTTGCCAGCTTTAGGTCGGCATCGAAGGTCGCGAACGCCAGAGGAATCGCCTCGAAGAACAGCTCGAGGCGAGCAAGCTCCGGCGGGACGCCTTGCTGGTTGACGTTGAATTCAGCGCGAGGAGGAAGAGGCGACACGATACAAGAGGTGATGGCTGAGTGTCCGGCAGCTGCGTCATGTGGCAGGGCGCTGCGGCGACTCTGCCCACTCGACCACCAGCGCGGCAATGCAGGATGGAGTGCGTGTCGTCGGCCGTCAATGACGAGCGACGGTCAGAGCCGGAAATTGGTCACGGTGACCTCGCGCGGGTCGAGCTCAGCGCACCTGTCGTGTGATGAGACGCGCGCCAAGGCCATACGTGAAAAAGGCATAGCCCCATTCGATCAACACGCTCAATCGATTGCGGAAGCCGGCTAGATAGAGGATGTGCAAGAAAAGCCAGAACCACCACGCCGGGTAGCCGGCGACGTGCACGCCATGCCCGAAGTTGGCAATGGCCTTGTACCGACCTATGGTGGCCAACTCTCCCTTGTTGCGATAACGGAAATCGGCGCGGCCCTCACCCCGCGTGGTCCGGAGGATGTTCCGCGCCGCCGTCCGGCCGCTTTGAATCGCGCCCTGCGCCACACCGGGTACGGACTTTCCGTTCGTCGTCATGACGGCGAGATCTCCGACGACGAAGATCTCCGGATGATCGGGGACGCTGAGATCAGGATTCACGATGACGCGGCCGCTCCGATCGACGGGCACCTTCGGGCCGAGCAATCGGCCAAGTGGTGAAGCGGCGTTTCCGGCGGCCCAGAGCACCGTGCGCGCGACAATGCGCTCGTCGCCGATGCACACCGCGTTAGGCTCGACGGAGGTCACCAGCGTGCGCGTCCGGACCTCGACACCAAGCTCCTGCAGGTCCCGTTCGGCGTGAGCGGCGAGATCCTCGGGGAACGTCGGCAGAATGCGAGGGCCCCCTTCGAGGAGGATGACGCGGGCGGACGCGGTGTCGATGCGTCGAAAATCGGTCCGCAGGGTGTGGCGCGCGATCGTCGGCAACATGCCCGCGAGCTCGACACCGGTTGGACCGCCGCCGATGATGACGAAGGTGAGACTTGCCGCGCGGTCGGCTTCGTTCGTCGCACGCTCGGCCTCCTCGAAGGCGGTGAGAAAACGGCCACGGATCTCGAGCGCATCCTCGATGTCCTTGAGCCCGGGCGCGACCGCCTCCCATTCCGGGTGACCAAAATAGGAATGTCGGGCTCCGGCCGCGAGAATGAGATAGTCGTAAGGCAGCTCGGTGCCGTCGTCGAGCACCGCAATACGGCGATCCGGGTCAACGCGCTCCACCTCGGCCATGAGTACTTCGGTATTTCGCTGTTTGCGCAGAAGCCAGCGAATTGGTGCCGCGATGTCTGTCGGGGCCAGCGTCGCGGTAGCTACCTGGTAGAGCAGTGGCTGAAACGTGTGATGGTTCGAGCGATCGACAACGGTGACGCTCGTGAGCGTGTCGCGAAACTCGCGGGCGGCGTACAGTCCGCCGAATCCGGCGCCAATGATGAGAACGCGGGGGGTGTTCATTGGGAGTCCCCGAAAGTCAGATTCGCTCGACTCGGTCTTCGGCGAGACGCGCGCCTAACGTGATCGCGAGCACAAGCGCGATGAGTAGTACGGAGTACGCGGCCGCCGTGCCGAACGACAACGAGCGAAGCTGGGCCAGAATCTCGATCGAGATTGGCCGATTGGAGTGCGTATACAACACGACACTTGCGACGAACTCGCCAACGGCGGCAATCGCGGCCAGCATGGTGCCCGCGACGAGTCCGGGACGCGCCGCGGGCAGCACGATGCGTCGAATCGCGAGTAGCCATGACGCACCGAGACCACGCGCCGCATCCTCGAGCGAGGCATCCATCTGCCGCAGCGAACCTTCCACCGCGCTGGTGAGGACGGGCACATTTCGCACGAAGTACGCGAGTGGGAGAATCCAGAAGGTGCCGACGAGCAACACTCGTCCGGTGAGCGGACTGTGGACGTCGAAGGTGGCGGCAAGGCCGAGCGCGATCGCGGTGGCCGGAATCGCCCATGGCAGCACGACGAGCAGTTGCAGCAAGCGCCGGCCGGGCGCGCGGGTGAGCACGATCAGATACGCGGCGACGAAGCAGACGACGATGTTCGCCGCGGTGGCGATCGCCGACATCCACACGCTGTTCGTGATCGGGCGCCACAACTCGGGATCGCTCGCGAGCCGGCGAAAGTTGTCGAAGGTGTACTCCGGCGGCAGTATTTGCGTCGTCCACGCGCCGTCGCGGGCGAAGGATACGAGCACGACCATCGCGTGTGGCAGCACGAGGAAGGTGACAACCACGGTCGCGAGGATCGGCGCCAACGTTCGCGCCGCGCGCGAGCGAACGACGATCCGCGTCGTCTTCCCCTTCCCGGTCAACGCATAACGACGGCGACGCTCCAGCCAGCGTAGTCCGAGGAGCGCCGCGACCGCAGCCAGCGCGAGCACCGTCGTCTCGACGTAAGCGAGTCCCATCGAACCATTGAGCTTTGACACGAGAATCTGAGTCGCGAGCACACGCTGGCCGCCGCCGAAAATATACGGTGCGCTGAAGGAGCCCAGTGAGCTCATGAACACGAGCAACATCGCCCCGGCGATCGACGGGGTGAGCAGTGGCAGGGTGATCCGTGCGAGCGTGCGCGGGCGCGACGCGCCAAGACCCGCTGCCGCCTCGTCGAGCGTGGTATCGTAACGGTCGAGCCCCGCGGCGACGAACAGAAAGACATACACGTACATCGTGTACGCGTGCACGAACACGATTGCCGACAGCCCGGTGAGCGACCAGGGCGCGTGATCGAGGCCGAGCAGCCGCTGCGCGACTCTGGTGACGACGCCACTCTCCCCGTAGAGAAACAGAAAAGCGATGACACCCACCAGTGGCGGCAACGCGGCGGGAAGTGTGGCGACCGCACTCAGGGCGCGGCGCCCACGGAAGTCGAAGCGGCCGAGCAGAAACGCCAGCGGTAGACCGATGATCAGCGCGGCGATGACGGAGCCGATAGAGATGACGAGCGTGCTCCAGAGCGCTTCGCGATCGGCGGGGCTGGCGACGAACGCGCGCCAGTCATCGAGGCCCCGCGCAAAGCTGCCGAGAATGACCGACACGTTAGGCAGCACCACGCTCCAGGCCAGGAGCAGGAGGACGGTCAACGTCGCGACAACGAATCGGCGCTTCACTGTGCGACCAGCGCGACCGCCTTCTGCAGCAGCTTCACGCCAACCTTGCTGTGCTCGCCGAAATCGCCCTCCTCGCAATCGATCTCGAAGGTATACGCGCGATCGGAGCCCGGCGCCTCGGGGACAGCGACTCGGTACACATAGTGCGAGCCGGCGTAACGACGTGACTCAACGATACCATGCCAGCAGCTGGGCGTCGCGCCGCACACTTCCACCATCTCCGGGCGTATCACCGCCCTGAGGGCGCCGCCGTCATGACTGGGTGGCATCGACGCGATGGGCGCGTGCTGGGTGGCACCGGCAATCGTTATGCACGCCCGCTCGCCTTCGCGGCGCGCCTCGACCAGCGTGGAACGGCCAACGAACTCCGCGACGGGCACGCTTGTCGGGCGGCGATAAAGCTCATCTGGCGTGCCGAGCTGCAACAGCTTGCCGGCCTGCAACACCGCCATGCGATCGGCGATGGCGAACGCGTCTTCCTGATCGTGCGTCACGAAGATCGCGATTGATCTCAACTCGTGCAGCTTGAGCCGCAACCATTCCCGCGTCTCCTGTCGGCGCGCCGGATCGAGGTTGGAGAGTGGCTCGTCGAGGAGCAGCACGGGCGGATCGATGATGATCGCGCGGGCGAGCGCGACGCGCTGCTGCTCGCCCCCCGAAAGGGATTGAATCGGTCGCGCGCCAGCGTCCTCCAGTCCGACCCGGCCGAGCGCTTCACGCGCACGCTCGAGACGCTGGCGCTTCCCCACGCCGCGTGCCTCGAGACCGAACGCGACGTTCTCCGCGACTGGCATGTGCGGGAACAACGCGTAATGCTGAAAGACCATGCCGAAGCCACGTCGCTGCGGCGGTTCGGCCGTGATGTCGCGTGAGCCGGCGCGGGCGTCCTCGAGCACGATTCGGCCGGCGTCGGGCTGCTCGTAGCCGGCGATCATGCGAAGCGTCGTCGTTTTGCCCGAGCCGGATGCACCGACCAGCGCCAGCACCTCACCGGGTCGTACGGTGAAGGAGACATCGTCGACCGCCGGTCGTTCAGCGTCGGCAAAGCGACGCGTGAGATTCGCGATCGCGAGCGTCACCGTGCGCGACAGCAATTGCGCACGTGCGCGTCCCAGTACTTCATCCAGCTGTCGAGACTATCCGCGACCAGCCGCGGATCGAGCGGCATGGGTCGGATCTGGGCGCGTGCATCGCGAATCCACGCCGGCAACGAGTCGGCGGGGATGTCCGACCGCGCGGGCATGCGGACGAACCTGTTCGCCGCGACCCGCAGCGCCTCGGGCGTCGTTACGAACTCGTAAAACTGCTTCGCTATCTCTGGGTGCGGAGAGCCGTGCACGATCGCGATACCGTCGACGAGAAGCGGCGTACCCGACGCCGGAATGCGCGAAGCGATCGGGTATTTCGTCGTCTGACGCAGCGTCTCGATGTCCGGCATGTCGTAGAGACTCAGGAGCCCTTCTCGCTGACCGAGCTTTTGGTACAGCATCGTCGGGCTGATTACGTACTCTTTCGTGTTCGCGTCGAGTCGCCGCAGCCAGTCGAACCCCGCCGCGGTCGACCCCGTCCGCTTCAGCTCACGTACAATGATCGCGGCAAAGATGGCGCGCATCGATCCGCTCGCAACAGGATCGCGGATGATGATCTTTCCCTTCCATTTTGGATCGAGCACATCGTCCCAGTCCTTGGGCGCGTCCACTGCACTCACGACTTGCGCGTTGTAGGCGATTACCTCGGGCGTGAGATACGTGCCGTACCAGAGGTCCTTTGGATCGTGGGCCTCGTCAGGCAGCTGCGACGCCCACGACGGGCGATAGGGCGCCAGCAAGCCTTCACGCGCCGCGCGCGCGAACGTTTCAGCGGGTGCGCCGAACCAGACGTCCGCCTGTGGATTCGTTCGTTCGGAGCGAAGGCGATCGAGGACGTCCTGCGAGCCCATGTCAACCCACTGCACGTCGACCGTCGGATGAGCCTTCTCGAACGCCTGCTCGTAATACTGAAGCAGCTCCTTACCGTGCGGCGAGTACACGACGAGCGTCGTCCGGGAGTCCCCTCTTCCACACGAGACGGCCGCGGCGAGCAACGCCGCTCCGAGCAATCGACTGACTTCGCGCCGCATCACGGCTTCGGCGGGACTGTGGGCGTTCCAGCCGATCGGTGATCGGCGCTGAGGAGATTCACGAACAGGCGCGCTCCGCCAGCGACGCCGGCCGGCAACTGTCGAAAAAGGGAGAGGGTCGTGTAGACATAGGTGCCATCGCCTAACGGCGCGACGAGTATCGCACCGTCATTCGGCGGCTCGCCGCTGTCGTTCATCGACAGCATCGTGCGGTAGCGACCGTCGTGCGTGCGAGGCATGTACAGCGAGCGTTCCTGCACCCAGCCGTTCCAGTCGCTCGGCCCGATCTTGTTCGGCGAGCTGAGGATCGGTGACGAGGGGTCGGTGACCCGGACGGGCGCATCCTCTTCGGTGACGCGATCGCCAGGTCGAACGATGGTGATCGGGTACGGCATCATACCGGGATTTGCCATCTCGAACTGGCCATATTGAACGACGAGGGTGTGGCCCCGCCGGGCAAAATCGAGGAGCTTGGCATTGGCAGCGACCAGCGCGGGACTGGATTCGTAGGCGCGCGGTCCGATGACCACCGTCGTGAAGCGCGAGAGATCCGTCTGCGAAACGCTCGCCGGCTGAATGACGGTGAGCGGAATTCCAAGTTGCTCGAGCATCGGTGCGACGTTGTCGCCGACGCCCGGGATGTAGGCGACGTTGAGTCCCGCCGCGACTTGCACATTCACGGCGCTCAGCTCGATCATTGCGTTGTGGAAGAGTCGCTGCGGGCGGATGTGATCGTACTCGATGAGCGTGTAGCCGCTCGTGTAGCGCCGTCCTTCGCTCTCGGCGATCGCGGAGATCGTATGCTTGCCCTCAGGCAGTGTTCCGCGAACGTGAAACTCGACGGCACGCGCGGGCGAACTCGCGGCGACCGCGCGTCCACCTGGAAGCCCCTGCGGCTCCCCTTCCCCGCCGAAGTTGCCGGCGTAATCCGGAAGTCCGACCGTAATTGATGACGAGTCAGCGCTGAGGCCACTCGGCAGCTGCAGTGAGACGCGAACCGTGCGCGCATGATTGCTCGCCGATCGCAGGTCCACCCTGACGGTTCGCTCGAACGGCCGATTCGCCGGTACGTACTGGATGGGCTGATCGACGGTCACGCTGACCGCGGGCACAATGGCAATCGGTCGATCGATTTCTCCCTTCACCGGGTCAGCGAATCGATAGACGATCGGCTGGAAGAAACCCAGGCCGGTTTCGCCGATCTGCGCCGACACGAACGCCGCGTGCCGACTGACCTCCCTGTCTTCCCTTCGGGCAGTGATTGGCACACCGAACAGGTCACCGACGCGGGGCGATCTCAGCCACCACGGCTCCGTGAGAAGGGTGTCGCGGATCGTGTCACTGAACTGCGCGCTGGCTAACGGTGGAATCTCGCGCGGGCCCGGCCGATTGGCCGGCGCTGCCGCGCTCGCGTCGACGGTCATCTTGGCCGCCACGTCTCGATTGAACACCGTCGTCGTTACGCGGATAGGCTCCTCCCGGGCCCAGCTCTCATGATCGACGCTGACGTCGATGCCAATACGTGAGGAAAGGATCAGCGCTCGCTGCGTACGATCCATGAGCTCTGCCAGAGACGCGTTGGCATCGAGACTGAGTTGGATGTCTGCTACGCCGATGAGGTGCCTAACGCGATCCAGCGAGAGAAGCATCTTTTCGGGCGCATATGGGTCGTACGCGCGCTGCACGGCGGTGATCGCGACCGGAATCGAGTCGAGCTCGGAACGACGCCTGCCCGTGACGCCAGCTTTCAATCGGGTCCAGCTCGTGTCGATCCCGTCGAAGAGCGAGCCCTCGGTCATGCCCGGTACCACCTTGCTGACTCGCGATGCCTCGAGTCGGACACCGTCCATGATCGCTCCCTTTCGTCGCAGTGATCCGAACGCCTGCGATTTGTGCTGAGAACGGCTCTCGGACGCTATCTCGGCGTACGACTCGCCGCGAAGCGGAGAGTACTCTCCGACGTCGAAGCGATAAGTCGATTCACCGCCAAAGCGCGCGGAGCGGTAAAACTTCAGCGGCGTCCAGGGGCTGCGTCCGTGGGTGACGCTGCTGGGCATGCGGATACTGTCACCGGCGAGATCGAACGCCTCGCGCGCGAGCAAGCCGGAGACTTGATGATGGCCGTGGCCGTCGCGCGGCGTACCGGTGAACACGGCAATGATGACATGCGGACGAAAATCGCGCACGACGCTGACGACATCCCGGAGGATCGAGTCCCTCGGCCAATGCTTGTACGTCTCCTCTGCGCTCTTCGAGAATCCGAAATCGTAAGCGCGCGTGAAGTACTGATGACCACCATCGATGCGTCGCGCCGCGAGGAGCTCTTCCGTCCGGATGACACCTAACGCCTCACCGAGCTCGTTACCGATCAGATTCTGACCGCCGTCGCCGCGAGTGAGCGAGAGATACGCCGTCTCCACGCTGCAGCCGCGCGCGAGCCAGGTAATGAGCTGCGTGTCCTCGTCGTCGGGGTGCGCGCCGATGACGAGCACGCGGGTGTTGACGCCGAGTCCGCGAATGAGCTCCGCCAACTCGGCGGCGTCATGTTGCTGAGCGGCGGCCGTGTGAAACGAGATGAATACAGCGGCGAACGCCGCGAGAATGCGTCGAATCATCGCAGGAAAGCTACGAGAGAGCGCCAGAGCGCACAGAGCGGCACGCCTGGAAAAGTGTCAGGGAACTTGTTGTCAGGGGAGGTGCGTGAACGGTGAACGGTAGCTATCAGCTTCAGAGCTCCGGACCACCGACCACCGACCACCGTTCACCCACCGATCACCCACCAGATCACCGAGCAGCGCCCGCCTTCCGTCGTGCCGATGCCGCGGGGACTGTGAGCACCTCGCTCACGATGCGTCCCTGTTCCTGCACATGGGAGTTGTGATAGCCCTCCGCCGGCGCCGCGCGCTCGGGGCGTCCGATGTAGCGCAACGGGAGCATCGTCCCGATGTCGGCACGAAGCCGCGGTGAGACGTAGCTCCATGCCCCCATGTTTTTGGGTTCCTCCTGCGCCCACACCACCTCTTCGACACTTGGGTACGCGTCGACGAGGCGGCCGATGCCCTGCGGCCAAGGATAGAGCTCCTCGACGCGGACGATTGCGACGCCGGAGGGTCGCTCCTTCTCGATCAGATCATAGTAGATCTTCCCGCTGCAGAACACGACCCGGCGCACCTCATCGCGCCGACGATCGATCGCGGCATCATCGATCAAGGGACGGAACGTTCCCGTGGCGAGCTCCTCGAGCCTCGACGCCGCGGCCGGAAGACGCAGCAGCGATTTCGGCTGCATCAGAATCAACGGTCGCTTCTGGGCGCGCAGTGCCTGACGGCGCAAGATGTGGAAGAACTGCGCCGGGCTCGACGGATATGCAACGATGAGATTCCCTTCGGCGCAGAGTTGCAGATACCGCTCGAGACGCGCGCTCGAGTGTTCGGGACCCTGCCCCTCGTAGCCGTGCGGCAGCAGGAGCACGACCCCCGAGTCCTGCCCCCACTTCGCCCGATCGGCGGCGAGGAACTGGTCAACGATTGGCTGCGCAACGTTCGCGAAGTCGCCGAACTGCGCCTCCCAGAGCACCAGGTCGTTAGGCGAGGCCGTGCTGAAGCCGTACTCGAAGCCGAGGACCGCCGTCTCGGACAACGGGCTATTGTAGATCTCGAAGGTGCCGCGCGCCTGGGGCAGCTTGGCGAGCGGGGTGTAACGCTCCCCGGTGTTCGCGTCGTGCAGGACTGCCTGACGATGCGAAAAAGTCCCGCGCTCGCTATCCTGACCGGTGAGCCGGACGTTGAGACCATCGGCCAGCAGCGAAGCGAATGCGAGCGCCTCGGCGTGGCCCCAGTCGATTCCGCCATTGTGGATGGCGTCGCGACGTCGCGGCAGCGTCCGTTGCAGCGTCGGATGCAGCTTGAAGGTCGACGGCCACTGGAGCAGTTGCTCATTCAAGGCGACGAGCTGCTCGGAGCGCACGGCCGTCTCGCGCGACACGTCCTCTTTTGTGTCCTCGAGGCGAATCGCCGGGTACTCGTCGGTATCCTCGTTCTTCGAGTCGGCGAAGATGTGCTCGAGGGTGTCGGCGAAATCTCGATCGAGGTTCTGGACTTCCTCCTCGGTCACGACACGCTCGCGCACGAGCCGTGCGCCCCATACCTCTCGCGGCGACGGGTGAACCTTGATCAGATCGTACAACTTTGGCTGAGTGAAGCTCGGCTGATCCGCCTCGTTATGTCCGTGCCGGCGATAACCGACGACGTCGATGAGAAAGTCTTTGTGGAATCGCTGTCGGTACGCAATCGCGAGCCGCACCGCCTGCACGCATGCCTCGGCGTCGTCGGCGTTGACGTGGACGACTGGAATCTCGAAACCCTTCGCGAGATCGCTGGCGTAATAGGTCGAACGACTCTGCGGAGGATCCGTCGTGAATCCGACCTGGTTGTTCGCGATGATGTGTAGCGTTCCGCCCACGCGGAAGCCATCCAGCATGGCGAGGTTGAGCGTTTCCGCAACAACTCCCTCGCCGGGAAAAGCCGCGTCGCCGTGGACGAGAATCGGCAGCACGCGCGACTCATCGCGCTCGCCAGGCGCGCCGCCGCTGATGCGCTGCTTGGCGCGCGCCAACCCCTGCAGCACCGGATTCACAAACTCGAGGTGACTCGGATTGGGCGCGAGCTCCAGCTCCACGCTACCGACGTTCTCGATCTGTCGCTCGCTGCGATAGCCGAGGTGATACTTCACGTCGCCGCTGCCGCTCGCCGAGTTCGTATCACCGTGATGGCCAAGAAACTCCTCGAACAACGCCTGATAGGGCTTGTTGAGGATGTGCGTCAGTACGTTCAATCGCCCACGGTGCGCCATCCCGACTACGACCGATCGCGCGCCGGCGTGGGCGCCGCGCTCGATTGCCTCGTCGATCATCGGCACGAGTGCGTCCACGCCCTCGATCGAAAAGCGCTTCACGTTCACGAACGCCAGCCCCAGGAAGCGCTCGAAACCGTCCACCTCGGTGAGTCGGCCGAGCACGCGTCGCTTCTCGTCCGCGGTGAGAGGCGCCGTGATCTGTCGCTCCTCAATGGCGCGACGGAACCAGTCGCGCTCGGCTTCCTCTTCGAGATGATCGAACTCGAAACCGATCGTGCCGCAGTACAGCTCCCGCAGATGCTGTACGACATCGGAGGCAGTTCCGGTCAGTTGCGTGCTGGTATGAGCATCGGCGAGCGCCGACGCGGGAATCTCGGCGAGGTCGCCCTCGGTGATGCCGTGGAATTCCGGGCGCAGCTCGGCGGCGCCAAGAGGTGGCGCGCCGAGCGGATCGAGCTGGACGGCAAGATGGCCGTAGCGCTGAATCGCCCCCAGCAGTGCCGCCGCACCGGCGACTTTGCGCAGCAATGATTCGTCGATGGCACTCTGGCCGCGAACACCGCTGATCGACTCGGCAAAACGAAAGAACTGACGCCACGATTCCTCGACCGCAGCGGGATCGCGGCGGTACTGCTCATACATCTCGGCGATGTAGCCGTCGTTGAATGCGCTGGTAATCGGCACGTTACTCATGTGATGATCGATGGGTCCGGCCCGAAATCTAGCCGCTGATGGCCCTCCAGTCCGGCCAAACCGCCCGCACGAATGTCGGCAGTTGTCGCGAGCGAGCGCGCACGCGAACTCGTCCGATCGACTGACACGCGAAGCGCGTCAGTCGATCGGAAGGCTCAGCGTAAAGGTCGAGCCGACATCGAGCTCGGATTCGACATCGATGCGGCCGCCGAGCAGCTGGGCCAGTCGCTGCGAGATATAGAGACCGAGGCCCGTACCGCCGTGGCGTCGTGTGAGCCCGGTGTCCACCTGCGAGAAGGGACGGAATAGCCGGCGCGCATCCTCGACCCCGATCCCGGGGCCGGTATCCGAGACGGCGAAGCGGACCTCGCGCCGCTCCTCATCGCCCGCGAGCGTACACTCCTCGCTCAACGTGATGCGCACCTCGCCACGATCCGTGAACTTCACGCCGTTCCCCGCGATGTTGACGAGGATGTGGCGCACTTTGTCGATGTCGCTCGTCAGGCGAATCGGAGTCGTGGGAAGCTCGATCTCGAGCCGCAACCGCTTCTGCCGCGCCAATGGTTCGACAATGGCGGCCGCCGCCCGGACGAGATCCGCCGCGAGAAAGTCCGTCGGCCTAACGACTTCGTGTCCAGCCTCGATGCTCGAGAATGCGAGCACCTCCTCGATCATCACCGTCAGGTGATGGGTCACGGACCGCATGCGCTCGAGCACGTCCGTCTGCGGCTCGGAGAGGGGCCCGATCACCTCATCGGCGAGCAGCTCCTCGTAGCCCGTAAGCGCGGTGAGCGGCGTGCGCAGCTCGTGCGAGATCGTCGCCAGAAATCGCCCCTTGGCGCGATCGGCCGCGCGCGACTGCTCCAGCAGCTCGGCTTTCCACATCGCGAGGGCAGCGTGATCGGCGATGACGCGAAGGCGTTGCGCCTCGCGCGGCGAGAAGGCGGCCGCGTGCTCCCCGCGCACCACGGTCAGCACGCCTAACAAGCGATCGTGGGCGATCAGCGGCGCGGCGAGCATCGGGCCGATCCGGAGCTCGGGAACAATGCGCGCGAGTGGACGGTGCGATTCGGTGAAGTTCTCCACCGACACGACACCACGGCTCTGCAGTGCTTCGAGCGCCAGGGAGCCGTCGAGCGGAAAGCGCCGTTCCACGCCCAAGGTCATGGCACCCGCGGCCGACACCACTTCGCCCTCGGCGCCGGAGCCGCGCAGCACAGCCGCTCCCGATGCGTCACACTGCTCCGAAGCAGCGGTGCACAGCAACTCGAGCAGCGCGGTCGAGTCGGCCACGGCTGCCATGTCGCGCGCAAGACGACGAAGCGAGGCGTTCTCCGCGTGATGTATCTCGGAGTCATCGCTGCTGGTTCGGGCCGCGGCTTCAGCGATCTCGATGACCAGTCGGCCATCGCTGCCACACGTCGCGCGCGCACCATAGTGCTCGAGGCGGTCGTCGCTGGCCAACTCGAGATCGAAGTGACGCGTCGTTCCGTCGGCGCGCGCCGCGCGAAGCATTCGCGCGGCGTGCTCTTCGGCGAAGAAGGGGAAAGCGCTGAAGAAATCGCGACGCGCACACTCCGCGGATGATCTTCCGAATACGCGCTCCCACGCTCGATTGAGGATCTGGATGCGCCAGTCCGAACCAACGACGGCGATGGCGTTGCTGAGCGCATCGACCACCGAAGCAGTTTCGATGCGCGCAATTTGTTGTGAGGGAGAATCGGCGATCGGCGGAAGCGTCTTCGACGTCATGTCCGTCTCTCGCACGCGCGATCGGTCTCCCGGCTCTGCTGACTGACGCTTGTCATCGGCGGGCCGCAGCGCCGCTGCCGATAGGCGGGACGTCTCAGTGACGTCCCGATCGTTTGGATTCACAGCGACATCCTGAACATCACGATCGAATTCGCACAGTGCGAGGCGGTGGCCAGGGCAGCGATGTCGGCGCCGTCACACCCGCGCGCCGCCACGATGCGGCTGCACCGAGCACCTGTAAAGCGTGACCACGCTCGAGCGTCGGCAGATACAGAAACCCCGCGATGCCATTCACATCGAGGAGATGCACTTCCTCCGGCCGACGCGTCAAGCTTACCGCAATCACGGGAAGTCGCGATAGGAGCGGGTCGCGCTCCCAGCCATCGAGCGGAATTGTCGCCAGTAGATCGTAGTCGCACACCACTGCATCGGGCTGGTGATCCGCGGCGGCCTCGATCGCGTCATCCAGACCAACGACCGGCCGGGTGTTCACACCGAGCGCTTCGAAGAAACGGCAGAGATGGCTGCTCAAGAACGGATGACGACCAACGCACAGCACACGCATAGTGCGTGAATATACCGCGGACACGCGCGTTTGTTCAGATCTGTCGCGACCGGAAAAGAGTGATACCAGTCACGTTGACCTCCATGCGATTCAGCTCGCCATGCGACTGGTCGCGTGAGGTTGGGAGTCTCGTTCCTGCTCCTCGTCTTCGTGTTCACTCGCGCCAGGAGATGCGGCCGCGCGATCATTCGCGGGAGGCGGGGTCATGTCCTGATCAGCGAGCCGCACCGTTCCCACGCGCTCCGCAGTCGCGGGAAGCGAGAGACGGAACGTGCTGCCGCGTCCGAGCTCGGAGTGCAATGTGAGCGAGCCCCGCAGTAGCTCGGCCAATCGTCGCGAGATCGGAAGACCGAGCCCCGTACCTTCCGTGAGTTGCGTTTTCCCGAGTTGGACGAACTCCTGGAAGATCCGCTCCTGGTCGTCCGGTGCGATGCCTTCTCCTTCGTCGATCACTTCCACGATCAGGCCGTTGTCCTCACGGTGATGCAGCGCGACGCGGATGGGTTTTCCCTTGCCGAACTTGATCGCGTTCGACAGCAGGTTGAGTAGAATCTGTCTCACTCTCCGGGGATCGGAGACGATCTTAACCGAATCACCGGTGTGCTCGATCTTGAGCGATGAGCCATACTGATCGGCGAGCGGCCGTACCGTAACGAACAGATCTTCGATGATCGAGGGGAAGCTCACCGGCTGCAAGCGCAGGTCGATCTTGCCTGCTTCTATCTTCGAGAGATCGAGCACGTCATTGACCAGCTCGAGGAGATGCTTCGCCGCCTTGTGGGTGCGCTCGATGCCCTCGCGCTGTTTCTCGTTCAGCGGGCCGTAGATGTTCTCGAGGAGCAGGGTGCTGTACCCGAGGACCGCGTTGATGGGCGTGCGCAGCTCGTGACTCATCGATGCATAGAACCGGCTGCGGGCCGTCATCGCGCGCTCGAGGTCGAGCTGTCGTTCGCTCAACTCGTCATTGAGCGCCTTCAACTCGTTCATCGTATTGGCGAGCGAAACGGCTTGTTGCTTTAGCATTTCCTCATGGCGCACGCGCTCTGATACATCGCGGAGGATGAGGGTGTACGTGGTCTCGCGCGGCGACTTCAGGAGCGACACCGACGCCTCGATCGGGAAGCTCTCGCCATTGGCACGTCGCGCCGTCAACGATCGGACGCTTTCCGCCGGCCCGGGGGCTACCGCCGCGGTCGCGTCGCCGCCATTGCTCGTACCGTTCGACTGGCTCCCCTCGGCGAACGCCCGCAGCTGCTGCACCGCCTTCCCATCATCGGTGAAGAAGCGGGCAAGTGGTGTACCGACCGCTTCGTCCGTAACGCAGTGAAACATGCGCTCGGCCGCCGAGTTGAAGAGCGTGATCCGCTCTTGCTTGTCGAAGAGAATGATCGCGTCGAGCGCCGAGGTCACGACCTCGCGGAAGCGCGCCTGTGACTCCCAGAGCTCGCGCATGTGGCGGAGCTCCATCTCGCGACGCTCGCTCTCGCGCACGAGCGCTTCCTTCGCCGCCACGTTGCGCTGCCGAACGTACAGGTCGACGAACGCCGCCACCTTCGAGCGTAGAATCTCCGGCTGGAATGGCTTGAAGAGGTAGTCGACGGCGCCCACCGAATACCCCTCGAACACGTACGCTTCTTCCTTACTGATGGCGGTGAGGAAGATGATCGGGATGTATTTCGTCCGCTCGCGCGACTTGATCAGACGCGCGGTCTCGAACCCGTTCATGCGCGGCATCTGGACGTCGAGCAGGATCAGCGCGAAGTCGCGCTCGAGCAGCCGCCGCAGCGCCTCTTCGCCCGACGACGCCCGCACGAGATGCTGGTGCAGGGGCTCCAGAATCGCCTCGAGCGCGAGCAGATTCTCGGCGCGGTCGTCGACGATGAGAATATCGACGTGGTCCGTCGCCGCCGACGGCGCGCGCGACATCGATCCATCGCCGTTAGGCGCGGACTGAATCCCCGTCATGCGTTCCCCGGAGGCGCCACGTGCCGCGCCGCGTTCTGGGAACCGTCGTCGCGCATTCGTGGCGGTCTCGACGAGCCCTCGCCCTCCTTCGCGGCCTCGACGAGCATCGCCGAAATCTGGGAAATCGTCGCGACACGAGCGTCCGGCACGCAGCGAATTGCCGCTGTCGGCATCGTCGGTGATTCCGCGGTGGTTGGCTCCTGCACGAGCGCAAGGCCACCGCGATCGAAGATGCGTCGCAGTCCTCGCGACCCGTCGGAATTCGCGCCGGTGAGAATCACGCCGATGGTTGCGGCGGCATAGGCGTCCGCGGCGGAAAAAAACGTCACGTCGATCGACGGCCGACTGTAGCGAACCGGAGGGTCCGTCGAGAGGCTGAAGACCCCGCGGTCCACGAGCAAGTGGTAGTCCGCGGGCGCGACGAAAAGCGTGCCAGCCTCGATCGGCATCTTGTCTTCGACTTCCGTCACCGACAGGGTGGTCCGTTCCTGCAGGAACGTGCTCAGCAGGTGATCGGACTGCCGATGGCGATGCTGCACGAGCACCGTGGGAATGCGAAAGTCAGCTGGCAGGGACCCCACCAGCTCACGAAGCGCATTCAATCCGCCCCAGGACGTTCCAACAACCACGATCGAGTAGGCCACGGGTAAGTGACGAATGATTATTTCACCTTTCGATACATCTTTTCCCGCGCGTGCAACTTCTCGTAGCAAGGCTCGTACTTCGAGAACCGCAGCGTCTCCTTGGATCCGAGCGCGAGTACCCCAAACATCGAAAGACTCTCGTAGAACAGCGCGTGGACGTGATCCTGGAGCTCGCGATCGAAATAAATCAACACATTGCGGCAGAAGATGACGTTGAATTCCGAGAACGAGCGGTCCGTCACGAGGTTGTGCTGAGAGAAGACGATGTTGCGCGTCAACGAGGGACTGAACAGCGCGCCATCGTACTTCGCCGTGTAATACTCGGAGAATGACTGCTTGCCGCCAGCCCGGATGTAATTCTCCGTGTATTCCTGCATGCGATTGAGCGGGAAGATGCCGGCCTTCGCCTGTTGCAAGACGACATCGTTGATGTCCGTGGCGTAGATGCGCGCGCGATCGTAGAGCCCTTCCTCGTGGAGGAGGATCGCCATCGAATACACCTCCTCGCCCGTCGAACAGCCCGCGTGCCAGATGCGAATGAATGGCCAGGTCCGCAGCAGTGGAATGGCGATCTGACGGAATGCGAGATAGAAGCCGGGATCACGGAACATCGCCGTCACGTTCACCGAAAGATCGAGCAGCAAACGCTCCATCATCTCGGGATCGTGAAGCACACGCGCCTGCAGCTCCGAGATCGTCCGCAGCCCTTCGGCTTCGATCCGCTTCCATAGGCGGCGTCTGATCGACGCGTACGCGTAGGAGCGGAAATCGAATCCGTAGTGCCGGAAGATGCCCTCGAGCAGCAGCTCGATCTCGAGTCGCTCGAGATCGGAGTTGTAAGCGACGGGAGGTCCGGTGAGTGCTTTGCCCTGTGTTACCGGTACAGCCATACCCGCATCAAACTCAGGAGCTGCTCGGTGTCTACTGGCTTCGTGATGTAATCCGATGCACCGGCCGCGATGCACTTCTCGCGATCACCCTTCATCGCTTTGGCTGTGAGCGCGATGATCGGAAGATTCCGCAGCTCGGGAATCTGTCGAACGGCGCGCGTTGTCTCATAGCCATCCATCTCCGGCATCATCACGTCCATCAGCACGAGATCGATTCCAGGAGTTGCCTTCAACAAATCGATCGCCTGCTTGCCATTCTCGGCGAACGAGACGCGCATGCCATGGTCCTCGAGCACGCTCGTCAACGAGAAGATATTGCGCACGTCGTCGTCGACGATGAGCACATGCTTACCGGCGAACACGGCGTCGGCGTTATGCAGCCGCTCGAGCATGCGGCGCTTCTGCTCCGGCAGCTTCGCCTCGACGCGGTGCAGGAACAGCGCGGTCTCGTCGAGCAGCCGCTCCGGGCTCTTCACGTCCTTGATGATGATTGTGTCCGCAAAGCGGCGGAGCCGGGTCTCCTCCTCCTGCGACAGCTCCTTGCCCGTGTAGATGATGATCGGCAGATCGCGGATCGCGGGGTCGCCCTTCACCGTCTCGAGTAGCTGGTACCCGTCCTGGTCGCCCTTGAGTCCGAGGTCGAGCACCATGCAGTCGTAATGCGTCTGCGCGAGCTCGTGCAGTGCCTCCTCCGCCGTCGCCACGGCGGTGATCTCCACGTCCTCGTGCGCGATCAGCTCGATCATGCTCTGACGCTGTGTATCGTCGTCCTCGACGACGAGCAGCCGTTTCACCTGCTGATCGATGAATTGCGAAATGCGATTGAACGATTCGTCCAGTGCTTCCTTCGTCACCGGCTTCTCGAGATACGCAATCGCGCCGGCTTTCATCCCCTGCTGCCGTTCGCGAATTCCCGTAATGATGTGCACCGGAATGTGACGCGTGTCGGGATGATGCTTGAGTCGATCGAGCACGGCCCACCCATCGATGCCGGGCATATCGATGTCGAGCGTGATCGCGTCGGGACGGAACGAGTGGGCAGACTGCAATCCCACTTCGCCATCGTGCGCCACGATTCCCTTGAATCCCTTGTCCCGCGCGAGGTCGAGAAGAATGTGCGCGAAGTTCGCGTCGTCTTCGATGATGAGCACGACCCGATCCCCTGGTTGCAGATCGTCGCGATCATCCTCGAATCCATGGGGCCTCGGGAGCTCCTCCATCGGCGGCGCGAGGATGTCCGCACCGGCGTCCTGGCTCTCCTCCTCCTCCATGCCAATCGACGACAGGTCGGGCAACGTCCACGTATCACTCTCGATCGGCGCCGACTTTGCCGTCGCTTGCTCCGCGCCCGCGGACGCTACGGGAGCAGCCGATGCCTGCGCGTTCGTGCCGCCGCTACTCGGCACCAGTGCCGGCGCCCTCTTCTCCGCGGAGCGAACCGGCGCGGAAGACGGACGCGCTGGCGTCGCGCCACTCTCGCGTGGCGCAGGCCGCCCAGACGAGCTGCTCGGCGTGCCGCTGGATCGCAGCCGATCGGGACGAGGCGTTGCTATCAGCTCGTCTTCGACACGACGCCGCTCCTGCTCGTGATATTCCGCGGGCAGGAAGAGGGTGAAGTTGCTCCCCTGACCCGGCGTGCTCTCGACGTGAATCTCGCCGCCAAGGAGCCGCGCGATCTCGCGGCTGATCGAGAGGCCGAGCCCCGTACCGCCGTACTTGCGACTCGTCGTGCCGTCCGCCTGCTGGAAGGCCTCGAAGATGAGCTGCTGTTTGTCACGCGGAATGCCGATGCCAGTGTCCTTCACCGCGAACGCGATCACGGCCTCGGCGCGATCCAATGTTCGCGCCGCGAAGCGCCGGCCCTTCTCGGCGCGACGGATCGATAGCGTCACGCCGCCGCGCTCGGTGAACTTGAACGCGTTCGAGAGCAGGTTCTTGAGAACTTGCTGGAGCCGCTGGCCATCGGTGTAGATGGGCGTCGGCGCGTCGGGCGTCACGTCGACGGTGAACGACAGACTCTTCTGCTCGGCGACGGGGCGGAAGGTGCGGTCCACGAAGTCGGTAATGTCGCGCATTGTCACGTCCGTGGGGTTCACCTCCATCTTCCCCGCCTCGACCTTCGACAGATCCAGAATGTCGTTGATCAGGTTCAGAAGGTCCGTGCCTGACGAGTAAATCGTCTGCGCGAACTCCACCTGCTTGCTCGTGAGATTCTTGTCCTTGTTCTCGGTGAGCAGCTTGGCGAGGATGAGCAGCGAATTGAGCGGCGTCCGCAGCTCGTGGCTCATGTTCGCGAGGAATTCGCTCTTGTACTTCGAGCTGAGCGCCAGTTGCTGCGCCTTTTCCTCGAGCGCCTGCCGCGCGGACTCCACTTCACGGTTCTTCTGCTCGACTTTCGCGTTCTGTTCCGCGAGGAGACTCGCCTTCTCCTCGAGCTCTTCATTCACCTGCTGCAGCTCTTCCTGCTGTTCCTTGAGCAACTCCTCTGACTGCCGGAGTGTTCGAGCCTGCGCCTCGAGCTCCGAATTCGAGCGCTTGAGCTCTTCCTGCTGCTGCTGCAGCTCCCTGGACTGACTCTGCAACTCCTGGGTGAGCTTCTGCGACTGCTCGAGCAGCTCCTCGGTGCGCATGTTCGCCTGAATCATATTCAGCACGACGCCAATCGATTCGGCGAGCTGGTCGAGGAACGTCTGGTGAATCACGCTGAACGGAAGGAAGCTCGCCAGCTCGATCACAGCCTTTACGTCACCCTCGAACAGAATCGGCAGCACAATAATATTGCGCGGCGGAGCCTCGCCGAGTCCTGACGTGATCTGTATGTAGTCGTCAGGCACGTTCGTGAGCAGGATCGGCTGCTTCTCGAGCGCCGCCTGCCCAACGAGGCCTTCGCCGAGGCCGAATCGATTGCTGACGTTCTTCCGCGCGCGATACGCATAGCTCGCGATCAGCTTCAGCGCCGGCGCATTCGTCTCTCCCTCCGACATGAAGAAGGCGCCGTGATGAGCGGAGACGAGCGGCGTCAGCTCGCTCATGATCAAACGCGAAACTGATTCGAGATCTTTCTGGCCCTGCATCATCCGTGAGAACTTCGCAAGATTGGTCTTCAGCCAGTCCTGCTCCTGGTTCCGTTCCGTCGTCTCACGCAGGTTCCCGATCATCTGGTTGATGTTCTGCTTGAGCTCATCGAGCTCGCCCTGCGCGTCCACGGTGATCTGTCGCGTGAGATCGCCCTTGGTCACCGCGGTCGCGACGTCGGCGATGTTGCGCACCTGCACGGTGAGCGAGTTCGCCATGGCATTCACGCTGTCCGTGAGCGCCTTCCACGTACCCGCGACGCCCGGTACTTCGGCTTGACCACCGAGCTTGCCCTCCGTGCCCACCTCCTTCGCCACGCGTGTGACTTCGTCAGCGAACACGCGCAGGCGATCGACCATGTTGTTGATCGTGTTCTTGAGGTTGAGCACCTCTCCCTGCGCTTCGACGGTGATCTTCTGACTCAGATCGCCATTCGCGATCGCCGTCGAGACATCGGCGATGTTGCGCACCTGGCCGGTGAGGTTCGACGCCAGCGAGTTCACGTTATCCGTGAGATCGCGCCACACGCCGCCGGCGCCTGGCACTTTCGCCTGGCCGCCCAGCTTTCCTTCCGTTCCGACCTCGCGCGCCACGCGCGTCACCTCGCTCGCGAACGCATTCAGCTGATCGACCATCGTATTGATGGTGTTCTTCAGCTCGAGGATCTCGCCGCGCACCTCGACCGTGATCTTGCGCGACAGATCGCCGCGCGCAACGGCCGTGGTGACGTCGGCGATGTTGCGGACCTGCACCGTGAGGTTGCCAGCCATCGCGTTGACGTTGTCGGTGAGATCCTTCCACGTTCCACCGACGCCCGGCACACTCGCCTGGCCACCCAATCGTCCTTCCGTTCCCACTTCCTTCGCCACGCGCGTCACTTCGTCGGCAAAGATGCGCAGCTTCTCCACCATGGCGTTGATCGTGTCCTTGAGGTCGAGCATTTCCCCACGGACTTCGACGGTGATTTTTTGCGAGAGATCTCCGTTGGCAACCGCGGTTGTCACCTGGGCGATGTTGCGGACCTGGTTCGTCAGGTTCGACGCCATCGCGTTCACGTTGTCCGTGAGGTCCTTCCACGTTCCGCTCACGCCCTGCACGCTGGCCTGACCGCCGAGGATTCCTTCCGTTCCCACTTCGCGCGCCACGCGCGTCACTTCGCTCGCGAACGCCGACAGCTGATCCACCATCGTGTTGATGGTGTTCTTCAGTGCGAGCACCTCGCCCTTTGCTTCGACGGTGATCTTGCGCGAGAGGTCGCCCTTCGCGACGGCCGTCGTCACGTCGGCGATGTTACGTACCTGACCCGTGAGGTTGTTCGCCATCCCATTCACGTTGTCGGTCAGGTTCTTCCAAGTTCCAGCGACGCCCGGCACGTTCGCCTGTCCGCCGAGAACGCCTTCGGTACCGACCTCGCGCGCCACGCGGATCACTTCGCCCGCGAACGCGTTCAACTGGTCCACCATCCGGTTGACGACATCCTTGATCTGCAGGATCTCGCCTCGCGCCTCGACAGTGATCTTTCTCGTCAGGTCGCCGTTCGCGATGGCCGTCGCGACCGCGCTCACGTCGCGCAGCTGCACAGTCAGGTTCGCGGCCATGCCGTTCACGTTCTCGGTCAGATCGCGCCACGTCCCCGCAACGCCTTCGACGCGCGCCTGACCGCCGAGCTTTCCTTCAGTACCTACCTCTTTCGCGACGCGCGTCACTTCGCTCGCGAACGCGTTCAGCTGATCCACCATCGTATTGATCGTGTTCTTCAGCTCGAGCACCTCGCCCTGCGCGCTCACCGTGATCTTGCGCGAGAGATCGCCCTTGGCGACCGCGGTCGTCACGTCGGCAATGTTGCGCACCTGACCGGTCAGGTTCGCCGCCATCGCGTTCACATTCTCGGTGAGGCTCTTCCAGGTGCCCGCCACACCAGGCACGTTCGCCTGGCCGCCGAGAATGCCTTCCGTGCCTACTTCTTTCGCGACACGTGTGACTTCGTCGGCGAAGATCCGCAGACGGTCCACCATGTCGTTGATCGTGTTCTTGAGCTCGGAAACTTCGCCCTTCGCCTCGACGGTGATTTTCTGAGACAGGTCGCCGTTGGCGACCGCCGTCGTCACCAGTGCGATGTTGCGAACCTGATTGGTGAGGTTCGCGGCCATGAAGTTCACGTTGTCGGTCAGGTCCTTCCATGTCCCGCTCACGCCCTGCACACTCGCCTGACCACCGAGAATTCCTTCAGTTCCGACTTCGCGTGCAACGCGCGTCACCTCGGCCGCGAATGACGAGAGCTGATCGACCATGATGTTGATCGTGTTCTTGAGCTCCAGAACTTCGCCCTTCGCTTCGACCGTGATTTTTTGCGATAGGTCGCCGTTTGCGACCGCCGTTGTAACAAGGGCGATGTTACGAACCTGATTCGTGAGGTTCGATGCCATCGCGTTCACCGAATCGGTGAGGTCCTTCCACGTGCCGCTCACGCCCTGCACGTTCGCCTGCCCACCCAGCACGCCCTCTGTTCCCACTTCGCGCGCCACGCGCGTCACTTCGCTCGCGAATGCATTGAGCTGATCGACCATTCGGTTCACGGTCGACCCGATGCGGAAGAACTCGCCCTGAACTTGTTTCCCGTCGATCTCGAGCTCCACCTTCTGCGACAGATCACCCTCGGCTACTGCCTTGATCACGCGTGCGACCTCGGACGTCGGCTGCACGAGATCCGTGATGAGGCCGTTGATCGAGTCAATGGCGACCGACCACTGGCCGGACGCCGGCCCGATCGAGGCACGGTCGCGCATCTTGCCTTCGCGTCCGACCGTCCCGGCAATACGCGCCATCTCGTTCGTCAGGCGGTTATGACGCTGGGCCACGCTGTTGTAGGCGAGAATGAGCTCCGCCATCAAGGGATCGCCGTTCGGCTCGAGACGCACGGAGAAATCACCGGCGTCCATCGCTCGAAGTCCGGCGAGTAGCCGTGTCAGCGCGCGTTCGCGCGACGTCCGTCGCTCGCTCCGTTCACCGCGGCGTTCGGGAGCCTCGCGATCATGCTCTGTGGCGTTGCCGTTACCCTCTTCGGCGGTCGCCACTGCTCGATCGTCAGCTGCGCGCTGTCGCGCGTTCTGCCTGCGGCGTCTGCGCTTACCGTTCGCGCTTCGCTGCTCGGTCTCGGGCTCTTCCTGCTCTTCGAGATAGTCTGGTCGTTCGCCGACTCCCACGGTCAGCTCCTGGCGATTTGTAATGAATGACGCCGACCATCAGGCATGAAACGATGGCCGAGACTCGAGATGCATTTCTGCGTGAGGTGCGCGAGAAACCCCGACTCGCGTGGCGCTTCGACCACGACGGCGACGCGCGATTCCGGGCTTTCTCTCTGTTCTTCAAGACTGATGCCGGACTCAGGCACTCTTCACCGCATCTGTACGCGTGAAAGCAGGCCGAGCGCGTGTCGAGAACAACTATGGATCAGCAAGAAGCGGGCGAGTTGGCTGCCTAGAGCATCTGCTGATTGGGCATCGTCCCAATCAATTCACTCCGCGGCCACTCTCGCGTAATCCGGAACCGTTGCCGTCACCACCCTCACGGCAATACCGCCGTTCCGCGTCCTCAAACGCTGCTCGAGCGGTAGCCCCAACTCTCGCTCGAGGCGCTCATTCGCCGAGAGCATCGCGAGTCGCCAACCCGGGCATTTCGCGCGAAGCACCCGGCCAAAGCGGGCATACAGGTCGCGGAGCCGGGTCGCTTCCCCCACCCGAACCCCATACGGCGGATTTGTAACGATGTACCCTGCTCTGCCTGCTGCATCATCGATGGCCGACATGGCGCGAACGTCGAATCGGATGTCGTCGCGCACCCCGGCTCGCCCGGCATTTGCCATTGCGGCTTCGATGGCACCTGCGTCGCGGTCGGATCCGACGATTTCGGCCGCTGTCTTCGGCAGGGCGGCGTCCAACGCGTCGGCACGAAGCCGCTCCCACATCGCGGCGTCGTAGCGCGGCCACGCTTGAAATGCGAACGACCTTTGGAGCCCTGGCGCGATTCCCCGGGCTAGGAGCGCCGCTTCGATCGGGATGGTGCCCGATCCGCAGAATGGATCGAGCAGCCGGTCGGTACCACTCCAACTGGCCGCCAGTAGCAATGACGCGGCGAGCGTCTCGCGCATCGGCGCCTTCGCCACCGCCTTCCGATAGCCGCGTTGGTGAAGCAGAGCGCCCGAGCTGTCTGCACTGACGGTAAACCCGTCGTGGAAAGCGCGGATTACGAACAGTTGCGCCTCTGTCTCAGCGCTGTCGGCATCCTCATCCACGGCCCCCGACTCGACCGCCACACTAGCACCGAGTCGATGCTCGATCGCTTCACCGAAGCGCTGAGCGATTGCGCCAGTGTGATAGAGCCGTGATTTCTTGCTCGTCACACGGAAGCGCACGGCGGCGCCGGGGCGCAGATAAGTCTCCCAGGGGATCGCGCGCGCCAAACGCTCGAGCTCGTGAAAGGCCTGCGCCCGGAACGAGGCGACTCGTACCAGCACTCGGCTCGCCACCCGGAGCCAGAGATTCGCTCTCGCCAGAAGCTCGAATGACCCGCGAAAGGCTACGCCGCCCGGCTCCGCGCCAGGCCTGACGCCCAGCGCGGTGAGCTCGCGCGCCACGAGCGGCTCCAATCCCGGAGCCGCAGCGGCGAACACGTCGAGCGCCGCGCTCGCGCTACTTCGCGTCGCCGATCGCCCCTGAACTGCCGGGCGCGGTACTCGTGAGGCCGGCATGAGATCGTGATGGCTGTCGGCGCGATGGCCGGGAGGTTTTTCGAAGCCGCAGCGGTCCGACATAATGCTCCAACAGTCGGAAGCCGAGCAGGAGGACGAAGACAGCGAGGTAGATCAGTGGAAAGAGAGTGTCCTTCTTGACCCCCCAGAGATAGTGCACCGTGCCCGTAATCGCGCTGACGTAGATGAGACGGTGGAGTCGCGCCCAGCGGGCGCCTCCCAGCCGCCGCACCGATGCATTGGTGGACGTCAGCGCCAACGGAAGCATCAGCACGAACGTCGTCATCCCAATGAGAATGTACTTGTGCTTGACGATCTCACCTCCCATCGCGCGCCAATCGAAGAACCAGTCCACACCGACCCACATGCTCAGATGCACGCAGGCGTAGAAGAAGGTGAAGAGGCCGAACATCCGTCGATACTTCGCCAGCGCACCAAGCCCGAGCAGCTCCCGTACTGGCGTCACGGCAAGCGTGATCGCGAGAAATCGCAGGGTCCAGAGACCGGTGAAGATCTCCGCCGCACGAATCGGATCTGCGCCTAACGCTTCGGGCCTATCGTGAGTGACGCCCCAGAAATTCCACGCCAGCAGGGCGGCGGGAATCAGACAAACGACGAAGACGATCGGCTTGACACGACGAAGGACGCTCACGAATTCACACCGCGTCCCGCTCAGTAGTTCCGCCGGAGATCCATCCCCGAGTACATGCTCGCGACCTTGTCGCCGTAACCATTGAACATGAGTGTACGACGTCGACGAAACTCGCCGATGCGACGCTCGGTCGCCTGCGACCACCGTGGGTGATCGACCTCCGGATTCACGTTCGCGAAAAATCCGTACTCGTCAGGCGCGGCAATATTCCACGTCGTCGCCGGCTGCCGATCGACGAAGGCGATCTTGACGATCGATTTGATTCCCTTGAAGCCGTACTTCCACGGCACGATGAGGCGGATGGGCGCACCGTCCTGATTCGGGAGGGGCTTGCCGTACAGCCCGGTGGCCATGAGCGTCAACTCATTCGTCGCCTCGTCCATTCGCAGCCCTTCCACATAAGGCCACTGCAGAACGGGACGCCTCTGACCTGGCATCTCGGCCGGACGCAGCACGGTGGTGAACGCGACGTACTTGGCGGAGGGCTGTGGCTCGAAGCGCTTGATCATCTCGGAGAGCGGAATGCCCTGCCACGGAATAACCATCGACCAGGCCTCGACACAGCGCAACCGATAGGTGCGATCGACGATCTTATGCGGCTTTATGAGATCCTCGAAATGGTAGTCGCCAGGCTTCTTGCACAGGCCTTCGACGCGAACCGTCCAGGGCTGCGGATGAAAAGCACCCGAGTTGTCCTTCGGGTCCTCTTTGTCCGTTCCGAATTCGTAGTAGTTGTTATACGAGGTAATCTGCTCGAAGGTGTTCAGCTTGTCCTCGGGCTCCTGCCCGACAACGAGGTCCACCGAGTCGCTGCTCGAGCCCCGCGCTTCCGAATTGCAAGCGAGCAGCCCGGCGCCGGCCGCCCCCAACACCCCAGCAGCAGCGAGGAATCGCCGGCGATTGATGTAGAGTGACTCGTCGGTGATCTCCGACGAATTGATGTCTTCGGGGCGCTTGATCCGCATCGACAGTGTTCTCCCTCGCTCGAGAAGCGAGCATCCGAGTATGTCAGAAAATACTGCCCCTTTTCACTTCCGGTTCCTCAAAGCGACCTTTCTGCTCAGCACGGCTCGCTCGCGATGTACCGGCTTCTACAGTCAGCAGACGGAACGGATCGTGCCCAGCATGTTTTCATGCAGAAATCATCTCGGGCCCGCGCTCGCGAGATACTCCACACGCGTTTTGGCCACCGTGATTTTCAGAGGGGCCAGTGGGAACCGATCAGTGCGGCGCTCGATGGGCATGACGCACTCGTCGTCATGCCGACAGGAAGCGGGAAGTCACTCATCTATCAACTGCCGGCGCTGATGCTCGAAGGATTGACCGTCGTGGTCAGTCCACTCATCGCGCTGATGAAGGACCAACAGGACAAGCTCACTGCTTGCGGCGTCGAAGCGCTCGCGATGCACTCCCATCTCACGGAATCGGAAACGCGAGACCTCGCGCAGCGCGTGCTCGACGGCAAGGGTGAGATCCTTTATCTGACACCAGAGCGGTTCAAGGATCGAGACTTCTTCGAGCGATTACTTTCTCGCTCGGTGAGTCTCTTCGTCGTGGACGAAGCTCACTGCGTGAGCCAGTGGGGACATGACTTCCGTCCCGACTATCTGATGCTCGGCTCCATCGTCAAGCGCCTTGGCCGTCCACCGATTCTCGCGTTGACCGCTACCGCAACCGAGGAGGTGCGCAAGGACATCGCGCGCCAGCTCGGGATGCACGATCCCGTCGTGACGATTACGGGATTTGCGAGGCCGAACCTGCGCTTCGAAGTCCAGCGAACGGTGAACCAGCGCGAGAAGGACGGCGCGCTCAAGAGTCTGTTGCGCAACAGCGAGGGCGTCGGCATCGTGTACGTCGCGACCGTGCGCGAAGCCGAGCGCCTGTACGAGGAGCTTCGCGGCGACTTCCCGATTGGGCTGTATCACGGAAAGATGGCCGCGGCCGACCGAAAGGACATGCAGGATCGATTCATGGCCGATCGATTCAAGGCCATGATCGCCACGAACGCCTTCGGCCTCGGCATCGACAAGAGCGATATCCGGTTCGTCATTCATTATCACTTCCCTGGCAGCGTCGAGTCCTACTATCAGGAAGCGGGACGCGCCGGTCGCGATGGTTTCCCGGCGACGTGCACCGTGCTCTATCGCGTCGAGGACAGTCGCGTTCAATCGTACTTCCTTGGCGGCAAGTACCCGGATGTCGAAGAGGCGGCGCGCGTCGCGATCACGCTCGAGCAGGTGCCGCTGCGTGAACAGACGCACGTCGACGATCTCGCCGACAAATCCGGTGTGCCCCGGCGCAAGGCACGAATCGTCCTCGTGCTCCTCAAGCGACATGGCCTCGTTCGAGAGTATCGCGGGGGAAGTTGGGAGCGTCTTTCGACGGAGCGCCTCACCTCGATCGACCTCAGCGCCGATCTCACGGACTACGAAGCGCGGCGAATACAGGATCGAGCCAAGCTTCGCGCCATGGTGCAGTACTGTCAGACGGCGCAATGTCGGACGCGTTTCATCCTCGACTACTTCGGCGAAGATGTCGAGCCGGAATGGGAGTGCTGCAACTGCGATGCGTGCGACGCCATGTCCCGCTGGCGCGGGCGCAGGAGCGCGGAAGCCGTCGGGGTGTAGACCGGCCGGCGTGTCGAGGGTAGGCTTGGGAGTCGCGCTGTCAGACGCGACCGTTCCTGCCCTTTTCCCTCGACATGAATCCTGACCAGTTCCTCGAGCGCGTCCTGTACCACAACTCGATGCGCCAATGGGCAATCGCGATCGCGATCGCCCTCGTCGCGTTTCTCGGGCTGCTGCTCGTGCGCTTCGTCCTCGTCGGACGGTTAGGCGCGGTCGCCAAGCGAACGAGCACGGAGTGGGACGACATCCTCGTCGAGCTCGTGGCGCGCACGCGCCCGTATTTCCTCGCCGCGACGGCGGTTGTCGTCGGCTCGCATTTCCTCGCCCTGCCGCCGACGACGGACCACTACTTCGACGCGACCTTCGCACTCGTACTCCTGGTGCAGTGCGGACTCTGGGGCGTCGGCGCGGTGGACCTCTGGATCCAGCGCCACTCGTCGTTGCGCACGTCGCACTCGGACATCGCCAGCGCGACGACGATGCGAGCGCTGGGCCTCGCCGCGAAGCTGGTCCTCTGGACGATCGTCTTCATCACCGCGCTCGACAAGTTCGGCGTCAACGTCTCGACGCTCGTCACGGGTCTCGGCATCGGCGGCGTCGCCATCGCCCTCGCCGTCCAGAACATTCTCGGCGATCTGTTCGCGGCCCTGTCGATCGTGTTCGACAAGCCGTTCGACGTCGGCGACTCGATTGCCGTCGACCAGGCGCAGGGCACGGTGGAGCGAATCGGACTGAAGACGACGCGCATCCGCAGCATCAGCGGTGAGCAGATCATCATCTCCAATAGCGAGCTGCTGAAGAGTCGCATCCGGAACTACAAGCGGCAGCTCGATCGTCGCGTCGTCTTCACGACCGACGTCACCTACGACACGCCGCCCGAAGTCATCGCGGGCATTCCCGGGATGATTCGCGAGGTGATCTCCGCGCAGCAGCCGGTGCGGTTCGATCGCAGCCACTTCACGCAGTACACCGACTCGGCGCTCCGCGTCGAGACCGTTTACCATGTGCTCGACGCCGATTACGGCCGCTACCTCGACATTCAGCAAACGATCAACCTGGAGCTGCTGCGGCGCTTCAACGCGGCGAAGATCGAGTTCGCGTTCCCGACACGGAGCATCGTGATCAACGGCGACGGTGTTTCCGGATTCAGCGAGAGCGGGCCGGCGACAAGCCCTCACAACAAGGAACGAATCCAGCCGCCGTCCACGGCAATCGACTGACCGGTGATGTATGCGGCCTGCTCGGATGCGAGAAAGGCGGCCAAGGCGGCGAATTCTTCAGGCTCGCCAAGACGTCGCATGGGGATCTGCGCTTCGATGCGACGCGCGACGTCGGCGGCCGTGACGCCTTCACGCGCCGCCGTTTCGGCATTCAACTGCTCGACGCGATCGGTTCGCGTGAATCCCGGCAGGAGGTTGTTGACGGTCACGCCGTAGGCGGCCACCTCGTTCGCCAGCGTGCGCGCGAAGCCGGTGACCGCGGAGCGGATGCTGTTCGACAGCATCAGGCCATCTACCGGCTGCTTCACGGCGATCGACGTGACATTGAGAATGCGACCCCAGCGCCGCGCCTTCATGCCAGGGAGCACCAATCGCGTGAGCTCGACCGCGCTGCGCAGCGTGAGCTCCACCGAGCGCTGCCAGACACCCCAATCATGCGACTCGAAGGGTCCGGATGGCGGGCCGCCAGCGTTCGTGACGAGGATGTCGACCTGGCCGAATCGCTCCCGGGTGCGTTGCCACACGTTCGCGATCCCATCCGCGGTCGACACGTCCGCGGCCACCATGTCGACGTCCACGCCCGTGCGCTGCGCGATGGCGTCGCGTGCGTCTTCCAAGGCGTCAGCGCCTCGGGCGCAGATGACGAGCGAGGCACCTTCCAACGCGAGCGCCTCCGCCGTCGCCCGACCGAGCCCGCGGCTTGCCGCCGCGACCAGCGCGACCTTCCCGCGCAGTCCCAGATCCATGTCTACCTAACGGGAAGCCAGGTCAGCGCCGCAGGTACGAATCGGTCTTGTTGATCCAGTCCTCGCGCGGCGGGGAGAAGACGTCGACGTCGAGGGTGTCCTCGAGCGCTTCGGCCTTGTGTGGGACGTTCGAGGGAATGTGCAGCACCTCGCCCGCGCGGACGACCACCTCCTCCTTCTCGTCCTCACCGATCCAGAAGCGCAACGCGCCCTCGAGGATGTAGGTAAACTGCTCGTTCTCGTGGGTGTGCTTCGGGACCACGCAACCCTGCTTCAGATAGACGTGGGCGAGCATCATACGGTCGCCGGTGATGAGTCGACGATCGAGCATCGCGGAAACTTTCTCGCGCGGCATCTCGTCCCAGCGGTACCAGGTAACCGAGCGTCCCTGGGTGTTGCGGTCGGTCCGTGTTGGGGTCGACATGAAGAAGCTCTCGTCGGATGAACGTCGGCGCTGAGGAGTCGCGCCGGCCGAATAACGCATAATGAATAGAGCCGTCAATGGCTACCGACGGCAAGTCAACCCTACCGGTAGGGGGAGAACGTAGTCCGCAAGAGAGTGAACCTGATCGGTACGGGAATGAACATCATCAGTACGGGAGTGAACATGATCCGTACGGAGTGACTGGTCGTCGGTACAGCGTGAAGGGTGATCCGCACAGACTGTCATGCCCTCGGTACGACAGTCTACGTAATCGGTACAGGCTGACTGGTCGTCCGCACGGGGTGAGTGGTGATCGGTACAACGAGACATGTCGTCCGCACGAGGTGCACTGCGCCCGGTACGATAGTGAACATGATCAGTACGGCGATGAATGCGATCGGTACGGGGTGACATGTCATCGGTACGGTGTGGAACGCGATCGGTACAGGGTGACATGTCGTCCGCACGGAGTGGAACGTCGTCCGCACAGCGGTGACCGTCATCCGCACAGAGGTGAACGTCGTCCGCACGGAGTGGAACGTCATCCGCACGGAGTGGAACGTCATCCGCACAGAGTGGAACGTCATCCGCACGAGTGGAACGTCATCCGCACGGAGTGGAACGTCATCCGCACAGAGGTGAATAGAGTCGGTACAGCGGTGAATAGAGTCGGTACAGAGGTGAAGAGAGTCGGTACAGAGGTGAATTAAATCGGTACAGAGATGAATCGAGCCCGCACGGCAGTGACAATGGTCGGGGCGAAGAGGCATTGGTGATGCCCTTGACGACTTGACGGCGGACGTAAACATTCGTCGGTCGTTTGGCGCGCCAACGCGTCCGACACCGCGAGCGATCTCCCGTCCATGATGATGATACAACGCGACACCGGTCCGATGCCGCCTAACGCGCTCGCCCATGAAACGGTGGATGCCCTGCGTCGCGCTCTCCAGGGTCACACAGCCGGCGATCCGACACCCGAGCTTCGCACCGCCCTCCACACTCTCTCCCGCGAAGCGCGCGAAAAGGCGGTGCCGCCCGAACAGTTACTGATTACCCTCAAGAACGTGTGGCAGTCGCTGCCGGAAGTCGGAAGCGCGCGCGACTCCAATGAGCAAACACGTATGCTCCAGCGAGTCGTCACGATCTGCATCAAGGAATACTTCGCGGACTGATCGCAAAGTCTCTAGACGAGCTTCGCGTCCAGCTCGATAGGAACGTTCCCCTTCATCACCTGCGAAATCGGGCAGCCGTCTTTGGTCGCGTCGGCGACTTTTCGGAATTCGGCCGCGTCGATCTTGGGTACTACGGCGCGCACCTCGAGACGCATCTTCGTCACCTTGAAGCCGTCGCCGACTTTCTCGATCGTGCAATTGGCAGTCGTGTCGACGCTCGTCGCCGGTGTTCCCCCTCGCTCGAGTCCCGCGGCCAGGGCCATGCTGAAACAGGCCGCTTCAGCGGCGGCGAGGAGCTCCTCCGGGTTCGATCCACTCGCATTCTCGAAACGCGAGCCGAACGAGTACGATCCGCCGAGACCCGTCTGCCCTTTGAAGCTTCCCGTTCCTCCTCTGAGACCACCCTTCCAGCTTGCGTTTGCAGTTCGCGTTGGCATGACCTGAGCTCTCCCTGGCGTCGATGAGGTTCGCGACACCGCTCGATGCGCATCGACGAGTGTCGCCTCGATTGACTGCACATTAATCACCGCTGCCAGCGTCGGTTCCGATGTCGGCTGTGCTTGACCGTGGCGACGGCTCGCGGTTATCTGATCAGGATGACGGACAGCCACACTTCAGCGAGCTCGACACCGCTGCCCACATCCATCGCGCGAGTACTGCGCTACTTCCAGGCCCTCGGACGCGAGGAGAAGATGCAGGCGCTCGTCGCCTATTCGAAGCGCCTCGAGCCGGTACCCGATCGCTTTCGCGAGCTCGACGCGAACGCCTTCGCCGTACCGGAGTGTCAGACACGCGTCGATCTCTTTCCGGAAGTTCGTGACGGGAAGATGCATTTCTACGCTGATCTGAATGTGCGTCAGTCGCCGACGATCGCAGCTTTTCTCGCGATTCTGTTCTCGGCGATCAATGACCAGCCGCCGACGACAGTGCTCGCGATTCCGGATGACTTCGTGCGACAAGTAATGGAAGGGATAGGCCTCGCTGGCCGCGAAGTCGGCCTCACCGCGATGTTGCTCCGGATCAAGCGCTACGCTCAGCAAGCCGCCGCTGCCGCTGCATAACAACCACCTCGCGCCCGATCGACCACCTCTGGAGGGAACAGCCCATGACGTCGTCTCCCGCGCAGACTTACGCCAACCACCGCCGAGTCTATCCGCTGTTCCACTTCTTCGCCTTTCCGATCGTCGCGCTCAATGTGCTCGTGATCTTTGGTCAGCTCGTTCACCAGCCCTCGCTTGCTGGCGTCTGGCCGCTGGTGTTCGCGATCGGCGTCGCCGCGGGGTTTCTCGCCTGCCGAGCATCGATCCTCACGGTGCAGGATCGCCTGATCGGGCTCGAGATGCGCTTGCGCCTCGCGGCGGTGCTGCCGCCGACGCTCAGCGTACGGATTCCGGAGCTCCGTATCCGCCATCTGGTGGGCTTGCGCTTCGCCGGTGACACCGAGCTTCCAACGCTGGTTCAGCGCTGTCTCGATGGCGAGCTGAAGACAGCAGACGAAGTGAAGCGCCAGATTCGTGAATGGCGCGCCGATTTCGTGCGGGCGTGAGTACGTGACGGAGGCCGATCTCGATGAGCTGCTGTCCACGCCTCGCGCCGAGACCGTCGAGGCCCTCCGGCAATGTCCGGGGGACATGATCGTACTCGGTGCAGGCGGCAAGATGGGGCCAACCGTCGCGCGAATGGCCGCGCGTGCTGCCAACCAGATCGGGGATGGCCGGCGCGTATATGCTGTTTCGCGTTTCAGCTCTGCGCAGGCCGCACTCGCGCTCGGTGCCGCGGGAATCGACACCATCACGTGCGATCTGCTCGATCGCGATGCGGTCGCCAGGCTGCCCGACGTGCCTAACGTGATCTTCATGGCGGGGCAAAAGTTCGGCACCGCCGACGCGCCCGCGACGACGTGGGCGATGAACACTATAGTTCCCGCTATCTGCGCGGAGCGATATCGCGGGGCTCGCATCGTGGCCTTCTCGACTGGCAACGTGTATCCACTGACGCCGGTCGCCCAAGGCGGAGCAGGAGAGGCCGATGCCGTCAGTCCTGTGGGCGAGTATGCCAGCTCGACGCTCGGTCGCGAGCGTGTATTCGAGTTCTACTCGATGCGCAATCGAACGCCGGTCACGATCATCCGATTGAACTATGCGATCGACCTTCGCTATGGCGTGCTGGCCGACATCGGGTTGCGCGTCTGGCGCGACGAAGCGGTTCCAGTGGCAATGGGCTACGTCAACGTCATCTGGCAGGGCGACGCCTGCCGCATTGCCATCGAATCGTTAGGTCGCGCGGCCGTGCCGCCGTTCATTCTCAACGTGACCGGCGGCGAGACGCTGGCGGTACGCGAGATCGCACAGGCGTTCGCGAGGGAGCTTGGGAAGTCGCCACGGTTCGAGGGCAAGGAGCGGCGTGACGCGCTACTGAGCAACACGGACCGCATGCGCTCTCTCTTCGCGGCACCTGAAGTGGACGTCGCGACGATGATTCACTGGATCGCGGACTGGATTCGCGACGACGGCTCGATGCTCGGCAAGCCGACGCATTTCGAGGAGCGCGCGGGGAAGTTCTAGGACTCACGATGCCATCTACGCGCGAACACCTCCGATCGGGCGTCGTGATCCCGGCACATCCCCTCGCCCTGACGGCGCGCCGGACGCTCGACGAGGAGCGGCAGCGCGCCCTGACTCGCTATTACGTCGACGCTGGCGCCGGGGGAATCGCCCTCGGCGTGCACACGACCCAGTTCGCGATTCGCGACTCGCAGTTCGGGCTCTACCGGCCGGTACTGGAACTGGCGGCAGAGACGGCGGCGGCCGCTCTCGAGCAAGATCCAGCACGTGCCTTCGTGAAGGTCGCGGGCATCTGCGGCCACACACCACAGGCGGTCAGCGAGGCGCAGATCGCCGTCGCGTTAGGCTATGACGTCGGCCTGGTTAGTCTTGGCGAATGGCGCGAGGAGAGCGAACGCGAGCTGTTGCTGCATTGTCGCGAGCTCGCCGAAGTCATGCCGCTGTTTGGCTTCTATCTCCAGCCGGCCGTCGGGGGCCGGGTTCTCTCATACACTTTCTGGCGGGAGCTTGCCGAGATCGAGAACTTGTGGGCGGTCAAAATCGCGCCATTCAATCGATATCGGACGCTCGACGTCGTGCGGGCGATCGCCGACGCCGCCCGCGACGACATCGCCCTCTACACCGGCAATGATGACAACATCATCATCGACTTTCTGACTCCGTTTCCAGTGGTCAGCCGCGGCGAGAGCACGGTGCGCTGGATCGACGGCGGCCTGCTCGGTCAGTGGGCGTGCTGGACGCGCTGCGCTGTGATGCTCGTGGAGCGAGCCAAGGCCGCGCGCGCGAGGGGTACCCTGAATGCCGCGTGGCTCACGGAGGCGGCGGCGCTCACCGACGCGAATGGCGCGATCTTCGACGTCGCTCACGCGTTTCGCGGCTGCATCCCTGGCATCCACGACGTTCTCCGGCGCCAGGGCCTGCTGCGTGGGACGTGGTGTTTGGACCGGGACGAGCAGCTCTCACCCGGCCAGGCCGAAGAGATCGACCGGATTTACCGTCAGTATCCGGCGCTGAACGACGATGAGTTCGTCGCGGAGAATCTGGGCCGCTGGATTCGATGATGGATGGTTGGTGGTTGGTGGTCGGTAACTGACAGTCTCAGCACCGACAGCGTTCACCGATCACTCACCGCCGATGAGCAGCTTGCCGACCCAGCTTTCGCGCGCTGGCGCCTCGAAGTGATCGCGCCAATCACCGGCGTTCGTTAGGCCGGTATCGAAGACGCACGTGTCCGCGCCGATCACGCCCGTCGCGGCCAGTTGTGGCACCCCGCCACGCTCGACGCATTGCACCGAGCCATCGGACGCGCGGTAGAAAACCCGGCCGCCGCCGACGAGTCGTGTGCCGAGCGGGCGTTCGATCCCCTGGAGCACGCGAAAAAGGCCGTCGATCGAGCAACCCGACGCGTTCTCTTGCGTACTGTCGACGCCCACCGTGAGCAGGTGCTCATCGCGCCAGTCGCGGGCGCAGGTGAGTGGCACGCCGTGAGCTTTCCACTGGCCCAGAAAGCGGTCAACCTCGCCGAGCAGTCGCTCGGCGTCGCCGTCAGTAAGTGGTCGGTCGCTGCCGAATACCCAAATGCGCGACTCGTCTGGCAAACGCTCGAAAGGTACGATAGGCATTGCATTAAACATATCGTCCGAGCCTATCGTGGCGACGACTTCCGCTGCTGGACTGGGGTCGTATGTTGCGCATCCGGCTCCGAACGTCAGCGACCAGCACATGCTCGAGCACTTTTCGGCTACGCTCGCCCTCATCGGTATCGTCGTTCTCGTCTCGTCCCTACTTTCTGGCTGGGTCGAGCGAACGGGATTGCCGCAGGTCGCGATCTTTCTCGGGCTTGGTCTGGTACTTGGTCCGTTCGGGCTCGGCCTCGTCGACCTGAGGCTCCGCTCGCTTTCGCTGCAGGTGATCTCGACGCTGGCGCTGGTGCTCGTGCTCTTCAGCGACGCCATCGGGGTGGACATCGGCGAAGCACGGCGCAATCGGCGACTCGCGCTCTTCGTGCTGGGGCCTGGTACGTTGCTGCCAGCGCTCATCATCTCTGCGGGAGCGTGGTTCCTTCTCGGGCTCTCGATTCCGGCGGCGCTCATTCTCGGCGCAGCACTCGCTTCGACCGATCCGGTGCTGCTGCGCTCGCTGGTCCGTCGTCCCGATCTGCCCGGCGACGCGCGCATTGCGCTCCGGCTCGAGAGCGGCATGAACGACGTCGTGCTCCTCCCCATTGTCGTCCTCTCGATTCTCGTTCTCGAGCTCCGCGCCGGTATGGTCGACACGCCGGCCATTGGCCGCCGATTGCTCGGCCTCTTCGTGCTCGGCCCGGTGCTTGGTGGCTTCATCGGGTGGACGGCGATCATGCTGCTCGAGCGGATTCGCCGCCGCTTTGGCGTTAGGCGCGATTACGAGTCGCTCTACGCGCTGGGAGTCGCCTTCACCGCGTACGCCGCGGCGGAGGCCGTGGGCGGCAGTGGCTTTCTCGCCGCCTTTGCCGCCGGCTTGATGGTCGCGTCGCTCGACATCGAGCTATGCGATTGTTTTTTCGACTATGGCGAAGCAAGCGCCGAGATGTTCCTCCTTCTGACGTTCGTCGCGTTCGGCGCATCGCTGATCTGGATCGGCCTCACCGCCGTGGACGGTCGCACCATCGCGTTCGCGGCGGTTGCGCTGCTCGTGCGAACCGCAGTGCTCCTTCCGGTGCTCAAGCACGCCGGAGTGAGTCCCGCGAGCCGACGGCTCATCGCGTGGTTCGGGCCGCGTGGGCTGAGCACGCTGTTGCTCGTGCTGCTTGCCGTTTTCGCGAACGTTCCCAGTGCGGAGCGGCTGTTCGCCATCGCCTGTCTCGTCGTGCTGCTGTCCGTCGTCGTCCACGGCGGTGGTATCGCGCTGTTGCTGCGCCGACGTGGCGAAGCCGTGGCTGTCGCAGCACGCCGCGCGGCGTTGCCAGTACTCGACGCAGGCGCGACGGAAGCGTCAGCCGGCGCCGCGGCTGAACGCATAACGATTCCGGAGTTGCGGGAGCTGTGGGCCAGTGGTGAGCAAGCGATCATCGTCGATGTACGCACAGACCGCACATACCGAGGCGATAGCCTGCGGGCCCGTGATTCGGTTCGGGTGCCGCCGGACGACGCCGTGCGCACTGCGCGACAGCTTGGCCTCCGCCAGCATGGTACGCTCGTGTTGTATTGTGCGTGAGAGAACGAAGCGACGAGCGCCCGTGTGGCGCGCGAGTTGAGGCAGGCCGGCTGGACGAAGGCGCTCGCCCTCGTCGGCGGATGGCGGGCATGGCGCGAGGCGGGTCTTCCGGTCGAGCCAAAGGAAGACGCGGTACCGTCAGTCTGATCGTCGACGGTACCGCGCCTCTGGCTGCCTAACGCTTAGCTCGCAGCCTAGCGACGCACGGGAGATCCTGGTGTCGTCGGAGGCAGCGCGGGAGCGACAACCGGTGGCGGCGGCGTGTTGTTCGACGGCGGTGCTGCACCATCGAGGATGCCGCCCCTTGCGACGAGCTGCGCCGCGAGCACGGTTTGTATCACCCCGGCGATATTCGCCGTCGCGACCTGGGGCGCGCCACCGTCGCCGCCGCCGGAGATCGTGACCAGCTTCGCCTCCGATAGCGCCTGGGCGATTGCCGGCGCGATCTGCGGCAACATCTCGATCTGGCGATAACGGAAATACGCCTCACCGCCGGCTTTGATCGAGTCGTTGACCATCTGAATCGCTTCGGCTTGCGCCTCGGCAATGCGGCGGATGCGAATGGCCTCGGACTCCGCGGCGGCGGTCGCTTCGATGCGCACGCGTTCGGCGTCGGCTTTCGCCTGCGCGATCTGGGTAGCGTCCAGCTCTGCTTCGCGCTGAACTCCCTGGGCCTGTTGACGCTTGGCTTCTGCCTGCGCGACAAGGGCGGCATTGCTGGCTTTTGTTTGCTCCAGCTCGCGCTGCTTGTCGGAGATCGCGCGCTCGGCCTCGAGCTGGGCCTCCTTCGCGCGGCGCGACTGCTGCGCCGAGACAATGTCCGCGTTGGCCTGAGCTTCCGCCGCCGACATTCGCCGACGCGCCTCGGCCACCTCGGACTGCACGACCTTGATGTTGAGTGAGTTGAAAATCAGGCCAAGGTCGGTGAGCTCGCGCGAGCACGCCTTGCGAATGATGACCGCGAGCGGATCGTCTTCATCCTCCTGTCCCGCCGCGGCGGCCAGCGCGAGCGCCTGGGGCTTCGCGGACGTGATGGCCGTCCCGGGGTTGGCCGTGGTCGATTCCAGCAATGCCCGAGCCGGCACTGATTTCGCCGAAAAGAGCTGGTCGTGGGTGAGCAGATTGATTGCGCGACGACCCGAGCTCGAAAGCAGGTCGGTGAGAGTGCTCATCTGATCGGATTCGGGCTTCGCGAAGAACCGGTTCGCCGCGGTACGAACCATGACGTCCGAATCACCGACGGAAACGATCGCACTCGCCAGCACGCGAATCTTGATCGGCTGCGGATGCCCGTTCTCGTCTACGTCTGCCGTCTGGTCGGTGATGTCGAGATCGACGTTGATGACTTTGCTCGAGATCGTAGTTCCCGTCGTGAGCAGAGGAATCTCCTTCGACTTTCCCGGTCCGCGATAAATGACCGTTCCACCCGCGATCCAGCTGACGAGACGAACGGTTCCCGCCTCCACATCACGGAGAAATGCCGCGACGATCGTGGGTATCACGACAAACAGTAAGAGCAGCGCACCAGCGCCGAGGAAGAGCGGATTCGTGAGGATTGTATGGAGATCCATGACGCTACCTTCGCCGAAGCGAAATGAGACTGTGGGGAGATCTACCCCGACAATGCAGTTAAATGATTGATATAGCTAGACGCGGCGTACGATGCAGCGGTTACGCTCGGCGTCCACCTCGTCGATGCGCACCGGATCCCCGGCGCGCACCCGGATTCCTGCCTCCTGATCGTCGCGGTGGAGCGTGCCTAACAACTGCACCATCTGGCCATCGAGCTCGAGAGCAACGAGTCCGTCGCCTCTTGCATCGAATGTGGTCGCCGCATGGGCCTCGTCGCCAATGCAAGTCTCCAGTGTCAGCGCCGGTGCCGACTCGAAGCGAAAAAGAAAATTCCACAACGGTCGTGTAATACCCAGCTCGAAAAGAATCCCTCCCGCCGCCGACACCGGCAGCAGCAGCGCACCCGGCAGGATCGGTTGAAGCATCAACCCAACGGCGCCGAAGCCCACCAGCATGCTGAACAGCGGCCGCGGCGACAGCAGCGCCCAGAGTGCGCGTGCCCCACCGACTTTTCCCGCGCCGCGACCAGTTCCGCGCCCAGCCCGCATTCCACCGCGCACTGAGGCAGCGTGGTGCCCCGTGTGTGGCCCATGAGCAGCGTGCGCTCCATGGTGCCCACCAATGGTATGGGTGAAACCACTCAATCCCATAATGCCCAAGCCGGCGGCACCGAGAAGGAGTGAGAATTCGTAAATGTTCATGGGGAGTGGTTGCTGGTGGTTGGTTACTGGTGATTGGTGGGTTCGGATGGCGGCGAGCTACGCTCGCCGTATTCCTTTGTCGCACCAGCCACGAGTCACCAACAACCAATGACCAATTAGGGTTTTGGAAGCTGAATCATCGGCATCGCCGAACCGCTCACCTGCGGCATCTGACCATTCCAGCGCTTCGCCATCTCGTACTGAACGAGCGTCGAGGTGAGACTCCGCGAGAGCAAGTCGTTCGCACGGGCCTGCGCTTCCGCCTCCGTAAGGATAGCCTTCGCGCGGCCAGCCGCCTTGATCGAGTCTCCCTGTGCCTGGAATTGGTTCTTCTGCAGCTCGTTTTGCGCCGTCAATGCCTGCTGCTGCATGACGTTCTTCTGATTGATCGCCTGGATCACCGCGTCCGGTGCCCGGAGCTCGTTGATCGTAAACTGCTTCACAATGAAGCCGTACGGAGCCAACGCGGCTGCGATCCGTTGCTGCGCCTGGTTCACGGCTTCCGCCTTTTTTGGCCCGATGACCGCGGCAATCTCCTCGTTACCGATGACCTCCTGAAGTGCCTGCCGAATCGTTTGCTTTACGTAGGTGTGCTGAATGGAAGCGATGTCGCGCCGAAATGACGTGTAGAGGTATGGCGCCTTGTCAGCATCCAGCTCGAACGACATCGAGACATCGAGAGAGAGAGGCTGGCCTTCCTTGCTATTCACGTTGATCTCGTCGTTGTTGGGCGAGCCCTCCGTCGAGCCCTTCGTCAACACGAGCGTCTGCATATAAATCGGATACTCTTCGATCCCGGTCGTCAGCGGATTACGCATATGCAAACCTGGACCGAGTGGCTTGGAGTCGACGCCGCCACCGGCGCGGTGAATCACGATGCCTACATATCCGGGATTCACGTACGTGACGGTGTTCGGAATCAGGAACAACAGCACGACAATCCCGGCGGCGATGCCCAGCAACCGCATGAAACGCGACGAGCTAGCCGGAGTGCGAACGAACCCCATCCCTTCGAGTCGATCACCAACACCGGTCCCGCTAACCATGGACAGTCTCCTTGTAACAATCGGGGCACATCACGTCCCCGCTGGCGAGGCGCACCAGGTCGGTTTCTTTGCGCGGCCCGTGAATTGGGCAGTTGAGCTCCGCCGCGCGGTCGAGTTGCCTCCGGTTACGCGTCTGGCGGAGCCTGACGCCAACCTGCGTGAACGAAACGACCACGAAATAGAGAAGGGCGGCTCCCGTCGCCAGTAACGCGACGAACAGCACACCCTCGAGGATGATGACGCTCATACTTGTGCCGTCATGACGTGCCGTACGAGCCGGCAGTTTCAGAGGTCAGTAAGGGATCCGCTGAGGACGGCTGCATCCGTCGACACGTCACGGAGTTGCACGACCGACTGCTCGGGGAAGCTGCACCGCAGCCTCTTGCCGCCACGCTGCCTCGACCATAGCTCTCGCATCTCAACCAGCCGACAGCTTCCACCACAATGACTGAACTCGCGAAATACGACCGGCGAGCCTTCATGGCCTATTTCAGCTCGATCGGCCTCGGCTCGACGCTATTTCCCGGGGTGCTCTGGGCACAGATGCAGCAGCAGCCCCAGGCACCCGAGATCACGAAGGAAATGATCGCGTCCGCGGAGCAGATCGCGGACGTGAGTTTCACGGATGATGAACGCACGGCCATCGTGCGCAGTCTGCAGCAGGCGCGGAACGCGGTCGATCAACTTCATCGCACGCCGCTCGACATGTCGGTCTTCCCGGCGATCGTTTTCGATCCCGTTCCTCCCGGTGAAACGCTGCCGCCAAAGACGAAGGCGGCAATGGTGCGGACCCGCGTGCCGGTGATGAGCCGACCGGGAAGTCTCGAGGAGATCGCCTATGCACCCGTGACGCAGTTGTCCACACTCGTTCGCTCGCGCAAAGTAAAATCCGCGGAGCTCACGGAGATGTATCTGTCGCGCCTCAAGCGTTTCGATCCCCAGCTCCACTGCGTCATCACCCTCACGGAGGAGCGGGCGCGAGCCCAGGCGAAGGCGGCCGACGCGGAAATCGCGCGCGGGAAGTATCGCGGTCCTCTGCATGGCGTGCCCTGGGGCGCGAAGGACTTGCTTGCGGTGAAAGGCTATCCGACCACATGGGGAGCGGGCCTCTATAAAGAGCAGTCGTTCGACTACGACGCGGCTGTCGTTAGGCGACTGGACGATGCAGGAGCGGTACTGATCGCCAAGCTGACGCTGGGCGCGCTCGCTCAGGGCGACCGATGGTACGCGGAGCGAACGCGTAATCCATGGAATCCCGAAACCGGCTCCAGTGGCTCGTCTGCCGGACCGGCATCGGCGACAGCGGCCGGTTGCGTTGCATTCTCGATCGGATCAGAGACGAACGGCTCGATCACATCGCCGTCGCGAGTCTGCGGATTGAGTGGATTCCGGCCCACCTTTGGTCGTGTCCCACGCACCGGCGCCATGGCCCTGTCGTGGACGATGGACAAGCTCGGGCCAATCTGCCGGAGCGCGGAGGATTGCGCGCTCGTCTTCGATTCGATTCATGGTCCGGACGGCTTCGACTACTCGGTGAAGGATTATCCGTTCAACTGGAACGCAAACGTCAAACCGACTCAGCTGCGCATCGCTTACATCAAGTCCCACTTCGAGGGGACCCGCCCCGATGGCACGCCATTCCGCAGTGAGGAAGCACTCAATGTCTTGAAGGTCCTCGAGTCGTTAGGTGTGAAGCTCACGCCGATCGACGAGCCGACGCCGACCTCCGGCTTTCTCGCGCAGTTGACGCTCAACGCGGAATGTGGCGCCGCCTTTCAGGGCGACACGCTCAACGGAAAGATCAAGGAGCTCGAGCCGTATAGCACATGGCCGAACACCTTCCGTGCAGCGCAATTCCTGCCGGCGGCCGATTATGTAAATGCTCAGCGCGCGCGAACGCAGCTCTGTAAGCAGTGGTGGGAGCTCTTCAAGGCACACGATGTGATCCTGACGCCGCGCGAGAATACGTCCGTCACGAACATCACGGGTACGCCGTCGATCGTTGTACCCACCGGGTTCGCCCTTCCGCAAAATCAGGGACGTGGCGGCCCGGGTGCAGTGGTGGCTGGCGCAGCGGCATCGGCGAGCACTGCTCGCGGGGACTCGGGACGCGGTGCCCCGCCCCCGACGCCGACACCCCCAGTGTCGACAATTCCGCTGCCGACAACGATCTACATGATGGGCCCGATCTATCAGGACGAAAAGATTCTCGCCGTCGCGCACGCGTTCCAGCAGGCGACGAACTTTCATCTGAAGCGTCCGCCGCAATTCGTCTGACGGCGCACGAAGCAGCACCACCGATGCCCCGCGCTGGATCACCTTCCAGCGCGGGGCATTCAGCTTCACCGCCCCGCAGCGCGCATAACGAACCCATGCCCTCGTCCGTGGGTCACGCGGGCTAGCGGTGTTCGCAGGTGGGAATCGGCTGTCCGAAACCGGACACTGTGATTGATTGCTTACAAAAGTCAGACAGCGCCTCCGCAACGCTGCGCATATTTCGTTTGTCAAATTTGGTGTCGTGCGGCAGGATCGAGACACGGACCAGCGAAACTCGGGACGCCTCGTCACGGTATTGCTGAAGTATCCGGTGCTCGACGGCGCGCGATCATGCAGATCATCTCGACCCGCAGGAGCTAGATGTCCTCGACCGGCGCGGCCAGCAGGCGAACACGAAGCGGGCACGACTTGCGTCCGAGCGCCTCCGGCGTGAGCTCACCCGCCAGCGCGACGCTCGCCGACGGACTCGCGAAGACGGGCGAGTACTCGATCTTCGGCCTCGCGCGCGCGGGCGAGCCGCCGGTGAGCCGCGAGCGACGCGCGAGCTTCGCGCTCATCATCTTCGCCGTGGCAACCGTCATCGCCGTACTGTACTCGCTCGAGCGCTACTTCTATCGCCGTCTCCTCGGCCAGGAAGTGTCGTTGGGACAGTTGGTCCCTTCCGAGCTGGTGTTCACCTATCTGTGGGCACTGTTGACCCCGGTCGTGATGTGGATGGGACGACGCTTCCCAGTCTGGGCGGCGCACCATGGCGAGAAAGCTCGGAGTACCGTCCGAAACTGGATCGCCCAGCTTCTCGCGGTTGTGTCGTTCGTCATCATCCACGTCGCCTTGTTCACGGCAGCCTCGATGGTGGTAGCCGGCGGACGGTCGGCTATCCCGATCTCGCGGCTCTTCACGGGTTATCTGGCGTCGTGGTTCACGCTCGACTCGATCGTGTACTGCACCCTGCTCGCGGTCTATCACGCGGTCGTGTATTACCGCGTCTCGCAAGACCGCGCCCTTCGCGCATCGCAACTCGAGGCGCGACTCGCTCAGGCTCAGCTGCAGGTGCTCCGCATGCAGTTGCAGCCGCACTTCCTGTTCAACACCCTGCACACGATCTCGGCGCTGATGCACCGCGACGTGAAGCGCGCGGACTCGATGATCGCAGCGTTGAGCGATCTGTTGCGCATCTCGCTGAGGAGTGTCGGCGTCCAGGAAGTCGAGTTGCGCGAGGAGCTCGACTTCCTGCAGCGCTATCTCGAGATCATGAGTCTGCGCTTCGGGGACCGCCTAACGGTCACACTGGACATCGATCCCCAGATGCTCGATGCGCGAGTGCCCACGCTGGTACTGCAGCCACTGGTCGAGAACTCATTGCGTCACGGCTTCGGTGACGGCATGCGCGCCGGCCACGTGCGCGTCACCGTCGTGCCGGACGGCGAGATGCTCCGCTGCGAAGTGGTGGACAACGGGCGTGGGCTACCCCAGAACGGCGCGCGCGAGGGCGTCGGCACAAGCAACACACGCGCGCGCCTGCGACACCTGTACGGTGAACGATTCTCCCTCGAGGTCACGGCGAACCCGGGCGGTGGTGCCCGCGTGTCGCTGACGATTCCCTATCATCCACTCGAACGGACGGCGGCCGATTGATTACCGATCTCAACAAAATCCGCGTCGCGATCGTCGACGACGAAGAGCTCTCGCGTGAGCGCATGCGCACCCTGCTCGCCGAGCACGACGACATCGAGGTCGTTGCCGAATGCGCCGATGGCGCCGAGGCCCTGCGGGCCATCGACGACAAGAACCCCGACCTCGTCTTCCTCGACGTGCAGATGCCGGAAGTGGACGGCTTCGAGGTCGTCGAAGCGCTCGAGCGTGGCGACCCGGAGGCACCATCGGGCAACGGTGGAAAGGCACCAGCGATCGTCTTCGTGACGGCACACGATGATCATGCGCTGAAAGCGTTCGAGATCCACGCGCTGGATTTCCTTCTCAAGCCCTTCGATGCAGCACGGTTCGAGAAGACCCTGTCGCGCGCGCGCCGCCACGTCCGTCAATCGCGGGATACAGTCGACGCCCGTCTGCTTGCCCTCCTGGAGGATTTGCGGAGCGAGCGTCGGGGTCAGCGTCACTCGGATCGGCTGATCGTGAAATCTGGCGGCCGCGTTTTCTTCCTCCGCACGGAGGAGATCGATTGGGTCGAGGCCGCGGGCAATTACGTGCGACTGCACGCGCGCAGCGAGTCGCATCTGCTTCGCGAGAGCATGAAGAACATGGAATCCCGGCTCGAACCGAACACCTTCGTTCGAATTCACCGATCAGCGATCGTGAACATCGATCGCGTGAAGGAGCTCGAGCCGTGGTTCCATGGTGAGTACATCGTCATCATGCGCGACGGAACTCGGCTCACGGCCAGCCGAGTGTACTCCGACCGGTTGAGCGCGTTGATCGAATAGCGCCTTGCGCTCGCTCTGTACCTCTCCCCCGGGGGAAGGCATGCCCGTCCTTCCCTCGGCTCTTACGAGAGCTCGGCGCGTAGCGCCTGCTCGAGCGTCGGATGAGCGAACTCGAATCCTGCGTCCAGCAGTCGCTGTGGATGGATTCGCTGACTCCCCAACAACGTCTCGCGCCCCATCTCACCGAACAGCAGCTCCACGGCGAATGCCGGCACGATCGCCAGAGTGGGTCTCCCGAGAACACGCGCGAGCGTCTTCGAGAAGTCCGCGTTAGGTATCGGGCTCGGCGCGACCAGGTTCACCGGTCCGTCGACCACCGCCGATCGCAGTAAGAAGATCACTGCGCGCACCCAATCCTCGAGACCGATCCAGCTGATCCACTGCTTGCCGGATCCGACGCGGCCGCCAAGGCCGAACCTGTAAGGCAGGAGCATCTTGGCGAGCGCACCTCCCGCGGGATTGAGAACTACTCCCGTACGCAGGAAGATGACGCGCGTCGAAGAGCTGGAGGCCGGGCCGGCGGCACCCTCCCAGGCAATCGCGGTCTCGGCGAGAAAACCAGCGCCCGGCGAACTCCCTTCATCCAGCTCTTCGTCCCCACGGTCACCATAGATGCCGATGGCCGAGCCGCTGAGAAAGAATCGCGGAGGTCGCTCCAGCTGGTTGATTGTTCTCGAAAGAAGAGTGGTCGATTTGATCCGGCTGTCGCGAATGGCGGCCTTCCTCGCTGCGGTCCACCGTTGAGCAATCGGCTCCCCAGCAAGATTCACGATTGCGTCGATGCCCTCGAGGGACTTCGGGTCCAGCTCCCCGCGCTCGGGATTCCAGAATACGTCCGAGCCGCTTACTCGGCCGCCTCGCTTCAGACGACGGACATCGATGCTGTCCTTCTGAAGCTCTGTGACAAGCGCCGAGCCCAGAAAGCCGGACGCTCCTGCGATCGCCACCTGCATAGCGGGCGACCGGGTCGCGCGATCCGCGGGATGGGCCATGCGGGTAAGCTAGCTCCGCCGCCTCAGTCCTCTTCGAGGGCGCCGCGCTCGATGAGCCGGCGAGCCAGCTCCGAAACAACGGTTGGCGAGGCGTAATAGCCGGTGAGCACGCGTCGCCGAATAAGCTCGAGCCGTAGGGAATCAGTCACAGACGTGTCTCTGGCCGGCGACCGTTGGGGCGGAAACCCGAAGGTCTCGTCTACGTCCGCCATCAGAAAGGGCGAGAAGCCTATCGTCATTGCAACCTCATGGCTACAGTATCGGGTGCGGCCGCCGAATCATTAGAGGCGGCCGCAAAGCCGTTGAGGAAGACGATGGCGACGATTCTGTACGTCGACGACGACCCGACAATTGGATTGCTCCTGGAGGACACGCTGCTGCGCGCCGGCCATCGGGCCGTCGGAGCACGCAATGTCCCGCAGGCGCTGCAGGCTCTCTCGCATGGCGAGATCGAGCTCATCATCTCGGACTTCAAGATGCCCGGGACGACAGGCCTCGAGTTCCTCGGCCTGTTGAAGGAGGAGGACTACGACATTCCGCTGATCATGGTCACCGGGTTCGCGTCGATCGAGCACGCGGTTTCGGCCATCAAGGCGGGTGCCGTCGACTACATCACCAAGCCCGTTCGACCCGAGCAGCTCGAGCACGCGGTAACGAAGGCGCTTCAGGTCGCGCGCCTGAGAAAGGAGAACGACGCCCTCCGCCAGGAAGTGATGGCGCTGCGAAATGAGCGGCAGATCATCGGCGAGAGCAACGTCATGCGTCGTCTGTTGCAGACGGTTGCGACCGCGGCTCCAACGCGCGCGACAGTTCTGCTGCAGGGTGAGTCGGGCACCGGTAAGGAGCTGGTCGCCCGCGCCATCCACGATCAGAGCGAGCGTGCCGACAGACCGTTCATCAAGCTGAACTGTGCCGCGCTCCCGGAGGGGCTCGTCGAGAGCGCTCTGTTCGGTCATGAGCGCGGCGCCTTCACCGGCGCCATCAAGCGCGTCGTCGGAGCATTCGAGCGCGCGCACGGAGGGACGTTACTCCTCGATGAGATCTCGGAAATGCGGCTCGACCTGCAGGCGAAGCTGTTGCGCGTGTTGCAGGAGCAGGAGTTCGAGCGTGTCGGCGGAACGTCACCGATCAAGGTTGACGTACGCATCGTTGCCACGACGAATCGCGACCTCGCAGCGGAAGCCGAGGCTGGTCGGTTTCGGAGAGATCTCTTCTTCCGGCTCAGCGTAATTCCTATCCAGCTGCCGCCGCTGCGACAGCGCGCCGAAGACATACCGCTGCTCGCGTATCGGTTCGGCGCCCAGGCGGCGAGCGACGCGAAAAAGGAATTCGGCGGCTTCTCCCCCGAAGCGCTCGCGCTCCTGCAGCGATATGAATGGCCTGGAAATGTGCGCGAGCTGCAGCACACGGTCGAACGGGCCGTCATTCTCGCGGGTGGACCAATGCTCCTCCCGGTGCACTTCGAGGGGCAGCGATTCGGACTCACGCAGCAGGGCGCCGGCCTCCGTGAGACCGGCTATCGGCTCTCCGAACCGGTAATGAATGGGCATTCGCCCGATGGTGTCCACCAAGTGGTTCTCAGCTCATTCGACCTCGTACAGGCCGAGTCGGAGTTGATCACGCGCGCCCTCGAAGTCACTGAAGGAAATCGAACGCGTGCGGCGGAGCTGTTAGGGCTCAGCGTTCGAACGCTTCGCAACAAGCTGAACGCATTACAGAAGGCCTGACCACCGGCAGAGTTTACCCGGCAGAAATTTCCCACTAGGAAATTTCTGCCTAGCTGATTGGACTTGGCTCTTCGAGAGAGCGAACGGCTCTCGACGTCGGACGGCGCAGGTAAGCGTCGACGCGGCAGGAGCTTGAGTCCACAAACAGCGGTCCTCGATTCGGGGAGGATAAAGTACTCGCTAGTTGGAGCGTGGATTGCTTTACGGTCGTGGACGGTTCGAGCAGTTCATGAGCCCAGCCTTCCCCTCCCGCTCACGAGGAGCTCGCGATGTCCCCAGCCACCCAAGTCGTCGACGGCGACCACGTCACCTCATTAACCCAGCAGCACGTCGGCCTCGTGCACCACGTGGCGAGGCAGCTCGCGCGGCGGTTGCACGACAAGGTGAATCTCGACGAGCTGGTGAGCGCCGGCGCAATTGGTCTCATGCAGGCCGCCGCGACCTACGAGGCTGCGCGTGGACTCACTTTCAGCACCTATGCGGTGCCTCGCATCCGCGGCTCGATGCTCGACGAGCTTCGTCGAAGCGATCACATGTCGCGGGGCGGCCGCAAGAAGGCCCGCGCGCTGGCGAGCGCGCGCGAAGCACTGACGCATCGCCTCGGTCGTGACCCTAAGTCATCGGAGGTTGCGTTGGAGCTCGGGATCAGCGTTACGACGCTCCACGAATGGGAGATGGACGTCGATAATGCGAACGAAGTGTCGCTCGACGTGGCGCCACGCGCACTGCGCGAGGACAACACGAAACAGATCACCGCGGCCGGCGCGATACCCGACGACCGATCGCCGACCGTCGAGGAGCGTCTCGGTAGAGACGAGCGACTCGGACTCCTCGGCATTGCCATTCGTCGTCTGCGTCCACAGGAGCGAACGGTGCTCGCGCTCTACTTCTATGAGGAGCTCACGCTTCAGGAAATCGCTCAAGTACTCGGCTTGTCCGCATCGCGCATCTCACAGATTCGCGGTGAAGCACTCGCGAGACTCCGCTCGCTACTCGCGTCGACCTTAGACTGAGCACGCGGTTGCCAGGGTGGGGCTCCGAGTCCGCATTGGACTCGGAGCCTCGTTATTTAGGTGACCTGGCGAGTCAGGTGTCATGATGTAGTCGGGAACGCCAGATACTCGTCCCGGGTTGGTGGTCCGTCTGCCGCACGGCCATGCATCAGGCCGGCGCGCTGTACCCTGCCAGACTCAGGACTTCTCATGCTGCTCACGATACTTCCGTTGGTCTTCGCGGCTGCCGTGGCCGGAACTGACACGGTGCCGCCAATCGATACGTCGTCCACGCCGCACCTATCGGTGACGGCGACGGTAGCGGACACCCCTCGAGTTCGGCCGCGTGCGATCGAGGTGAGCGACTGGTACGGGCGTCGGCTCACCATTCATCGAACGCTGAGCTATACGGTGATTCCGGTTTTCGCCGTGCAGTGGTTCGCCGGCGAGCGGATTTACAAGCACGGTTTCGAGGCGCCGGAATGGGCGAAGACGACACATCGAGCTGGAGCGACGGCGCTCGCGGGAATCTTCACCGTCAACACGGTGACGGGGATCTGGAACCTCTGGGATTCGCGACACACACCGCAAGGGAGATCGTTACGCACGATTCACGCACTCTCGATGCTCGCCGCTGACGCCGGATTCACTTACGCCGGTGTGAAGTTGTCGAAGGATGCCGAGACCGATTTCAACAAGCGGCGGGAACACCGGACGATCGCACTTTCGTCGATGGCGCTCACCGTGGTGAGCGGACTGGTAATGAAGATCTACAACAAATAATCAGGCAGCATGCTACTCGCAGTAATGGCCCCCGCATCGTCGGGCGCACTTGCACGGCTGTTCGAGCCATGGGCGCACCTCTACGCCGATTCGAAGATCATCGCGACGATCGTGACCTTCGGCCACATCGCCTCTTTGCTGATGGCAGGTGGACTCGCGGTCGCAACGGATAGAGCAACGCTTCGCGCGCTCCGCTTGGCAGCCGAGGAACGCGGCCGGCATCTCGAGGATCTATCTGGTGTGCATCGTCTGGTCGTCGGCGGACTGACGCTGTCGGTCGTCACCGGCGTACTGCTGTTCGCCTCCGACGTCGAGACGTTCATCGGGTCGTGGATCTTCTGGTTGAAGATGGCAATGATCTGCGTGCTGCTCGTCAACGGCTATGCGATGACGAAGGCAGAGCATTCGTTGCGCGCCGACGCGGCGGAGAGCTCGCGCGCGTGGGGTAGCTTGCGGCGAACCGCGCTGACGAGCATGGGGCTGTGGTACGCCATCGCGCTGGCTGGAGTGGCGCTGATGAACGTCGCCTAATGGGCGTAAATCCAGGCAGTGAGTCGACACCAGCAGGAGCCGTAATGGGACACCAGGATGAAAACGACCAGTCGCCAGCGGAAGGGGCGGCGGGTGATTCTTGCAGCGCATGCCCGTTAGGCGAAGCGATGGCGCGACGAGCGTTCATTCGCGACGCCGCTCTCGCCGCCGCCAGCGTGCTGGCGACGTTAGGTATCGTCTCGTCGGAGGCGCGCGCGATGCCGGTGCGCCTCGCCTCGGCATTGTCGGCACACGAGGACGAGCGGACGTACCCCATTCCGAATGCCGACGGCGCGACGATCGACAAGGAAGAGTCGGTGATCGTGGTTCGCTGGCAGGGATCCGTATATGTGTTCTCGCTCGCGTGCCCCCACCAGAACACGGCGCTCAAGTGGGAGCAGCAGGAATCGCGCTTCCAATGTCCGAAACATCACTCGAAGTACCGGCCCGACGGCTCGTTCATCGAGGGGCGCGCGACGCGCGGCATGGATCGGTTCGCGATCCGTCGCGACGGCGACAAGCTCGTCGTGGATCTGGACAAGCTCTACCAGCAGGATACCGATCTCGAGGCGTGGAAGGCTGCCGTCATTCAGGTCTGAGGGAGAGCGCACATGTCGTGTGAGAACTGTCTAAACAGGCGGGCGTTTCTGGCGAGGAGTGCCGCAGCCGCCGCGACGGCCGCCCTCGCCGCCGGATGCGGCAATGGCGTGTTCGGGCCGCCCCTGCCGAGCAACGGCGGCAACAGCATCCCCCCGGGCACCGTCACCATCACCGTCGCGCAGTTCCCCGAGCTCGCGACCGTGGACAAGCTTGTCCAGATCGATCTCGAGCGTGCCGTGAAACGCACCGGTGCGAACACCTTCCTCGCCCTGTCGACAATCTGCACGCATCAGGGGTGCGACGCGGCGGTGAACAGCGTCAATCAGGTCGAGTGTCCGTGCCATGGATCGCGCTTCGACAGCAACGGCACCGTGGTGAATGGGCCCGCCGCTCTCCCATTAGCCGTCCTGCCCGCGCAATACAACTCGCAAAACGATCAGTTGACGATCGGATAAGAGGCGGGCTGGGGCTGGCTTTGCTTTCGACCGTTGCTTCGCGCGGCCGGATGCGTAGAATTGGCCTCCCCCGCGCGGGCGGTCGCGCTCGCCAGACCCTCCTCTTTCAGGAAGCTTTCGTCACGATGCTGCTCGGTGTCGCCGGCATGGTCGGAACCGGCAAGACGACGTTGTCGCGCGCTCTCGCGTCGCGCTTTGGACTCCAACTCGGATTGGAGAGCGTGGATGCCGACAATCCCTGGCTCGAGCACTTCTACGGTGAGCCTGAAGGAATGCGGACGTACGGTCTGCACCTTCAGCTGCATTTTCTGGCGACGCGGTTCGCGACCATGCGTCGCATGCGCAGCCTCGGCGGAAGCTGGATTCTGGATCGAACCTGGTACGAGGACGCCGAGGTGTTTGCCCGCGGCCTCTATGAGCAACGCTACATGACCGAGGATGAGTGGGAGCTGTATGCGCGCTTATACGGTGAGCTACTCCACGCTCCAGCTGCGCGGCCGCCGCAACTCCTCATCTATCTCTACGGTCCACTGACGACGATTCTCGATCGCATTGCCGAGCGAGGCCGGCCCACCGAGCGCGAGACGAGAACAGACTACTGGATTGCGTTGCACACGCGATACGCAGATTGGATCGCTCGATTTCATCGCTGCCCCGTGCTCGCCCTCGACGTTCGCGAGTACGACATCATCAGGGACCCGGGATCGATCGAGGACATCGCGTTACGCGTACGCGAGAATCTCGAGGGAGAAATTCCACAGCTCGAGCTCAGCGTCTAGCGACTGCGCAGCTGCATGAGCGCCGGAAAGAGTGTCGCTCAATAACCGAGACGCCCGACACATGCCGGGCGTCTCGCGTTGGCTGAACGTCTTGATCATCCGTATATTGACGACACAGCGACTTTGCGCCGTCCGGACCACTGGACCACGCAATGGCCTCGTATCGTATCACCCTCGGTTGGTGGCCACATGGCGGATTTGCAAGCAACTCCTGTGGATGTCGTCGGCGCAGGAGTCGCTCCGGACGGCGGCAAGTACGTCTACTGCATCATTCGAAGTGACAGACAGCGCGAGTTCGGGGCAATCGGCATTGGCGGCGGGCAGCGCGTGTACACCGTCGCATTCCACGATCTCGCCGCCGTGGTGAGCGACACTTCGATCGTGATCTATGATCCGACTCGAGAGAACGTGCTCGCTCACGAATTCGTCAACGAGACAGTGATGAAGGAGCACACGGTCATACCGATGGCGTTCGGCACCGTGTTTCGCTCCGAGGACGACGTCACGGAATTGCTGCGCTCCACTTATCAGGCGTTCAGCGATGTCCTGGAGAAGATGCAGGACAAGATCGAGTTCGGCCTGAAGGTGTTATGGGATCGCGAGAAGGTGATCGCGAACCTCGAACGCGAGAACGATGAGATTCGCCGATTGAAGGACGAGATCAGCCGGCACACGGCGTCGTCCACCTACTTCGCGCGAATGCAGCTTGGCCGTCTGATCGACTCCGCGCTGGAGGAAGTCGGTCAGCGTTATGTGAACGACATTCACGACCAGATCAAACCGGTGGCGGTTGCCAGTCGTAGCAATAAGCCTATCGGCGATCGGATGATCCTGAACGCGGCGTTCCTCGTCGATCGCGCACAAGAGCAGGCGTTCGACGAGCGGGTCAAGGAGACGAGCCGGAAATACGAAGAGCTGCTTACGTTCAAGTATTCCGGGCCGTGGCCGCCGTACAACTTCGTGAACATCAAGCTGAAGCTGGAAAAGGCCGATTGAGTATGTTCGCCTAGCCAAGGCCTATGGGCTTGCTCACGAACATCCTGTTCTTTCCGGTCGCCGGTCCCGTCGCGGGCATTCGCTGGGCACTAGGCAAGGTGCAGGCGGTGGTCGAGGAAGAGCTGACGGACGATACGTCGGTGAAGCAAGAGTTGATGGAGCTGCAGCTGCAGGTGGAGCTCGGCGACGTCGACGACGCCGAGTACGTGAGGCGCGAAGCAGCGCTCATGCAACGCCTGCGTGAGGTTCGCGACTGGCGCGAGCGACTGGGCAAGGGCGTCAGCGGAGGCCTGGTTCGCGTAGCCCGCGACGACCAAGCAGCGGAGTGAGCACCGGACGGACGCGGACGCGTCGTCCAATCGACGAGCTCCTCGACCGTCTTCCAGAAGTGGCGATCATCGTTGGTAAGGGCGGCGTCGGAAAAACGACGTGCGCGATGGGCATCGCCTCGCTAATCGCTGCCAGGGGCGAGAACACGTTGCTCGTCTCGACCGATCCGGCGAACGCACTCGCGCCATCGCTGGGCAGATCGCTCGTCGGGGGAGCGCCGGCAGAAGTCGCGAGCGGCCTCTCCGCCATGCAGCTGGATCCGGCGGCAGCGCGCGAGGCTTTTCTCTCCAGATGGAGAGACGTGCTCGTCACGATCGTGGACCGCGGGACCTATCTCGACCGAGAAGACATCGACGGGCTGGTCGACGCATCCTTCCCAGGGGCGGACGAGATATTCGGATTGCTGGTGCTCGCGCAGTTGCTACTGCCCGCGGGCTCTGCGCCCAAGGCGTGGCGGCGCCTCGTCGTGGATACGGCGCCCACCGGCCACACACTGCGACTGCTAGAGCTTCCAGAAACCTTCGAGGCGATGATTGCCCTGCTGGAGTCGATGCAGGCGAAGCATCGATTCATGGTGAGCGCGCTGACACATCGGTATCGGCGCGATGCGGCGGACGATTTTCTCGATGAGATGCGCCGGCTGCTCGCGGGGCTACGGCAGTCGTTGGGCGACGCTACGCGGGCTGGGGCGGTACTCGTTACCCGCGCCGAGCCGGTGGTCATCGACGAGACAATTCGCTACGCCGATGGGCTGCGGCGGTTGGGTCTGACCATCGCCGCGGTCGTGGTCGAGGCGCTGCCGCCATCGAACGCGCGAGCGCTCGGCGCCGTGAACGAATCGTTGGGGCAGATCGCGGGCGGGATTGGGTTGTTCGCGGTGGCGAAGATCACGCCGCCACCACAGGGGCTGGCCGAGTCCGCTGAATCGTTAGGTGGGCTGCGGCGTGTTGGCGTGAAGACGACACGAGCGGCGGACAAGTGGTTGGAGAACAGCCGCCAGGACGCGGTAGTTTTGAAAGCGGGGGGGCCCCCCACGCCCGCGAGACTCGAAGGGTTGCTCAGACCTCTAACGATTGTCGGCGGCAAGGGCGGCGTCGGGAAAACAACGGTCTCATGTGCGCTCGCGATCGCGGCGGCCCTTGACGAGCAACCACCTGGGGAGGTCCTTCTCGTCTCTACCGATCCCGCGCCCTCCCTCGGAGATGCACTTGGCTACCGCGCGCCCCGCTGGGCGCACGATCTTCCGGAATCGATCGAGGCCGTGCCCAATCTCCATGTCTGGCAGATGGACGCGACCGCCGGTTTCCACGCACTGCGCGAGCGCTATCGCGATCGCATCGACGCCCTTTTCGATTCGCTCGTCGGCCGAAGCTTCGATATCGCACACGATCGGGCGATTCTGCGCGACCTGCTCGCGCTCGCGCCACCTGGAATCGACGAACTGTACGCACTCGCGTCGATCGGCGAAGAGATAGAGAACCAGCGCTACGCTCGCATCGTCGTGGATCCGGCCCCCACCGGGCACCTACTTCGACTCCTCGAGCTGCCGGCACTGGCCATCGAGTGGAGCCATCGCCTGATGCGGCTCATCCTGAAGTACAAGGAAATCGCCGGACTCGGCGAAGCCGCCCAGGAGCTGCTCAACTTCAGTCGAAGGACTCGCGCACTGAATGCCTTGCTACGGGACGACACCCGAGCCGGCGTAGTCCTCGTGACGCTCGACGAGCCGACGGTGCGCGACGAGACGGTGCGGCTGTCGGCTCTGCTCCGTGGCTCCGGTGTGGAGGTGCTCGGTGAGGTAATGAACAGATCAACGAAGTCGCCGATGCAGACGTCCGCGGCTTTTGTCGCGCCCGAGTGGTCGCGTCCACTGCTCGGCGCAGGGCCCATACGTGAATGGTGGAAGCAGTGGCAGCGGCCAATGTCGCGCTGAGATATCTTCGAATCCTCTCCACCCACTAGGATGCCACCGTCCTCGGAGTTCTGGTATGTGTATGGCATCGTGCCGGGAGGCGCGTCGCTCGCGCACGGCCCCGAAGGCCTCGACGACACCCGACTCGAGCTGTGCACCGAGGATCATTTTTCCGCAGTCGTGTCGCGACTGGATGGGGCGCAGTACGCCCCGAGCGAGATCGAGCGAGCAACCGAGAACGTGGAGTGGCTGGCGCCGCGCGCTGTTGCACACGATCGCGTGCTCACATGGCTGAGCGACCGAGGACCTGTCATTCCATTTCCAATCTTCTCGATGTTCAGTGGAGAGCAGGCCGTACGGACGATGTTATCGGAGCGACAGAGGGAGCTCGGGGCGATGCTCCATCGCGTTGGAGAGGGACGCGAGTACGCGCTCCGCGTTTACAGAATCGACGCCGAGCTGGCGACGATCGCGACGGAACTGAGCCCGCGGCTCGCCGAGCTTCACACCGCGGCCAGCGCGGCAAGCCCGGGCCAACGCTATCTGCTCGAGCGAAAGCTCGATACAGAGCGCAAGAATGAGCTGCATGGAATCGGAGCGCGAATAGCGCGCGACGTCCTGAACGCCCTTCGCCCATCGGCCGTCGAGACGACGGAGACACGAGTGACGCAGAGGACGGCGCGGCCCGGCGCCGAGGGCATGCTCATTCTCGATGTCGCGTTTCTCGTCTCACCCACTCGGCTGAAAGAATTCCAGAGCGCGCTGACCGAGCTCGTTAAGCAACATGGGACGCGCGGCTTTCGCTTCGACTTCACGGGCCCATGGCCACCGTATCACTTCGTGCAACGTGCCGAGGCCACGGCGAATGACGTTTGAGCCTGACGACCAGCCGACCGATGACACGCTCGAGGACGGGCAACTGGTTCTTGGCGATCTGCTCAACCACGTGCTCGATAAAGGAGTCGTGATCTCCGGTGACGTGATCATCTCGATCGCGGATATCGATCTCTTGTCCGTCGAGCTGAAGGTCGTGCTGACGTCGATCCAAACGGCGCTCGAGCGGCGTCAGGCAAGGCAGGATGGCAACGTATCTCTATTGCGTGCTCGCGTTCCGGAGAGATGAGGAGCTGCCCCTGGGGCTTACGGGACTTGGTGACGCGCCAGTGCGATCACTCTCCTTCGGCACGCCAACCGAAATGGTGGCTTGGGTCTCGACCATCGACGAGGCGACGTTACGGTCGAAAGGGCGCGCCCTGGCGGAGCAAGTGCTGAGGCATAACGCGGTCGTGAATGCCGCTTGGCGTACGGGCCGCACCCCGGCACCGGCGCGTTATGGCAGTCGGTTTGGCGACGACGCGGCATGTATCGCCGATCTCGATCGCCGTGCGGCGGATCTGTCCGCGATGCTCGAACGAATCGCCGACTGCGTGGAAATGCCTGTACTCTTGGTCCCGACAAATCGCGCGGAGGCAGGCAGCGCGATCGCGAGGCCCATTTCTGGGGAGCCGGCGGCAGGTAAGCGGTACCTAGAAGCTGTACGCCAGCGTACACGAGAGCAGGAACGGCAACGCGCATCCGCCGACGTGGAAGCGGGGCGCCTAGGTTCTGCGCTGGCGCGATATGTACGTGGCGAGGTGCGGAGCATGTCGTCTAACGGAGTGATGTCGGTCGCCTACCTCGTGAACAATCAGGACGTGTCCAATTACAGAGAGGTTCTTGCCGCGTTCATGCCGGCGTCCGCATTTCGAATCGTGGAAGGCGAGATGCGCGCGCCGTACAGTTTCGCCACTTCCAGACTCGACCGTAGTGGGCACGATTCTGGCAACCCCCCCTGAGGATGTTTGAGGAGCACGACGCGCCTGACGCTACGCCTCGGGAGGGATCGCCGCTGGGTGGGTCCTCTGGTGAAATAGCGCTGGAAGCGCTTGCCCGTGCCTTGCCGGATCGCATCAACGCAGACCCTGCCCACGTCGAGAACGGTCTTGCGCGACTCGTGCTGACCGTGATAGAACTGCTGCGGGAAATTCTGGAGCATCAAGCCATTCGCCGCATGGATGGCGGGACGCTGACGGACGAACAGGTCGAACGACTCGGGCTCGCCCTCCTGAAGCTCAACGAGCGGATGGAGGAGCTCAAGTCAACATTCGGACTCACGGACGAAGATCTGAACATCGATCTCGGTCCACTGGGACAACTTCGCTAGGGACGAGACACCGCTGATTCGTGGCGGTGCGTTCGTCCCGACAGCAGGAACGCGACTTCGAGGACGGCTGATTGCCCGATTTCGTCAATCCATCGCGCACGCATGGCCTGGTCGATATCCTCGACCGTGTCCTCGATAAGGGCCTGGTCGTCGCGGGCGACATCAAGATCAATCTCGCAAACGTGGAGCTGCTGACGATTCAGGTGCGGCTCCTGGTCTGCTCGATCGACAAGGCGGAACAAATCGGACTGAACTGGTGGCGAAGTGATCCTCGTCTCACAGCGTCGTCACCATACGTGACGTTGCCGGCGAGTCAGCTCGAAGAGCGACTCGATCGAATTGAACGGACCTTAGAGGGGTTGGCGAAGAAGCGAGGCAAAGGGTAGGCGCGCCGAACCCTGTCAGCTACAAGTGCACTTGGATATCGACTAGTCTCTCTCCCAGTCTCCAACCCTCTCCCCAATGGCCGTCGAACGCACGCCAAGTGGCAGTTCACTCATCGATGTTCTCGACCGAGTTCTGGACAAGGGCATCGTGATCGATGCGTGGGTACGCGTCTCGCTTGTTGGCATCGATCTGGTCACGGTCGAAGCACGAGTGGTGGTCGCGTCAATCGATACCTATCTGAAGTACTCGGAGGCTGTTGGTATCACAGCGCCTGTTTCCCGCCCGCGTGAGCTTGGAAGTAGTGAGATGTCGGAGCTCGAGCGAGTACAACGCGAGAACGCGGAGCTAAGACGTCGGCTTGAGCAGCAGAACGCGTGACTTGGATGGTTTGATCGGCAACAGCGAGGTTGGCGACCGTACTGTCGCCGGCCTGCTCTCGGCGTTGGCCGAGGCACCCGATTTTAGCTCGGCGGCTTCCTTTCTTCTTTCGCAGGTTGTCGATCTCGCTGATGCCGAGCGGGGTCACATGCTCCGCTTCGACAGCGCACAGGAGTCCCTCGTCTCCGTGGCCAGTTTCGGCTACGATGCGCCGCCGCACGCGGCGATCTCGATGGGCGATGTGTCGAATCCTCTGATCGTATGCGCGCTGTCGCTCTCGCCAGTGACTGGCGGCGGAAGGTCCAGCATTCGCGCTTTCGTTTCGATGGCACGCTGGACCGCATTCCCTCTACCGCAGCCGCGCCTCCGCGGCACACTCCCAGCGATGGCGTTGCCCCATGCGCAGGAGTTGATCGGTGACGGTGAAGTGCATCTACTCTCGGCAGTCGAGCGACGGCTTGCCAGCGCGCCGGGCGGCGTCGTTGTCGTCGAGGGGGCGATTCCGGATCGAATGATCGCGTCGTTGACGAGCCTCGTGATGCTCGCTGGCCCGATCATCGCGCGGCTCGCCTCGCTCCAGGAAACGTACGAGACAATCGATCGCCTCAGTCAGCAGCGCGAGCGCCTAACGTTGATGGTGGACTCGCTGCCCGATCCGGTCGTGATCACCAATGCGACCAACGACATCATCGCCCAGAATTCGCGCGCCGAACGGCTGCTGAACGGGAAGGAAGGCGACTCGATGGGACGGCGCCGCGCGATCGAATTGAACAACCTGCTCTTCACCTCCTTCCTCGCGAAGGCGGTGATGACTGGCGCGCAGACGGGTGGGCCGCGCGAGCTGAATCTCGTCGACCCGGACGAGGGCAACGACCTGCTGTTCGAGGTGCTCGCACACCCGCTGACCGAACGCGTGGGCCCGGACGACGCCGTACTCTCCGTACTGCGCGACGTCACCGACCTGCGACGGGCCGCGAACGAGCTGGAGCGCCAGGTGCAGCGTGTGCGCCTCGCCGAGATGAAGGCCTCGTCCGAGCGCGATCGGTTGAACCTGATCCTGGAAAACGTCGCCGACCCGATCCTCGTCACCGACGAGCGCGCGAACATCATCCTGATGAACGATCAGGCGGAGCAGCTCTTTCAGGCGAGCGAAATCCAGCAGCGCAGCCGCCGGCAGCTTCAGGCCGTGCGCGGCAACGACACGAAGTTCACATCGTTCATTTCGGAGTTCTCCCTGCTCGATACGCGGGCGCGTCGCGAGCGAATGGCGCTCGTACACCCTCTCACCGGCAGCCAGCTGCCCGTGGAGGTGGTCTCCGGAAAGATCATGAACGAGCGCGGCGAGCCGATCGCCATCGTCTCGGTGCTGCACGATCTCACGAAAGAGGTAGAGATCGAGCGGCTTTACGAAACGCTAAAGACGCTCAACAGCGAGCTCGAAGAGCGGATCAGATCCGCAACCGCGGATCTGGCGGAACAGAACGCCAGACTGCAATGGCAGTCGCAGGAGGTCGAGCGGGCCAATCGGCTGAAGTCGGAGTTCCTGGCGAGCATGTCGCACGAGCTGCGCACACCGATCAATGCGCTCATCGGCTACTCCGCGCTGCTCATCGATGGCGTGCTCGGCGAGATCAACGACCGCCAGCGGGACGCGTTGCGGCGTGGACGTGCCGCGGCGGAGCATCTGCTCGCGCTCATCAACGACATCCTCGATCTCGCGAAAATCGAAGCCGGCAAGATGCCGCTGCACCTGGAGGAGGTGGAGCTCCGCGATGTGATCGCGGAAGTGTCGCAGCAGATGGAGCCGATGATTCGAAAGAAGGCGCTGGATTTCGTGATCGACATCGGCCTCGACTGCCCGTCGCTGTACACCGACCGCACGAAGGTGCGTCAGGTGTTGCTCAACCTGTTGTCGAATGCGGTGAAGTTCACGAATCGCGGACGTGTGACAGTCATCGCGCGCTGCGCCAATGACGAGACTGGCGTGCGTATCGACGTCGTGGACACCGGCATCGGCATCCGTGAGAAAGATCTGCAGGCCATTTGGGAAGACTTCCGCCAGGTGGACGGTTCGCGTACGCGCGAGTACGGCGGTACGGGACTGGGCCTGAGCATTACGAGAAAGTTGCTGGACCGTCTGGGTGGCACGGTGGCCGTGCGGAGCCGATACGGCGAAGGAAGCGTCTTCTCGGTGTTGCTGCCCCACCGAACGCCTGCCGGAGCGGGCGAAGAGGCCGCCGTGATCCGACCGAACTAGCGGACCTGACAATTCGCTGACAGGTTGACGGCGGGAGCGGCCGCATATTTCTCGAACGCCCCGGCTGAAACGTCTTCGAGAATTCCATTGACGCGCATGCCTAACGTCTTCGCTCGTTCAGCTGGTCGGACGCGCCGCGGCGTGCCGACCCTCGCGCTGCTGCTCGCGGCACTCGTCGTCGTATCCACACTGGTCTTTCAGGCCTTCCGCGCCGAGCAGGATCAGCGCGCGACGGCATCCCGCGCGCTCCACGAGTACGCCGGATTCGCCGCGTGGGAATTCGCGTCGAACATGCGCGAGGAGATGATGCTGGCGATGACGGAGCTGCTACGGCCCGCGGAGCAGCTCGACCCGCCGCAGCCCGGAGAGGCGCTCCCGTCGCCTGCGATACTGGTCGCGCAGAGTCATCACATCGCCAAGTGCAAGGACTGCGCGGAAGAGATCCCCGCATCGTACTACTTCCGCCTCGACCTCAACGACACCGCACTCACAACGATCGTCGGCGACAGCGTTGGCCGCGCGCCGGAGCGGCTGGAGCGGCAGTGGCTTCGCGACACGATCGCCCGCCATGCGAATGAAGTCTTCAAGCCCAACTGGCGTGTCGCTACCGTCGTCGGCGATGTCGATGGCCGTCGCCTAACGGTTGCCTACACCGTCGTGCGCGATACGCTCGGGCGCTGCGCGGCGGCGTATGGCGTGGTTAGCGAATCGAATCGCTACGTCGCCGCCGTCGCGGCAAACCTCGCCAAATGGGATCTGTTGCCACCGGCGCTCACAAAACAAACCGGTGCGGGTCATCTCGTGGCGATCACCGTCCGCGATGAGAAGGGAAATGTCCTCTATCGATCACCCTGGCAGTTCGGCGATCGCTACAGCGCAAACTACGAGCAGCAGAAGTACGCCGCTGGCTTCACGGTCGAAGCGTCGCTCAAGCCGGACGTCGCCGGCCGGCTCGTCCTCGGGGACACCTATCGCTTCCCGGTCTTGTTGGCGCTGCTCGGCATCACCGCGACCCTCGTCGCCATTGCCTTCCGGCAACTCTGTCGAGAGGAAGCACTCGCGCGCCTGCGGGCTGATTTCGTCTCGAGCGTGTCGCACGAATTGCGGACGCCGCTGGCGCAGATCCGGATGTTCGCCGAACTGCTGCGAATGGGCTGGATTCGTTCCGCGCACGAGCACACGCGGTCGCTCGACATCATCGATCAGGAGGCAAGACGTCTCGGTCATCTCGTCGACAAGGTGCTCTGCTTCGACCGGGTCGAGCGTGGTGAGAATACGCTAATGACCGAGGAGACGCAGCTGGCGCCGCTGGTGCGCGAGGTGCTGGAGGCGTTCGCGCCCCTCGCCGCAGCGCGCCAGGTGGAGGTGCAGGTGAGTCTCGACAACGACGTTTCCGCCGAGGTCGATCGCGGCGCCATGCGGCAGGTGCTCATCAATTTGCTCGACAACGCCGTGAAATACGGTCCGGCAGGCCAGACGATCTCCGTTGGATTGCTGCGCGCCGAGGACGACAAGTGCGCGCGAGTGTGGGTCGAAGACCAGGGCGCAGGCATCCCGGCTGACGAGCGAACCACGATCTGGGAGCCGTTCCACAGGCTCGAGCGCGACGCCAATTCCGCCATCGCCGGGAGCGGCATCGGATTGGCCCTGGTGCGCAACCTGGCAGTCGCGCATGGCGGACGCGTCTACGTCGAGGATGGCGCCACCGGCGGGTCTCGCTTCACGGTCGAGATCCCTTGCATCAGCCGCACTTACGGACCGGTCAGAGAACGCGTCGCGCCAGCAACCGAGGCCGATTACAGAGCCGCCCACGAGAGGCAACTCGTCACCAGACCATGAGTCTCTTCGTAAGGGCCGGTGACATGCGCCGCGACCACGTGACATCGCGGGACGACCACTCTTTTGCTCCGCAGATGACCGAGAGCAGAGCGAGCTCCCAGCAGCGATCGAGGGTCCTCGTCGTCGAGGATAACCCGGATCTCGCCTATGGGTTGCGCAACAGCCTCGAGATCGCCGGCTACGATGTCATCACCGCGGAGGATGGCGTAGCGGGCGTCGCTCGGGCACGCGAGGTCGATCCGGACCTGATCGTCCTCGACCTGATGCTCCCGGGGATGGACGGCTACCGCGTCCTGAAAACTCTGCGGGAAGAAGGCCGAGCGGTGCCCGTTCTCATCCTTACCGCTCGTGGCGAAGAGGCGGATAAAGTGCTCGGCTTCCGGATGGGCGCCGACGATTACGTCACCAAACCCTTCGGGGTGCTCGAGTTGCTCGCGCGCATCGAGGCGCTCATTCGCCGCACGCGGAACTGGCGTGGAACACCCACGTCGCAGGCGGCGTCGTCGGTCGAACGCTTCGGGGAGATTGAAGTCGACATCAGCGCCCGGACTGTCCGACGAGCCTCGGAACGGGTCGAGCTGACACCCAAGGAATTCGATCTGTTGATCGCGCTGCTGCAGCGTCCCGGACGGGTCACGAGCCGAAACGAGCTGCTTCGCGCAGTGTGGGGCTATAGCGCCTCCGTCGTGAGCCGCACCGTCGATACCCACGTCGCCGAGCTCCGACGAAAGCTCGAGCGCGATGCGGCAGAGCCTCGGCACATTCTCACCGTCTGGAAGGTGGGATACAAGTTTCAGCGCTAGCGGCAGCCGACTGAACGGCTGGTTTGGGGATCTTAGCGAACCCGGGGCTGGGCCACGTGTAGTATGGGTCGGCGTGTTACAACCACACTCGATCCGCTGCACGTTCTCTGGAGATTTCAATGCCTCGCCCCCGGCTGAGCGCCTATAGAAGCTCGATCACGGCACCGCGCGCCTTTGTCGGCGTTGCGCTCCTCACCGCACTCGGCGCGTGTGCGGACCATAAGCGCACCGCGTCGGCCGACTCCGACCTGTCGCACGATCTGCAGCTGGCTGGACAGATTGCCGCTCAGCCAACCTTTCAGGATACCGCGCTGAGCTCGTCGGCAGCGCCGATTCGTCAAGCCGCGCCGGCGCGTACGCCAACACCGACGCACAGCGTAGCTCGTCGCGAGGAGCACCGTCCCTCTCCGGCTAGCGCTCCAGTGGACGTCAGGCCGCATACGCCCCCAGTCGCGGCACCAATGCAGGCGCCCGCGCCGGCGCCTGCTCCAGTTCCCTCGCGTCAGATTAGCGCGGGAACGGGCATCGTCATGACGTCGGGCGGCCGGGTTTGCACCGAGGACAATCGCCCTGGCGACAAGATCGTCGCGACCATCGACTCACCAGTATCTGGTAGCAACGGCGCGGTGATTCCTGCCGGCTCGAAGGTGGTGCTCGAGGTCGCGTCGGTGACGCCTGGCGACCAGGGTGACATTCAGTTCCGCGTTCGGTCGATCTACGTCAACGACTCCTCGTACACGATCGCGGGAACGGTGACGCCGAGCACTCCGCTGGAGCGAGTGAAGGTCGCGAACTCGGATCCAAATGCCGATAAGAAGAAGGTGATCGGCGGCGCGATCGCTGGCGCCATACTCGGCCAGATCATCGGCCACAATACCAGGGGAACGGTCATCGGTGCGGCGACGGGTGCGGCTGCCGGGGCAGTCGCCGCGAGGGCGACGGAGAAATACGAAGCGTGTCTGCCGGCAGGCGCGTCGCTCCACATGATGCTCGCGCAACCCGTATCGATGTGATATAGCGCGGCGTCCACCCGCTGGGCAGCTTTCGAATCATGCCGAAGCGCCAGCGGGTTTCGCCTGTCATGAAGCCGTTTCACCCACTCGTTCGCGAATGGTTTTGTGAGACGCTCGGTACGCCCAGCGCACCACAGGATCAGGGCTGGCCCGCGATTGCGAGCGGTTCACACACCCTCATCCTCGCGCCCACCGGTACCGGGAAGACGCTGACGGCGTTTCTCTGGGAGCTCAACAACCTCATCGTGGACGGAAGTGCTGAGCCGCTCTCGAATGCGGTTCACATCCTCTACATCTCGCCGCTCAAAGCGCTGAACAATGACATTCAGCGCAACCTCGAGCGCCCACTGGCGGAGCTGAAAGAGCGATTCACCGCGGCCGGTGAGCGCTTTCCGGAAATCCGAGTCGCGGTCCGGACGGGCGACACACCGGCCTCGGCGCGGGCGCGGATGATCCGGAAGTCACCACATATTCTGATCACGACGCCGGAGTCGCTGCACATCATGCTGACGACCGTGCGGGGGCGAGGCATGTTCTCCGGCGTTCGAGCAGTGATCGTGGACGAGATTCACGCGATCGCGGGGACCAAGCGCGGAGTACATCTCGCGCTCACGCTCGAACGGCTCGAGCGACTCTGCGAGGAGCGGCCACAGCGAATTGGTCTCTCGGCGACACAGCGGCCGCTCGCGGAGATCGCGCGCTTTCTCGGCGGATGTGTGAATGGCGAGTTTCGCCCCGTCACGATCGTCGATTGCGGATTGGTGAAACGCACCGAGATCGCGATCGAATCACCAGTGGAAGATCTCGGGCACATACCAGGCGGAACGATCTGGCCGTCGGTCGCGCCGCTAGTGTTGCGCCACATTCGCGATGCGCGCACGACGATCGTTTTCGTGAACAACCGTGCCCAGGCGGAACGCATGGCGGCCCGCGTGAACGCGCTTGCTAGCGAGGAGATCGCGCTGCCCTACCACGGTTCTCTCTCCCGGGAGCGGCGCTTCCTGCTCGAGGGCGCGCTGAAGGCGGGCAAGCTCCGCGCGTTAGTGAGCACCAGCTCGTTGGAGCTGGGCATCGACATCGGGTCCGTGGACCTCGTGCTCCAGCTGCAGAGTCCAAAGCGCGTCGCGACGGCGCTACAACGCGTTGGGCGCGCCGGTCACACCCTCGAGGCGGTGAGTCGCGGCGTCTTCGTGCCCACGTTTCGCGACGACGCCGCGGAGACTCTGGCGATCGCGAGAGGCATGCGGAGCGGCGACGTCGAGCCGACGCGCGTAGTGCAGAACGCGCTCGACGTCCTCGCCCAGGTGATCGTGGCCTGCGTGGCCATCGACGACGACTGGACAAGCGCCGAATTGTTCGAGCTCGTCAGGCAGGCGTACCCATATCACCGACTCACCCGCGACGCGTTCAGCGAGGTGCTGGCGATGCTCTCGGGAAAGTACCCGGCAGACGTCGCGGCCGAGCTCGAAGCGCGCATGGTGTGGGATCGCGCCACCGATCGTCTGACGCCGCTGCGAAGCTCGCGGCTCGTGTCGGTAGTGAACGGAGGGACGATTCCCGATCGCGGCCTCTATGCGGTGAACCTTCCCGATCGCACGCGGCTCGGGGAGCTCGACGAGGAGTTCGTCCATGAGACGCGCATCGGCGACGTGTTTCAGCTTGGCTCGTCGACGTGGCGCGTCAACGCGATCGAGCATGACCGCGTGATCGTGACGCCCGCGCCGGGCGCGCCGGCGCGAATGCCCTTCTGGCATGGCGAATATGCGGCACGTTCCGCGCACCTGGCCCCGCGCGTCGGGGAGCTCCGACGTCGACTCGCGGACGCGCGAAGCGTCGAGGAAGTCGCCGGGATCAGCGCGGAGTACGAGTGCGATGAGCCCACGTCGCGGTCGCTCGTGGAGTACGTGCAGCAGCAGCGCGCGACCACGGGCTCGGTGCCTGACGAGCGGCTGCTCCTCGTGGAGCACTTCCGGGACGAGACGAACGCCGTGCGGATCGTGCTTCACGCTCCGTTTGGTGGACGCGTGAACGCGCCATGGGGAATGGTGCTCGCCGGCCGCGTGCGCGACAGACTGCGCGCGAATGCCGGTCGGCGAACGGCCGGAACCGAGGTGCAAGTCCAGACGACGGACGACGGGATCATGCTGCGCCTCGCCGATCTCAATGGCCCGGTGCCGCTCGATGCCTTACGAGGATTGACCCCCGAGGAAGCGGAGCGACGACTGCTCGAAGAGGTCGGCGAGTCGTCGCTGTTTGGAGCGAGATTCAGGATGAACGCCGCGCGCGCCCTGCTGCTCCCGCGCGGCAATCCGCGCCGCCGAATGCCGCTCTGGCTCCAACGGCTCAAAGCCCAGGATCTGTTGGAGGCCGTGCGCGAGTTCCCGTCGTTTCCGATTCTCATCGAGACGTATCGCGACGTGCTTCAGGACGCGTTCGACATGCCCGCGTTGGGGACCGTATTGCGCGCGCTGCAGTCTGGAGCAATCGAGATGCGCGACGTGGCGACGGAGCTTCCCTCGCCATTTGCCGCATCGCTGCAGTTCGGCTTCGTCATGGACTGGATGTACGCCGACGACACGCCACGTGCCGAACAGCGCGCGGCGATGCTGTCGCTCGATCGTGGCCTGCTCGACGAGCTGCTCGGCGGCGCCGGCGCGGATCGAGGAACGCTCGAGACACTCGCCGAGCTTCTGGCGGTGCGTCGGGGTACGGCGCCGACGCGGCGCGCCCGCACGGTCGACGAGCTGGCGATTCTGCTCGACCGTGCCGGAGATCTCGCCATCACCGAGCTACAGGAGCGAACGGCGACGGACGGTGTCATAGGCGAGCCCATTCGCGAGCTGCTCGAGAGCGGGCGCGCACTCGGGATTGCCGTTCCGTTAGGCACGGGCGGCACCGAACGGCGAGTGATTCTGACGGAAGCATATCCGCGCTACGCAGCAGCCTTCGGCGACGATCGATTCACGACCGTATACACCGGACCCGAGATGCACGCGGCGCCGGCGACGAGCGCGGTGCCGCAAGTGCTGCTTCAGCCCACGCTGACTCGAAGCGCGGCAAGGCGTGAGCTCCTGGCGCGATTCGTCGCGCTGAATGGACCCATTTCGGTCGATGACGTCAGGCAGCGTTACGACATCGAGCCGGAGCGCATCGCCCGGCTCCTCGATGACTGGACAGCGGCAGGCAAGCTTGTTCGCGGCAATTTCGCGCTCGACTCGACCGACGTCGCTCAGACGAATAGCCGGGTGACCTCGCAGGCACACGAGGTGCGCCAATGGGTCTCGCGTCGTCTGCTCGAGCAGGCGCGGCGTCGCGAGTTGGCTGCCGCACGACGTCAGATCGAAGCAGTGAGCATCGAGGCGTTCGCGCATTTCCTCCAGCGGTGGCAGCATGTGGATCCCTCGACGCGACTGGAGGGATCGGAAGGAACAGCAACCGCTCTTCGGCAACTCTATGGTCTCGCACGTCCGGCTGATGCCTGGGAACGGGAGTATCTACGTGCGCGTGTCCAGGAGAACGATCCGGAAGCCATTAGTAGACTATGCACGAGCGGCGAGGCCATATGGATCGGATCGCCCGCGACAGGCAGCGAGGAAAACACCGCGATGCTCGCGCAGCTGAGATTCGTCAGGCGCGGATCGGCGCGCGCGTGGATCACGCCGCCGAGCAGCGAGGTGCCCGCGCTCAGCGAGAATGCCGAACGGGTGTTGCAGGCGCTCCGCGAGGAGGGAGCGTCGTTCTTCGATGATCTGCTGCGTGCAACCTCGCTCGGCGGCCGCGCCACGCGCGATGCGCTGCGTGAGCTCGTCGGCGCAGGCTGGGTCACCAACGACACGGTCGAATCACTCCGGTACGTCGTGCGCTGGCGTCCGATCGTCTCGCCTCGAGTGCGCAACCAGCCCGACCCGACTCGTTGGCTGCCAGCCGACTTTTCGCCGTCGCCGAATCGGCCGGTGGTGCAGCGACGCCCTAACTTGCGCCGCCTACCAAAGTGGCGACCGCCGTCGGAAGGGCGCCCTGACCCGGGATCGACAACGTGGCCAGGCCGATGGTCGCTCGTGCGAACGGCCGGGATCATGGGATCGTCCGACGACGAGAATGCGCTCGCCGAGGTCGTGGCGCGGCAGTGGTTGGATCGCTATGGCGTGGTCACGCGCGATTGGTGGAAGCGCGAGCGTCCGGCGGTTTCCTGGCGCGCCATTTATCGCGAGCTGAAAAGATTGGAATTTCGTGGCGACGTGCGGCGTGGGTACTTCGTCCGTGGGCTTGCCGGCGCGCAGTTCGCCCTTCCGACAGCCGTGGAGTTACTGCGCGGCAGCGGTCCCGCAGTGGAGGGAGCGCCGACGATCGTCCTCGCGGCGAGCGATCCAGCCAACCCGTACTCGGTCATGGCCGCTGGCGCCGTGGAGAGTACCAGCCTGGAGTTGACCAGACGCCGCGGACGCGGCGCGTTGCTCGTCACCCGCGCCGGGGAGATTGTCGCGGTCGCCGAGTCTCGCGGGCGTCGCCTGACGATCAGGCCCGGAGCGAGCGTAGAGGATGTCGCCGAGGCAGCGCGAGCGTTGGCGCGCCGGCTCGTGGAGATGAGAGAGGGGCGTCGCGATCCGGTAGTCGACACCATCGACGGAGTTCCCGCGGCGGCGAGCCCGTGGACAGCGGCATTTTCATCGGTTGGATGGCGCCCGACGTCGAGCGGCCTAAGGTACTACGCGCCGCCGCGCTGACCGTCGGGCGATGAGGGTGCTTCTAGGCTCCGTCACTGATTATCAGGCGTAGCGCGCTCCATCTCGATTTCCTGCTCCAGGCTTTCGGTATCGCGAAAGATGGTGGCAAGCGCCGCGGTGTTCTCGCGCGAGATGAATCGAACAGCTACGTCGCGCTTCTCGGCGTCGCCATCGACCTCGACCCGGTCGGGCTTCTCGGCGTGACCGACATAGTTGATCGAGACGTCGTAATGCGCGCTCCAGAAGAACGGGACCTGGTCGAAGTGTTCACGCGCGCCGAGCACATTCCGCGCGGCCGTCTGGCCTTGGCGCTGCGCGACGACCCAGTGCTCGACGCGGATGGGTTTCGGGCTGTGCGGATCCGGCCAGCGTGCGATGTCGCCCGCCGCATAAATGCCCGGCACGCTCGTCTGGAGATATTCGTCCACCACCACACCGTTTTCGATTCGGAGGCCCGCGTCTTCCGCGAGCTGAAGACGTGGACGCACACCGACCCCGACGACAACGAGATCCGCGGCGAGGCGTTCACCGTTGCTGAGCGTCACCGCGTCACGGTCGATCCGTGTTGCTGTTTGCTGGAGGTGAAAGACGACGCCATGCTGTTCGTGGAGTGACTTGATAAACTGGCCGAGATCGCGGCCCATGACACGTTCGAGCGGGAGCGCGTCCGGGGCGAGCACGTGCACCGAGAGCTTCGAATTGCGGGTGCGGAGGGACGCGGCAACCTCGAGGCCGATGAAGCTCGCGCCAATGACCACGGCGTTCGTCGCTCGACCGGCCGCATCGATGATCGACCGACTGTCGCGCAGCGTGCGCAGGTAATGCACCTGCGGCTGATCGGCCCCTGGGATCGTTAGGCGAACGGGCTCGGCGCCCGTCGCGAGAATCAGCGCTTCGTACGGGATCGGTTGCCGGCCCTCGACGTGCACCACGCGCGAGCGCGGATCGATTCTGGTCGCGCGGCCGCGCACGAATACCACCCGGTACTGGTCGTAGAATCCGGGCGGCCGAATCGGAATCCATTCCTCGGGAGCGTTCCCGGCGAGATAGTCCTTCGAGAGATTTGGCCGGTCGTAGGGCGCGCCGTCATCGTCGTCGACGACGGTCACGTCGCCACGAAAGCCGCAGCGGCGCAGCATCTCGGCGGCGGCGGACCCGGCAGCGCCTCCACCAACGATTACGACTTTGCTCAACGCTGCGTCGCGATACTGGTCCGGATAGCTCGGCGACAGCGGATCGCGCTCCACTTTCTCGACGACAATGATCCGATCCGCGCGACGCTCGACGCGCCAACAGGCGACCGGGTTCAGTGCCGGCGCGCGCAACGCCTCGCCGTTCCGTAGACTGAAACAGGCATGGTGCCAGGGGCAACGAACGGTGTCACCGACGAGAGCGCCCTCGGTGAGCGGGCCACCGTAATGCGTGCACGTCGCGCCGATAGCGAAGAAATCATCGCCAACGCGCGCCAACAAAACCTGCTCGCCCTTTGCGTGGCCGAGGAGCTTGTCGCCGTCAGCAAGGGTATTCGCGGTGACGCCCGTCGTGAGATCAGGCCCTTCGAGCTTCTTCTCCCCTTCCCCGCTTCCTGATGCCATCTCCTGCCTCCGAAGAATCGTCGGTCAATTGGCGTGATTCACCGAGACCGCCATAGCTTGTCCGGACGGCGCTGCCATCCCTCACCCAAGCCCACGTCCCATCATGAATACCGACGAATCGCTCCGCTATCCCACGGGACGCTTCCATCGGCCGAAACGGTCGTTGGAGAATAGCGAGCGTCGACAGATGATCGACACGATCACCCGAACACCAGCCGACATTCGCGCGGCCATCCGCGGCCTGTCGGACGAGCAACTCGACACGGCGTACCGGCCCGGAGGCTGGACGGTGCGGCAAGTCGTGCATCACGTGCCCGACAGCCACATGAATGCCTTCATTCGCATGAAGCTGGCGCTCACGGAAGAGACGCCGACGATCAAGCCGTATGATGAAGCGGCCTGGGCCAAGTTATCCGACGCGCGCGACACTCCGATCGAGACATCGCTGACGCTGCTCGACGCGCTGCACGAACGTTGGGTTTGTCTCATGCGCTCGATGAGCCCGACGGACTTTTCGCGCTCACTCAACCATCCTGACTGGGACGCACCGATGTCGCTGGATACCGTGCTGGCGCTTTACGCGTGGCATGGCCCGCACCACACGGCGCATATCACGAGCCTAAGGCAACGCATGGACTGGTAGCAGCCTCCGCTGGTGCGCCGCGGCCTCGGCACATATCATCGATCGCCCGTTTCAATGACCGCCTCACTCTGACGGAGTGGGGCGGTCCCGTCATGCGACCCGACCAGGGGAGGACGTTGGTGTCCGCGGAGCCGCTTCGCGCGAGTCGGCAGGTACGTCGCCCAAAGCGACTGGCGGCGAGTGCCGTGCAGGCGCTGAAACTGCGGCTGCTGGGCCCGGGACCGATCGCCGCGGCACGCCGTGTTTCCGCCGCGCATGCGCGTGAGCTCGAGCATCTGGACCGGGAGACCGATTTCACGCCCCGAGCGCGGGCCCTCTTTCAGGATCTGCTCGGGTGGACCGGACTGCGGACCAGCCATCCGATCCGGCTGCCGCTCAACGACGAGCCGTACTGGTTTCGCGGACCACACGCGCTCGCGAACTATCAATCTCGCCCCGAGCTACCCGCTACTTGCGACACCCTGGTCATCGGCGCGGGACTCACGGGCGCGTCGGTCGCGTATCATCTCACAGAGTCGTTAGGCGACCGCGCGGATGTCGTGATCCTCGATCGTGGCGACCCGGCGGGGGAAGCGAGTGGCCGTAACGGCGGGAACTTCGAGTTGATTCCGGAGAATTCGGTCGGCGTGTACGAGGGATTGGCGCGCGAACGGCTCGCCTTCCTGCGTCGTCGTTATGCGGGCCTGCCGATCGAAGTCGTGCAGGCGGAGAGTGAGCGCCAGGCTTCGCTCGTGCTCGGGCTCTCGCTGCGCAATCGCGATCTACTCAAGCAGATCATTCTCCGCGAGCGCATCGATTGCGACTTCGCGCCACAGGGATGGCTGCATCTCGCGAGCACGGACGAGGAGGAGCAGGGCATCTGCGAGGAAGTGATGCTCGCCGCCCAACACGGTCAGCGCATCGAGCTCTGGTCGCGCCGCAAGATCCGTCAGGAGCTCGGATTCACCAACGAGTTCCTCGGACGGTTCATCCCCGGTGACGGGACCTATCACCCATTCAAGTATGTGTGCGGGTTATTGCGCGCGGCGCTTCGGCCAGGTATCGAGCTCTATACCCGAACCAACGTACGCTGCGTGTCCTCGGAGACGGGCGGGCCGCATCTCGTCGTCACCGATCGAGGAACGATCGTAGCGCGATGCGTGATCGTCGCGACGAACGCCTTCACGAGCCAGCTCTTTCCGGAGCTCGACGCGATTCGTCCGTATCAGAGTCAGGTCCAGGTGACGGAGTTCGCGCCCGATCGGGCGCGCGGACGCGTGGTCACCTGCGAGCACGGACCCGCGTTCTTCAATCAGCCGCGGGATGCGGCGCGAGGCGGCTACGCTCCCCTGTTGATGGGGGGCGGCGCCGACCGGCCGATGAAGACTCCCTCATCGCGCCGGCGCTCGTCGCAGGTTCACGACGAGCTCCTCGCCATCCGCGACCGGTACTATCCCGAGCTGGAGGGGCGACCGCCGTCGAGCGAGTGGATCGGCCCGATGGCGTTCACGCCGGACCAGCTGCCGGCGATCGGTTTTCTCCGCCACGGCGTCGTCATCGCGGCCGGGTACAATGGCTACGGCGGCAGCTACACCACGGCGGCTGGGCTGGCCGCGGCGCAGATGGCGATGACGGGAAGAGCGCCCGACTGGGTGCCGGAAGACGTCTTTTCGCCACGTCGCCTAACGACGACCGAGCCGATCTTCATGACGGAGCGGGACGGGCTCTGGCGCATCGCGCAGTCGTTGTGCCGACAGCTGAAGGCGGTAAATCGGCAGATCTCGGAAGCGTTGACGCTACGCGCCGGCGAAGTCGCGTCGGCGGTACCCCGACAGGTGCCGCCGCGCGTGTCGCGGCTGGTGCGGGTCATCGGTACGGAATCGTCGAGCGCGGAAACGATCGCGGCCGATACTTTCCTCGGCTTTCCGGCATTTCGCGATTTCACGCAGCCGGAGGTGGTCGAGCTGTCGCGTTCGATGCAGCGATGGGACCTCGCGCGGGGCACGCTGCTGTTTCAGGAGGGCGATGAGGGGCACACCTGTTTCGTCGTGATTCGCGGCGTTGTGGACGTGAGCGTCAAAGTGCGTGGCCAGCCGCAGCTGCTGGCACAGCTGGGGCCCGGGAGCATCTTCGGCCAGGCGAGCCTGATCGACGCCGAGGCGCGGACGGTGAGCTGTTCGATTCGGCGTGACGCCGTGCTCGCCGAGATCGACGCCGCCGCTTGTGAGCGTTTGCTAAACAGCGGGAACCCGCTCGCGCTCAAGTTACTCGCGGCGCTGAATCAGGGACTCGTCGCTGCGCTGCGCAGCGCGGACCGTCAGTTGATGCGATTGAACGAGCGCCGCGAGCGCGAGGGTGAGGTCGACGATGAGAGCGCCATTCCGGCGACACCGATCGTCGCGAGCGCACCCGCGGGAAGCTAACGCTCGCCGCCGGCGACGCTGGCGAAGGTCGATGGCCGGTCGACGAGCAGATCGAACTTCACGACGATGCGGTTCTCCGTACGCAGCACGCCGAACAGGGCGGTGGGCGGCGAGATCCCATAGTCGGTCATGAGAATCGGCAACGAGCCCCGCGCGCGCATCGTGCCATCGGGCAATTCCTCGAGCTGAACCGGCACTCGCACGACGCGCTCGCGGCCCGCGACGCGCAGCGTACCTTGCATAACGAGTGACTGCCGGGCGTCATCGTCGGCGACGACCTCGAAGCGACCGATGATCTGCCGGCAATCCGGCTCATCATCGACGTGCAGCGCTTTGTACATGATGTGGTCCATCTGACTGCGGCCACAGGTGAGGCTGTACGTCGGGACGCGAACCTGCACGCGGCGGACGCGTGTTTCACCAGCCTGTTCCGCGGCACGATCAATATCGATGGATGCGTCGAGCGACGTCGCGTCGCAACGCCAATCACGCACGTTCGAGCTCCCTTCGAGCCAGAGGCGGCTGTCGGGGCGCACACCCAGCCTGAGCGGCGTCGCGGCCGCACTGGCGCGTGAGATCGGTTGCGCGTTCGCGTTGGAACCGGTGATCACGATGATTGCGAGGCTCGTGAGGACGATGTGCTTCATGCTGCTCTCTCGGGCTCTGGCGTCATTGTTCTGCTCTCCAGCGGGCGCCTTTGCCCTGCTCGTCTGAGTGTCGGTTCGCGAAGCCGCTCTTTACAGCGTCAATAAAAAGCAATGCGAATGCCGCGAGCGGCGGCGTGCATCGTGACCTCTACAGTTGGACGATTTGACGCTGGCGAAGTATCTGCGCTGTCACTCATTGATGGTGATGTTCGTCACATTGACGCACGCGCCTCACGGCGCTTTTGTCAGTCGGGCGAAACGTGCTTAACGTCGCCTCGCGTGACGCGTCCTCTGTGTGTGCGCGCTGCTGTCCGTCCTGCCCGGTGCGCATTGCCATGTTCGCGGCGGGGACGGTCGGGAGCTCATGTCAGGAGGTTGCGTATGCGAAGCGTTTCGTCAGCAATGGTGACCATCGCACTCGTTATGCTCGCTGGTTCCGGCGCGGCTGCGCAGACAGCCACGCAGGCGGGAACACCGGCGGCGAAGCCACTCACGCCGCAGGAAAGGCGTGACCTGCGCAAGGATCGTCGCGATCGCCGCGCTGACCGCCGGGACATCGCGCGGGACCATCGCGACGTCGCGCAGGACAAGCGGGACGTTCGTCACGACGCACGCGACATCGCGCAGGACAAGCGCGAGCTGCGCGAAGAGCGACGCGAGGGCGACAAGGCCGGCGTCAGGAAGGAAGAGCGCGATCTGCGTCAGGATCGCCGTGACCTCAAGCACGATGCGGGCGATGTGCACCACGATCGGAAGGACGTGCGCGCCGATCGCCGCGACCTGCGCAAGGACCGCCGCGACGTTCGCCAGGACAAGAAGGGCAAGTAAGCGTGGCGGACGTAAACGACGGGAGCCCACGCGATGAGCGTGGGCTCCCGTTTGCTCCAGCCTAACGGCTGACGCCGACCTCTTCTTCGGCGAGTGCCGGCTCGACGGGCAATGGCGGACGCGGCGCGGCCGCCGTCTTCACCCAGCAACGCAGTACCTCCGCGACGCTCCATGCCTGCGCGATGCAACCTCGAGGCGTGTACGGCGGCATGGCATCGAAGATCTCACCGATCGTGCCGAGACCGAATTCGTCGAGCGCCGCAATGCATCCGTCGAGAAAATGGCGCGCGGTCCCCGTCTCGTCAGGATGGACTTTGAGCCATGCGTCGATCCAGGGACCAATGAGCCATGCCCACACCGTGCCCTGGTGATAGGCCGCGTCACGCGCACGCAGATCGCCGTCGTACCGCTCCTTGAAGTCAGGATCACCCGGCGCGAGCGATCGCAGTCCAACTGGTGTGAGCAAACGCTGCTGAATCACATCGAGCACCGCCTCCCAGCGCGACCGGTCGAGCACCGGATTGTCGAGCGAGATCGCGAACAGCTGGTTCGGCCGGCACTGCGGCAAGTTGCCCTTCTCACCGTCGACGACATCGTACAGGTATCCGAGATCGTCGCTCCAGAAGCGTTTGTTGAACGACTCGCGCACACGAGACGCTTCGTCCGACACGCGGGTCGCAAACTCATCGTGTCGACGTTCCTCGTCGAGCCACTTGCAGAGTAGACGCAACGCGTTGTACCAGAGCGCGTTGATCTCGACCGCCTTGCCTCGGCGTGGTGTCACGACCCACCCGTCGACCTTCGCGTCCATCCAGGTGAGTTGATAGCCCTCGGCGCCCTGGGTCAACAACCCGTCCGACGGGTCGACGCGAATGCCGAATCGCGTGCCACGCATGTGATAGTCGACGATCGACTGCAGCGTCGGGAGTGCGCGCACGAGTGTACGGCGGTCGTCGGTGAGCTCGACGTACCGACTGAGCGCGTGAAAGAACCAGAGGGTGGCGTCGGCTGTGTGGTACAGTCCCTCATTGCTCCCGTCGGGGAACATGTTCGGGATCAGTCCGTCGCGAACGTAGTGCTCGAACGTCCGAAGAATGAAGCCGGCCTCGCGATGCCGGCCGGTGACGAGCGTCAGCCCCTCGAGGCTGATCATCGTGTCGCGACCCCAGTCGGTGAACCAGTGATAGCCGGCGATGACCGAGCGAATCTCGTCACCGGTCGCCGCCGCGCGTGTCGAATCGACGATGCGGCCCCTGGGAGTGAAGATGAACTGATCCGCGGCCAGCACCAACTCGGCCGCCGCTTCGTCCGCGGCCTCGGGATGTGTCGCGATGGCCGCGTCGAGAAGCCGACGCCGGCGCTCCTCCTCGTAGCTGGCCACGTCGTTAGGCGGCACCGCCATCATGACCTGCTCATCCTCGGCCGAGGCGACGAGCGTGACCGGCGTATCCGGTTGCAAATCGATCTCGAAATGTCCGGGGGCCCACAGCGTGCCGCGGAACTCGTAGCCGCGCGCTTCCTCGACCGGGTAGAGGAACTCGCTCGTCACTCGCTCCTCGTGAACGTACGACGCGGACGCCCCATCGATGCGCAGGCGGAGCGGCGGCAGATCGCGATCGCCGGAATAGAACACAAACAGGCCGCCGGACTGGGACAACGAGTAACGGGTGTTGATCGCGAGGTTCACCGGCGCTTCATACGACCGAAAGTGCAGCGCGGGATCCAGTTCCAGCTTGACCGGCAACTTGCCCTTCTTCAGGCAATAGCGAACGAACACGGTGTTCTGCTGGTGAGGCATGCATATGCGCTTTTCGATGCACGCGCCCTCCCACTCGTACTCCCACACGGGCAGCCCTGCCTCGAGACGAAACGAGGCGAGGCGTTGCGCGACCTCCGGATCGAGACGCCCCGCGACACGCTCCTCTCCGCTGAGGGCAGTTGGCGTCCCGTTGGAAACGCAGATGCGTTCGCCGACGTGATTCAGCATAACGAGTCGACCGATCGGATTCGGGAGCGCTGCGACGAGCAGTCCGTGATATCGTCGCGTGTTGACGCCAGCGACGGTGCCGGAGGCGTAGCCGCCGAGGCCGTTCGTCACGAGCCATTCCGCGTTCACCAGCGCGCGCGCGCCCTGGTCCTCGCCACGGTCGAACTGCAGTGGCCTCGCGATTCTATCGAGGAGTCGTCTCATATCGAGATTTCCATTGCGCACGAGCTTCTTTTTCGGTGAATGCCTGATGGGGAGCAGGCGGAGCCCCGTCCCGTGGTACGGGCCGAAGGAGAATCGTGGACTGCGGCGGCAGCCACCAGCCACCGTCGTCGCTGTCCACCGCTGGTGTCCCCGAGCCACCGTAGATTGGATCCTCCGACGACCACATCGGCCTCCACAGCATGTCGGTCGGGGGCGCGACCAGCGGCTCGGCGAGCGGTTCAGCGTGCAGCCGCGCTCCGAGGTTCACAACCACGAGTCGATCGAGGTCCCGCCGCTCGCCGAAGTAGCGCAGGGCGAACGCCGATTCGGCGATCACGGCGCCGTCGATGGCACGCGCGAGCACGCCGGCGTCGTGGTTCTCCGGATCGTGAACGCCCTGTTGGCGCAGCGTGGGATCCATGCGCCGGAGGCGAATGAGGTCCCGGACCAACGCGAGATGCCACACATTCATCGGACCGGCGCGCTCGGACCAATTCAGCTTGCATCTGGCGAAGGTGGCTTCGCTCGACGGGTCGGAAAGCCGGCTGGTGATCTCGGGTGTGGCGATGTGGGCGAACTGCCCGAGGAACTCGGCTCGGCCTCGCCTAACGAGCTGAGCGAGATCCGACTGGTGATCGGCAAAGTAGAGAAAGGGCGACGACGCGAGGAACTCCTGCCCCTGGAACAGCATTGGCGTTTGCGGCAGCAAGAACAGCAACGCCGTCATCGCTCGATTGGACGCCGGCGAGCAAAGCTGATCTGTGCGCAACCCGAAGGCGGCGTTGGCAACCTGATCGTGATTCTGGGTGAAATTGATGAAACGCGGAGCGGGAACGTCGAACGCCAGGCGGCCGCGGCGGTCGGCCTGCCATCGATACCACTCGCCCTGGTACAGGAAGCCGTACTTCGCGATCGACACCAGCTCCTGCGCGTTCCCGCGGTATCCGCTGTAGTACGCCTCGTCACGCCCCGTCAACGCGACGAACGCCGCGTGATGGAAGTCGTCGTTCCAGAGCGCGTCGAGAGCGTAGCCGCCGCCACCAGGACGCCTAACGAGATTGGCGTCCTGCGGCTCGTTCTCGGCCACGACGAGCGTCTCGCGCCCGTTCGCCGCCTCGCGCACTCGGGTGGCAATGACGGAAAGAATGTGCGGGCGCGACGTGTCGAAGATCTGCTGCGTCGCATCCAGGCGGAGCCCATCGAAGTGGAACTCCTCCACCCAATAGGCGGCGTTGCTGACGAACAGCTCGCGCACCGGGCCCGATTCGTCACCGTCGAAATTCAGCGCCTCGCCCCACTCGGTGCTTCCCTTGAAGTAGTGTTCACTAAACTCCTTGAGATAGTTGCCGTCGGGGCCGAGGTGATTGTAGACCACGTCGAGGATGACGGCGATGCCGTGCGCGTGCGCGTCATCGATGAACGCGCGCAGGTCGTCGGGACGGCCGTAATGGTGATAGGGCGCGAACAGACTCACGCCGTCGTAGCCCCAGCCGAAGCGCCCCGGAAACTCGGCTACGGGCATGACTTCGATGACACTCACTCCCAGCTCCGCCAGCTCCGTGAGATGCCTGGTCGCCGCACTGTAGGTGCCTTCGGGCGTGAATGTCCCGACATGGAGCTCATAGATCACCGCACCGGCCAGCGTTGGGCCTCCCCAGCCGGAGTCCTTCCATTTGTACTGGCGCGCATCGATGATCTGGGAGGGGCCGTGCGGCCCCTCGGGCTGATAGCGGGACACCGGATCCGGTACGTCGTTGTTGCCGTCGAGCCGGAGCTTGTAGAGGGCATCCAGACGGTTCGTTGCGAGGATGCCGGAGAAATACCTATTTCCCTCCGGCTCGAGCTCTGTCGTCGAGAGCGCGGCGCCGTCGGCACTCAGTTCCACGAACGCCACGGTGCCGCGGCGTGGCGCCCAAACGCGAGCGTGGACGGTACCATCAGGCGCGACCTCGACTCCGATGGGATAGTGCCGCCAGGCGGGTACCTCGGTGATGATAGTCGTGTGTGGATTACCCATGGTCCCGGTAAAGCGGGCAGGATCGATACCAGAATTTCCCTTGTGCGCGAGTGCTGGTCGGACATGTCGTCGCAGCGCAAAAGTGACATGTTTTTCGTTGGCGCTCCGCTCTCGGCGACCGTGACTCGTCTCGACGCGAGGGCGTCTCTCCATTGCGGGGACGACGTAGGCTAAGCCGTCCGCTCTTTCGCTCCCCACTTTTCTGTCATATCTCTTGGGGACCGCGACCTATGCCTCAGCCAACCCCCCTCCCTTCACTCACCCGCGTCTCGCTGTCTTCACCCGAAGCAAATCGTTCGGGCGTCAATGGCATTCGCCGGGCCGAGCAACTGGAGGCGCTGCGACAGGCAGTAGGCGACCGCTTGACAGTTCTCGCTTTACTCGGCAGTGATACACGCGAGCAGAGCGAGTGGGGGAGCGCGACGTTCCTTGCGCGCGAGGAAGCTACAGGTTCGCTTGTCCTCGCGGCGCTGAACGAACGGATCGGGATGTCGGTTGGCTACGACGTGACGCTCTGGCATTCTCTGGAAGAATCGCTACCCGGGCCGATCAGTTGGTGCCCGCAATGCGGTACAGAAGTCGAGGGTTGGACCCGATACTGTTCATGTGGTGCGGACCTCTCGGGGATCGCGCCGGGTACGGAAGAGGCCAGACAGTCTCTTGTCGAACAGGTTCGCCAATCCGTCGCCGGCGAATTCGAAATTTTGGGTAGTTTGCCATATGCAGGTGGCGGTGGACCGGCATACTTTGCGCGACGAACCGAAAGCAACGTCGTCGTGGCCCTCCGTATGCACGCGGACGGCTTCTTTGACGACGGCACTCAGCGCATCTCTCTGTCGCTCTCCGAGCCTCTGGGAGAGATGGGCTCTGGCGCGTCTTCGGTTGTGGGCCGCTCGCCGCACTCAGGGCCGGTCCGGTTCACCCCAGTAGACTCGATCAGTGTCGTGACGGACGAAACAGCAGCACGCCGTGTCAGCGGAAACAGCAATCGTGTGGAGAGCCAGCAGGCTGTCGACACGGCGCTTGGCGCGAGCGTTCTTGGTTCCAGCTTGCTCGCGCAACAGCCGACGCCCGCGGAAGGTGAAGCGGTCGCGGTCGCTAAGGTGTGTCCGCAATGTGGGGTCGAGTACGACACGGCCTCACGCTTCTGCCCGAACGACGGCACGCCACTTCGGCCGAAGGGCACGGCTGATCCCTTCATAGGCCGCGTGCTCGCCGAGCGCTACCATATGTTGAAGCGCTTGGGCGAGGGCGGGATGGGTAAGGTCTACCTCGCCGAGCACGTAAAGATGAATCGGCAGTGCGCTGTGAAGGTGATGAACAGCGCGCTCCTCAATGACTCCGATTCGGCGCAGCGGTTTGCGAGGGAAGCCTCGAACGCCGCACGGATAATTCACCCGAACGTCGCGGCCGTCTTCGACTACGGTGAAACGGAAGGGATCGTCTACCTGGTGATGGAATACGTCGACGGCGAGCCGCTCACGCGGCTTGTTGAGCGGGACACGATGCTTCCGCCCGCTCGCGCCGTGGACATCGCGCACCAGGTCGCCGAAGCACTGGTCGCTGCGCACGAACTGGGTATCGTCCATCGCGACCTGAAGCCGGATAACATCATCGTCGCGCCAGGGAAGAATGGACGGGACATTGCGAAGGTTGTCGACTTCGGGATCGCAAAAGCGATCGAGGAGGCACCCAGCGAGTCGCTGACGAGGACCGGGCTCGTGATCGGCACGCCGGAGTACATGAGCCCCGAGCAACTGCTGGGCGATCCGGTCGACGCGCGAAGCGACATATACAGCCTCGGCTGCATTCTCTATCAGATGCTCACCGGCCGTCGCACCTTCGACGAGCCGACTCGCGAGCAGATGATCAAGCGCCGGCTGACGGAGAAGTCGCCTCATCCGCGCGATCTCGTACCAGATCTGCCGAAGACGCTCGATCTCATTGTCGCGCGCATGCTCAATCGCACACCGCAGGATCGATACAGCAGCGTGGCCGAAGTGCGCGACCTCCTGATTCCAGCGATCGCGCTCGAAGGCGGCTTCGACGATCCGAGCTGGCGGCAGCCGACGCGCAGCAATCCGACGGTTTTCATTCAGGCCGCGGAGCAGCCGACGCAGGAGATGACGCCCTATCCGGGCGTATTGCAGCATCGCCCTCTATGGCGTCGAAGGGGCGTGATTGCGTCGGCAGCCGTTGCGGTCATCGCCCTCGCGGCGACGGCAACGGCCATGGCGCGAAGTGCGATGAATTCCCGCGAGCGTGACCGTCGGCAGCAGGTGTTGGAGCAGGCTGCGGCGAGCAAACCCGTGCCGGCGGTTTCGTTCACGGCACCTCCGCCCAAGTCAGCGCCGCTCCCAACTCGTTCCGTCGCAGCTGTCGTCCGAAACGGTGATTCCACGAATCCCATTGCGCACAAGCCGACCGGCGTGAGTATCTCACCAGAGCTCAAAGAGCCGATCGAGCAATTGAAGACCGCGATCGAGTCCGGCTTGCCGACGAAAATCGAAGCCGTCTATCCAGGTTACGATCACGACGATGACACGAAGAAATATCTTCGTGGAATCCTCGACCGCGCCGATTCGATTCACGTCAAATCGATCACGTTTGGTAAATCGAACGTGACCGGTAATACGGCCGAGCTACGGTATCGCATGAACATCGCGATCTGGGCCAATGGCTCGAAGGTGCCGACGAGCGAGGTCGCCTCCACGTGGCGCGCGGATCTCGTTCGCGAAGGGCCGCACGATCCCTGGAAGGCGCACCAGCTGAAGCGAATCGGGCTGTAGTCATCGCGCAGCCCGGTCTATTCGCTCGTTAGGGTCGCTTGCCCAGCCGGGAGGTGAGGTTGGCACTCACGGAGTCCAGCAGTGCGGCGTCGTAACCCCACTGCCATTCCTCGCCGCGCAACCAGTTCGCCTCCGCGCGTACCGCGAGCTGCTTCCAAGTGCTATCACCGAGGAAGTGCAGAACGATGCGCGTGCGATAGCGCAACTCGGGCGCGCCGTCGCGAGTGAGCGTGTTCTGCCACGGCGTCATCAGGAAGCCCGCGTTCGGATCGCTGACCTCGATCGTGTTGTTCTGCGCGAGATACTCGGACGCGTTGCGGAAGAGCCATTGCTTCGTGACGCCATCGCGCACGACGACGATCCGGATAGTCTTCGCATCGGAGGTGGATGCGACGAAGCTCCTCGGCGCGCCATCACGAGACGTGAAGACCGGCTGCTCGGGCTCGGTGCGCGTCGGCGTTGACGCTGACGTCGCCGGTACCGGAGACGGAGCCGTCTTGGGAACCCGACGAAAGGAGGAGCACGCCGCCATACCGGCGACGATGAATGCCAGTCGATACGACGAACGGCGCAGATCTATCAAGAAAAGAGGACGGCGAATGAACATGGTCCCGCGGATGCGACCCAACAAAGGCGCGCGACCGACCTCGATCGCACGGCTCAGCACGACACACGGAATAGTGACGCGAAAAACCGCACAAAGTAAGCACGCGAATATTTACACCCGCTCACTCAATCGCCGTGAGTCCACCGCGCAAAAAGTTTTCCGCGAGATCACTGCACACACTCGCCGTGCGGGTCAGGCTTCTTTTTGTCCACGACCAACCGATGATCGAGGTTCGCCGCGCTTACGGCGACGTCACGGACGAGCGTCGCGACCCGTGCGAGCTGGTCGTAATCGATGTACTGCGCTTCGTCGGTGATCTGGTGGTAATCGCGATGGCCGCCAGTCGAGAAGAACACGATCGGAATGCCGTAGCGCGCGTACTCGTAGTGATCGCTGCGGCAGTAATACTGCTGCGGATGCCCGTTGGCGTCGAATTGGTAATCGAACTTGAAGGGCGTGGGCTCCGTCTTCGCGACTGTCTCGACGAGATCGCCGAGCTCCGTGGACAGGCGGCGTGAACCGATGAGCTGGAGATAGCCTGGGCCGCCGCCCTTCACGTCATCGGGTCGACCGCGCCCGATCATGTCCATATTGAGCTCAGTCACGATGGAATCGCGCGGCACCGTCGGATGATCGGTGAAGTACTCCGATCCCCACAGTCCCTCCTCCTCACCCGCATGCCAGATGAAGAGGATCGAACGCTTCGGCTTCGTTGGTGCGTTCACCAGCACTTCGGCGATCTCGAGTAGCGCCACCGATCCCGAGCCATCGTCGTCGGCGCCATTGTAAATCGAATCACGTCGCGGCGGGTGAAGGCGCCGGAGGCTGTCGAGAATCGCGCGGATCCTCGTCATCTCCTCTGCCGTGGCGGGGCGATTCGGATCGTCCTCGCCGCCCGGACGCACGACGGTATTGAACGCTCGCAGCGAGTCGTGATCGAGAGGTTCGTGATTGAAGCCGATATGATCGTTATGCGCTCCAATCGCGACGTACTCGCCTTTCAGTGCCGGATCCGAGCCGGGCAGAATGGCGATGACGTTCCTCGCCGGCGCACGCACTTCGCCGAAGCGCAACGACCCATTGATGACGCGTCCGGACGCTTTGCCGCGAGTCATTCCGCGCGGCGGCCCCCCGAGCAGTGCTTCCGACATCGCACGCGACACATAAAGAAAGGCCGGGACTTTGGCGGTTCGCGACTCTGGCGACTGCAGGTCGATATTCGGCTCGGTGAGCAACTGTCTGGTCTCGGGATCCATCGCGTCGAGCGAAGCAACCGCGATTCCCGTGGCGTCGGCGTAGTACTGCGAGAGCGAGAAGCGATTCACCTGCCAACGCGGCCGACCATCCGGCCCATTGGGAATCGCGATGACGATGAATTTTCCCGCAGCTTGCGCGGGCGGGATCATCATCGCGGTGTCGCCCCAAAACCCACCGAAAACGATTGGCCCGCCGTCTACCTCACGCGCACCCACACCATTGTCACGCGGTACATAGTCAACCCACGGCTTGAACGTCGTTCCGCCCACGCTGAGGCTCTGACCGGCAATCAAGCTGCGCTCGAACACTGGCAGATTCTGGAAATAGCTCCCGCTGTCGCCTCCTGGAACAAGCCCCAGCCGCCGAACTTCACGCTCTATGTACGCTGTTCCGCGACGATGTCCCTCGGTCCCGACGCGTCGGCCCTCCATCGAATCATCAGAGAAGATGTAGAGCCGAGTCATGAGATCGGCGGGCGTGATCGCCGCCGTCGTTGGCTGCGGCGCGTGCTTCAGCGGCAGCTCGCGTGAAGGTGCCTTCTGCGCGCTGACGCCGCGCCACGCCGAAAACAGGAAAGAAGAGGAGATGACAATGATCGAGAATCGAGACATGCGGAGGGCGATTGAGTGCAGATGGAACGATGGAAGCTAAACCTTCGCGTACTTCGCAGAGCTCGAGCTTCGTCTTCTCGTACCAAAGCCTTACCCGAGGAGACGGACGTCATTGCGTGTCGGGGCGTCCGGGCTAGTTTACGCCCCGGCGCCGCCCCGGGCGCCGCACGCCTCGCCTCACCCGCCAGCATGCGTATCAGCGTCCCGACCGAAACCGCCCCTCGCGAACGCCGAGTGGCGCTCCCGCCGGATAGTGCCGGCCGATTGGTGAAGTCAGGGCTCGAGGTTGCCGTCCAGCGCGGTGCGGGCCAGAACGCTGGATTTCGTGACGACGCGTATACTGCCGTCGGAGCCATCATTGTACCGGATGCGGATACGCTGCTGGCCAGCGGACAGGTGGTGGTGAAGGTCCAGCCACCGAGCGCGGCGGAGATCGCGAAGCTGCGCGAGGGCGCGTCGCTGATTTCCTTGATGCGCCCCGGGCAACATCAGGAGACGGCAGCGGCGCTGGCACAGCGACAGGTGAACGCACTCGCGCTGGAGCTGGTCCCGCGCATAACGAGAGCCCAGTCGATGGACGTGCTCTCATCGCAGAGCACAGTCGCCGGCTACAAAGCGGCTCTCCTCGGCGCCGCCGAGCTGGGAAAGTTTCTGCCAATGCTCACGACGGCGGCCGGCAATATCTCGCCTGCACGGGTGTTCATCATCGGTGCTGGCGTATCGGGGCTGCAGGCGATCGCGACCGCCCGTCGACTCGGCGGCGTGGTGTCCGCGTTCGACGTGCGCCCCGCCGCGCGCGAGCAGGTGCAGAGCCTCGGCGCATCATTCGTCGCGACGGAGCTCGTGAGTGCATCCGCGGAGGCGGCGGGCGGCTATGCGCGCGCACAGACGAACGAGGAGCAGCAGCGCACCCACGCCGCGATCGCTGGACACATCAAGGACGTCGATCTCGTCATCACGACGGCGCAGATCCCTGGCCGCCGCGCTCCGACGTTGGTCACGTCCGAGATGGTGAAGACGATGCGCGCCGGCTCGGTGATCGTCGATCTCGCGGTCGAGTCGGGGGGCAACTGCGAGCTCTCGAAGGTCGGTGAGACCGTGCACGCACACGACGTGACGATCATGGGGCCAGTGAACCTGCCCAGCAGCGTCGCATACCACGCCAGTCAGATGTTCGGCCGCAACATCCTCGCGCTGCTGCAGCATCTCGTGAAAGACGGCACGTTGACAATCGATCCAGCGGACGAGATCACCGGCGCGATGTTGATAGTTCATCAGGGCAAAGTGCTCAAGTAGGAACTCCTCTCACCGAACAGCCGATGTTCATTCTCGAGCTCTACATATTCGTCCTCGCGGCGTTCACCGGTTACATGGTGATTTCGCGCGTGCCACCGCTGCTTCACACCCCGTTGATGGCGGCGACGAACGCGATATCGGGTATCTCCCTCGTCGGATCGCTGATCGCCGCGGGATCACGTGCATCAACGGTCGCGACGATCCTCGGATTCATCGCGGTGGTAGCGGCCACGTCGAACATCGTCGGAGGCTTTCTCATCACCGACCGCATGTTGAGAATGTTCCGACGAGACGTGCCCGCGAAGAGCGCAAGCGGCGGCACGCCGCCGGCGGCGCGCTAACCGACGAGCATCGCCAGCATGCGCGAATTCTTCATAGAGGGCTCATATCTCACCGCGTCCGTGCTGTTCATTCTCGGCTTGCGGAGTCTGACACGGCCCGACAAGGCGCGGCGTGGAATGCAGCTCGCGGCCGCGGGCATGTTGTTCGCCGTCGTCGGGACCCTCGTGAGCCAGCAGATAATCGACTATCGCTGGATTGCTGCGGGCCTCGTGCTCGGAGCCGTGATCGGCTACCCGCTGGGAATGTGGGTGCCGATGACCGCGATGCCGCAGCGAATCGCGCTGTCGCTGACATTCAGCGCGCTGGCCGCGGCGCTCGTCGGCATCGCCGAGTACAATACTCGCCTAACGAATGGCGAGGGCATCCCACGACCGATCATGGCCGCGCTCGGTATCGAGGTCCTCCTCGGTATGCTCACGGTCGGCGGCACGCTCATCGCCGCCGGAAAGCTGCAGGAGCTGATCACTTCACGGCCGCTCACCTTTCGCGGCCAGAATCTCGTGAACGCGCTCGTATTCCTGGCGATGCTTGGTCTGCTCGGCTATCTCGTCGCCTATCCCGATCGGCAGATGCTGTTCTTCTCGCTGATCGCCCTCTCGTTCGTCTTTGGTATCCTGCTGGTGCTGCCAATCGGTGGCGCCGATATGCCCGTCGTTGTGGCGCTGCTGAACTCGTATTCGGGTCTGGCGTCGTGCGCGACGGGCTTCGCAATCGGCAACGTCATCCTCATCATCAGCGGATCATTGGACGGGTCGTCTGGCTTCATTCTCTCGGTGCTGATGAGCAAGGCGATGAATCGTTCGTTCACGAACGTGCTGTTCGGCGCGTTTGGGTCAACGACGAGCCCCGGCGCCAAGAGCGCCGAGGGCTTGAGTGTTCGCTCAACAAGTGTCGAGGACGCGGCGGTGCAGCTCGCCTACGCGCAGCTCGTGATCGTCATTCCCGGTTACGGGATGGCCGTCGCCCAGGCACAGCACCAGGTACGTGAGCTGGCCGAGCTGATCGAGGGGCGCGGCGGCGAAGTAAAATTCGCGGTGCACCCGGTCGCCGGCCGAATGCCGGGACACATGAACGTCCTGCTTGCCGAGGCCAACGTGCCATACGACAAGCTCTACGACATGGACGAGATCAACGGGGATTTCGATCGCGCCGATGTCGCGCTGGTGATCGGTGCGAACGACGTCGTGAATCCCGCGGCGCGCACGGATAAGAGCTCGCCCATCTACGGCATGCCGATCCTCAACGCGGATCACGCCAAGAGCGTCATCGTGCTCAAGCGCAGCATGGCTGCCGGCTTTGCCGGCATCGAGAACGAGCTGTTCTACAGCCCGAAGACGGCGATGTTATTCGGTGACGCCAAGAAGTCGCTGACGGGTTTGGTTGCGGAAGTGAAGAACGTGTAACGGTAGACGGTAGCGGTGAGCTGGCGAACTGTCAGTTACCATTCACCGTTCACCGTCCACCGCCCACCAGTTTGGCCGCAATCCTCGGATAGCCGCCTGCCGCCAGCGCCGTAGCTTGCGCTCCGTATCCTTCCGGAGCAACCATGATGTTGACCATGCCAACGACGTTTCGCAGCGAGCCCGCGAAGACGGCCTTCGACCGCAACGAAGCCTGGCGGGCGGTAGAGCAGCGCGATGCCCGCTTCGACGGTCGATTCGTCTATGCCGTTCAGTCGACGCGCATCTACTGCCGGCCATCCTGTCCATCGCGAAGACCGTCGCGCGAGCGAGTCAGCTTCTATGACGCGCCAGCCGCGGCCGAGGAAGCCGGATTCCGCGCGTGCCTACGCTGTCACCCTCGTGAGGCAGGGATCGCACCCGCTGCCGCCGCGGTCGAGCGCGCGCGGACGTACATCGAGCAACATCTTGACGAGACATTGACGCTCGCGGCGCTCTCGACCGCGGTCGGTATCAGTCCCTATCACCTGCAACGTATCTTCAAGCGACAGATGGGTGTATCGCCACGCCAGTACCAGGAGTCAGTCCGCGTCACGCGGTTCAAGTCTCGGCTGCGCGCCGGCGATACCGTGAGTCGCGCAACCTATGAAGCCGGTTTCGGCTCCAGCAGCCGGGTGTACGAGCGAAGCGACGCGACATTGGGGATGACGCCCGCGGCTTATCGGCGCGGTGGCGCGGGAATGCGCATCAGCTATACGACAGTGGATTCACCTTTTGGCAAACTGCTCGTCGCCGCCACCGACCGCGGCGTGTGCGCGGTCGCGCTCGGCGAGTCCGATGAGACGCTCGCGCGTGCATTACAGCGTGACTTTCCGAACGCCGAAATTGCTCGGAACGAGGACTTGCATCGCGAATGGGTGACGGAGATCGTCGCGCACATCGGCCGGGGCAGCGGCGAGGCGAACGTGCCGCTCGACGTCCAGGGGACGCGGTTCCAGCAGCAGGTCTGGGCATTGCTGCGTAAGATTCCAGCGGGACACACGCGCTCGTATAGCGATATTGCGGCCGCTCTCGGAAATCCGCGCGCGACCCGTGCGGTCGCGCGGGCGTGCGCGAGTAATCGCCTGTCCATCGTCATTCCCTGTCATCGAGTGGTCCGCAACGATGGATCGCTCGGCGGATATCGTTGGGGCGAGGGACGAAAGCAACACCTGCTCGATAGCGAGCGCCGAGGTTGACGCCGCTCCGTGGTGACGTAGGACGCATCCAAACCATCAGTGAGAGGCAGGTGTCTCATCCAGTGTACGATTCCTTCCTCTCGAGGCATTCCATGAGGTACGGACGACTCGCCGCGCGCGTGGCGTCGATCACTCTCGCGTTCGCGGTCAGCGCGAACGCGCAGGGCTTTCGCGGAAGAAACGACAGCACATTCATCTGGTCGGCGCGACTCGGCGACGGCGCGATGCTGACGATCAAGAACATCGTCGGTGGCATCACGGTAACGGAAGCGCGCGGTGACGAGGTCGAAGTGCGCGCGCAGAAACAGGTTCGTGGCCGTGGCGATCCGACTGACATCGGGTTCGACGTCCAGCGGTCGTCGTCAGGCGTTGCGATCTGCACGGTCTATCGTGGCGAGAGCGCGTGCGACGAAGGCAGCAGCTTCAGCAACACTCGATTTAGCGTTCGTTATATCGTGGCCATGCCGCGCGGCGTGCGGTTGCGCGCGTCGACCGGAAATGGCGAGCTCTCTGTGGAGCGCGCGGGCAGCGAGGTCGAGCTCCACACTGGAAACGGCGGCATTCGCATCGGTGAAACCGAGGGAAGTGTCGTCGCCGCGACGGGCAATGGCGATCTCGAGGTGAATGGGGCGCGCGGGCCCGTCCGCGCCAACACCGGCAATGGCCACATCTTCGTCTCGACATCCGCCGGACCGGTCTCGGCGAACACGGGCAACGGCGACATCGACGTGCGAATGCAATCATTGAGCGACCGCGGTGACATGGAATTTCGCAGCGGCTCCGGCGCAGTTCGCGTGACGCTGCCGTCGGACTTCAGTGGCGATGTCGACGCGAGCACGGGAAATGGCGAGCTGCGTACGGACTTCGCGATCCGACTCGTTGGGCGCCTCGACCCCCAGCACATGCGCGGGACGATCGGGAACGGCGGACGCATGTTGCGGCTCTCGACCGGTAACGGGCGCCTGGAGCTCAGGAAGGGAAGCTGAGGGCTGGTGGTGGCTGGCGGGTGATTGGGGTTACTGGTTCATACGAAAGGCCGGCGCGGCGCGCCGGCCTTCATTTTCTACCAGTAACCACCAAGCAATCACCAACCACGACACAGAATCTCTCCTTGACCTGCACGCGTACAATTCATACTCTCTCCCCACACATTGTGAGTGGTGGCCCGGTGCCTCGTCGTTCTCGCCCGCTTTTCCGCCTGCCCTGGCGTAGCCGCGCCCAGGTGCTCGATGACGTCGACTCCGAGCTCCGTTTTCACCTCGAGATGCGGGCGCAGGAGCTCGTCACACTCGGCATGAGCCCGGAGCGAGCGCGCCGTGAAGCCGAGCGGCAGTTCGGAGACGTCGAGTTCACCAGGCGGTACATGCGGAGGATGGATATGGGTCAGGAGTACGATCGCCGACGCGCCGAATGGCTCCGGGAGCTGGGGCAGGACGCTCGTTATGCCGTGCGGACATTGTTGCGTTCGCGAGGATTCACGCTCGTCGCCGTCGCAACGTTGGCGCTCGGCATCGGCGCGAATACGGCCATCTTCTCGGTCGTCAGTGGCATTCTGCTACGTCCACTGCCATTCCCGCACCCCGCCCAACTCGTGAGGATCTGGTCGGCGAATAGGGAGTCGGGTAATGCGCGGGCTTCTGTCTCGTCACCTGACCTCGAGGACTGGCGCACTCAGCGCAACGTCTTCACGGACATGGGCGGATGGTTCTATCAGCAAAACGGCAGCGGAATCGATCTCACGGGAGCGGGCGAGCCGCAGCGTCTCGAGGCGGCCTTCGTTACCGCCGGCTTCTACGGCACACTTGGCGTGGCGCCGGTTACAGGGCGTGTTCCCCGCGATGACGAGATGGTCCGCGGCGCCAACGACAAGCTGGTGGTTCTGAGCTATGGCTTCTGGCAGCGGCAGTATGGGGGCGCCCGAACTGCGATCGGCAGCAAGATGCTGCTCAATGGAGATCCCTACGTCATCGTCGGCGTCATGCCTCCGACGTTCCGCTTCCCGTCTGAGCGAGTGGAGGTGTTCATCCCATACTCGACGATTCCAGATAATGCGATTCCACACATCCGTCCTGTCCGCGTGCTCGACGTCATCGGACGCCTCAAGCCGGGCATCACGATCGAGCGTGGGCGAAGCGAGATGGCCGGCATCACCCGGCGGCTCGCGGAGGAGTATCGCGAGGACAAGAACTGGGATGGCGCGACCATCACGCCGCTGCATGACGCGATCGTCGGCAGCGTGCGCACCGCCCTGTTGGTGCTGGTCGCGGCGGTCGCGTTCGTCTTGCTCATGGCGTGCGTCAACGTCGCCAGTCTCCTCCTCGCACGTGCAGGGATGCGGCAGCAGGAGATCTCCATTCGCGCCGCACTCGGCGCTGGTCGCGGCCGAATCGTCAGGCAGCTCCTGACCGAGAGCATCGTCCTGGCGCTCGCCGGCGGACTGGTCGGACTCGTCGTCGCGTTATTCGGAACGCGGCTCCTGCTTGCGCTCAGCAGCGGCCAGCTGCCGCGTGCATTCGAGGTCTCCATCGATGGCGGCGTGCTGCTTTTCTCATTGACCATCTCACTCCTCACGGGCGTGTTGTTTGGCCTCGTGCCCGCGTTCCGCGCGTCGGCGATGGCGCTGCAGCAGACGCTGCGTGAAGGGGGCCGCGGCCTCGCCGGCGGCGCCAGTCAACGTTTACGAAATGGACTCGTAGTGGGCGAGATCGCGCTGGCCGTGATCCTCGTCGTGGGAGCGGGCCTGATGACGCGCAGCTTCATTCGGCTGCTCGACGTCGATCCCGGATTCCGTCCGGAACGACTGCTCGTTGTGAATTTCACCATCAACACGAGTCGGCACCAGCACTATGAGCAGTACTATCGAGACGTGATTGACAAGGTGCGAACTGTGCCCGGGGTCCTCACCGCAGGCGCGGCCAAGGATGTACCGATCCGCGGAACGGGAGAGCGCTACGGCTTTCTTCCCCCGGGCTACGTGTTGCGCGCCGGTGAGGACGCGCCGACGGCGCAGACCATCCACATCAGCGACGGCTACTTCAAGGCGATTGGCGCTCCGATCATCGGAGGCCGCGAATTTCTCCCGCGCGAGCGCGCCGACACGCCCTGGGTTCTCGTCGTGAACCAGGCATTCGTCAAGCAATTTCTGCCGAGCGGCAATCCAGTTGGCCAATCTCTGCGCTTCGGCGATCAGCTTCGCGGAGAGGTTGTCGGCGTCGTTGGGGACATTCGCCAGGCCGCGATCGACGAGCCAGCCAAGCCCACGATCTACATCGACAACATGCAGAACTCGCGCGTGCGAGTGAATCTCGTCGTCCGCACAGCCGGTGTTCCGCTGGCGATGACGCGCCGCGTCGAGGACGCGATCTGGTCGCTCGATCGTGACCAGACGATCACGTCCGTCTTCACCTTCGACGACATCATGAACGAAGCAGTCGCGCGCCCGCGACTATTGACCGTTTTGCTCGGCGTGTTCGGTGGACTCGGGCTGCTGCTTGGGTCGTTAGGCATCTATGGCGTGCTGGCCTATCTCGTGAATCAGCGGCGGCGTGAAATCGGCGTGCGCATGGCCCTCGGCGCGCAGCAGCGCGACGTCTTACGACTCGTCGTGTGGCGCGGATTGGCGCTGGCCGTGGTCGGCGTCGTGATCGGGCTTGTCGGCGCGGTCGCGCTCACGCGCCTGATGCAGGGCGTCTTGTACGGCGTCGAACCGACCGACCCATTCACCTTCGGCGCGGCCGCGGTCGGACTGCTCGCCATCGCGGTGCTGGCGAGCTGGCTGCCGGCACGACGAGCCGCCAGCGTCGATCCGGCGGTGGCAATCCGATACGAGTGAGCCTGCCTGCACCGCGAGGGCGAGCCAACTGAGGGGGTCGGAGCTCCTCGGTGGGCTCGCTGGTTCGTCCCCAGCAATATCTTAGATGTGTGTACTCGACCTGCCTGTTTTGCAACGCGAGCCTCGGCAGCAACGAGGTCATCGAGTCGTTTCCGGTCGGACGCCGCATGGCGTTCGACGCGGCAAATGGACGGCTCTGGGTCGTGTGCCGGAAGTGCGAGCGGTGGAACCTGTCACCACTCGAAGAGCGCTGGGAGGCCATCGAAGAATCCGAGCGGCGCTTTCGCGACACGCGACTTCGCGTGTCGACCGACAACATCGGCCTCGCTCGGCTAGCGGAGGGACTGGAGCTCGTTCGCGTTGGGCCTGCGCTGCGGCCGGAGTTCGCGGCGTGGCGCTACGGTGATCAGTTCGGGCGGCGCCGGCGGCGCAAGATGGTCCGCGTGGGACTCGGCGTCGGCATCGTCGGGGGAGCGATCGCCGGCGGTGTCGCCTTGGGAGTCAGCGCTGGCGTCGGCTTTGGAAGTGGTGGCTGGTGGATCTGGCGCGGGATCTACGCCGGATACCGGCGAATCGCTTATGGCAGTCCAGAGGCCGTCGTGGCGCGTGTGCCTTACGATGACCCCGAGCGCGGCCAACAGGTCTTTACTCTGCACCGGCGACATCTGCCTGACGTCAGACTCGGCACGGCGGGCTCGGATAGACTCCTGCTCTCCCTTCCGGGCGGCCCTTCCACTGTCCACCTAACGGGCGAGCAGGCCGAACGCGCTGTCGGATACGTGCTGCCGGCGATCAACTGGGCGGGAGCGGAAAGGCGCGAAGTGCAGGAGGCCGTCGAGCTGATCGAGCAGACGCGCAAGCCGCCAGTGGAGTTCGTGCACGACGTTGCGCGGCGAGCCGGTGTCGGCCGACGCTTGCAGGACATGCCCAGCGCCGCGCGATTGGCGCTGGAGATGGCGTCCCACGAGGAGAGCGAGCGGCGGGCCATGGAAGGCGAGCTGGCCTTGCTGGAGACGGCATGGCGTCAGGCGGAAGAGATCGCGAAAATCGCCGACAATCTGCTCGTGCCTGAATCGGTGGACGAGTTTCTCGAGCGGAATCGCACCAAACCTTAAATGCCGTCCTCACGCACGCAGCGGACGGAGCTCTCGGCGGAGCACGACCCCGGCACCGACGCCGCTCGCGCAAGAGTCGAGAGCTTGCCGCCGGCGCCACGGCCAGCGTTGGTCCGCCTCGACGCGGCGGACGTTCGTTTCGGAACCGCAAGTTGGACGGATCCGACATTGCTCGCGCCTGGCGTTTTCTACCCAAATCGGGCGACGAGTCCCGAGGCGCGCCTCAAGTACTACGCGAGCGTATTCTCCATGGTCGAAGTCGATTCATCGTACTACGCGCTGCCGACGCCACGGATGGCAGAGCTGTGGGTGGAGAGAACGCCGGACGATTTCGTGTTCGACGTCAAAGCGTTCGCCTGGATGACGGGTCACGCCACCGAGACAGTGCGCCTGCCGCGCAGTCTCAAAGACGCGCTGCCTAACGAACTCGCGGCGAAGAAGCGGCTGTACGCCAAGGACGTGCCGCGCGAGGTCCGGGATGAAGCCTGGAGGCTGTTCGTGGATGCCGTGCGCCCGCTGCAAGAGGCTGGGAAGTTGGGCGCAGTGTTTCTCCAATACCCATCGTGGGTACGACCAGCCGACCATAGCGCCGAGATGTTGTCGCGCGCTCGGCGTCGCCTCGCCGATCTTCCAATTGCGGTAGAATTCCGGCACGGTAACTGGCTCGCAGCTGGAGCGCGTGAGCGAACGCTGGCAATGCTCCGCGATAACGAGATGAGCTATGTCATCGTCGACGAACCGCAGGGCTTCGCCTCGAGCGTCCCGCCAGCGATAGAGGTTACCTCGCCTCGATTGGCGGTACTTCGCATGCACGGCCATCGTAGCGAGACGTGGGAGAAGCGAGGAACTCCGGTGGTGGAGCGCTTTCGCTACCTCTATGACGACAGGGAGCTCGAGTCCTGGGTGCCGAAGATCGTCGAGATTGCCCGGGAGAGCGAACACGTACACGTCGTCTTCAACAACTGCTACGGCAATTACGGAACGACGAACGCGCTGCAAATGGCAGGACTCGTGGGTAGAGGGTAGAGCGTTGCGGGTAGTGGGTGAAAAGGAAAAGGCCGACGGCGTTGCCGTCGGCCTTCCTTATTCGAAGCTTCTACCCTCAACCCGCTCCCCTCTACCCAACTTCATGCCGCCATGCGGCCGCCGGTCGGGAACCAGATAGGCCGACTGCCTTTGATCAAACCTACGCACTCGTACCTGGCGGGGGGGAACCCGTAGACTCCGATCTCCAGTTGATCGCCCTTGCTGACGACGACCTGACGGCCAAGCTCGTCGACAGCATCAGAGAAAGAATCGCACTCGATTTCGCCGTCACGCCGGGATTCGATGTTGCTCACCGAAAAACAGAACTTGGACATGAGGACCTCTCTGATCCGCTGTGGGAATCGCTCGCTCCACCAATGCACGGACGGGCTGGTAGATCCAGCCCGGCGCTTACGTGAACTGATACACCCACCTGCAAGGAACGTTGCCCGGAATTCGCGCGGCGGAACGTCCTTTCACTGTTGCAATCGACGCGACGACGACGCTAGTTAGCCCCATGCGCACACTCCCTTCTCTCGCGGCGCTCGCATTCCTTTACGGAAGCCTGGCGCCCAGTGGTACCAATCGCACGTACGAGTCACCAATTGCACCGTCGGCGTCACGGGTTGCATGGGCTGCCTCACGAGAGGCACCTCCGACGCTCGAGGAAACCATTCGCGCGCGACTCGACTCGCTGCCGGCGCAGAGCAGCTTCTACGCGAAGCAGCTGAACAACGGGCAGGAGGTTGCCGTCAGAGCCGACGTCCCGATGAACACCGCGAGCGTCATCAAAATTCCCGTGATGATACTCGCGTTCCGCGACGCCGATGCCGGCCGACTCAAACTCGACGAGCGATACGTCATCCGTCCGGAAGACCTGCGTCGCGGCAGCGGACTACTCCAGACGTTCGCCCCGGGGCTTCAGCCGACGATTCGCGACATCATCACGCAGATGATCATCACGAGCGACAACACGGCGACGGACATCATGATCCGGAAAGTCGGTCGCGACCGAGTCAATCGAATGCTCGATTCACTCGGCTACAAGCAGACTCGGCTCAACGCGACGACCGGCGAGCTCTTTCGTCTCGTATGGGTCGCCGCCGATCCGAAGTACTCGTCCATGACCGACCGCGAGGTGTTCACGCGCGGCTTCCCGAACGACAGCGGCGCCAACAGCCGCAATGTCGCGTTCGTTGCGGACTCGTCGAAATGGCTAGGCAAGACGACAGCGCGGGAGATTGCGCGGCTGCTCGAGCAGCTTCAGCGGGGCCAGCTCGCCAGTCAAGCGTCGACCCAGCAAATGCTGCGTATTCTGCGGCAACAGTTCTATTCATCGCGTCTGCCGCAACGCATTCAATTTCGGGCCGCCATAGCGCACAAGACCGGCGATTGGCCCCCCCTGCTCGGCAACGACGTCGGGATCATCTACGCGCCAAGCGGGCCGATCGTCGCAGCGGTTTTCACGAACATGAATCGCGGTGACTTCTTCAACGTCGAGGCGACGGAAGGCCGAATCGCCGAAGATGTGCTGAACGCGTGGGGTGGTTCGAAGTGAACCTTCCGCTTTCCTCCCGGTATCTTCCACCCATGAGCTCATCAATCAGAATAGCGGCTGCCGTCCTGCTCGCCACACTGAGCCAGTCGTTAGGCGCGCAGGAGAAGCACCCGCTCACGTACGAGGATTTTGCCGCCGTGCGCGCGGTCTCGGATCCTCAGATCTCCCCTGACGGACGTTCGGTGCTGTACGCGGTCCGAACCACCGACGTCGACGCGAATCGACGTTTCGGAAAGACATTCGTGTCGCCGACGACCGGCGGGACAGCTCGTGTTTTTCCGACGGATGACGTGAGTGCGAGCGAGGCGCGCTGGTCGCCGGACGGGCGGCGTGTCGCCTACATTGCCGCCGGCCAGCTCTGGGTTGCGGACGCCGCCGGGGGCAATCGCCTGCAGCTGACGAAGCTGAACGGCGGTGCAACCGGACCAGTATGGGCGCCGACGGGCGACCTGATCGCGTTTACCTCGTCGGTCTATCCGGACTGCGCGACGGATGCGTGCAATGCGTCGCGTGACAGCGCTGCCGCAGCGAATCCGGTGAAGGCGCACGTCGCCGACCAGCTCCTGTACCGTCACTGGACCGCGTGGGACAATGGCAGTCGCTCACATCTGTTCGTGGTCTCGCCAGAGGGAAGCGGCCTCCGGGATCTCACGATGGGTGCGCGCTACGATGTGCCGCCCGGGCCCTTCGGCGGCAGTGAGGGCTACGCTTTCTCGCCCGACGGATCGGAGATGACCTATACGGCGAAGGATGCGGGCCGCGAGGATGCGTGGTCCACCGACCTGAATCTGTACGTCGTGCCGGCGACCGGGGGCGCCGCGAGGGTGATCACCGCGGCCAACCGGGGAGCCGACCAGAATCCCGTGTACACGCCTAACGGGCGATTCATAGCGTACGCGTCGCAGAAACGGGCGGGCTTCGAGTCGGATCGGTGGCGGTTGATGCTGTACGATCGATCGACGAAGACAACGCGTGAGCTATTGCCGAATTGGGATCGGAACGCTGACGCGTACTTCTTCGCGCCGGACATGAGTGCCCTGTACGTCAACACCACCGACGCAGGGCGCGAGAAGCTCTACCGTTTCGTCCTCGAGCAGGGCACCGCCGGCGCGAGTCTCGTGAAGCCGAGAGGACCGACGTTGCTCGTCGGCGATCACAACAACGCGAGCTTCACGCTCTCGAGTGACGGACGAGCCCTCGCCTGGGTACGCGATGCCGCCGATCGGCCGGCTGAAGTCTTCACTGCTGCGATTGAGAATAGCGGGGCCAGCGCGCGTCAGCTCACGCACGAGAACGACGCCCTCATCGCGCGGCTCGCTGTCAATCCAGTGGAGGATTTCTGGTTCAAGGGTGCGGGGGGCGACAGCGTTCAAGGATTCATCGTCAAGCCGCCGCAGTGGCAAGCCGGCAAGAAGTATCCGACGGTGCTGTTGATCCACGGTGGGCCGCAGGGCGCCTGGCTGGACCAATGGCACACGCGATGGAATTACGAGATGTTCGCGGCGCCGGGATTCGGTCTCGTGATCGTGAATCCTCGCGGATCCACGGGCTACGGCCAGCGATTCGTGGACGAGGTCTCGAAGGGCTGGGGCGGCAAGGTCTACACTGACATCATGAATGGCCTCGACGCGGCACTCGCCCGAAATACGTGGATGGATCGGTCGCGGTTAGGCGCGGCCGGGGGATCCTTTGGCGGTTACATGGTGGATTGGATCGAGGGGCACAGCACGCGATTCAAGGCGCTGGTGTCGCACGCAGGGCCGTTCAATCTCGAGAATATGAACACCGCCACAGAGGAGCTCTGGTTCCCGGAGTGGGAGTATGGCGGCGACTTCTGGAATCCGAAGGCGATGGCGGAGCAGTACCGGGTGTACTCGCCGCACCTCTACGCGAAGAACTTCAAGACGCCAATGCTCGTGACGGGTGGTGAGCTCGATTTCCGCGTGCCGTACACGGAGGACCTCTCGATGTTCACGGCGTTGCAACGCCAGGCCGTGCCGAGTCGACTCGTCATCTTCCCCGACGAAGGTCACTGGATACTGAAGCCGCAGAACCAGCGCCTGTGGTGGAGCGAGGTGCAGGGATGGCTATCGCGGTATCTGACGCCATCGCAGGTTTCGGCGGTCACACCCTGACGGTGAGCTAAAAAGAAGAGAGGGGCGGCCGAAGCCGCCCCTCCTTTCTTTTCCCTCCCCACACTCGCCACACCATCCGCTCCGCTCGTCTTCGACTCCCTCCCTCACGATTCAGTCGAAGCGGCGGGAATTTGGTATTCATACGTCATGCCGCCGTCACGACGTTCCGTCGAAAGGCCGCATTGATCCCGCTGTGGCAAGTTGCTGTGGCCGCCAACGAACGCGGCGGCTGTAACGGAACGGAACACGCTGCAACGTGGCGTGACGATCACTCGCCGTACGGCACCCACACGTTTTTCACCTGCGTTGCCTCACGCAGGAATTCACGGCCCTCGCCATGCCGCCCGTCGAGCCATTCGCGCTCGTACCAAGTGGCCCAGGTGCGCTTCATGTTCGCCGCGGACGCGAGCTCCACCACCTTGACGCCCTCGCGCGAGCCGAAATACCACACTCCCTCAACGTCGTCGTGTTCGGCCAGCACCTTTGCCAAAGGGTCCTTCGCGCCTGTCACGATGTTCACCACACCCGCGGGAACGTCCGACGTCTCGAGGACGCTATAGAAATCAGTAGCCGAGAGTGGGTATTGCTCGGAGGGGATGGCGATCACGGTGTTGCCGAGCGCAATGGCTGGCGCGACGAGTGAGACGAAGCCGAGAAGGGGATACTCGTTAGGACACGCGAGACCGAGTACGCCGATCGGCTCGTTCATCGCGATCGCGACGCCACGAATGGGCACCGAGTGCACGGCGCCGTCGTATTTGTCGGCCCAGGCGCCGTAGGTGAAAAGCCGCGAGACCGTGGCTTGCACCTCACGCGCGGCGTCGTCGGCACCCCTGCCAGTCATTCTCGTGATCCGCGCGGCGAACTCCTCACCCCGCGCGGCGAGATTCTCTGCGACGTAATACAAGATCTGAGCGCGGTTGTGGCCGGTCACCTTGCTCCAGCCTTTCGCCGAGGCGTGCGCCGCCTCGACGGCATTTCTTATGTCCTTACGATTGCCTTCGCCCACCTCACCCACGATGTCGCCGTTGGGTGCTACGACCCGCCGGCTGTAGCCGGAGTCCGGGCGCGCCTGCTTGCCGCCGATGAAGAGCTTGGGGGTACGATCTATGGGTGGCGCGTGGCGCGTGGTGGGTGACGCGTCAATCTCATTATTCGCGGCCGACGTTGCGGCTGGGGCGATGTATGGCGCATCCCGCATCCCGCGTCCCGCGTCCCGCGTTAGGTACTCGTACATGCCCTCCCGACCACCCTCGCGGCCAAAGCCACTCTCGCGGTAACCGCCGAAGCCAGCAGCGGCGTCGAAGAGGTTCGTCGAATTGACCCACACGACGCCTGACTTGAGCTTCGGCGCGATGTCGAGCGCGAGATTGATGTTCTCCGTCCACACGCTCGCCGCGAGCCCGTAGGGGCTGTTGTTGGCCAGGGCGACCGACTCTTCTGGCGTGCGGAAGGTCATCGATACCAGTACCGGACCAAAAATCTCGACCTGGGCGATCGTAGACGAAGGCGAGACGTCGGTGAAGAGCGTCGGCGGATAGAAGTAGCCGTCGGTGGGACATGCCCAGGACGGCTGCCACATGCGGGCTCCTTCTTCCACTCCCTGCCGTACGAGGCCGCGGATGCGCTCGAGCTGCACGGGCGCCACGATCGCACCCATATCAACGGCTTTGTCGAGCGACGATCCAATGCGCAGCTTCTCCATTCGCGCGCGCAGCTTGTGCTCGAGCCTCTCGGCAATGCCTTCCTGCGCGAGTAGTCGGGAACCGGCGCAGCACACCTGGCCCTGGTTGAACCAGATGGCATCGACGACACCTTCGACCACGCTGTCGAGGTCCGCGTCGTCGTAAACGATGAATGGACTCTTTCCCCCCAACTCGAGGCTCAGTTTCTTGCCGGAGCCTGCGGTGGCGCGACGAATCGCGCGACCGACCTCCGTCGAGCCGGTGAATGCGATCTTGTCGACTCCCTGGTGATCGACGATCAGCTTGCCCGTCTCGCCGTCGCCGGTGAGCACGTTCAGAACTCCAGCCGGGAGCCCGATGTCCGCCGCGAGCTCGGCAAAGAGGAGCGCGGTGAGCGGCGTGAATTCGGCTGGCTTGATGACGATGGTGCACCCAGCGGCGAGTGCGGGCGCGACCTTCCACGCCAGCATCAGGAGCGGGAAGTTCCAGGGGATGATCTGCCCAACGACGCCGACGCCATGATAGCCCGGAAAGTCGCTGTCGAGCAGCTGTGCCCAACCGGCGTGATGATAGAAGTGGCGAGCGACGAGAGGGATGTCGATATCGCGTGTTTCCCGAATCGACTTGCCATTGTCCATGCTCTCGACCACGGCGAACAACCGTGAGTGCTTCTGCACGCCGCGGGCAAGCGCATAGAGCCATCGCGATCGGGCGTGCGGCGTCAGCGCGCGCCAGGCTGGAAGTGCCTCACGGGCCGCGGCCACGGCAGCGTCGACGTCCGCCGACGTACCCTGACTGACACGAGCGAGCGTCGCACGGGTCGCCGGATTGATGACGTCGAACGTCTCAGCAGGCTCGGTCCAGCGACCACCAATGAACTGCCCGAAGACGCGCTCGTGCCTGCCTAACCACGAGAGCGCCTCTTTGTCGCTTTCCGGGGCCGGGCCGTACTCGAGAGACTCGAAGATTTCGACGACTGAGGACATTGTGATCAGGGCATTGGCATCCGATGGCTGGCTGCATAACGGCCAGTCAGGAAATGCTCGAGCTGTCGTTCGATATCGGTGAGGAGGGCGCTCGCGCCGATGCGGAAGAGATCCGGGCGTAGCCACCGATCTCCGAGCTCGTCTTTCATCAAGTACATGTACTCGAGCACGTTCTTCGCGCTGCGAATGCCGCCGGCTGGCTTGAATCCGACGGCGTAGCCGGTCTGCTCCTGGTATTCCCGGATCATGCGGCTCATAACGAGGGCGAAGGCGAGCGTCGCGTTGACCCCTTCTTTGCCCGTCGACGTCTTGATGAAATCGGCGCCCGCTTGCATGGCGACGATGCTCGCGCGCGCGACGTTGCTCAACGTTGCCAGCTCGCCCGTGGCGAGGATCGCTTTCATATGGGCCTCGCCACAAGCCGCGCGGAACGCCCTCACCTCGTCATAGAGCGCGTGCCAGTTCCCGGTGAGGACGTGTGCGCGCGTGATGACGATGTCGATCTCACGAGCACCCGCCGCGACGCTGGCGCGGATCTCCTCGATACGTTGCTCGAGGGGACTGAGGCCAGCTGGAAAACCGGCTGATACCGCGGCAACCGGAATCGAGGAGCCGCGGAGGGCTTCCACCGCGGTTGGCACCAACGAGTGATAAACGCAGACGGCACCGACCTGGATTCCCAGCTCGGACACGCCGAGCGCGCGCTCGATGTCGTCGCGCAACGGGCGGCGCGCCTTCGCGCAGAGTCGGCGGACATTCCCAGGGGTATCGTCGCCAGCGAGCGTCGTTAGGTCGATGAGCGTGATGGCGCGGAGCAACCATGCGGCCTGCCACTCCCTCTTGACCGTTCGTCTCGTCGGGATGGTGGCGGCACGTCGTTCCACGGCGCTGCGATTGACGTGGACCGAGCGGACGAGATCGAGATCGAGAGCCACTCCCGGATTCCGTTCCCCCACGTGCTTTGCGACCACCGGGCCTGCTGTGGCCGCCACCAGCGTTGGTCTCACCTCCGCCCGGACCTCGCGTGAAGGTGGCGCGGTCCCAATCGATTCGAGATTGCGCTTCGCCGTCATGGTGAGATAATGTAGAGGCCCCCTGCCCCCGACGTCAGCATCCGATTGCGCATGTCCCGTCTTCCTCTCGCCTTTGCCGCGCTGGCCATTGCGGCCTGCAGCGCTCAGCGATTTTCACATCCCGCCGTTGTCCCGACATCGAGCGAGCGTATCGCGCTTGGATTTCCGCGCGACGTGCTCTACGTGCTCGATGGGCGCATCCTGCCGCGCGGCGACAGCGCCAGCGTGCCCTCAGTGGTCCGCAACCTCGACCCGAACACGATCGAGCGCATCGAAGTCCTGAAGGGTGCGACGGCCCGGCAGACTTATGGCGAAGCCGGATCGAGCGGGGTGGTGATCATCACGACGAAGGTGGGGCGCTGACGGACGCCCGGCCTAACGACCTGGGGTCGCTGGCGAGCCTGCCAAAGCGCTCAGCTGTTCCACCATTGCCGATAAGCGCGCTCGCTCGGACTCCAACTCTCGGACCACCCGATCGCGCTCTTCCTCCGCGCAACGCTCGCGCGTGACGTCGCGATAAATACTGATCGACATTCGCACGGCGCCTCGCCGATCGAGAATTGGGGTGGCTTTCAGCGAGATCCAGCGCTCGGCCCCGCCAGGTCTGAGCTGGATGCGGAAACTGCGCTCGGAGATGACTCGGCCCTGCGCCGCGAGTGCTCCCGGAAGCTCCGCCTCGGAAACCGGCATGCCGTCGGCGGTGAACACGTCGACACGATTCAGGAAATCGCCCGGGGGGGCCGCAGTCGCTGACGCCGCGTTGTCGTAACCGCACATGCGCGCGCCGGCGTCGTTGATGAAGATGAGGTGACCGGATGCGTCGTGGGCAGCGATGCCGTCCGCGACATTGTCGAGAATTTTGGCGAGGAGGTCCGATCCGGTCCACGCACTGGGATGACGAACATCAGCGTATGGAACATCGCTGGTCCGCGGCGGCGACGCCGCGCCATTCGTCTGGTGCTCGAGCTCCATCTCTTTTTGTTTGCGTGTGAGTCGGGGGTGGAGCTTGGTCGGTCTCCGCCGCTTAGTCAAGAGACCTACATCACGTTGTTCTCCCATTTTTTCCAGGGGGGACATGATGCGCGCGCGCCACGGTGGTCGACCAATTCTGTATGCAAAACGACTTTCCTGCCATCGATCGCAATTCAGGCCTTCCCGAATCGTGAGAATTCATTAATGTTCGCCGCGGTTCCGAGGACGCTCATGTAACCATCGACAAACGGGGTCAGGGTGGGCACAGCAAAACGCAAACGGCGGGGTTCACAGCCGGGGGTTCGTAACCCCTTCATCCGGAAGGAAGAGTTGCTCGCGGAAGTTCAGAGCATCGTCGACAAGCGCGACATGTCCCAGGTCGAAGTCGCCGACGAAACGGGTGAGGCGCGCTCTCAGGTTTCTTTGTTGCTCAATGGCAAGTTACGCGGGTTCTCGACGGATCGGCTCGTCCGAATTTTGCTTCGGCTCGGGCGCGATATCGAGATCGTCATTCGCCCCTCTCGTACGGGCAGGAAAGTCGGCACGGTCCGCCTGGTCCGCCGCTAGTCCCACGGCATTTTTCGCTCGCCAGCGCGCGCCGTTCCCACGAGGCGCGCGATGGACGAGCGGTTTTTGAGTTCAAATCATCAAGAGCCGCGCCCCGTCATCCATGGCGCAGCGCAAATTAGACGTTCGAATTCTCGTAACGCGCCGCGTCGGTCACGCGCGCGGTTCGGGTCGCGTCGTACTCGACCGTCGCGACGAGCCTCAGGCGCTGGCTGCGCATCGAGAGCTTCCATCACCACGATCACGCCACGAATCGAGCGGTCCGTAGCCAGCAATGGCGAACAGGTGACGCGACAGCGAATCGTCTTGCCACGCCGGCTCGTCGCGTCGAGCTGCATCTCGGTAAACTGACGCTGGCCATTGAGGCAGTCGCGGAGGGCTGCTCGAGCCCACCAAGCTGTGTGGTCCGCTCGTGCACTCGTGAGGCAAGCACCTCCTTCATTGTGCGTGCCCGACGCTCATGCCGGCGCCGCCCCGCATCGTCGACGATGAGCCAGCGGAGCCCGGTCAGGATGCCGCTGGAACGTACGACGCCGACCGTCAGCATTTCCGACGCGCCGAGGCAAGAACTACTCGCGCTGCCGCGTGCCGTCTGACTCCCAATGCTACAAACTTTGGGCGAGTCGCAAGATCAGCCGATTCCGGCTCGCGGGGGGCGGCCCGGGCGCATGCCCGAGGCTCATATCGTGCACCGTAGTCTCTCACAGAGACATGGGAACGTTGCAACGGGAGATGTCATGCCGGTTCGCGAGTTCGTCGACAGCACGGGGTTGGAATGGCGCGCGTGGGACGTAACACCGGACGCCATCTACTCACCGACACGTGGCGAAGACTATCTGGCCGATTGCTATCAGCTCGGTTGGGTCGTGCTCGAAACCAAGCGCGGTGACCGACGGCTCCGGCTGTGTCCGATTCCGCGCGATTGGCAGCATCTCTCCAATGAGGCGCTCGAAGCACTCCTGAGCAGGGCCGAGGCGTTGCCGGCGCGAACGGCGTCTGGTCGGAGCTCGATGGCGGACATCGCGGTCGTTCGCAGCTTTCGCTACCCGAGTGCCGGCGTCTGGACCGCTTCGGTGGCTGCACACCCGACGCGGCAGGGCGCACGGGTGCTTCGCTTTTCCGGCGGCGGACGTGTTGTGGACGTCGAGGACTGGCCGAGTGATTGGGCCGATCGGACAGACGACCAACTGATCGGACTCCTGCGCTGCGCCGCGCCCGAACAGCTGCCTCGTTCCTCTGGCAATCGAAGTCACACGGCCGACGATCCGCGTCGCTGAGCGGCGTTCAGAGCCTGCTCAACGATGCTCGTGATAGAAGGCGTGAACGCAGTTATCGATGGCTAGCGCGACGAGGGCAGCGCGGTCGCTCGACGTCAGGGGACGCGCGGCGAGAATCCCGCCAAGCGTGGAGCGAATGTGCCTGAGGGTCTGCTCGGCGGTGAGCCCGCGCGCGTGCGCCTCGCGACAGAGTCGCGCCGTCACGTCGGCGATGTTCTCGAGCGCGTGGCCATTTTCGAGGTAATCCTGGACACTCGCACTCAGAAGCTGACAGGCGTCGCCCGAGAAGCTGGACTCGATTCGCGAGTCAGTGAGTTGAGTGTGTACAGATTCGAATTGCTCGGCCAAGACGGCGTTCCTCGCTGCTTCGCGACGGGAATCCATGCATCGGCACAACGTGTGGCGAAACGTTGGACCCCGTCGCCAGATTCGTTCCAGCGCGACCGTTCCTGGCCGAGTGACTGGTGGTGGCGGAATGGTGATTGGATGCGAGTGAGCACCGCTGCTCTCGCTCGCCGATAGGACTCTACTGACCTTTCGATGCCACGAGTTTGGCGATTTGCTTCTCGAGCGCGCCGCGCGACGTGCATTGGATTGTGTTCGTGCCGCTGCCCGGCGCTACCGCGGTCGCCGTCACCACCGTGCGTACGATGCTCCGGCCGACGACGCTCGTATCGAGCAGGCTGCCGAAGCGCATCGTGATCTCGTAATTCGAGGCGATGTCCCCGGTGAGCGTGGAACCGCATTCGAGCCAACGCGACAGCCGCTGACCGGCGAAGCTGGAGTGCGTATGGAAATATTGCGTGGCAATCATGCGAGCAGACGGGTCGGCGCCCTGCAGAGGCACACCGAAGCCGGCATACGTCTGCACGAGCGCGGCCCATGCGTTTTTCGTCGGCACAACCAGCGTATCCGCCGACATGTACCCTTCTCGGGTGAGCAGCATATCGTAGCGTCCACCCGGCGCATCGACGAGGACATGCGACTGTTGATACCCCCCCTGCTCGATCGAGGAGCCGGAGGACGCACAGGCCGCCGAGAGGACGACGAGGCTGAGCACAGCTCTGAAGCAACGGTAATTCATGATGCGGTGCCTGTTTTAGTGAATGCTACACCAACAATTACATCCGAAACAGGTACGTGACTTTCACAAAGAAACTGTCATCGAGCCGGTACAGTGATCGGAAGCGTAGCGCCTCAGGCTCGGTGAGCGTGCTACCGTATCCAGCGAACATCACGGTTCCAGGATTGGGCTGATATGAGAATAGCCAATCCGCACGGAAGCGATTGCTCGTGGTCGCGACGGCAGGCACGAAGCTGCCGTCGGACTGACGCAGCAAGATCGGTGCGAAGGTACGTGTCTCGTCACGCAACGCGGCCTGCTTCGACGAATCGTACTCACCGACGGCGCGGAAGAAGATGGCTCGGCTCAGCTGGTACTCGATCTTGAGCCGCGGAATGCGCCCGATCTGCACCGTAGAGCCGTCGCTCCGCCGGACATAACCCTGAAGTTGATACGTGCCGTCCACGCGAAGCCTCTGTGTCGGGCGCCAGGCAAGCGTCCAGTTCTCGTACAGAATGTCAGCCTGTGCCCACTCGTAGAAATTCTCGTCCTGGCCGAAGATCGCGAGCAAGCTCGCCGAGAAGGTGTTCCAGGTCGGCGTGCTCACGTTGAACACGTAGTCGCGGTTTGGAATGCGCGCCGCACCAGTGAATTTCACCGTGTCCGTTCGGCCGTTGACCGTCTGGGCGTAGTAGTAGTTGGCGTACAGCGACGTGTCGAACCCGAACGACTCCCAGTAAATCGAGGCGCCCACCTGCCAACCACCGCGCAACGCCGCCCCCGTGGAGAAGTGAAACTTCCTCTCGATGGCGTCGCCGTGATCGAACAGTTTGCGGTATTGCCAGGTGAGGTCGTCCAGCTGGTCGAAGGTGAAGCTCTCGACGAGCGCTCCAGGCCGGCCATACCAGCTGAATTGCTGTTCCTGGGTGGCGTGGGCTACGCCTGTCCGACTGATGAAGCCGCTGCCGGCGATGAATCGATCGCTGATGCCCGAAACCGCATAACGAGAGCTATATGAGCGGCCGGTGCGGCGAAGCGTGGCGTTCCACAGCGGGGCATCGACGGTCGCGTCGGTCTCGGCGCTGTGTGTTCTACTGCCAGCGGCCTGCGCCTGGAGACTCCACACGTTCGCGAAGACCAGGCGCGAATCGACGTCGATCATGCGATTCGAGCTCGCACCATCCACCTTGTCTGTGTACGTGAGTCCAATCTTCGACGCCGGGCCGATGCCGCGCTGTAGCCGGAGGATGTTGAAGACCGGATGATCGAGACCCGTCGCCGAAGTCGAGCGATCGTCCACCGCCGATAGAAACGCCACCTCGGTGCCGCCGACTTTGCCCGTGAGCTTCTCCGCCTCCACCGGTTGCACGATGCGTCGGGTGTAGATCAGCTGATTGGGGGTGTTGAACTGCTCGATGCCATCGAGGAAGAAGGGACGCTTCTCGGCGAAGAAGAGCGAGGAGCGTGGATCGAAGGCGAACTGACCGGCGTCGGCCTCGATCTGCGAGAAATCGGGATGCAGCGTTCCATTGAGCGTGAGGTTCTGGGTCACGCCCCAGCGCACATTGCCGCCGACCACCGGGCGCTCGGCGGCATAGCTCCAGCGGTCCTCGGCCGAGGGCGCGCCTAACGTGTGCTGCGTGACCTCGGGATTGACGTCGAGCACCAGGCCACGATGCAGATCGGTGAGGCCGTCGATGGTGCCCGACTGCGCGAGGAAGGACGCACCGGAGCGGTTGGCCGGGGTCCACGTTTGCTCATGCCCCGAATGCTGCACCTCACGGACGATCTGAACCCGCCAGCTCTGCACCTCGCTCGACTGATAGCGTAAGGATTTGAAGGGGATGCGAATCTCGACCTCGTAACCGTAGTCCGTGAGGCGCCCTTTCGATTGGTAGACGTAGTCGGGGCTGAGGTCTGGCGCTTCGCGACCCGCGCTGCTGACGACGAAACCCTGCGAGCGACTGACCCCCTGCTCGACGATGGTGCCATCCATCTGCACGCCTAACGGGTTGACGCCGAAGACCAATGCCTGGCGCCCGTCACCGAAGGTGCCGAGGAGGATCTGGATCTGATCATCGGTCGAGATCTTGTCGCGATCGGCCAGTGTCGCGCGCACCGCCCCGCGTCCACCGTGCGGCTCGTAGGCGCGGATACCGAAATACATCGCCGTCGGTGAGTACCAGAGGAGGACTTCGGTGGAGTCTTCGGAGGGAAGGCCGTCCTTGGGTGAAAACTCGGAGAAGCCGGTGAGCCGAACCGCGCGCGTCCAGACCGCCTCGTCGAGCGCCCCGTCTATTCGTACGTCGCTATCGAACCGCGGCGCGGCGGCGTGAATAGCGTTGGCGCGACCACTATAGGCCGTCGCCGGGATCGCCTCGCCGGTGAGGGTTTGGAAGAGTCCTAGGAGAGGGATGAGCATGCACCAGCCAACTTGGCCGACCATGCACCGAAGTGCAACGAGTATTGGTCAAGGAGCTCTTTGGTTGTCAGTGCATTCGATTCATGATGATCCCTGGACGTTTGGCATGAAAATGAAGGCATGTCTGACCACACGAATGCGCGATCGTTCGGAAGGCGTCCGTTCTCCGACCGAGAGTATCCGAGTCAGGATTTGACTCGGGAGATCATTGGTGGCTGTTATTCGGTGCATTCCGTCTTGGGCTTGGATTCAGTGAGAGTGCTTATCGCCGTGCGCTGGTGGTCGAGCTCGACCATCGCGGGCTTCGCGTAAAGCAAGAAGTACCGTACCGCCTCGAATACCGAGGAGTTGACATTGGTTGCTACCGCGCCGACGTCATTGTTGAGGACCGAGTCGTCTGCGAGGTGAAGACAGGCCTCTTGCTGGACCCAGTGGCAGTTCCACAAACAATCAACTATCTCAGGGCGTCTCAGCTTTCGGTCGGATTAGTCTGTTATTTCGGACCGAGCCTTAAGATCAAGCGAGTTGTTTACAGCACGGGTTCATTCCACACGACCAACGAACACGCAGAGAACGCAGAGAACGCAGAGAACGCAGAGAACGCAGATGACGCAGATGACGCAGATGACGCAGAAAAAGACGGCGATGACGCTGCTCGATCGCATACATCAAGAGCGCTGCAGTCACAGTCATTCTGCGTCGTCTGCGTTTATCTGCGTCGTCTGCGTTTAATTGGAACTACGCTGAAGCCAGCGCGTACGTGGTCTAGGCGAGGGCCTCTCATGTGCCAATGCGAGAATTGGATAGCTTGATGGGATGTCAGAGCACTTTCGCCGCCTCGAGCGGATGTATGCGTCCGCTCCGATCAACCAGTTCTTCGCGCCACGACTTCACATCCCCGAAGCCGGCGTCGCGGAGCTGCGGATGACGGTACGGCCGGACTTTCATCATGCGGCCCATGCAGCACATGGAGCGGTGTACTTCAAAGCACTCGACGACGCGACGTTCTTCGCCGCGAACTCGGTCGTGGAGGCGGTGTTCGTGTTGACGGTCTCGTTCAACCTCTATCTCACGCGGCCGGTGAGCGAGGGTGAGATCGTGGCGCGCGGACGGGTGGTGTCGCGCTCCAAACGACTCTACCTCGCTGAGGGCGTGCTCGAGGACGCGCGCGGGCGCGAGATCGCGCGCGGTAGCGGCGCGTTCATGCCCAGTGCCATCCCGCTCGCCGACGAGATCGGGTATCGCTGAGCGTCAGGTCGTCGAGCTCGTGGCGCTAGCTCTTCGGCTGGCTGGATGGAGTGGGCGGCGATGTGGTTTCGCGGACGCGGGCTTCGCTCGTGGGCTCGAAGTTGCCGCCGCGACGCACGAGTTGATAGGCGCGCTCGAACCGCAACGATTCGCTCGCACCGGAGGTCGGCGTATCGAACTTCTGAACGGCGACATAGACCTCGACCGAGTCACCGCCACGAGCGAGAACATCGGAGAATCGCACGATGTAACCCGGGCCGCGCGCGGTGCAGTGCGGTGTCTTTCGGGACGCCGAGATCGGCGGCTCGCAAATGCCCTGCACGACACCGCGCTCGCGCAACTCGTTTTCCACGGGACCGGAGAGCTTTCCTTCGGGGTCCATGCCGCCGATCCGCGCCAGCTTGCGACGATCCAGCAGCAGGGTGAGCGTCGGGTCAGCGAGATCGAATGCCGCCCCGAGTGCGGCCTTGTAGACCGAGACTCGCGCGTCCGCGCTGATCGATGCAACGCGCAAGCGATGGCCGCGGAGGAAATGATCATCCTCGCCCGGCCCGCAGGCGGCAAGTAGAAGGGCGAAGGACGCCGTCGAGAGAAGAGCTCGCGAATATAAAGTCATCGTGGTGAGCGTTCGTTGTACGAATGCTCGCCGTAATGACGCAGAGTGACGCCCCGCCGTCAAACCCAGGGAGCACCGTTGGGCGTCGGTCGCGGTGCTCCCATGCGATTCGTGAGCCGTCAGGGCGTGTTGCGCGCGGCGGTGACGATGACCGCGCCCGACTCGCGATGCAGAGCGAGATTCACCGGCGTGCTCGCCGCGCGTCGATAGGCAACCTCCTGCTCGCGGCGCCGACGATCCGTCTCCTGTCTGTCGACAGGCCGCGACACGGGATACAGACCACCGGCCTGACCGGTCGTCGGCACGTCGTCGCCAACAACCTCGAGTTGCACGTCGTCGAGCCACGCCTGGCCCGAACCGCCGAGCATGAATCCGTAGGTGAAGCCGATGGCGTTCGTCGGAACGTCGAGCACGATCTCTTGACGCGTCCAGTCCGTCGTGAGCATCACGGGCCGATTCTGCATGTAATCGGAAGTCTGTACCACGCCATCACCATCAACGCGCAGGAAGAGCACAGCCGTACCTTCGTTGACGGCGATGGTCTTGAGATAACCAGTGAGCCGGATGCGCTTGCCCCGATAGGCATCAGCGCGGATGCTCTGGGCGAGCATCGCCGATCCGCGCGGGGCTTCGACGTTGGCCTTGATGGTGGCGCCGGCGAAGCCCTGTCCGCCATCGCGACGAGCGCCGTCGGCGCTGACCGTGTACTCACCGCTCGCATCCGTGACGGCTTGCCAACCGGTCGGTACCTGCGCGTGGGCGGCGAGCGGCGTGAGCGCGAGCGCGGCGGCCGCCAGTGAGAGACGGCGAATCTGTAGCATGTGTGAAACTCCGCTGAGTGTCATGCCCGATTAGACGCCGTGGATTCCACGATGGTTTCAGTTTCACATGTGTGGAATGTGTGAACAGCGTCACGATTCTGTTCGCGCCTAACGATTCACGCGTCGCGCGGCGCCCCGGCTGTCAGCGCGCCTCGACCGCTCGTCACCGACAGCACGCGGCTCACACCCGTCCCGCGAACGGTCGTCGGCGTCCCAGGAGCGAACACCTGCGGTCAGCGCGCAGAAAAAAAACCCGCCGGAGCAACCCGGCGGGCCTTTTGTCCTGCTTGGCAACTTGTCGACGAGGCAGCGTTCGTTAGGCCCCCGCTCCCGCATGCCGGCCGGACTGACCACCGTCACGTCCCTCGCGTCGCCCATCGTGACGCTGCGCGGCGCGCTGCTTCCACTCCGCCACATTGGCGTCGAACTGCCTCTGCTGATCGGGCGTGAGGATCGACCGCATCTCGCCGAACTGACGCTCCCGCGCCTGCTCCATCTGAGGACGCAAAGCCTGCATCTGCGCCCGGGCCGCGGCCGTGTCGCCACGCTGACGAGCCGCACGCGCGTCTTGCATCGCCTTCCGGAACTGCTCGTTCGGCTTCTCGTTCTTTCGCATCTCCTTGAGCTTCGCTTTCTGATCGGCGCTCAGGTTGATGTTCTTGAGGAGCTCACCGCCGGGACCACGCCGGCCCCATTTCCCCTGTTCGTGGCGCTGGCGGGTCGGCTGCTGGGTCGCCTGCGCCGAAGCAACGCCAACGGCACCAAGAGACAGAGCCAGGCCCATGGCCGTGGCCATCATTGTTCTACGCATGCTGGTACATCTCCGTGTTGTGGATTGCGACAACTCGCGCGTCAGTGCGCGGGCGTCAATTCATTTCGGAGTCTGATACCAGTGGTCTCCGCCAGGGGTTCGCTGTTGGACGGTCCGTGTTACGAACGGCACTGGCGTGTCACGAGTGGCGGTTTTCCGCCTCTCCAGGAGCTACCAGATCCGTGGAACCACCTCGGAAGGCCGAACCATAGAGTCTCCCGGCTTGCACCCGAACGCCTGAGCGAACTCGGGCATATTCGAGAGGGGCGCGTTCACTCGCCACTGCTCAGGCGAATGTGGGTCGAGGGTCACCCGAGTGCGCAGGTACGCGGGTCGATTGTGCTGGCGGTAGCTCTGGGCGTACGCGATGAAGAAGCGTTGCTCGGGACTGTAGCCCTCGAGGCGGCCCGGGCGGCCGGTACGCTCGAGCGCGCGCTGCAGCGCGTCGTAGCCGGTGAGGACACCCCCGAAGTCGGCAATGTTCTCGCCCAGCGTGAGGCGGCCATTGACGTGGAACGTGTCCACCTGGATGTACCCCGTGTATTGCCGCACGACCATCGCGGCCTGCTCGGAGAAGTGGACCGAGTCCGCCGGGATCCACCAGTCGCGCAGGTTGCCGGCGGCATCATAGTGACGGCCTTCGTCGTCGAAGCCGTGCGTCAGCTCATGCCCCGCCCAGCTTCCGCCTAACGACCCGTAGTTTGCGGCGTCGTCCGCGGCAGGATCGAAGGTCTGTGGCACGAGCGCGCCGGCGGGGAATACCATCTCGTTCACCGTCGCGTCGTAATACGCGTTCACCGTCGGCACCGTCATCGACCACTCCGTCTTGTCCACTGGCAGACCGGGGCGATTCACGACGCGATGCCACTCGAACGAGCTCGCGCGCTGCACATTGAGCGCGAACGCGCCCTCGCCGACCACCAGCCGCGAGTAGTCGCGCCACCGGTCTGGATATCCGACCTTCTCGCTCATCTTTGCGAGCTTGTCGAGCGCCTGCGCGCGCGTCGAGTCGGACATCCACGTGAGGCGGAGGAGCCGGTCGTGGAACGCGACCCGGATGTCGTCGATGACCGCCCGGGCGCGGGCGCGCGCTTCGGGTGGGAACGTTCGCGTCACGTAGGCCTGGCCGAGTGCTTCGCCCATCATCCGATCAGTCTCTCGCGCGCAACGCTTCCACCGCGGCAAGAGCTCCTTTGCGCCGCTGAATCTCGAGCTGAATGCAAAATCCTCGTTGACGAACGGGGCGCTGAGCCAGGGCGACACCGGCGCGAGGGCGTGAAAGCGCAGGTAGGCCCGCCAATCACTGATCGGAGTCGACGCGAGCAGCTCGTTCGCGCGCTTGAAGAACTCGGGATTCGCGACATTGACTTTCGTGACCGCCGCCGACAGGCCGATCGAATGGAAATACGCCGGCCAGTCAACGTTAGGCACCAGCGCCGCCAGCTCCGCCGTCGTCATGGGGTGATCCGTCGCCGCCGGATCGCGGAGATCGACGCGACGCGTCGACGCCTTCGCGAGCTCCGTCTCGAGCGCCATGATGCGGTCGGCCGCGCCCGCCGCCGAGGCACCGTCGTCTCCCGCCAGCGTCAGAATCTTCGCGATATGCTGGACATATGCCGTGCGCAGCGAGTCCGCTGCCGGCCCCTGATCGGTGTAATAGTCGCGATCGGGCATGCCCAGCCCCGCCTGCACCAACCAGACGATGTAGTGTGCGGCATCGTGGGCGTCGGCTGACGGACCATATCCGAAGAGTGCGCCAGCTCCATTCATCTGCAGCTCCGCCATCTCCCCGAGCAGCTGCGCGCGCGAGCTGACCGCATCGACCCGATTCAGCAACGGGCGCATCGTCGTCGCGCCCTTCGCTTCGGCGCCGACCGAGTCCATGCAGGAGGCATAGAAAGTCCCGAGCTTGCGCGTCGTGCTGTTCGTCGAGGGCGAGGAGCGCTTTGCCATCGCGTCCTCAAGCACTGCGCGAATTACGAGCTCGTTCCGGTCTGCCATGTCACGACTGACGCCGGAGTACGGGTAGGCCGCGGGAATCGTGTCGCGCGCCAGCCAGGCCCCATTGGCGAACTGGAAGAAGTCGTCGCACGCCTTGGCGGTCGTGTCGATCATCGAGACGTCCACGACACGCAGCGGAGCCAGCTGCTGATCGAGACGCGCGACCGACTGCTGACGCTGCGCCCGGAGCGAGGGAGCAGCTCCTGCCATCATCACGAGCAGAAAGAGCGTGCGCGCGACGCGATGCCAACCCAGGAACCAGTGCCCTGACATGCTCGAGCTCTCGGCTGTTGTTGCGGCCCAACGTAGGAGCGGACGTAGCGCCGGTCAACGCGTGGCGTGCGGCCTGCAATACGTCGGGGCCACCGTGTCATCGTGCCGAGGTTCGTAAATGCGTAAGATTTTGAAATTCAGAGTGCTATGTCGCGGGCTCATCGTCTCCGGAGCGCTGATCGGCTGGGCCGTTCGGGCCAATGCGCAGCGGGCAGGCACTACCCACCGCGACTCTGTGGGCAACGCGGCGGCGGCACTCCTGAATCAGGGTCGCGCGAACGAAGCGCGAATCACCCTCATGAGCGCCCTCCGGGCGACCCGGTCGCCTGAGGAGCAGGCTGTTTACCGCCTCGAGATCGCCAACACATTCCTGTTCGAGGGTAAGTACGGAGACGCGGCGCGTGCCTACAACGAAGTTGTCGCGCGTCAGGACACCGTTCCGGTAGACAGTCTGATTCGCTGGGCGCACCACGGCCTCGCTCTCGTCGACGCGTTCAACGGTCGGTCGGCGCGCGCCGCGGCGCATTACGCGAACGCCCTGCGCGGTCACTCGACCCTCGCCGACACGATCGAGATGCTCGTGCTCACCCTGCAGCATGATTCGGCGCTAAAGGCAATGGATCGATTTGTCGCCTCCCGCCCGGCGGGAGGCCCCTCGCAATTCGTCCAGGGCTACCGTGGTCTCAGCTGGTTGAATGCAGGGCATTGCACGGAGGCACTCCCGGAGATCGCCAAAGCGCCGCAGCAAGGGCGGCCACTCATCGTTGCCATCCGCGGCCGCTGCGCCAGCAAGCATGCCCAACGCGTGGACGCATTGGCGATGCGTGACTCGGTGCTCACACAGAGCGTGCCCGATCCATTCGCCTGGACGGTGCTGATCGCGCGGGACGCCGCCCGAAAAATCCAGTAACGATCGACGGGAGCGCACTCGCTAGGTTTTTGGCATGACGATCTCCATCGCTGCCATTGCCCGGCTGACGCTCGTGGCGTCGTTCGCGCTCGGCTCGTTCGCGGCGGCACAGACGCCGTCCGCCCTGTCCGCCGAAGAAAGGACCATTGTGCGCACCGTGGACGCGGAGAACGCGCGAACGCTCGCACTCCTCCAGCGGATCGTGGATATCAACAGCGGGACGATGAATTTCACGGGCGTGCGCCGCGTCGGCGACGCGCTCCGCGTCGAGCTGGACTCGTTGGGCTTCACCACGCACTGGGTGGATGGTGCGTCTTTCCATCGCGCCGGCCATCTCGTGGCCGAGCACCCAGGGCCTGGTCCAAAGCTCCTCCTCATCGGGCATCTCGATACGGTGTTCGAGCCGAGCAGCCCGTTTCAGCACTTCGAGCACGTCGACGATTCGACGGCGCGTGGCCCCGGTGTGATCGACATGAAGGGTGGCGACGTGATCATCATTGGGGCGCTGCGCGCATTGAAGGCAGCGGGCGTTCTGGGACGTCTCAACGTCACCGTCGTGTACGACGGCGACGAGGAGGATGCGGGCACGCCGCTCACCGAGGCTCGGCGCGCGCTCGTCGAGGCGGCGCGCGGTGCCGCGGCAGCGATCGGCTTCGAGGACGGTCCGGGCGATCCACACCTGGCGGTAATCTCTCGCCGCGGTGACGAGTCGTGGACGCTCCGGACGACGGGCACCCCGGCGCACTCGTCGCAGATCTTTCAGAAGGACGTCGGCGCCGGCGCCGTATATGAGGCCACGCGCGTGTTGAGCGAATTCTATCGGCAGCTCTCTGGCGAGCGTTACCTGACCTTCAACCCGGGTCTCGCGTTAGGCGGCACCGCCGTGAAGCTCGACAGCACCGGTATCGCGGGCAGCGCCGAGGGGAAGTCGAACGTCGTGGCCGAGAACATGACGGTGGTGGGCGACCTGCGCACGATCTCACCGGAGCAGCTCTCACGGGCAAAGCAGACCATGCAGGCGATCGTCGCGGCGCATCTTCCGAACACGACGGGTGAGTTGGCGTTCGATCCGGGGTACCCACCGATGGCGCCGACCGCGGGGAATCGGAGGCTGCTCACACTTTATGACAAGATCAGCCGTGATCTCGGACTCTGGCCGGTGACGGCAGTGGACCCGTCGAAGGCCGGGGCGGCTGATGTGTCGTTCGTCGCCGACCTCGTCCTGATGAAGATCGACGGGGTTGGTTTGTCCGGGCGAGATGACCACACCACGAAAGAGACGGCAGACCTGCGCATGTTGCCCGTACAGACCAAGCGTGCGGCGTTGCTGCTCTATCGATTGGCCACGAAGCCTCAGGAGACGAGCAACTGAATAGCGAGTCATCCTGAGTGAAGCGAACGATCTGCTGTTAAGAAACGTCGCAACAACGGATCCTTCGTCGCTTCGCTCCTCAGGATGACATCGGGGGTTTTGCCCGAGCACAATCAGAGCGACACGTCGAGCGAGGTAGTTCGTCTTCAGAGTGGCAACGCAGGCTCCGATGACGCCGCGTTCCCTCGTGATGGCAGTCACGATGCAATCTCGGTCGCTCACGCCTGCGTCTCTGGATGCCGTACCTCTCATTCGACAGCGAGTACTGCGAACTTCGCTTCGGCGCCAACTTGCTTGGCGGTCGCGGCGAGGGGAGCGTTCTGCTGTCGGTGCTGGCATCGCTGCCACCGACGGCGCTCATTCTCGTGAGCGGTGATGGGCGAACGACGATTCGCCGATTGCCATCACGCTTCCCCATTCGCGTCGACGGCGAGATACTTGGATCGGCGTCGATGGAGCTGCTCGACAACTCGCATCTCGAGCTCGGCGAACATCGGCTGATCTTCAATCTCACCGTCGAAACGCCGGCGGCGAACGGCGCGCACGAGGTCACCAGCAGCAGCTCGCCGACCGCGGGCGGCGCGGGACGCTCGAGTGCCGAGCTTCCGATCCCGGACATCGACCCTAACGATGTTTCGCCGTGGCTGTTGCGCGAGATGCGCACCGGCCGTGTCGTCGCTGTGCCGCGCGCGGGGATGTTGGTTGGCCGGAGCGAGGACTGCCATCTGGTGGTGCCGGGGCGCGGTGTATCGCGACGTCACGCGCTGTTGGAGCCATACGCGGCGGGATTCGCGATCTCCGATCTCAGCGCCAACGGGACGCTCGTCAATGGGGTGAAGAGTCGAGAACACCAGCCGGTCGCGAGCGGCGACGTCATTCGGATTGGTCTCGAGGATTACCGGGTAGAGAACGGGAGCGCGACGAAGGAGCCGGCCTCGGAGAGTCAACGACCAACGGAGTTCGTGCCCACCGTCGCCGCTCCGATGGAAAACGAGCGACCCGAACCGCTGGCCTCGCTCGAGGTATCCCGTGGCCCGCTCAGGGGCACGCACTACTCGATCGAACGTCCCGTCTGCGCGGTCGGCAGTTCGCGAGCAAACGACTTACGACTCAACGATAGCAGCGTCGCTCCGCATCACGCGACGCTCCTGCTCAAGGGCGATACCTGGTTCGTGACCGATCTGCGGTCGCGTCACGGAACGTTCGTGAACGGGTATCGCGTCGCCACAGAGCGCGCCTTGGCCCCTGGCTGCACGCTGAGCTGCGGTCACGTGACGCTCGTGTTCCGGGCGAGGAAGAGCATGCCAGCGGCGGAGCCGGAACAGGCGGAGGGCTGGGTGCTGCGGCTCTTCAAGTTCCTGAGAGCGTCCTGATGGTGGCTGGAGATTAGTGGCTGGTGGCTGGTGATCGGTAGATAACCGCGGCTGTCATGTCGCCGTACCCGGATCTGCTTGTGCGCTAGCGCGCGGAAGCAGATCCTTCTTATTTCTAGCCCACTGCTGGCCGCTACCAGCCACCAGCCACCAGTCACCAGCCACCACCATGTCGATCACGTTCAAGCTGAACGGAAAGTCGACCACGGTCGATGCACCCCCGGAGATGCCGTTGCTCTGGGTGCTGCGCGACCTTCTCGATCTCAAGGGCACGAAGTTCGGTTGCGGGATGGCCCAGTGCGGCGCCTGTACGGTGCATGTGAAGGGCGTCGCGACGCGCTCCTGCGTGACACCGATTGCCGCGGTGAAGGGCAGCGAGGTTACTACCATCGAAGGGCTGTCGGTGGACGGCACGCATCCGCTGCAGCGCGCGTGGCAAGAAGTCGACGTGCCACAGTGCGGCTATTGTCAGGCGGGGCAGTTGATGTCGGCGGCAGCACTGCTCAAGAAGACGCCCCACCCCACTGACGCCGATATCGACACGGCCATGAACGGGAATCTGTGCCGCTGCGCTACGTACCTGCGGATTCGTGAAGCGATCCATCGCGCCGCGGCGATGACGCCCGCGCCGGCTACCCAAGCCGGACGCGCGCACGCCGGCACGAGCAAACGCTGAGGAGGCGCGCCATGGCGACTAACCTAACGAGCGAGCCAGTCAATCGGCGCCAGTTCCTGCGCGCGAGCGCCATCGTGGGCGGCGGCGTGCTGCTGGCGAGCTACCTCGAGCCCGTGAGCGGCGCGGCTGCACTTGCCGAACGTGCCGGGGCGGCCGGCAGCGCGGACGACTTCGTGCCGAATGCCTGGATCCGCATCGCGCCGAGTGGAGTGGTGACGATCGTGGCACAGGACCCGGAGATCGGCCAGGGCGTCAAGACGATGCTCCCGATGCTCATCGCCGACGAGCTCGATGTGGACTGGAAGGATGTCCGCATCGAGCAGGCACCACTCGACACGACGAAATACAAGAATCAGTTTGCCGGCGGCAGCACGGCGACGCCGAACCACTACCTGCCAATGCGTCGCGTCGGCGCCGCGGGGCGCGCGATGCTCGTCGCGGCGGCGGCTCACAGCTGGGGCGTACCCGAATCGGAGTGCGAGACGCGCTCGGGCGTCGTGTACCATCGCGCGAGCAATCGCAGCGCCAAGTACGGCGAGCTGGGAGAGCGCGCTTCGGCGGTTCCAGCGCCCGATCTCGAGAAGGTGCCGCTCAAAGATCCGAGCCAGTTCCGCATCATCGGCACTCGTGTGCCGGGTGTGGATACTCACGCGATTGTGACCGGCACGCCGATGTACGGCATCGACGTCGTCGTCCCAGGCATGCAGTACGCCGTCTTCGAGAAGTGTCCGGTGTTCGCTGGGAAGGCTGTCAGCGCGAACCTCGACGAGATCAAGAAGCAGCCCGGCGTTAGGCAAGCGTTCGTTGTCGATGGCGGCACGCAGCTCGCCGGCTTGTTGGGCGGGGTCGCCATCGTGGCCGACAGCTGGTGGTACGCCAAGAACGCCCGCACGAAGCTCAAGGTGACTTGGAACGAAGGGCCGACCGCGGAGCAATCGAGCGTCGGCTTCGCCGCGAGAGCCGCCGAGCTCTCGAAGCAGCCGGCGCAGCGGACATTGCGCAAGGATGGCGATGTCGACGGGGCACTATCGTCGGCAGGGGCCAAAGTGCTGCGGGCGGAGTACTTCTATCCGTTCATCTCGCATGCGCCGATGGAGCCGCAGAACTGCACGGCGTCGTACCGGGACGGCAAGCTCGAGATCTGGGCACCGAGTCAGACGCCGGCGTCAGGGCGGCAATTGGTCGCGCGCACGTTGGGCATCAAGGAAGAAGACATCACGATTCACCTCACGCGCACGGGCGGTGGCTTCGGTCGAAGGCTGAACAACGATTACATGGTCGAGGCAGCGTGGATCGCCAAGGAAGCCGCCGTCCCAGTGAAGCTGCTGTGGACGCGTGAGGACGACATGCGCCACGATTTCTATCGCCCAGCGGGATTCCATTATTTCACCGGCGCCGTGGATCCCTCGGGGGCGCTCGTCGCGCTGCGCGATCACTTCGTCTCCTTCGGCGAAGGCGAGCGCTTTGCGCCTAGCGCGGGAATTACCGCGAACGAGTTTCCGGCGCGATTCATCCAGAATTGCGAGATTGCGGCATCCGTGATGCCGTTAGGCGTGCCGACTGGCGCCCTGCGCGCGCCGCAGAGCAACGGACTGGCATTCGCATTCCAGTCGTTCCTTGACGAGCTCGCGCATGCCGCCGGAAGGGACCAGGTGCAGTTTCGCCTGGATTTGCTGGCGAACGCACCCCTTCCCGATCCCGCACCGCCGGCTGGCCAGCCAGCGCCGCCGCCAGGGTTCGTCTTCGACCCGCAGCGCATGCGCGGGGTACTCGAGTTGGTCGCGGAAAAGTCGGGCTGGGGCATGGAGCGGCTGCCGCGCGGCACTGGTCGCGGCGTCGCGTTCTACTTCAGCCACCGCGGCTATTTCGCGGAAGTCGTGCAGGCGACGGTGAGCCGAGCGGGGGCCGTGAAGGTGGATAAAGTCTGGGCCGCGGGCGACATCGGCAGCCAGATCATCAATCCGCTCAACGCCGAGAGCCAGGCCCAGGGCGCGGTGCTCGATGGATTGGCCGAAGCGTTAGGCCAGGAGATCACGATCGATCGCGGCCGCACCGTGCAGAGCAACTTCCACGATTTCAAGTTGCTGCGTTTGACGCAGGCGCCGCCGATCGAAGTCCACTTCAAGATCTCGAACAACCCACCGACCGGACTCGGCGAGCCCGCATTGCCCCCAGCGCCACCGGCGCTCTGCAATGCAATCTTCGCCGCGACAGGAAAGCGCATTCGAACGCTGCCGATATCGAAGAACGATTTGAGTTGGAGCTGAAGCGGGTTGCGGTTGCGGGTTGCGGGTTGCGGGTTGCGGGTTGCGGCTGAACCGACGAAGAAAGTGCTTGCACGGAGAAGCAATGAGCATTCGCACGCTGGCTGCAATGCTGTTGTTGCTGCCCTTCGCTCTGGCGAGCGGGCAGGTCGCGTCGCAGGGCGCGACAATGGCGCCGAACAACGACCTCCCCAACCCTTATCGCACTGTCGAGGGTTGGGCGCGGCTCGACCGACCTTGGGGATCGACGAGCGCTGTCGACATCGACCCAGACGGCCGGAGCATCTGGGTCGCCGAGCGCTGTGGCGCGAATAGCTGCTCTGGTTCCAGCCTGCCCGCGGTTTACAAGTTCGATGGGAACGGCGCGCTCGTGACGTCGTTCGGCGCGGGCATGTTCGTCTCGCCACATGGCATCTTCGTCGACCGGTCTGGCAACGTCTGGGTTACCGATTGCGCGTGCACGGGGCGCGGGGGCCGCGGCACATCTGACAGCACGCCGCAGCCGGCGAAGGGCCATCAGATCTTCGAGTTCAGCCCGACGGGCAGGCTGCTCATGACCCTCGGCAAACCTGGCGGTGGCCGGGGGGACGACTACTTCTGGCAGCCTAACGACGTCCTCGTCGCGCCCAACGGCGACATTTTTGTCGCCGAGGGGCACTCTTCGGCCCCCGGCTCGACCGCGCGCGTGCTGAAGTTCTCGAAGAATGGAAAGCTGATCAAGACGTGGGGCACGTTCGGTCACGGCCCCGACGAGCTCGATCAACCGCACGCACTGGCGATGGACTCGCGTGGCCGGCTGTTCGTGGGCGATCGCGGCAACAACCGCATCAAGATCTTCGACCAGGAGGGCAAGCTGCTGGATACCTGGTATCAGTTCAGCCGCCCGAGCGGGATCTATATCGATGCGAACGACCGCATCTACGTCGCCGATTCAGAGTCCGGCTCGGTGGCGAAGGAGCGCACCGGGTGGAAGCGGGGCATTCGCGTCGGCAGCGCGCGCGACGGCTCGGTGACGGCGTTCATTCCGGACCCGAACGAGAACGCGACGACGACGAGCGCGGCCGAAGGCGTCGCCGCCGATGCGATGGGTGTCATCTACGGTGCGGAGGTTGGCCCGAAGGCGCTGAAGCGATATGTGAAAGAGTGAACAGGGAGACCGCAATGAGCAACGATCGTCGATTCTCGCGTCGCGGGTTCGTTGGTGGCGTCGCTACCGCGTTAGGCTATCTCACCCTCGAGCCCAGCTCCCGTCTGTGGGCACAGGGCGTCACGCTCGGGCGTGGGTCGCGCGTCGAGCTCGCCGCTGACGAGTACGACGGCCTCGCCAAGCTCGCGAACAACGAGAACCCGTACGGTCCGTCCGATAACGTGATGAAAGCCATGACCCAGGCTTTCAAGTATGCAAATCGGTACGGCTATCCCGACGGCGGCATCACCGAGGCGATCGCGAAGCACCACGGCGTGAAAGAGGAGAATGTTTTCATCGCCGCCGGTTCGGGGGAGATTCTCGACGTCGCGTGTAACACCTACCTGCGCGGCGGACGGAAGATTCTCAGCTCCGAGCCGTCGTACGACGTGATCTTCCAGCACGTCACCGCGTACAAAGCCGATTCGATCAAGGTCCCCTCCCTCCCCGACTTTCGACAGGACATTCCCGGCTTGATCAGGGCGGCACGCGCGTACCGCCGAGACATCGGGTTCGTCTACCTGTGCAGCCCGAACAATCCAACGGGCCGCATCGTCACGCAGCAGGAGATCAAGCAGCTACTGGATGGCATTCCGGAGGACATGCCGGTGCTCATCGACGAAGCCTACTTCCACTTCGTCGAGGATCCGGAGTACGCGACGTCGGTCCCGCACGTCTTCGAGGATCGGCCGGTGATGGTCACGCGGACGTTCTCCAAGATCGCGGCGCTCGCCGGCATGCGACTGGGTTACGCCATCGCGCCGACGGAGATGATCCGCGACATGCGTCCGTACACGACGGGTACGATCAGCGCGGTCGTGAAGTATGGCGGCGTCGCCGCGCTCAACGACGCGGACAACCAGGCGAAGGTGAAGCGCGTGACGCTCGAGCTCCGCAAGAAGACGACGGCGGAGCTTGCGAACCTCGGTTACACCGTCGTCCGCTCGGAAGCGAATTTCTTCTTCGTCCACGTCCGGCGTCCGATCCCGCCGGTGATCGACGAGTTCAAGAAGAAGGGCGTCCTCGTCGGCCGCCCCTTCCCGCCATTCATGGAACATCTCCGGGTCTCGGTCGGGACCGCCGACGAGATGAGCAGATTCTTAACGGCGTTCAAGGCGATCGTACCGCAGCCGCGAACCGCGTCCAAGGTGGGCTGATGTCATCCGAGGGGCTGATGTCATCCTGAGCGAAGCGAAGGATCTGCTATTTGGATCCTCGCGCGGCACCCGAGCATCCCAGACCGACCAAAGGCGGTCACGGAATACACAGAAAGCCACAGAAGACACGGTACTGCAACAGCAAAGCCCTAACTTCATTTAAAAAGACCAAACGCAGAGGACGCAGAATACGCAGATTCCAGTCCGACACCAAAACAGTTTGTCGTACCGTGTGTTCTGTGGACCTCTGTGCGTTCTGTGACCGCTTTTCGTCGGTCTGAGATGCCTAACCCTCGCTCAGGATGACAGACCTTTAACGCTTGTTCTTACCCGAACCGTCTCCCCCTTTCGGTAGCGTCAACGCGACCAGAGCAGTGTTGTCGCCAGCGCCCGTCGCGAACACGATGTACTGTCGCCCCTGGTGCATGAACGTCATCGGCACCGCTGTCGTCTTCGCCGGAATCTGTACCTGGCCGACCTCCTTCCCCGTGCCCTTGTCCACGGCGTAGAGGTGATACGGTGGACGCGGCGGGCCACCACTGCGCCCCGTTCCGTAGATCACGAGCGTCTTCGTCGCGATGATCTGCGCCTGCCCACGACCCGGCTGCGGCGGCAGGGTAACGCCCGCGAACAGCGAATCGCGGGTCGTTACCGGAGTCGTTATGCCGTTGGGTATCCACCAGATCTTGTCACCGGAGTTCATGTCGTACGCGGTGACCCCGCCCAATTGCTTCGGTTTGAGAATGGACACGCCACCGATCATCGTGCCGTTGGCGCGTGACTCGAAGCCGAGTCCCTGGGATGCGCCCGCCTGCTGCACGTAGCCAGGAGGCGGCGGCAGCGCGCCTAACAAGCCGCAGCTGTTGTGCGGCGAGCTGTAACGGAACTCGGAGCATGGATCCTTCTGTACCTGGATCGTGCTCAGTCCACTCTGGCTGCCGACATAGATCCGTCCCGTCTCCGGATCGCCAGCGGTGCCGCCATCGATATTCACGCCACCCGACGCGCCCGGCGCGTACCAGGCGCAGCGGAAGCCGCTCGCGCCCGAGCCATCGGCCAGCGCAGCCGGAATGAAGTACGGTCCCATGCGGCACCGCTTCGCCAGCTTCATCGCCGAATCCCTGATCGCCGGCGTGTAGTCGATGATGTCCGATTCGACGAGGCCCTGCTGCGAGTACGGCGCGGGTCGCGAGGGAATCGGCTGCGTGAGCGATGTCTGCTCGCCCGGCACCTCGCTCTGCAGCACCGGCGTCTCGACGATCGGCCAGATGGGCTCCCCGGTGACGCGGTCCAGCGTGTAGATGAATCCCTGCTTCGTCGTGGCGGCGAGAATCTTTCGCGGCCGGCCATCGACGGTGACGTCGAGGAGATTCGGCGCCATCGGGACGTCGTAATCCCAGATGTCGTGATGCACGAACTGATAATGCCAGCGGCGCTTCCCGGTCTTCACGTCGATCGCGACGACGCTCGAGCTGTAGAGATTGTTGCCGGGGCGGTGGCCGCCGTACTCGTCGATGAGCGGCATGCCAACGGGGATGTAGACGAGACCGAGCTCGGGATCGGCGGAGTACGTTGCCCATGCGTCGTTCTTGCCCACGCCGTCGGTTCCAATCTTCGAGCCCGCCTTCCAGCTATCGGCGCCGAACTCGCCGGGCTGCGGGATCAGATCGAATTTCCAGAGCTGCTTCCCGGTGTGCACGTCGAATCCGCGGATGAAGCCGGGAATATTGTGCCGGTGCAGAGGGAAATAGCCGTGAATGGACGAATTGCCGACGACGACGACATCGCCGACGACGATTGCGGGTGAGCTGTTGGCGATCTCGCCCTGCGCGGGGTCGATGCCCATCGTTCCGTCCGCGCCAACTTTCTTCACCGGATCCCACTTTTCTCCGGGACGTGCCTTACGAGCCGGCGCGGCCTCGCTGATGATCAGTGGACCCGAATCATCCACCGCGAGCGGCACGAGCGGGTAACCCAATCCCTCCATCAGGTCGACGCTACCCCTCCTGCCAAACTTCGGGTCGGGTGCGCCCGTCTTCGCGTCAATCGAGAGCAGGTGATATCCGGGCGTAACCACGATCACGCGCTCGGCGGAGCCGTCGGTCCAATAGGAGAGGCCCCGTCCCGCAAATTGGCGTGCCGCTTTCTGCCAACGAATACCTTCGTCGATTCCGTATTTCCACAGGGTCTTGCCTGTCGCGGGATCGATCGCCACGGCGATCCGGTGCGCCGTCGCGACGGTGAACAGTCGGCCGTTCGCGTACAGCGGCGTCGTTCGATAATACTCATCCGTGCCGAGCGCGCCGGCGTTCCACTGCCACGCCACCTGCAGGTTCGAGAAGTTCGACGCGTCGATCTGATCGAGCGCAGAATAGCGCGTGCTCCACGCGTCGGCGCCCCAGTAACGCCACTCGCCGAATGCGTTGCCGCGCATCAGTGGCTTTCCCTGGCTCGCGCTCGAGAGCTGCGTCCAGAGCAGCAAGACGCCGGCGCTCGACACGAACACCGCCAGCGCGACCGCGATCCAACGCCACTTCGCAAGATGATGCCGCATGCTGCCTTCCTCGTGTGAGAGCTCGATTCGCGGCGCGGAGCCTAACGGGTGCCCCGCTTCGCGGCCGCCATGGGCTTCGTTTCGATCCGAATCGTTCCCAGCACCGTGGTATCGGTGGGGAGCTCGGTCCTACCAACCGGCATCTGATTCAGCTTCAGCAGATACGCCACCAGGTCGGCATACTGCTCGGGCTCGAGGCTGCCGGGCTCGTTCTTGGGCATCTTCGTGCTGACGTACCCGAAGAGATCCAAAACGGAATGTCCGTCCCAGTGCTGAAAGGCAACGCCGGTGTGCGTCGCCGCAGTATGACAGCCCGTGCAGAGCGTGGCGTAAGTGTCCTGTCCCCGCGTGGCTTGCTCGGCGGTGTACACCCCGCTCTGGGTCGAACGTTTCGGTGAGATGGATTGTCCAGGTGACCGTGCCGGCAGCGACACGAACACGCCCATCATTGCCATCCACAGCCAGAAGCGTTGGGGGAGCGGCGGCCTCAGTCGTGAGTCGGACATTCCTCTCATTCCACCCTAACCTCGCCCACCGAGCCGCGCCCCGCTAGACGTCGCATGCCGCCTGAAAGCAGCCACCCAAGACCGATGATGATCAGCAGCAACATCAGCGCGCGCATGGCTGAGAGCGCAAATTCAGCATCGAAGGTCGGCCACTGGATGTGATACTGCCGCAGCACTGCGCCACGATCGATCATCCAGTGCCACGCGGTGTGGGCGACGAGCGCCGAGAGCAGTATCGTCCCCATCCGCTCGGCGACCACATATCGAAACAGCAGTGCGAGTGCGGGGACGGCGAGCACCAGCACGAGGATCTGGCCGAGCTCGACGCCGACATTGAAGGCGAACAGCGACGTCGCCAGGTGCTCGCCAGCGAATTGCAGCGACTGTCGCAACGCGAACGAGAAGCCGAATCCGTGCACCAATCCGAATCCAAACGCGACGACCCAGCGACGCTCCAACTTCGGGCCGACGATGTTCTCGAAGGCCATGTACACGATCGAGAGCGCGATGAGCACCTCGATCAGTGGCGGGAACCAGAGTGCATCGGGCGCGAAGCCCAGCGCGGAGGCGGCCAACGTTAGGCTGTGGGCGATCGTGAACGACGTCACGATCGCGATCAGCGGCCGTAGCCGCCGAAATGGAATGACGAGACAGAACACGAACAGCAGGTGATCGATCCCGTCGAGAATGTGATGGAATCCGAGCGAGACGAATCGCAGCGCCGCCTGATGCCAGCGCGGGTCGAGCCGCACCAGCCCGGGATCGCCGAGGTACTCGAACGCGCGCTCCGCCCCGTTAGGCGGCAGGAATCGGAGCACCGTTGTCGTGCGTACGCCTAGCCTGGCGAGGGTCGGATCGATCGAGAATCGAGAGCTGTCCGAGACAATCGGATACTCGATCATCACGTCGAGCAGGGCCTGCTTCCAGAACAGCTGCGTCGTGGAATCGAGTGGCGCCCCCCGGAGATGCGCGAGCGCCAGATCGTACGTCACCCACGAACGGTCCGACGGAAGAGAGACGCGCGTCGCGACGATGCGAGCGCCCGCCAGTGCCGAGTCGCCTTCGTAGACCGACAGCGAACCGGCGAGCCAGACTCGCGCTGCTTGCGGGAGCAACGCCGCTGCGCGCGGAATGTCCAGATAGCCCGGGCCCCGCAGTGGAAAGTCAACGTCCCTCATCGACTCCAACGGGACACGCACCAGCACGCGCAACGAGTGTCCTTCGGGCTTCACGAACGCGAGTATCGTGACCGAGGAGGGAATCTCATGCGCGGCGACGACCACCGGCGACGCAAGCAAGAACGCGATGCCGAGGAAAGCCGAGGCTGGACGCACGAGCCAGTTGCGAAGTAGAATCACGCGCGCGGAGTTGGTGGTGCGGCGAGTATAGTGCGCGCTCTCGCTGGCAGTAAGCCTGGTCGGTGATCGGTGGTCGGGCCCTTGGCTAGTGGAGTGTAACCGAGATGTTGATAGCAGGCGATTGCTGGCCACCAGGCCAAAATTGGCATCTGCGCGAAGTTCATCACGGCCACGGGATCTCGTCTCATGCCAATTTTGGCCTGAAGCCCGGCCCTCGCCTGCTATCAACATCTCACATCAACCCACTAGGAGTAGTCGAATGAGACGACGGAATCTCGTGTTCGCTGGCGCTCTCGTGACGTCGATCATCGCACTCGGCGTCGGTCAGGCTGTGTTGCAGGGCGCGACGCGACCTGCGGTCGAGGCACCTCGGTTCGAGGTTGACCCCATGTGGCCAAAGCCGTTGCCGAATCACTGGATCCTCGGCTCTGTGATCGGCGTTGGCGTGGACTCCCGAGATCACGTCTTCATCATCCACCGCGGCGACTCGACGCTCAACCAGCGCACCGAGTCGGGCGCGGCGGCGCATCCCCCGCTCGGCGAATGCTGCTCCGCCGCGCCGCCGATCATCGAGTTCGATCCCGAGGGGAACATGGTGCGCGCGTGGGGCGGCCCCGGAGACGGCTACGTATGGCCGGAATCAAACCACGGCGTCTCGATCGACGACAAGGACAACGTGTGGATCGGCGGCAACGGCCGCATGGATTCACATATTCTCAAGTTCACCCATGACGGCAAGTTCCTGATGCAGATCGGGACGCCAAAACAGGCGGTAAACAGCAACGCCCTGGATCACTTTGGTCGAGTCGCGAAGATCTCCTTCGACGTGAAGGCGAACGAGGCGTACATCGCCGATGGCTATGGCAACAAGCGCGCGGCCGTGATCGACATGAACACGGGGAAGATCAAACGATTCTGGGGAGCGTACGGCAATGCGCCGAAGGACACGAACATGGGTCCTTATAATCCAGACGCTCCGCCGGCTCCGCAGTTCAGGAATCCCGTGCACTGCGCCGAGCCAACGAACGATGGCCTCGTTTACGTCTGCGATCGCGTCAACGATCGCATTCAGGTCTTCCAGAAGGACGGCAAGTTCGTCAAGGAGCAGCGCGTCTTTCCCCTGACGCGCGGCGACGGCTCGGTGTGGGACATCGCGTTCTCACGCGATCCACAGCAGAAGTACATCTTCCTTGCGGACGGCCGGAACGAGCGCGTGTACGTCATGGACCGTCAGTCGCTGCAGATCCTCACGATGTTCGGCGACGGCGGGCGGCAACCCGGCCAGTTCTTTGCCGTCCACAGCATCGCCACGGACTCCAAGGGCAACATCTACACGACGGAGACTTACGAGGGGAAGCGAATTCAGAAGTTCGTATACAAAGGCATCGGTCCGGTGGCCGCCATGAACCAGGGCGTGATCTGGCCGAAGAGCCCTTAGCAGATTGAGAACTTCGTCTCGCTTGCGATGACGGCCTCGGTTCCGAGTCGTCCATTTTGGTGACTCCGTCCACGAGCGAGCGATGCAGCTGATGCGAGAGCTGGATGTACCCGCGAAGAACAATGCGCGCGTCTACCATTACGCGCTTTGGACTGCGGTTCTCGTGTACGTGCTGCTGCTCGGGCTGGCGGTGGGGATGTTCGACATGGGCGTGCGCAACCACGTCTTCTTCTTGAAGTTTATCGGCGCTCTGTTCGGATGCTTCGTGCTCCTCGGACGTGGGTTTCTCCTCGCGCGCTTCCGCGCGTCGAACTGGCTCGTCCGGACAGATGAGAACGGAGTTTATCTAAAATTTCGCTCTTATCTCAATTATCACTTCCCTGCCGACGACCTGACGGTCGTGTTTATCCCGTATCGAGAGATCCGCACCGCGCACAGAACCCGTGAACGGCGTCAGAGCGGAATGATCGGGAGCGACAGCCGATCCATGCAGGTCGTGACGCTTGTCGAGGTCGAGCTCACCTGCGATGTGACCGCCCTCCGGACGGCGGTGAGCGAGGAGAACTCGAGGCCGGCTCCGAAGGTGAAGCGGTGGTACGGTACCAGCAGCAGCCGGGCGAATCACTGTCCGCTCGTGGTGGGTGAGGAAGGCCGACTACGGATTCTCTGGGAGTGCACGCCTTCGGCGGCGAAGTTCCTCACGGAACTGGCGCCGCATGCGCCAATCGACCGCAGCACCTGGATCGCGGCCGCGTAGTCCTCTTCGGGCTGAAGGAACGCGCTGAGTTCGGACGCTACGCGGCCACTCCCTTACGCCGTGCCTCCGACAAAAAAGGCGAAAGTTCCATCACCGAAGGCAAACGTTCCATCTTCGAAGGCAAACGGTGCTCCGCTGAACACGAACGCGGCAAAACCGAAGCGCCGTCGTTCAAATCGGCAGTGTGACCTGCCAACACATCGAGCGTTCGCGACAACATCGAGGGCGAAGCTCGCGCCGCACGAGGCGAAGCTCGAAAAACCGCAGGCGAAAGGGGCGCTTCATGAGGCGAAAGGCGCACCACAGAAGGCGAAGGCTCCTCCGCGCAAGTGCAACGCCGCAAAGTACGACACGAACGGAGCTCCGTCGTACACGAACGTGACAAAGTTGACAGTCGCGCTGACTTGTTGACAGCCGAACGTAGCTCCACACAACACGAACGCAGCTCCACACGACCCGAACGGAGCTTCACACGACCCGAACGTAGTTAAGTCTCTACTCGATCCTGGCTTAGACGACACGACCGCGGCTTGGCGTAATTCGAACGGGCCTTCGCTGGACACGACCGGCGCTTATCCAAGCGTAATTTCCTCCCGGATGCCCTTTGACTTCACCAGCCTTCACAAGCCAAGGTGTCGTCCAAGCGCGGCGAGACTGGCGACGTTGTGTGCCGGCGCGAAGACGTCGACGTGAGGCAGCGCGGCCTGCATTCCCCGTGTCAGCGGCTTGTACGAAGGGCTTCCCAACAAAGGATTCAGCCATAGTACCCGCCCTGCTCGTCGGTGGATCTCACGCATCGCGTCGCCGAGCAACGTCGGGTCGCCGGTGTCCCAACCGTCGCTGAGGATGATCACCACCGTGCGGCGGTCTACGAGCCGCGACCAGTCGGTAGCGAATTGCGCGATGCTGGCGCCGATCTTCGTGCCGCCGGACCAACCCGTCTCCGAGCGCGCGAGCGCCGCGAGAGCCGCCCGATACTCGTCACGACGCAAAATCTCCGAGATGGACACCAGCCGCGTGCTGAAGACGAACGTCTCGACGCGCGCGAAGGCGTGTTGCAGCGCGTACAGGAATTGGAGCAGAAAACGGCTGTAGAGGTCCATCGAGCCCGACACGTCACAGAGTGCAACCAGCTTCGTGCGCCGAAGCTTGCGCTCGCGCCGCGCCAACTCCACGATGTTTCCGCCCGTCTTGAGCGAGAGTCGGATCGTTCGGCGCAGATCGACCCGCGAGCTGTTGCCGCCGCGCGCGGGCTTCCACCGCCGGCTGCGGCGGGCGTTGATGCGCCGCGCGATCAGCCGAGTCAACCGCTCGATCTCGCCCAGCTCGTCGGAGTCGAAGGTCGCGAAATCCTTTTTCGCGCGCGAGTCGTTCGCACTCGGCATCGCCAGCGAAGCAGGCGTGTCGTCGTCCGGGACGACACTCGTGCTCGACCAGCGCGACAGCGCGACCGTCGCTGCATTCTCGCTCTTCGCCTCCTCACGCGCGCCCAGGCGTGTCTTCGGCGCGCTGGCGCGATCGCGGGAACGTTGCTCTTCCTGCTGCGACACCCTCCACCATTCGGCGAATAACGCGTCGAATGCGGCGAGATCTTCCCGTCGCGTCGCGAGGAGGGAGCGCAGCGCGAGATGCAGCTCGATTCGATCGCTGAGATCGATCCACTCGAGAAGCCGCACCGCGTCCACGGATTCCGCGGGTGTAACGACGAGCCCCCGTTCACGCAGCACGCGACAGAACGCGATCACGCGCTCGACGACGCTCCCCTCCCTGCTCATGGACGAATTCACGATGTCGCTAAGCGGCACCCCCGGCGACGAACGCGTCGACACCGCTCTTGTCGACCGCCGAACGAATGTCGCGCAAGTCGGCCTCGTCCTTGAGGACGCAGCCGAGCGTCTCGTCAACGACATCGGTATCGAGTGCATCAGCGCCTAACGCGACGAGTGCCTGTGCCCAATCCAGCGATTCGGCCACGCCGGGGGTCTTCGAGAGACGCCGCGTTCGCACGCGCTGAATGAAGCGTACGACCTCGTCGGCCAGGCGCGGCTCGATGCCCGGCACCTTCATGCGGACGATGCGGAGCTCTTTCTCGTAGCTTGGGTAGTCCACCCAGAGGTACAGGCAGCGACGCCGGAGCGCCTCGGACAGCTCGCGAGTGCGGTTCGACGTGAGCACCACGTGCGGTGGATGCGTTGCGCGCACCGTACCGATCTCGGGGATCGTCACCTGGTGATCGCTCAACACCTCGAGCAGGAATGCTTCGAACTCCTCGTCGCTCCGGTCAACCTCGTCGACCAACAGCACCGGCGACGCGTCCGCCTGGGTGATCGCGTGCAACAATGGACGCTCGAGCAGGAACTCTCGGCTGAAGATCTCTGCTTCGCGCTCGCGCGTGGTCGCCGCCGTTCCCTCCTGAAGCTTGATGTGCAGGAGCTGCTTGGCGTAGTTCCACTCGTAGAGCGCGGTGCTGACGTCGAGCCCCTCGTAGCACTGCAGCCGGATGAGCTTCGCATCAAGCGCGCGCGCGAGCACCTTCGCGACCTCGGTCTTGCCGACGCCCGGATGCCCTTCAATGAGCAAAGGCTTGTGAAGCGTCATCGCGAGATACGCCGCCGTCGCCATCGCACGGTCGGTGACGTACGCTTCCCGCTCCATCGCGTCGTGGAGCCGCGCGATCTCCTCTCTCACGGGTCCTGTGCGACGTCGCTGAAGGACGACGGAATCATGCGAGCGCCTCCCCCTCGTTGCCGTGCCGCATCCTCGCGCGCGGCACCTCTGGCCACCAGCCACGACGCTCGCTAGAGTCACTCTAAGCCGCGCCGCTGTCAATGAGTTCCAGCGGGACAAGGCTGCAGCGCCTGTAGCTCAATTGGATAGAGCAGCTGACTTCGGATCAGCAGGTTGGAGGTTCGAGCCCTTCCAGGCGCGTTTCGGTAAGCGTCAGTGTTCGTCCGTCTGTGCCCGCGTCGGTAACGGAGGGTGTGCACGATGTCGCTGCGTATCGAGGAGACTTTCGAGCTCCACGCGCCCGTCGACCGGACCTGGCGCTACCTCGTCGATCCCCGGCAGGTCGTGAACTGCCTTCCGGGCGCCGAGCTCACCGAAGTCGAGAATGGCGAGACTTACCTTGGCCGGGTGAAGGTCAAGCTCGGTCCTATTACGGCCGCCTACGACGGGCGGGTAACCGTCACCGATCGCGATGACGCCGAGCACGTCGTGAGCATGGTCGGCGAAGGACGGGAGCGTTCCGGTAGCGGCTCGGCCAAGATGACGATGACGAGTCGCTTGACCGCTCTCGCCGACAACGCCACGAAGGTACAGGTCGTGGCCGACTTCGATATCGTCGGAAAGGCGGCCCAGTTCGGCCGCGGGATGATCGAGTCGGTGAACAAGCAGTTGTTCAAGCAGTTCACGGAGTGTCTCCGCGGAACGCTGGAAGCACCGATGGCCGACATGTCCGATATGCGCGCGGAGGCGACGCCGGCCGCGTGGGTACCACCAGCGGCGTGCCCGCGGACGGCGGCCGCCATCCCCATCGTCCCGGCACCGCCGCTCGAGCCGCCCCACGTCGTCCCACTCGTTATGCACGCGTTTGGGGACTGGCTGCGGCGCGTCGGCGCCGCGCTGATCGGCAAGCCGCGACATCCGTAATCGGGACCGCGTGACTGAAGCGTGACGCGCGGCACAATCCGAGGCCGATTGATCTTTGTTCAGAGTTGTCTACATTACGAAGAGGCGCCGAGGCTGGCGCCGACACCGACGACCTCGATCCGCACGCCGTGACCGTGCACGTACTCCGCCATCAGCAGTTTTTCATCGACACCCTTCTCCAGAAGCGGTGCCGGCGACGCGGGGCGCGAACGTGACAGACGTGCGATGAGAATACACTGACGAATGTCGCCCCCGCCCCTCGAATCCGGCGGGGGCGTCGTCGTCTTGGAGACCTCGAATGTCAAAGCACTTTCTGCTCATCAGCGACTTCGACCAGACGCTGAGCTTCAACGATTCAGGCCACCTCCTCAGTGAATCCCTCGGTCTCGCGGGGTTCACCGAAAAGGTCGCGGGGCTCTCGCGATTGAATCTGGTCCAGTCGGGCGCCGAGCTCACGTATCTGTTGCGGCACGATCCCGAGTTCCGACGCGTCCGGCGCGATGATCTCGTCGCCGTCGGGCGGCGCATTCGGCTCAAGCGCAACATCGACATACTCGTGGACTGTCTGGCCAACGGCATCGATGGCTATCGATTCGACTTCTTCGTCGTGTCCGCGGCGCCGGAGGAAGTCGTGCACGCCGCGCTCGAGGGAATCGTTCCGCCCGAGCGGATCATCGGAACGCGGTTCGAGTTCGACGAGGCCACGGGCGAGATCACCGGCGTGCGCCGCGTGCCCGCGGGCTATGGCAAGGTCGCCGCGGTGGACGAGGTCCGCGGGCAGCTTGGTGTTCCGCGCGAACGCCTGGTGTACGTCGGGGACGGCAGCTCCGACATCCACGTCATGCTCCACGTCAATCGCGGTGACGGCCTAACGATTGCCGCATCGGAAGCGCGCCACATCGCGCAGATCGCACGACGAACGATCATCAGCGACGACGCCCTGAGTGTGCTCGTACCCGTGCTCGAGGAGGTCGTCGGCTACGATCCCGTGCGCATCCGACTTCTGTTCGAGGAGCGCGGTCTCCTCATTCAGGAATGGGACCGCGTCCGCACCGACTGGCTCACCATCCGTCAGGGCGCGGCGACGGGTCCGTACCAGCCTGCGGCCTGAATCGCTTTCACTTCGCTTCGAACATCCCCCACGATGATCATTCCGGTTTTCGCGCTGCTCGTTGCGCAGCAAACTCTTGTCGTCAATCAGACCCGGCGCGCCCCGCGCGATACCGGGAGTGTCGTCGCAACGGATCGGACGCCTGGGGCCAAACGCGACACGACAGCGGCCGCTCAGGTCGCCCTCGACTTCGGCGGCGGCGTCAGCGCGCCCTTCCTCGCCACGGCCATCGACCTGTCGGTCAGCGCAGCGCCTCCCATTCCCAAAACTCCACCATCGACCGTGGTCCGGCTCAAATTCTTGCGCGCGCCGGACTCGCTCACACCCGAGATCGCGAGCCGCGCCGGAACGAACACGCGCATGCTCTCAGCCGAGCTCACACTTCCTTCGCGCGGCACGACGCCGGGTATGTCGCTCCGGCTCTATGACGTGCAGGTCGAGTCGATGCGTCTCGTCACCAACGACGACAACATCGCGCTGGAGCAGCAGCGCCTCGGCCTTCAGGAATCGATCGCGCAGCTCGGCATCGATCTGCAGGAAGCCCAGCGCCAGCTCGCCGTCACCGAATCGCTGGACAAGCGCAAGCTCTCGTCTTCGCTCGAGGTGGCGCACGCTCACGCTACCGCCGACGCGCTCGCCTCACGACTCGTCGTGCAGCAACAGCACCGGGCGATCGTCGAGCAGCTCCTGGCCCACTGGACGCCGGTGCGCGAGGAAATCGTGCTCACCGCCGGCCGCGTCGAGATGCAGGCTCGGTAGTCTTTCACCGGTGGTTGGTGGTTGGTGGTTGGTGGTTGGTGGTTGGTGGTTGGTGGTTGGTGGTCGGTGACTGGTGAATTCGGATTGGCGGCGCGAGGCGCCGCCTTTCCTTTTTCTACCAACCACCAGCCACTAGCCACCAACCACCAATCACCGTTGCGGCATTCTCTGCATCATCCCGATTACCAGGTGGCCCTATTTACGATATTCGTATCGTCGCGCCCTCGGCCGCGGAATGGCGAGCGGCGGCGATGATCTCGAGACCGCGCACCGCATCGCTCGGGTCCACTGGTGGCGGCGCGCCGTCGCGGAGACAGCGCACGACGCCCTCGTAGAACGCCTGGTACGCACCACACTCCGTCGGGACGGCACGGAGCTCATCGCCGGCGCCTAACGCGCCCCAGCGCTCGCGGGGCTCCTCGCCCCAGTCCGCGCCGCCCGGCCGCTCGCCGCGGCGAAGCGCGTCCTCCTGGACGTCGAGCCCGAACTTCACGTAGGCAGCTTTGTCGCCAAGCACCTGGAAGCGTGGACCAGGCTGCGCGGCGACGGCGCTCATCCACAGGTGCGACCGGGCACCGGAGCGGTGGGTGAGCGCGACGAAAGCGTCGTCCTCCACCTGGACATCCGGGCGCCGCCGATCCAGTTGCGCATACACTGAAATCACATCGCCCAACAGCAACATTGCCTGGTCGATGAGATGACTGCCCAGGTCGTAGAGAATGCCACCCGCCTCCGCTGGATCCGCCCGCTCACGCCAGCCGACTTTCGGCACGGGCCGCCAGCGCTCGAAGCGCGACTCGAATCGAAAGATCGTGCCCAGCGCGCCGTCGGCCTGCAGGCGCCTAACGGTCTGGAAATCACCGTCCCAGCGCCGGTTCTGGTACACGGTGAGCATCAGCTTCCGCGCTCGGGCATCCTCCACCAGCGCGCGTGCCTCCTCGGCCGTCGGCGCGAAGGGCTTGTCGACGACGACGGAGAGGCCCGCGGCAAGTGCCGACTGCGTGAGCGGCCCGTGCGTCCGGTTCGGTGTCGCGAGCACGACGAGGTCGAAATCGGATGCGCTCCGCCAGAGAACGTCGGCGGAATCCACGATCTGAACGCCCGAGTAGTCGCGCCGCGCCGCGCTGCGGCGGGCGGCATCGCCCGTGACGATCAGGTCGAGTTGCATTCCGCTCGTCGTCGCAATGAGCGGCGCATGAAACGCCGATCCGGCCAGGCCGTAGCCCACCAGGGCAACGCGAATGGGGGCGGCTGAACTCCGATTGGGAGTGCGCATCGGAGAAGAGTGGCGTCTTCGAGACGCCGGGTCCAGAGCGAGCGGCGTTCCCGCGCTCGCGAGCATTCGCGTGAGGGATCGCCGCACGATGAGCAGACGTGGTATTCGCACGGCGAAGAACCCAAATCGCGCCTAACGAGAAAGCGCGACAGGCTCGACGCGGTGAGCGTCGTCTGCTCTTCGCGCCTTCTCCGCCAGCTGGTATCATGCTTGCACGACGGCAGGGCCGTACGAGGACGAGCATCTACCGGGAGGACTCATGGCAGCGAAGAAGCGTCGTCGAAAGTACGGACGTGGCGCGAGCAAGAGCGTCGAGAGCGCGATGCGTCGCCGCAAGCATGGCACGCTGAAGCGGGGAAAGAGTGGGCACGGCGGCAAGGTGAAGAGTCGAAAACAGGCGATCGCGATCGGCCTGTCCGAGGCGCGAAAGAAGGGCGCCAAGGTGCCGCGCAAGCGCAGCTCCGCGCGAAAAGCGAGTGGATCGCGCAAGCGCAGCTCATCGCGCAAGCGCTCGTCGCGCAAGTCGTAGCGCGGCCATTGAACGGCCTAACGACTGGCAAATATCGTTCGGCCATGGCACATTTGCCGCGTGCCGTCACTCGCTGAGTTCTCGCTCGTCACGTTCACGTCGGTGCTGTTCATCGTCGACCCGATTGCCGTCGTCCCGAGCTATCTCGTTGTCACGAGATCCGAGACGGCGGCACAACGGGCCGCGACTGCTCGCCGCGCCTGCATCGCCGCCGGGTTGATCCTCATCGCGTTCGCGATTGGCGGCACCATCATCTTTCACCTCTTCGGCATCACCCTGCCCGCATTCCGCATTGCCGGCGGGTTGATTCTCTGGCTCGTCGCCATGGATATGCTGCGCGCCCAGCGCTCCACGCAGGAGAGCGGCCCGGAGCTGAGAGAGGGAGAGATCAAGGAGGACACCGCGCTAACGCCGCTCGCGGTGCCAATGCTTGCAGGACCGGGAGCCATCTCCACGGTCATGGTGCTCGCGGCGCAAGCGCACACGATGCCGCAGAAGCTCGTCGTCTACGCCTCCATCGTCGTCACCGCCCTCGCGAGCTGGATCGCACTGCGCATTGGCGAACGGCTCGTGGTGCGCATGGGGCAGACGGGGATCCGCGCCATGACGCGGATCATGGGACTCCTCCTTGCCGCCATTGCGGTCCAGTTCGTGATCGGTGGCGTCCAGGCAGCGCTCGGTCTCACTCCGCCGCCCCAACAGCCATAACGAGACGGGTGCGGGAGTAACCCGCCTTTGGTGAGCGCGCGCCCGTCTTTTGCGTTCGAGTCGTCCTGCCCGGAGTTACAGGGGAGGGCGCTCTCACTCAGGAGGCGTTATGCGTAGGCTCGTGCTGGCCGGAGTCGCGATGCTGCTCGTCGCGTGTGGTGGCGACAAGACGACAGGTCCCGAGACGGTCAGCGGCACGTACACGCTGCGGACGGTCAATGGCACTGCCGTCCCGATGATCGTGTATCAGGATAGCCAGGAGAAGGATGAGCTCCTTGCTGGCAATGTCACGCTGAGTGCCGACAACAGCTGGAGCGGTCTGTTGTCCATCCGCGCGACGGATCTGTCCAGCGGCCAGGTGTTCGGCGGTTCGTACCCGATTGGCGGGACGTACTCCTTGAGCGGCAACACTATCACGCTCACCGATTCACCCGACCTCCTGTCGTTCACCGGCACGGTGTCGGGCGGTACGCTGAATATCGGTGGCGACATCGGCCTCGGTACGACGACCGCCTTCATGTATCAGAAGTAGCCTGACTGGCGCCTGATCTGCGGCCGCGCTCGCCGAGCGCGGCCGCTTTGCGTTCGCGGCCTGCCAACGCGACGCGTTCACAACTTTCTCATCCTCGACGCCCCGAAAGCTGGCTCGGGCCATGCATGGCGAGAGGGCAGTTGAGAGCACGGTGGGCGTCGCCTCGAGCTCCATCCTGACCCTGCCATGCTCGAGCCGATACTCCGCGCACAGTAGTCGATGAAACGGGTCCTGATACTGGCCATTGCTGGCGCATGCGCGGTCGCGGGCGTCGCATGGACAGCCACTCGCCACTCCGCGCGCGCGACTTTTCGCGTCTGCGCCGATCCGAACAACCTGCCCTTCTCGAACGAACGAGGCGAAGGCTTCGAGAACCGCATCGCGGCACTCATCGCGGGCGACCTCGGAGAGCGCGTCGAATACACGTGGTGGGCGCAGCGTCGCGGTTTCGCGCGCAACACGCTCAACGCGGGCAACTGCGACGTGATCCTTGGCGTCCCAATAGGTTACGGTATGGCGCGCACGACCCGCGCGTACTATCGCTCGACCTACGTCTTCGTCACCCGTCACGATCGCGCCTTGCACATTGCGTCGCTCGATGATCCCATGCTCCGCAAGCTCCGTATCGGCGTGCATCTCATCGGCGATGATTACGCGAACTCACCGGCGGCACATTCTCTTGCGCGGCGCGGCATGACGAACAACGTTGTCGGCTACACGTTGTACGGGGATTACTCGCAGGCAAATCCGCCGGCGCGTCTTATCGAGGCCGTGGAAAAGGGGGACATCGATGTCGCCGTCGCGTGGGGGCCGCTGGCCGGATATTTCGCGAAGCTCGCGTCGGTGCCGCTCGATTTGAGCCCCGTCACGCCGCAACAGGACGGCGCGATGCAGTACGCGTTCGACATCGCCATGGGCGTGCGCCGGCGCGACAGCACCCGATCGACGCTGTTGAACGCCGAGCTGACGCGCCGGCAAGCGGACATCGATCGCATCCTCGGCGACTTTGGTGTTCCGCTGTTGACGCGTTGAGCACGTGGCTGCGCATCTCGTCGGGCTGGTTGCGAAGTACGGCTACGCACTGATCGCGCTCTTCCTGTTCGGCGAGGGGCTTGCTGTCCCTTTCCCGACCGATACGACGGTGGTGACGGCATCCGCGCTCGCCGCTCGGGGCCATCTCTCGCTGGCGCTCGTCTTCCTCGTCGCGACGCTCTCCACCACTGCTGGAACGATGGCGGCATTCTATGTGGGGCGGAGCGGATCGAATTTTCTCACCCGTCATGCCCACGGCGGCGCGGGCGCGTTGGGGCGCGCACATCGCTTCTTCGAGCGCCATGGCGCGAGCGCCGTCCTGTTCGGCCGCTTTGTGCCTGTTGTGCGAATGCTCATCTCGTTCGTCGCCGGAGTGTCGGCGATGGACGCGCGCCGCTTCGCACTCTACAATCTCGCCGGTGCAGCCATCTGGTCCGGCGCGTTTTGCTCCATCGGGTACTTTTTCGGCCATCACGCCGCGGCGTTCTATCATCAACTAGTGCGCGCGGGACTCGTCGTGGGCTTCGGCCTCGCCGCCCTCGTCACGCTTGCCGTCGCGGGTGGCTGGTTGATCGAAGACGTGGACACCGCATGGCGTGCCGAAGGAACCATCTGGCACCGCATTCTCATGTCCGCTCCGGTCCGGTGGCTCGCCCAGCGTTCTCCCGCGGCCCAATCGGTGTTGTTTCGCAGGTTCTCTCCAGCGGATTATCTGGGATTGAACCTGACGCTTGGACTTGGGCTGAGCTTCGTGTTGTTGCTCGTCTTCGCTGCCATCGCTCAGAGCGTCCTGTCGAAGTCCGCCATCGTTCGCTTCGACCTCGATCTCGCTGAGGCCTTGCACGCCGGCGCGAGCCCCGCTGGCATCGCATTCTGGTACTCGGTCACTCGACTCGGCACGCTGCCCGCCTGCGCGGTGCTGGGCGCGCCCTTCGTGTTGTGGTACTCGTCGCGACAGCGCTGGCTGCCTGTCGCCGGTTGGCTTGCCGCGCTCAGCGGAAGCGAAGTGCTCGCCTGGGCGCTCAAGCACGTCGTGCATCGCGAACGGCCGATCTTCGTGCTCTCCTACGCCACTGAGGGCACGTACAGCTTTCCGAGCAGCCACGTCCTTGGCGCGCTTGTTGGCTACGGCATAATCGTCTACTTCGTCGTCTGCCTAACGCCATCCCGGCTATGGCGCTCCCTCGCGGTGATCGTGGCCGCGACGCTGGTACTCGCCGTCGGCTATAGCCGGCTGTATCTGGGCCTGCACTTCTTCAGCGACGTAGTGGGCGGCCTTGCCGCCGGAGCCGTCTGGCTGACGGCGTGCATCACCGCGCTCGAAGTCGCGAGGCGCAGGCAGGAGGTCGAGCTGCTTGGTGCCGGCGCACGGCGACACAGGCCGTCGCCGGGCGAATTGTCCTCCGAAAGCCTCGACGACAGCCCATCGCAACCTGTCGCCCCTTCGACGCGTAGGCCAAGTACTCGATCAGGAGATTGAACATGGCGGCACGCGTCGATGGCGAGTTCCTGGCTCTCCAGACGGCGCTGGCTGGAGAGTACTCTCTCGAGCGCGAGCTTGGGCGCGGCGGCATGGGCGTCGTCTATCTCGCGCGCGAAGTGCAGCTCAACCGCCTCGTCGCGATCAAGGTGCTTCCAGCCGCGCTCGCCGAACGCGCAGAGCAGCGCGAGCGGTTCCTTCGTGAGGCTCGTCTTGCGGCATCCCTCAGCCACCCGAACATCGTCCCGATTCACCGGGTGAGCGAGGCCGGCGAGTTCGTCTTCTTCGTGATGGCCTACGTCGACGGCCAGACGCTCGGCGAACGCCTCCGCACTCGCGGACCGCTCGCTCCCGCGGCGGCGACGCGTCTTCTTCGCGAGGTGGCTTGGGCCCTCGCCTACGCCCACGGACGCGGCGTCGTTCACCGGGACGTCAAACCGGATAACGTGCTGCTCGAGACGAGCACCGGGCGGGCTCTCGTCACCGACTTCGGCATCGCGCTGGCCAACGACGACGATGCCACTCCGGGTCGAGTGATGGGAACCGCGCAGTTCATGAGCCCGGAACAGGCCACCGGCAATCCGATTGACGGCCGGAGCGATCTCTACTCGCTCGGCATCGTCGGATACCTCGCCCTTTCGGGGCGACTCCCATTTGACGCCGACTCTCTGCCTGCTCTCCTGGCGAAGCAGGTGTCGGAAGCGGCGCCGTCCGTTAGCCGACTCGTGCCGGGACTGCCAAGGCCGCTGGTGACCACGATCGACCGCTGCCTTCGGAAGCACCCGGACGACCGATTTGCGACCGGTGAAGCGCTCGCCGACGCGCTCGAGGACAGCTCGGTTGTTCGGACGCAGTTGCCCGCCCCACTGCGACTCTGGCTACGCGCGTCCGATCCGCTGCGGCCGCTCTATCTCATGTGGAGCACGATCTTTTTCTTCGGTACGCTCAGCGAGCTACGACGGGGAGACTGGCCGGTGACACTGGGGTTCATGCTCCTGCCGCTGGTGCCGACGTTCACCTTTCACGCACGCAAGCTGCGCCAGGTACTCGCCGCGGGATATTCGCTGCCGGACATCCAACACGCCGTGAAGGTCTGGCAAGCCGAGAAGCGTGAGGAGCTCGCTTTCGAGAGCGACGGGCCCCTGCCACGCAGCCTCCAGATTTTGCGCGGCGCGACATACGGTCTGGCGGCGCTCTTTCTGCTCCTCGCCACGGGTGTTTTCGAACTGAGCATTCCGTATGCTCTCTGGCGGTGGATTCCTATAGGGATAACCGCTCATCTCCTCAGGCAATTTCTAACCGCTGGCACAGGCTTTCTCGCCGGGGCGACCGCGATCGCCTCGCACGCGCTTGGCGTACCATTCCTCCCCCGCGACGTGAAGCGAAGCCTGACGGGTGGCGTACGGAGATGGTTCTGGAATAGTCGCGCCGGTGCCCTGGTGACGCGATGGCTCACCCCCGCGCGACGCGCCCGCGTCGTCTCGCTCGAGTATCGGCCGACCGAAATGGCGCTCGGCCTCGCCGTGGACGAGCTGTTCGATGCGCTCCCCAAGTCCTATCGCGTGCATCTCGCCGGCTTGCCGGCAGTCGTTAGGCGACTGGAAGCCGCGGCCGCGGCCAATCGCGTTCAGGTCGAGAATCTCGAGTCCCTCGGTGCCGGAAGTGATGACAGCGCCGGGCTATCGGACCAATTGACGAGCGCGCGCAAGATGTTGGCTCAGACCGTTGCGGCGCTGGAATCGATCCGTCTCGATCTTCTGCGGCTGCACGGCGGCGAGACCGATCTGCGTCCGATCACGTCGGTGCTCGATGCGTCGCAGCAGCTCGGCGCCGAGCTCGATCGCCTGACGGTTGCCCAGGGCGAGGTGGAGAAGATCGCGCCGCGTGTCGTGCCGACGCCGGCGTGATCAGCGCACCTGCACCGGCGCGAACTCGCCCTTCTGATCGAACGGAATGTCCCGCGATCCGATCGGCGTCTCGGCAGTGAGGCTCCCCTTCAGTCGGTACGGAACCATTCCGTAGCCCACAACCGAGTTGGCCGCGAGCATGATACCGCGGAGACTCACGTCGAGGGGCAATGACACGATGACGGAATCGTGGCCGCTGACGGTCCGATGCAGCGTATCCGCGCCACGGGCGAGGGCAACGGTGTCGCGCACGAATAGCTCGTACGTCATGCTTGACGTGGAAAGACTATATGGATTCGGGTTGCGGACGAGCAGATTGACTCGAACCCGCCCGCCAAACGGCGTGATTGACTCGAGAGCAACCCCCCGAAAGGCAACGGTTGGAGCGGTGAAGAGATGTCTGGCCGCCGAAGCACACGCCGCCGCACTGGCGAGGACGGCGAGGATGAGATTCCCTGGACGTACGCGCATGCGAGGAATCTAGCCGCGACTCACTGGCAACTCTCCAGTCCCGTGGGCATCATACGTCGCTCCTTCTTTCTGCAGACGACGCTCTGGCGCGTCTTCCCCCTTCGTGCGTCCTCCGGAGTCCGTGTGACCAACGTTCGCTTTCCTCTTGCCGTGCTGGCCGCATTCCTGGCCGCGACGGCAGCCGGCGCCCAGCAGACCCGTGCCGACCTCGTCCTTCTGCACGGTGACCTGTTCACGGTGGACTCTCAGCATCCGCGTGCGCAGGCAATCGCGGTCCGAGGCGATCGCATCGCGGCGGTCGGCAGCGATGCGGAAATTCAGCGCTGGGTTGGGCCGAAGACCCACGTCGTCGACCTGCAGGGTCGACTCGCGGTCCCCGGTTTCATCGACGGCCACGGGCACTACACCGCGCTCGGTGAGTCGAAGCTGGTGCTCGATCTCACGAAGGCGAAGACATGGGAGGACATCGTCGCCCAGGTCCGAGACGCAGCGAAGACTGCCAAGCCAGGCACGTTGATCCAAGGCCATGGGTGGCATCAGGAGAAATGGGTCCGGCCGCCGCAGCCTAACGTGGAAGGCGTGCCCCTGCACGCCTCGCTCGACGCGGTGAGTCCACGCAATCCAGTGATACTCGAGCACGCGAGTGGCCACGCGTCATTCGTGAATGGCGCGTCGCTGAGGCTCGCGGGCATCACGCGTGACACACCAAATCCCGCGGGCGGCGAAATCGTCAAGGATTCCAGCGGCGAGCCGACGGGCTTGCTCAAGGAGTCGGCACAGGGGCTGATGAGCCGAGGGGAGGATAAGCTGCCGCACCTGACGCCTGCCGAAGAGGAAGCCCGCTTTCGCAAAGTCGTTCAGCTGGCGGGAGATGACGCCCTCTCGAAGGGCGTCACGAGCTTCCACGACGCGGGCTCCAACTTTCGTACGATCGATGGATTCAAACAACTCGCCCGCGAAGGCAAGTTGCCGGTGCGGCTCTACGCCATGGTGCGCTTCGAGACGGATTCGGCTCTGGACGCGAAGCTGGACCAGTATCGCATGATCGACTACGCGAACGGCATGCTCACGGTTCGGTCGATCAAACAGCAGATCGATGGGGCGTTGGGCTCCCACGGCGCGTGGCTGCTGGAGCCGTACACGGACCTTCCCTCGAGCACCGGGTTGACGCTCAAGCCGGTTCCGGAAATCGAGAAAACGGCGCGCGTCGCGCTACGGCATGACTTCCAGGTGAACATTCACGCAATCGGCGACCGTGCCAATCGCGAAGTGCTGGACGTGTACGAGAGAATCTTCCGAGATAATCCCGACAAGCACGACCTCCGTTGGCGCATCGAGCATGCACAACACATCGACCCCGCCGACATCCCGCGCTTTCACGCGTTAGGCGTCATCGCGTCGATGCAGGGCGTGCACACCATCTCCGACGGCCCGTGGGTCGCGAAGCGGCTAGGCGAGGAGCGTGCGCGGCGCACGTCGTATCCATGGCGGTCGCTGTGGGATTCCGGCGCGATCGTCACCAACGGAACGGACACTCCAGTCGAAGATGTCGACCCTATCATGAGCTTCTACGGCAGCGTTTCGCGAAAGACGCGGGAAGGCAAGGTGTTCGTGCCCGAGCAGCGCGTGACGCGCGAGGAGGGCTTGCGGGCGTACACCCTGAACAACGCCTACTCGTCGTTCGAGGAGAAGGTGCTCGGCTCGCTGACGCCCGGGAAATATGCCGACATCGTCGTGCTCTCGAAGAACATCATGACCATCCCGGAAGACGAGATCCCGACGGCCCGCGTGGACCTCACGATTCTTGGCGGCAAGGTGCGCTACGAGCGGCGGACGACCACCACGGCGGCTCGGGCCGGAGGCGCGGGACGCTGATGCTTGCCTGAAGGGCGCCGGGAGGGCATGATAGCAGGCCCCTGTTTTCGCCGCCGCACCACCCACCCTTGGAGGTGCCGTTATGCTCTCCCCTCGTCTCGCGGCCGTCGCTCTCATTGGAATGGCCGCATGTACCACACAGCAGGCCCGTCGCTCCGATACGACCACCCCGGCCACCGCCACACTCGCGGGCGCGCCGGCAAGCGACGCCGCGGCCGTTAGGCAGGCCATCGAAGCTCAGAACACTCGATTCAGTGCTGCCGCCGTGAAAGGCGACACGGCGACGATCGCCGCCCTCTATACAGACGACGCGATCGTCATGGCACCGAATGGACCGGCGATGCACGGACACGATGCCATCGCGAAGGGATTCGCGAGCATGTCGGCAATGAAGCTGTCCGACCTCAAGCTGCAGACGCAGGACGTGATCGTCGCCGGTGACTATGCCATCGAAACCGGCGCGTATGACCTGAGCGCGCAGCCAGCAAAGGCCAAACCGGTGCACGATGTCGGCAAGTACATCGTCGTCTGGAAGAAGCAGACAGACGGCAGCTATCGACTGCTGCGAGACATCTACAACTCCGACCAAGCCATGCCGACGAAATAGGCTCATGTGGAGTCGCGCGCGCTGGTCGCGCGCGCTCCCGCTCCCTCACAGGAGGACGCCATGACTCGAATGCTGTCCCACCTCGGCACGCTCGCTCTCGCCACGTGCCTAACGATTCCGGCGCTGTCGCATGCGGGCGCCCAGGAGCCGAGGCCGCAAGGGGCTGCGGCGTCTGTCTCGGCGAAGGCGCTCGCCGAACAGCTCGGAGCCAGAATTCAGCCGCGGGAAGACGACGAGCTCCACGTCGGCGCGAGCTTCACCGCGGTGCTCGACACTCCGGACAAGCTGAGCGCATTCGGTCTCAAGGAGATGCACTCCGGCGCGCGGGTGACCGTCACGCGCGTCGCGCCCGACAAGATCCGAGTCGAGATCGACGAGATGTCCCCGGCCCCAGCCAGCACCGCGGCGACGTTGAAGGTGGATGCGAAGGGGAGCTTGGTGGCGGTCAAGTAGTTAATGGTGGTTAGTGGCTGGTGACTGGGAGCTGGCGAAAAAAGGAAAGGCGGCGCGAAAGCGCCGCCGGTCCGAATTTCACCAATCACCAATCACCAGCCACCAACAACTAATCTCCCGCCTGGCCCGCCGGCGCTTTCTTGCCGACGGAGCGCGTCGACGCGCGCTCGGCGCGCACGTAGGTCAGCCATCCGTGCGGGTCCGCGGCTTCGCCCCGCACTGTCGCCAGAAACATCCGCTGCAGCTCCTTCGTCACCGATCCCGGCTTGCCCGCTCCGACAGTGATCTTGTCGACACTGCGAATCGGCGTGATTTCCGAGGCCGTACCCGAGAGGAACACCTCGTCCGCGACGTAGAGCATCTCTCGCGGCAACGGCTCTTCGCGAATTGGGATCCCCGCCTCCGCGGCGAGCGAGAGAACCGTCTCTCGTGTGATGCCCGGGAGGAGCGTACCGTCGATTGGGGGCGTGTAGAGCGTGCCTTTCCGCACGAGGAAAAGGTTCTGTCCAGAGCCTTCGCTCAGCATCCCATCCGTTCCGAGCGCGATCGCTTCGCTGAACCCCTTTGCCAGCGCCTCCATCTTGATGAGCTGCCCGCCGAGGTAGTTGCCGGCGATCTTCGCCATTGCCGGGATCGTGTTGGGCGCCACACGGTTCCAACTGGCCACGCACGCATCGACGCCATTCTCGAGCGCGCCTTCGCCGAGATAAGCGCCCCAGGGCCAGCAGGGCAGATAGATCTGAACCGGGCTGGCGAACGGCACCATACCGGCCGCGCCGTACCCTCGAACGATCATCGGCCGGAGATAGCAAGCGTCGAGCTCGTTCCGCTCCACGAGCTCGCAGCAAGCAGCGACCAGCTCGTCGATCGTGTAGGCGAGATCCATTCGATAGATCTTCGCCGAATCGATCATGCGCTGGAGGTGGTCCTGCAGCCGGAAAATGGCCGGCCCGCGCGGAGTCTTGTAGCAGCGAATGCCTTCGAAAACAGAGGAGCCGAACTGCACGGAATGGGAAAGGACGTGAATCTGCGCGTCCGCCCAGCGAATGAATTCGCCGTCGCGCCAGATCCAGTTCGTCTCGGCGAGTTGATACACGAGGAGATCGGGGTTGAAGGAAATGACTCGAGTCCGCTCAGCGGACACTGCCGCGGCTCTACAAAAAAAGCCGGGTGGCGCGGTCTGATACAGCGTAGCACCGCCGAACCGGCCCGGCCAGATCAAAATTACTGAAGGACGGCCGGACTCGCCCGCTCATCTGCTTTTCGGCGCGTAGTAGCCCCGCCCCTTGCTGCTGGCGAGCCCTCGCCGCGCCGACGACCGCCGGAACGCGTCTGCTCGCGGCCGGATGCTTCGGGCCGCTCCGGCCAGCATGGAACCATGTCGGCGGCTGCGTGTAGGTAGCGTGTCGATGTTCCAGTTCACTCAACTTGGGCGACGCCGGGGCATCGGTGTCGCCTCGTGCGTTCCGGCGTGTCCGCGGCCGCCGGAATACACAGTTATCGCCAACGACAATTTCAAATATTCTAACCTTCCGCAGGTGATTTGACATGTCTGTCTTTTTCTCGGGCGGGCGCACACGCGCGCTCGCGCTTTCAATCGGCAGCGCCGCCGTCATCGCCTCCGGCGTTCTCACGGCACTGCACGCTCAATCACATCAGTCGCCCAGCGAACACGCCGGCGCGCTCAGCACGACGGCCATTGCTCCGCTCGTGGAAACGCAGAACGCCTTCGCCGCGGTCGCGGCGCAGGTGACCCCGGCAGTCGTCTCGATCCACATCGAAGGCACGCGGCCGGCGGCACAACGGATGGAGATGCCTGACTTCCCGGATCTTCGAGAGTTCGGCTTCCCCGATGGGGCAATACCCTTCGGCCATCAGCGTGGCCAGCGTGGCCAATCGCCGGAAAATCAGGTAGTCCACGCGTCGGGATCGGGGTTCATCGTCTCCAAGGATGGCCTCATCCTCACCAACAATCACGTCGTTGCGGACGCGAACAAGGTGACGGTGATCCTCTCCGACCGGCGCGAGTTCGACGCGAAGGTCGTCGGCCGTGATCCCACCACGGACGTGGCGGTGATCAAGATCGATGGTCAGAACCTCCCGACTGTTCCCCTTGGCAACGACGAGACGGCACGCGTCGGTGACTGGGTGCTCGCCATCGGCAATCCGCTCGGCTTGGACTTCACCGTCACGCAGGGCATCGTCAGCGCGAAGGGACGCGGTGGTTTCGCTGGTCTCTACGACAGTCCCTATGCGGTCGTCGACTACATCCAGACGGACGCGCCAATCAACCCGGGCAACTCTGGTGGTCCGCTCGTGAACGTTCGTGGTGAAGTGGTCGGCATGAACGCCGCGATTGCCAGCCCCACTGGCAGCTATGCCGGCTACGGCTTCGCGATTCCCGTGACGCTCGTGCGTGATGTCATGAACCAGATCGTTCAATACGGTCACGTGCGCCGCGGGCTTCTCGGTCTCTCACTCGCCGAGGTGAGACAGAAGGACGCGCAGACGGACAAACTGGCGCAGGGTGGCGTTGCTCAGATTCGCGGCGCGCTCGTCGCCGACTTCCCAAAGGATGGCGCGAGTCCAGCGCACGATGCCGGAATCCAGAAGGGTGACATCATCGTCACGGCGGAGGGTCACGACATCGATCACGTCGCAACGCTGCAGCGTGTGATCCGCGGTCATCGGCCTGGCGACGTCGTCTCGCTGACGTTCGTTCGGAACGGCACAGAGAAGACGGTGCAGGTCAAGCTCGCCGACGCGCCCAAGGATGACGCGCAGAAGCAGTTGGCGAGTCGGTAATCAGTGAACGGTGAACAGTGATCGGTGAAAGGAAAGGCCGGCGAATCAACTCGCCGGCCTTTTTTCCGACCACCGTCCACCGTCCACCGACTTCACCGATCACCGTTTGAGTCGCAAAACCGTTCGCGTACTCGCCTGGCCAACTCTATCCACCGCACTCACCGCGACGATGTCCGTGCCGCCGGTGCTATCCGGAATGGTGAATTCGCGCGTCGCTGCTGGCAGGATGGTCGTTTTCCACTTCTCATCAGCATCGCGCGTCTGAACGACCCACACCGAGATCATCGCGCTGTCGCCAGCGGAGATCTTGAGCGTAAGCCGGTCGCCGTCCGTGGTGCTGACGTCCGCGACGGGCGCGGCCGGGGCCTTCCCCTCGAGCCACGTCATCTCCGGCACCAAGGCGGGCTCCCGGTAGCTGTCCGACTCCAGCCGGTCACCAAGCGAGCCAGATAGCGGACCAGCGTTGAGGACTAGCGAGCCAAGCCTGAAGTGAACGTGCCCTTTGGACTCGACGGTACCCTCCCGGGCGTCGCGTAACATCGCGATCTGTCGCGGAATCTCGTCGAACGACCATGCGGGATGTCCCACAGCACCCGCTGTATAAAGGCCGGGAAAGATGAATCGCCCCAGGGGATTCTGGGTCCGCCACCAGGCATCGAGGGCGCGGAAGCGATTCTCAGGAGCGTCCACCTGCCAGTAGAGCTGCGGCGCGATGTAGTCGAGCCACCCCTCACGCAGCCATTTGCGCGAATCGGCGTACGTCTCGCGGAAGGAGTCGAGCCCGTCGATGCCTTCGGGATAACCAGGCCGCCAGATGCCGAACGGGCTGATGCCTACCGCGACCCACGGCTTGGCTACGTGCACGCGCTTGTACAGTTCCGCCACGAAGTCGTCGATGTTGTGACGGCGCCAGTCGTCGCGATTCGTCCAGTGCTGCCTTCGGCCGTACTTGATCCACGACGCCTGATCGGGGAAATCGAGCTCGTGTACGATCTTGATCGTGTGACGATGCTTTCCGCGTCCGACGCGACGATAGCGCGTCCGTGTTTCCCGATAGGGATAGAAGAAATCGTCGAGATGCACACCATCGATGTCGTAGCGCTGAACGACATCGATGATCGTCGCCAGCACCGCCTCACGGGCTTTCGGAATCCCTGGATCCACCCACTGCTGTCGTCCGTAACGCTTGACCCATTCCGGATGCTCGCGTGTTACGTGGTTCTTCGCCGCACGAATGCCGCCGTCCAGCGACGCGCGGAACGGATTGAACCACGCGTGCACTTGCAGGCCGCGCGCATGCGCCTCCCGGACGGCGACCGCCAGCGGGTCGTAGCCCGGATTGACGCCCTGCCTGCCCGTGAGCTTGGCGGACCACGGGGCGAGCGGGGTTGAATAGAGAGCATCCCCGCTCAGCCTAACATGAAAGATGATCGTATTGAGCCCGATCGTGCGGGCCCGCTCGAGCAGCGTGATCAGCTCGCGCTGCTGTTGCTCGGCCGGCAATCCGGAGCGCGACGGCCAGTCTCCATCGGCAGCGGGACTGACCCACGCGCCGCGGAACTCTCGCGGAATGATCGGCGGAAAGACCGTGCTGTCCCGCAGAGCAACGCGAGACATGTCGCGTGGTGCGCCCTGTGGAACCACTCCCTGCGTGCCCGCTCCGCGCGCCGTCCCGAGCAACAGGCCCGCTGCGGCGGCGATGGATGACGTACGAGCTCGAGCGCGACGGAGAAGTACGGACTTCTGGGGCGGGCGAAGCGACATTTCCAGGAGCATCGGGTCCGACAACAGGGCGAGAAGGCGGCGGAGTGACCGAGCCCGCCGTCAACTACGGTCACGCCTACAGACGACCGGTGCCGATCGATGGTCAGCGCGCCGATCTGTCAAGGGCCCAACTTGGGATTTGGCTCCATTTGGGTGCCTGAGGGTATGACTCGAAGCGCCACGGCCACCGCGGCCGAGTATGCATCCTCAAAGGACTCCATGTTTCCACGCGCTCTGCCCATCCTCGCGGCCCTCGCCCTGTCGTCGCTGGCCGCCTGCAATAGAGCCACTCCGACCGCTGACGCAGCGCTCCAGCGTGACCTGGAGGCCGCGCGAAGCCAGGCTGCTCAGGCAAGCGCCAACATGAATATCGCGCCGGACGAAGTCATACCTGCGGGGAATCGCTCACGCGCCCAACTTCCCCGTGTCGAGAAGGTTCGGCATTCACCGGCTCCGTCGCCGACACCAGCGCCGAGAGTAGCGAGCGCCGCACCGGCCGCCGCGCACGACAGCGCGATCGCCATAGCTCCGGCAACGCCGCGACCATCTGCACAGGGCGCCATCTCGGCGCCGCCACCGGGCGGCTACAAGACCATGGGCGAGCTGATTCGAAAGGCACCCTTCCCGATCAATCCCTGACGATCGGCCTCACCGTTAGTCGGACGTTTGCTTGGGCGCGCGTCTCGAGATTGTACTTCGCCAACTCTACCCCAAGCTTGCCTCGGCTTGGACCGTGGGTGTGAACCGTAACACAGAGCCCGGCGCGCGCACCGAGGTCGTGAGAAAACCGCGTGGTCCGCACTCGATCACGAACTCGCACCCGGCTCCCCACGCCGTGGCGACGAGATCGTCGTCGGCCGTCGCGGCGCCTAACGAGCCGCCGCGGTCGTCGGCAATCCGATTGAACGGTGGGCGGTTGCGCAGCGACACGACGGGCAGGCGCGGCGATTCAAAGCGCACGTCGGCGAGAGCGGCCGCGAACTGTTCTGACGACGTGGATTCTCCGCTGCCGTTGGTGGACCGTGTCGCGATTGCACGCAGCGCCGCCAATTTCAGGGCGGTTGAAAGGTCGGTCGCGCCCGCGATGGCGAGCGCGGTGAGCTCACCAAGCCCATCGCCGATCAACGCATCTGCGCGAATGTCATGCTCCCGCAGCGATTCGGCGATCAATACTCCAGTGAGCATCACGCCGACATGCGCGAGCTCCGGGCATCGCTCGAGTCGTTGGTCGTGGAGCGCGATGGCATCCATGTCCACCAGCGGTAGGAATGACTGCCGAAACACACGACGCGAGACCTCCTCTGCCTGATCGAAGTAGTCGGCCAGATATGGCAGGTAGGCGCGCAACTCACAGAGCAGGCGTCCGTCGTACGACGGCGCGTCGGGAAAGAAGAAGGCGGTTCTGCCCTCCGGCACGGGAAGCTCGCCAAGAGCGGGAATCGAGAGCCGAGCGACTGGCGTGCGTCGGTGCACCGCCGCGGGGCGGACCTGCGTCGCAACGCGCGCGCCGAGCGTACGTACGTCCTCGGGAAAGAGCGACTCTTCCGCGTTAGGCAGCAGCAGTGCACGCTCGATGAAAGAGGGCGATCCTGTGCGCTCGCGAAAATCGCCATGGCTTGCGAGATACTCGCGAACCACCGCGGGAAGCGTGGTCATGTTGCCGGTTGCTTTCGCCGAGCATGCAATGACGACGAATGCGCACGCGACCGGCTCTCCTGTGACGCGCGTCACACGATAGTACAGACGGAGTGTCGAGCTATCCGCGAGCTCGTCGGTCGAGACGAGGACGGCAAGCTGTTCGCGAATTGAAATCGGCGCGATGGCGCGCAATCCATGCTGGAGCGCAACCCAAGAGATGCCATCGAGCTCGGACGCGTCGAGCGATGCAAGTCGCGCATCGCTGACGAGCTTCTCCCACGCCGCGATTAGCAGCTTCGTACCCGTGAGAAAGAGACGCGGGCCGCAACCCGCGACGTCACCTTCCACGACTTCCCACGGCGCCGTAAAGAATTGCACGAGCTCCGGTCCACGTGGAGGAGCCCATAGGGTATCCCGACCGTGTGAGCTATGCAACCACCGGAGAGGGTTCGCAAAGCCGTCCACGCCTCTCCGCACGGCGCCATCCCTGCCGCAGCATGGCGACAGGGACAGCCCGTTCGTTAGGCGAGATCAGCCATTGCCGCGGTGCTTTCCTGGCCGCTTTTTGCCGCTTTCGCCCTCTCGATCGCGACCGACCAGGTGGTCTACCTCGTATCGATTCTCGTCGATGAGTCGTTCTACCTGCTCACCGCCCGCGCCCGCTTGCGGTCCAGTATCGGCCACCGCGCCGCCGAGCCGCACGTCGTCCCGTATGAAATCCACGCCTGCCGGATCGTCGAGGGTATCCTCGACATCCGTCTGTTTGACTTTGAAGTGCCCGTCGACATCGCGACCATTGTGGGTCTTGTGGCGTTCCGACATCTGCCGATGCTCCACTCCCGATTGGTTTGCGTTCAGCGCGTCCGAGCGACGGCCAACGTGAATTATTGCCGCGCAAACCGCAGGCCCGGCGTTATCGCTCGACGAGGAGCACGAGGTACCGTCCGCCCTCCCAGAACGCCTCCGGATCGGTGATGCGAAGCCGACTATCCTCGGCGTTTATGCGTCCGTCGCGGCCGACACCCTCAGCATATCTCATGTCCTGCGACGACAGGACGCGAAGCCGGGCGTGACGGAGCGTCGGTAAAGGGAGCACGACGTCGCGATATCGGTCGAGCTCGCGGAACTCACCATTCTCCGGCGCACGCATTCCCTGCTGCTCGACATCATCATCGTCGTCGGAGGTCGAGCTCGCGATAGAGCCGAAGGCAGATCTGATGGATGCCAGACGCGACAGGTCCGCCTCACGACTCGGCAGCAGCTGACTTTCCCGCTGCCAACCACGCCACCCTTTCTTCGCGATCGTCACCTCGCGGACGACTCCGGCGGCGAGCAACTCCTCGCGTGTGCCGACGACGTAATAGACGCGGCCGACGCGCGAGGACAGCTTCGTCAGGCTGTCGCGCATCCGGTCGCGCTCGTTCGCCAAGGCGTGGTTCTCGACGCGGAGACTGTCCATCCGTTGCTCGAATTCGGCGAACTGCGCCGCGCGATTCTCGGCAAGCGTGCGGAACATCGCGATCGTTTCGGCGGACGAGGCGAGCGCCGCGCGCGAGCTGCTGTCGCTCGCGGACGCGGCATGCCAGAGGCTATCGCTCGTATGCAGGCGCGTCGTCAGCCGCTCGAGGTTGCCCGCGATGCGCTGCCGCCTGGCCTCGAGTAGCTGGCGCTCCCCCGTCGTGTCTTCCACCTCGCCATCAGGCCGGAGCGGACGAATGGTGCCGCCCGCCCTGCCACCCGAGAGATCGCGGTCGATCTCGTTGACGATGCTCGAGAGCTCGTTGAGCTGCGCGAGGAGGTAGTCGTTCCTGCGCGAGAGCTCGCGATTGAGGCGCCGCGCCGTATCGCCGCGAGCGCGCTCGCCATCGAGCACGGCGTGGAGCCGCTCGACCGTGTCCGGCCGGGCATAGTCGGATAGCACAGTTCGCCATCGGTGGCTGTCAGGACACGCGACGACCGCGGGCAGCAGGATTACCAGCCAGAGGCGATTGCTCATGGGCGAAGTCCGATCGCGATTAACAAACCTTCAGCCGCTGCCAGTTCTTGCGCAGCAGCTTCCAGAGCCGCTCGTTGGCGAAGTCCGTCGCCAACGACTCGACGTGCGGCGGATTGCGGCGCAGTCGGAAATAGATCGTTCCGACGATTCCGCAGTCGATTGCCCCACTCCCAGCCGCCGCCCCGACGCCACGTACCCCCGAGTCGCCCTTTACCGCCGCGTTCGACGCAGCCGCGGAACGCGCATAGCGCGCGCCGACGGCAAACAGCAGCGTCTTCGCAACGACCGGGGGAACGACGGTGTCCGTGAATGTCAGCGTGCGCGGCAAGCGCGCGCCATTCACAATCACCGTGTCGATACGGCGGAGGGTACGTACATGTGGCGGCGCATTGAGCGTGCCGCTCTTGCCATAGAACAACAGACTCGGACTGAGTTGCTGCGCGATGGCGGCCTGTGCTCCCTTCGCTGTTCCCACCGTCCCGACGTCGTGCAGCCCCGCGATGAACACCGGGTACCACGAGTACTTGGACAATTTCATCGGCGGAAACGATGCCGCCGCTCCCGTGGTCGGGACGAATGTGAGACCCACACGTCGATCGGTGACGATGCGGGCGAATGCCTCGGTGAGGTCGAGCGTCGTTACCCGGTTCTCGGCTGCCCCGACGGAGAACATCGCGAGCTGCCGAGTCGTCGCGGGGCGATTGCCGCGCATCATTGCGAGACGGGATTGCTCCGGCCACAGGCCAAGCGGCACCCGCACAGGGTTGAAGCGATCGTCGCGAAGGCCGAGCCAGACCGAAGAGTCGCGGCCCTCACGTCCGAGCTGTGCGGCAAGCTCGAGACTCGTATTCAGGCTGTCGAGCGCGAAGAGGCCAGTCGCGAGCGTGCTCGCGTTCAGCGTGTCGGCGCGGACCTGATGATTGTGGTCGAGCGCCAGGTGAACGCGTTGACCGACGTGGGTCTGGCCGTTGAGTCGGAACGTGATGCCTGGGGCGGCCTCGAACGGTGGTGCTTCATCCTGCGCGGCCGGCTGGAGTGCCGCCGCAACGAGCGCCGCTGAGTATCGGTTGCTGGAGCAGCTGAGGAACTGCCGGAGTCCGATCCAGCCCATCGGGCAAGCGCTGCCCGACTCGAACGGCTTGCCTAACGGGAAGCCCCACACGTCGTACATCGTCGCGCCGTCGTTCCTGACTTCGAGCGTCGCGAGCTCGGGGCGCTGCATCAGCGTCGCCGCGGCCAGCAGCGGCTTGATCGCCGATCCGACGTTCACTGGCTTGAGGAGCCAACTCCCGCCGCCTGTCGCGGACTGGCCGTATTCGGCGACGCCGAGAATCTCGCCCGTTTTCGCCGACGTGAGGACGATCGTTGCGAACGCGAGATCGCTCGCCTGCACGTGAGGTGGTCCGCTGCCGGCGCCAGCTCTTCCGCGGCCCACGAACTCATCGAGATCACCTTGCAGCTCGTCGGTGAGCGTCTCATCGAGACTGATGGGAATGTTCCGGCCGCGTTCGAGCTCGACGCTCGCCCCGAAACCCGCGGAGCTGGCCAGCTGCCTAACGAACGGCGAGGTTCGCGACACACTCGGCTCCCAGCGGATCCGGCCATTGATCCACTGAGTACCTCCGAGCGTACCCGCGAGCGTCCACTCGAGAATCACCGGCTCCGGCCGTACACGACGGGTCGAGAGTGCGCGCGAGTGAAGCTGGAACATGCCGCCAGTCCCGATCGCCACCGTCTGTCGCGAGGGAAGCTGGCGGCCGTCGTACAGCGTGCGCTCACTCGTGAACAGCGTCGCCGTTCCCGTCTCACCGAAACGATCGGGAAAGCGCAGCACGAGCTGCGCGAACGGTGAGCCCGGCGCGGTGCATTCGACGTACACCGAGTCTTTCACGGCCCGGAATGGGCACGGCGGTACGCCCGGAAGAGTGCCCTTTCCGCGCGCCGCCTCGGTTCCTCGGGCGGAGATCCAGCCGATGTTGCGCGACCATTCCCGGGTCGTGATGGCGACGAGCCGGGCGGCGTCGAATGGCGACGGTACGCGCAGGTCGTAAGGCACCGCGCGTTCCGCGAGGACGATGGTGTCGCGTTCAGCGCGGGCATCATCGATGTTGCGGATCTCGGTGCGGAAGATCGACGGGTTCTCGGCGGCCCGGAGGTCCAGCACGGAGCCGCCCGTTAGGCGGCCGCGCCGAATGGCGTCGAGCCGCTCGTGTTGAAACGCGTTGAACTTGTCGATCTCGTCGTGGAGAAAGCCTCCCGGCTCGAGACTCGGGTAGATGCTCGGATCGGCCGCCAGCGTATCGAAGGCGATGACGGCGTAACCGCGGGGCGCGGGGACCACCGCGTCGACCTGAACCGCGCGGATGGCGCGTCGGAGCGGCCGGTCCGGCTCGTCGATGAGCGCGTCGTGCAGCTCCGCGAACAGCGTGTCGTAGCCGAGACCGTGACGCGCCGTGCTCGACAGCGTGTAATGCGGGAGCGCCGCGCCTAACGCGATGAAGCCCACCACGGTGAGCAGGAGGAACAGCAGGCCGACATGTGCCGATGAGGGAAAGCTCGCGTCGCGCGATGCCCTGGTCGCCTTGGCATCGGCCGCCGCCGTCGCCGGCAAGAACGGCTCTGCCTTCGCGATCGGAAACTGCGTCTTGGGTGTCGTCATGCGTCGCTCCCGCGCGACCCTTCAGCGCGCCACAGCGCCACCACCATTGCCGAGATCATAGCGCCGACGAACGACACGTCACTCCACGCATTGAGTCCGAGGAACGGCATATTCTGACCAGTCAACGGCACGATTCCGAGATTCGAGGCGGCGACATACGCGGCGGGAATGGTGAGCATGAGCGCTCCGCCGACGACGACGGCCAGCGGACTGTCGTCCACCGCGGGACGCGTTGCTCGTTGCTCGCGCGCAACGCGCCACGTGTACAACACGACAACGAGGACGACCCACACGTACAGTAACAGCACGGCAATCCCGCCTAACAAGCCGTGCTCGGACAGCACGTACACCGAGAATGTGTTCTCCGCGTACGAGATCGGCACCGGCACACCACGACCGATTACGGTCGGACCGGCAAGCCCTTCGCCGAACAGTCCCGATGCCGCATATGCGCGCCCGCCCCACGCCTGCTCCATCGAGCGCAGAATCTCGTCGCGCTCGGGCGAGGGCGCCGCGCTCACGAGCACCCGTTCGAGAAGCTCCGGATGCGTCGCCGCCAATCCGCGCACGACGGCACGGATCACGGGATCGGCGGTCAACGTCCAGTGACGCAGTGGACCGCCAAGGTCCGCGAACGCCTCCGACCGTGCGATCGGCGAATCGGCGTGCTCCAGCGTGCCGAGATGCGGCCGCAGTACGGGCTCGGCGAGGACGACGATCGTCGCCATGATCAGCGCGAACGTCGCCGCGACCCGGCGCGGGAGATAGGCGAGTCCCATCGCGAGTAGCAGCGTCACGACGAGCGGCACGCTGAATACCAATCCCAGCCCAAAGTCGGCGCGGGTCGCAAGGAGCGTCGCGACGAGTGGGATGCCGAGCACCGCCAGAGCGGCTGGTCCTCTGCCTAACGCGAAGGAGACGCCGGCGTCGCGGCCATTCCGAACGATGAGCAGAAAGAGGAAGAAGAGCGCCGCGAAGAGCAGCGTCGGCCCGTCCAACCGCCTGACGAGCACGACGAAGTTCAGCGCGCCGAGAAGAGCGAGCGTGAGCAGCGGCGCCCCGAGCCGGAGCCGTGGCGCAACATTGGACCTGCCGACCGCGCGGCGCTTGAGCCGCCAGAGAACCAGCGCGATCACGTAGACCACCAGCAAAATCGCCGTGGCGAATACCGCGAGCTGTCGCGCGATGACGCTGAGTGGCACCCCACACGCCGCGATGACGATCGCCGCGCGACGCGCCAGATCGTCGTCGGTTGGCTCGGCGCGAAGGACTTCGGCTGGCGTCGTCGCCGGTTCGCGTCCGCGACGCTGTGGCCGGAGATACTCGACACCGATCCATGCCAGCATCGCGACGAAGATCAGCAGCAGCGCGCCAATCACCGCCAACGGCCGCAACGTCCCGAGCACACCCAGGCCGATGAGGATGAAGAGAAGACCGAACGCTGACATTCTGCGATCGGGAAGTCGTGCCGCGGCCACCGCGCCCGTGTAGCCCGTCACCGGCTCCGGCCGGAGGCCGGCGACGAGCCGCGCGACACGATCCTCGATCCGCAGCAGAAGCCTGACGACGCGTGGTGCCCAGGTGCTCCATTCGAGCAGCAGCACGGTGCCGAGGATCGTCGCCATCCATGCGCCGACAGCCGAGTCGGCGCCCCGCTCGTAGTAGGGCGTTGCGTACGTGATCCGATACCCGAGCACCAGCCGCACGCCAAGGAATACGAGCGCGAGATTGGCGAGCGTCCAGGCCGCGGCCGTGGACGGACGCGCGCGCAGCACGACCGCGCTCGTGCGTGGGTCGGAGCCAAGGAGGAGAAATGCGCCGGTGATCAGCAGCGCGAGCCCCGCGAACGTGAGATTGAGATTGATGATCTCACCCGTCGCGACTTTATGGATCCTCAGGAGATAGCCCGCCGTGCGCCGCGGCTCCGCCGATCGTGCCCACACAGTGACCACTGAATCCACTGGCGCCTTGTAGACGCTATCCGACGCAACGATCTGCGCCATGTGATCGTTCAGCATCCGGACGCGCCCGAGGAACGCATAACGAGCCGTGTCCAGACCAAACGCGCCGAGATAGAAATGCGGCACGGATGGCGGCAGCCGCGACGTCGATATCAGCGTACATCGCCGCTGGGTGCCGCAGACTTCGTCGGACGGCAGCCAACCGAGGCGCGGATCTGGGGCGCGCACGAAACGGACGGCGACTCCCGGGTCGCGATTCGCGCCCCGGCCATGGTCAGCGAGCAGGAACGCCCAACGGCGCCCGTGCGAGACGATGCGAACCGTATCGCCGGTTGTGAGAAACGGACGATCCGCGTTCCGCTTCGCCGACTTCGTGACCACCCATTCTCCGTCGCGCGACGCGAGCCGGAACTGCAGCGGCGGCAGGAGACCCCATCGCTCCAGTGGCTTGAGGCGGGCCTGCGGCTCGTAGATGAGCGTGAGCACGAGATCGCGCGCCGCGCTCGTGTCGGGAATCGTCGTCCACGCCAGCTCACGCAGGGGCAGTCCTTCGCCCAACCGTCTCGTTAGGCGCCGGCCGAGCACGTCGAGCATCGGCGACGAATCGGGCAGCACGAGCGGCGCCCGTTCGCCATTCCACTCGAGAAAGCGCCCCTCACTCGATTCGATGAGACGGAAATGATGCGTCGGCCCACCCGGCCGGGCGGCGATCGCATTGACTTCCGGTGACGCGAGACTCAACTCGTCGCCCCAGAGTTGAACCCACGCCGGATCGTAGCGGACGACGCGCTCCCAGAGACGCCGCAGCGCCGAGCGTGTTCCCTCTCGCTTCTGCTGAAGCGACTCGACGCCTTCCATACTGTCGACGATGAACCCGTGGCGAGCGGGGTCGCGATGGATCGTAACCGCCCACCGTTGCGCCGCATCGGGTGAGGCCTCGAGTCGAACGTCGAGTGAATCCGGGGCGCTCCCCTCGGCGCTGAGATCACTCGCGCCGATCCGGAAGACGCCGGATCGAGGAGGGGTGAGATGAACACCAACGACATCGAAGCGCTCGCTCCGTTGCCGCTGGATCTCGACGTAATAGCTGTTCACCGCGAAAACCCATACCGCGGCGAACAGCGCGAGGAAGTAAGCCGGCCGCCCGGTCCCTCCGTCGCGTACGCTCAACCCTGGAAGAACGGCCGCCGCACCCAGCAAGGCGACCCAGATCGCAAACCACGGTTCATCGACGTCGACAAATGAAGCGACGACGAACAGCGCGATCGCGACGAGCGCCACGATCCGGAGGCGTCGACCCAGCATGCTACCCTGGTATGAAGGAACGTTGCGATCTATAGATCGGGCCCGGACAGCGCCGAGGCGTGATCCGGGTCACGATCCTTTGGACACCGCTTCGGCCCACTACGTTGCGGCTCGTCGCCGGGGTTTCGCGCGGCGATCGGAGGCAGCGCATTCCGGCTCGCGGAGGTAGGCGGCATATTCTCCCTATGATCGGCAGCGCGGCTCTGGCCGCCTTCTGTCAGCTTGTCGCCATCACGCATGTGACGACGGTGGACGCCGAGCTCGGAACCTCCCGTCGCGACATCAACGTCATCGCCGACGGCCCGCGGATCACGGCCGTAGGCCCGGCTGCGTCGGTTCGCGTGCCGAGAGGAGCGCGCGTGGTGGATGGGTCTGGCAAGTGGCTGATCCCGGGGCTCTGGGACATGCACGTGCACACTGCCTTCCCGTCGGGACGGCTGATGTTGAGTCTCTATGTCGCAAACGGCATTACCGGGGTACGCGACATGGGGGGCGATTTCGCGACGATCCGCCGCTGGCGTGACGAGATCGCCAGCGGGGCGCTGGTTGGCCCGCGAATCGTCGCGTCTGGACCGTACCTTGATGGGCACGCGCCGCCGATTCCACATTTCGAGGTCCACACCGCCGATGACGCCCGCCTTGCCGTCGACTCACTCGCGGCACTTGGCGTCGATTTCGTAAAGGTACACAGCGCGCTGCCGCGGGCGGCGTTCTTTGCCGCGACTCGTGAGGCGCGCGCGAAGCATCTGTTTGTCGCCGGCCACCTATCACCCTACGTCACGATCATCGAAGCCTCGGATTCGGGACAACGAAGCCTGGAGCACCTGCTCGGCTTCGTGAACGTGTGTACCCCTGCCGAGTCGGTTGCGTTCGCGGCGATCGATCCGCTGCGTCGAATCGTGTTCAATACTTGTACATCCCGAGATCAGCGGCCCATCTACGAGCATCTCGCGAGCAATGGCACCTGGGTGACGCCGACGCTCGCCACGGCCTGGGAGTTCGCGGTATTGCCGAAGCACGAAGTGCCAGGCGACTCGTTGAGCCGATTCGTGTCCGACAGCCTGCGTGACTACCTCGTGCAGATCTTCGATCCGCCGCCGGCGATGCCTGCCAACGGCGATGTCCTCGGTCGACAGATGTTCGCGAAGCGACGCGCGCTCGTCCTCGCGTTGCACAACGCCGGCGTACGGCTCCTTGCCGGGACGGACGCGCCGATGCGGAACGTGCCGCCAGGCTTCGGACTTCACGAGGAGCTCCTCGAGCTCACGCGAAGCGGTCTGACGCCGGCCGCGGCACTCCGTGCCGCGACGTACGAGCCCGCGCGCTACTTCGCAGCCCTGGATTCGTTAGGCACGATCGCGCCGGGCAAGCTCGCCGACCTTGTCCTACTCGATGCCGACCCGCTCGCGGACATCGCCAATGCCCACCGGATCGTGGCGGTGTTCACCCGCGGCCGCGTGTACGACCGCGCGGCACTCGATGAGTTGCTGGCGAACGAGATCAACGCCGTGCACAAGCCAGCGCCCACTCACGGCCGCTGACCGAAAGGGCACAACCGGGCGTCAGCGTTGCGCGGACAGCGCATCGCGCAAAGAGATTCTCAGCCAGCGCGAAACACCCGCGCCGGGTCCGTTTGCAATGCTCTCCGCGAGGGGATGAAGCACGCGACCGCCGCCGTCGCGAGGATCAGTCCGCCCATCGCGACATAGGTCAGGACATCGGTCGGTGCAACGCGGAAGAGGAGCTTCGACACGGCGCTGCCACCCTCGAGTGCGATGCCAAAGCCGATCACGATGCCGATCGCGACGATGGCCAACCCCTGTCGCATAACGAGGCCGAGCACGCGCGCCCTCGTCGCACCAAGGGCGAGACGAATCGCGATCTCCGGCAGCCGCTGGGTGACGGAGTAGCCGATCACACCTGCCAATCCTGTCGCCGTGAGCACGAGCGCAACGATGGCGAAGACGAGGAGCAGCGTCGTCGTCAGGCGAGGCTCGGCGAGCTGCGCGCCGCGGACCTGCTCCAGCGTCTCCACCGAGGACACCGGTTGTTGCGGATCGACGTCGTGCACGAGAGCGCGGAGCGCACGAGCCACCGGCGGCACTGGTCCGATCGTGCGGAGGAAGACCCGAAGATCGCTCGAGCCACTACTTGCGACAGGCACGTAGATCTCGTCGGTGACGTCCTGATCCAGGCCCTTCACATGAACGTCCCCGACGACGCCGACAATGGTGAGCCAATTGCGGCCGCTGTCAGCACTGATGCGCGTCCCGATGGGATCGCGCGATCCCCAATAGCTCCTCGCGAGCCGCTGGCTGATGATCGCCGGCGGTGCCAGTGTATCGCGATCGGCGCGCGTGAAGTCGCGGCCGCGGAGGAGTGGAATACTGGTCGTGCGAAAATATTCCGGGCTCACCAGGGTCGCGTCCGAATGCGGCATGCTCGCGACGGAACGATTGGTGACTCCTTCGATGATGAAGCGGATGTCCTGCCGCGGCGCATTCGCCAGCGGCAGCGTGCTCGCCAGAGCCACCGATGACACGCCCGGCATTCCGCCGAGCCGGCCGAGTAACGCGTCGGCGAACGCGCGCTGCTTTTGACCGCTGTTGTACTTCGTGAAATTGAGCGTGAGACGCGCCGTCAGCACGTTCTTCACCTCGAGCCCTGCATCCACGCGATGCAACTCGACGAGACTACGACCGATGAGACCAGCGCCCACGAGCATGACGAACGCGATCGCGACCTGCGCGACGACGAGTGCGTTGCGCATTCGATGCTCGCCACGCGTTGCCATGGCGCCGGTATTTCCCTGCCGCAACGCGTCGGCGACGTTGCGGCGCCGCGCCGCCTGAAAGAACGGTACCGCCGCCACAAGTAGTGCCGTCATCGCGCACAGGGCGAAGGCGAACACATACACCGACGCGCTCATCTGGATCTCCTCGGCGCGCGGCGTGAGGCGGGTTGCCGTCGCGCGGAGCAAGCCAACGCCGGCGCCGGCGAGCGCAACGCCGACGACGCCACCGGCGAGCGACACGTAGAAACTCTCCAACATCAGCTGCCGGTAGAGGCGACCGCTGCCGGCGCCAAGCGCAACACGGACCGCGACTTCTCGCGACCGACGCATCTGCCGTGAGAGACTGAGATTCGCGACGTTGGCGATTGCCGCGACGAGCAGGAACGCGGCCGTCGCGAGCAGCAAGAGCAGCACGGGCTTCGCGCGCGCCGTCATCTCGTCGCGCGCGAGTGCCGCAACATAATGCAGACGCTGCGCCGCAGGATATGACTGCTGATGGGAGGCGTGCAGCCGACCACCAAGCGTCGCGAGCTCCGTCTGCGCCTGCTCGAGCGACGCGCCCGGCCGCAGCACGGCAAAGGCTCCGACCATACGCATGCTATAGTCGTTCAGCATGACCGGCGCGGAGCGAAACGGACACGCGCCGGCGGGCATGAACATCTCGTCGTTGTTCGGATAACTCGGCATGGGTGGCAAGACGCCGACGACCGTGTGCACGCGGTCGTTCATCGTGAACTTCGCGCCGATGATCGCCGGGTCGCCGTGGAACTGGTCCATCCAGAATTTGTGCGTGAGCACGACGACGGGTGGCGCACCGACTACCTCTTCGCCGGGGCGGAAGGTACGGCCGAGCAACGGCTTCACACCCAGCAGATCGAAGAACTTGTCGGAGACGACACCGGTCTGGACGCGCAATGGCTCGCCGTATCCATACAGCTGAAAGGACATGCTGTGATACTCGGCGACGCCGCTCATCGTGCGCGTCGCGCCATTGAGGTCGCGCACTTCGCCAACCGAGAATCCCTCGTCGCTGTTCTGGGTCGAGGGCTGCGTCAGATGGACGAAGCGGTTCCCCACGCCAATCGGGAGACGGCGCAGTAACACGCCGTTGACCATGGTGAAGATCGCGGTGCTCGCGGCGACGCCGAGGCCGATGGTGAGGATCGCCGCGATGGTGAACCCAGGCGATCTGCGCAACGTGCGAACTGCATAACGAGTGTCGTCGAACATGGTGCCTCCGCCGTCGATATCACGGGATGGCGCCGCTCACATGAACGGCTTGGATAGCAGGTTGAAACGGCTGCGATAGTGTCGTGGCGAGACGCCGAAGCGTCGCTCGAAGGCGCGGCGGAACGCGTCGTCGCTGGCGTAGCCGACGGAGCGCGCCACCGCTTCGATGCTGGTGCGTCGCGCGGCCAGGCGACGGCACGCCTCGGTGAGGCGTGCCTCCTCGACGAATGCCGCTGGTGTGAGGTCGAAGCGCTCCTTGAACGCGCGTGAGAACTGCCTAACGCTCAGGCAGGCGCGGTGGGCAAGCGCGTCGACTGAGAGATCGTCGCGCAAGTGCGTCGGTATCCACGCGGCGAGCTCGGCGAAGCGATCGGTGGCCTCCACCTGGAAGCGAAGTGGCTCGGAGTACTGATTCTGTCCGCCGGATCGCTTGAGATAGACGACCATCTCGCGCGCGACCGCGAGCGCCGCGTCGGGACCGAGATCCTCCTCGACCATCGCGAGCGCGAGATCGATCCCGGCGGTGATGCCGGCGGAGGTATAGAAGCGGTCGTCTTTGCGGAACAGCGCGTCGCGATCGACCCGCAGCTTGGGGAACCGGCGCTGAACATCGTCGACGAAGGCCCAGTGCGTGGCGACGTCGCGGCCGTCGAGCAAACCGGTCGGGGCGATACCATAGATACCGGTACAGACGCTGGCGATGCGCCGAATGCTTTCGCCGCGTGCGGCGATCCATCGCGCGACGGAGGTCGCGAGCTCACCGGATCGAAGCCCGCTACCACCGGGCACAATCACGGTATCGAGCGGCGTGCTGGTCGGGAGAACGTGACGCGCGGTGAACTCGATGCCGTTGCTGGCCGTGAATCGCTTGCGGTCGACGCCGATGAGCATGACCTCGTACGGCGCCTCACCGCCGTCGTGGAACTGCGGCGCGGCGAGCGCGTCCGATCCGAATACGTCGGCCGGCCCGATGAGATCGAGTGCCTGGAGATTCTCAAAACCGAGAATGCCAATGCGGCGCGTGGGCATGGTGTCAACCTCGCCCGGGTGCTGAATGGCCGCAATGACGCTGTTCCGATGTTTTCGGCCACGGCCGGCCTCGACAATCTCCTGACCTCAATGAAACGGTGACCGCTGGCGCCCACCCCGGAATCAAGGGATACTCAAGCGAGATGACATCCGCGGATTAACCCTCAACCGCAGCGAGGAGTTCATGACTGCTCCAACCGCGACACCACCCGTCGGCTCGATGGCTGTTCCAACAGTGAAGCAGCAATTCATCGATGCGCTGAAGCGAGAGCACGCAACGACGAAGAAAGTGATCGACGCCTTTCCCTCCGACCAGCCGGATTTCAAGCCGCATCCGCGGTCGAACAGCGCGAAGCAGCTCCTCTGGACGTTCGCCATCGAGGAGCGCCTGATTCTGCTGGCGTTGAAGAATGAGCTCAAACTCGGCGGTGGGTTCCCGAAGGCACCCGAGACGTGGGACGAGTGCTACGATACGTTCCTGCAAACGCACTCGGAGCTCCTTCACGAGCTGGAGTCGGCGAAGGACGACGACTTTGCGGGAACGGTGAAGTTCTTCACGGGACCGGGCACGATGGGCGACTATCCGAAGTCCGAGTTCATGGGGTTCATGCTCGGTGATCAGATCCACCATCGCGGCCAGATGAGCGTTTACATACGGATGGCGGGTGGCAAGGTGCCGTCGATCTATGGGCCATCGGCTGATGAACCGTGGATGTAATGAGTTGTGGGTTGTGGGTGACGCGTGACGGGGCTACTCAGACCGATGACAAGCGGCCACAGAGTACACAGAAGTGCACAGACGACACGGCACTGCAAAACTGCTTTGGGTCTGACTGGAGAGACTTTCTCTCCTCGCTTGCCACAAAGAACATTCGCTCGAACGCAGACTGACGCAGAAACGAAGAAGACGCTGTACCGCCACGAGCGGTTACAGCGTCTTCTCCGTCATTCTGCGGCTTCTGCGTTTAGCCTTTCAAATGCTGCTGGTGGCCGATGCGGGACCGTGTGCTACGCCCGCAACGGAAACTGCTCCAGGACAAGCGGCGTCCCTGTCCAGCCAGCCGTTAGGCGAGCGCGCAGGCAGAGCTCGTGGCGCGACTCCATGTCGAGCAGAGCGAAGGTTTCTCGGGTGAGTCCAGCGCTGACGTCGATGCCGCGGGCGACCCGCGATGCGCTCGCAAGCTTCGGCCGCAGCTGCTCCCACTGGCCTCGGGCGCGCGGCAGGTCTGGGAGGCGCACCTCGTCCAGAAATTCCGCCTCGAACTCGTCCGGCGCTGTGCCGTCCGCCGGAGGAATCGTCGCGCGACGACCCGACTCCACGGCGACACCCAGCATCCTGCCGAAGGCGGCCGCGGCACCGGCGGCGGCCGCCGGATCCTCGCTTTCCATTTCCTTTAGCAAGTACTCAACCATCACCGGATGGCCGAAGGCGGC